>JAGWIK010000040.1 GCA_028866275.1 Alphaproteobacteria bacterium
TTTTGTGTTTTTGGGCTTGCGCGACGTTGGGTGAATTGTTTAATTTCAAAGGGTTGGAGACGTGGCCGAGTGGCTGAAGGCGGCGGTTTGCTAAACCGTTATACGTTTGAAAAGATGTATCGAGGGTTCGAATCCCTCCGTCTCCGCCATTTATTTAATAAAAACAATAGGTTATAACAGGTTTTGACCTTGTTGTTTTTCCGCTATTTAGCAGGAAAAAACCTGTAACAGAGATTGATTTCAGACAGCCTATTGGTTGACCGGCTCGCGCTATATTTCGTGTAGAATTCAGCACAGAGATGGTTGCACCTCCGGCAAGATTCTGATTATGCTCAGAGGGGGCGTGTATAGAGGGATAGAGAGATGAATACTTTTAACCGCAAATCTGCGTTTTCTACCAATTACTGATCCCGATATGCTCGGCAACACCGAATACAAAAGACATTACAAGGAATTCTCACAAAACGTCGCCTTTGCCGCAAGAACATGGCATCACCATGTTCATTTAAATAATAGAGCCGCAAAAGATGAAGCAATTCTAGCAGCGCTCAATAAAGCCCCAAGATTTTGGCTTGATCTCAGATATTCTTCAGTTCAGACAACCATCATTTTTCTCGGTAAAATATTCGATAATGATGGCCAGGCCTTCAATGTCGATAAAACTATAAAGTCCGCACATGAGGAAATAGCGCATTTTAGTAAGGATGAACTCAGAAAACGAAAAGTAGAATCGGCTGGAGAGTTTGAAGGTCTAGACGAATATATTAAACAGGCATCCGAATTAGATGCGGATGGTCTTAAAGCCATTAGAGCAGAAATTAAAAATGCAAAAAAAATCTGGGAGAAGATTAAGCCACTAAGGGATAAAATATACGCTCATAGTCAAATCATGTCTAATTCTGAACGCGAAGAACTTTATAAAGCGGTCAAGAATGATGATATAGATGCCATTATTCAAATTCTGCTGAACGTGTCAGAAGCGCTGCTCCAAGCAGAAATCAACGGTCGCAAGCCAGATTTTTCATCTAATTATACACAACCTATTGAGCATGCCCAAAAGGACATAGAAGAGTTAATTGGCAGTTTGCTATATCATAGTGCCGACTAATGGAGTCTCATGCCGCCCGCCATCTTACAGCTTCAGACAGTTCCGCACGGCACCAGAAAGTGCCGTTTTCCCTAATAAACGTCTGGCTTAAAGCATTCCAGAAAGTTCAGAAATATTTGGAAATTGTCTTTTGATGGGGGCGTCATTGAGTGATGCGCTATTGGAAATAATCCCCCGCGCCGCTGACTATCCGGCATTCGTGGGTTGATCGCGCGGGCTTTAGGCCGGCATAACCTGATCGCGCGGGCCGTCGGCCAGAATGCGCGATTGGCCGACCACGATAATGCGGTCGCAGGCCGACAGAATGTTGCGGCTGTGCGAACTGACCAGAACGGTGGCATGGCCGCGCATTGCTGCCAATTGGCGCGCCAGATGGAGTTCCAGCGCGGCGTCCAGCCCGTTGGTCGGTTCGTCCAGCAGCAAAACGGCGGGCCGCCCCAGAAGGGTGCGCGCCATCGCCACCAATTGCCGTTGCCCGCCCGACAATTGCGTGCCGCGCACGCCGACATCGGTTTCCCAATGAATCGCGCCTTCATCGAACACGCGCGCCAGACCCGACGCCAGCAGAACCTCGCGCCGCGCTTCGGCCGTCATCGGCGGGCGTCCGGCGCGCACATTGTCTTCGACCGTGCCGTCGAGCAGGCATAGATCCTGTGGCTTGAAGCCGATATTTTGCGAAATATCGTCGGCGGATAATTGATCGATGGGGATGTTGTCGATCAGGATGCGGCCTTCGTCGGGCGTCAGCACGCCGGCCACCAGCCGCATCAACGTCGTTTTGCCCGCGCCCGGCGCGCCGGCGATGCCGACGATTTCACCGGGATTGATGTTCAGCGATATGTCGGCCAGAACCGGCGTGTCGCCCGCGCGCAACCGGCATGTCACTTTGTCGAACCGCACCTGACCGTGCAGGCGGCCGTGCGACCGCGTGATCTTGGTGGCCGACATCGGCACAAGCTGGTTCAATTCGCGCAACGCCGTGCGGAATTCACGGTAACGCAGCGTCAGCGTGACAAAAGACGCGAACACGCCCATCGTGCGCGACGACAGCATCGACGCCGCCAGCAATCCGCCCGATGTCAATGAATGGCCTTCGACCATATAGACGCCGCCCGCCAGCACGAAAACGAAGGATATATAGGAAATGCTGTTGGCGACGGTCGCGCCTATGCCGCGCCAGTATCGAACCTTGCTGGCGGCCAGCACCGCCGTGACGCTCGATTGCCGCCAGCGTTCGCCCAGACGGTTGCGCAGGGCGCTGCCGATCACGGCTTCGCGCGATGACAATAAATCCGTCATCAGGCCGAAACGTTTTTCGCTGGCGGCGCGCGCCTGCCGGTCATAGGCGAGAACGGGGGCCGTGGTCAGGATGCTGGCCAGCAGGAGCAGAATGCCGCATGTCAGGGGAATGAAAACCAAAGGCCCGGCCACGATGGCGATCGTGGTCAGAAACAAAACAAGAAAGGGCACGTCGGCGACGGCCAGCAGATAGGACGAGGACAGGAAGTCGCGGAAAGACAATATTTGTTTGTATTTTTCCAAAAGGCCGCCGATGCCGGGCATGCGGTTGGCGGGCATATTGAGCAGATTATGGAATGTGGCGTGGTCGATTTCGACCTCGCTGCCCACGGCGAAACGTTCGGCCACGGCGATGCGCACCGCGCGCACGCAAAATTCTATGCCGGCCACGATCATGATGCCGATGATCAACGCCCACAGCGTGTCGAAGATGCCGTTGCCCAGAATCTTGTCGTACACGAAGCTGCTGAACAGCGGCAGAACCAGCGCAAAAGTATTGACGATGATCGCGGCGACGAACAGGTCGAGGAAATAGCCTTTGTATCGCCGCAAAAACGGCACCGCCGAACCCATATTGATAATGCGTTCGGTTAAAACCCATACGCTGACGACGTCGTGCCGGTCGGCGAAGGCGAAAGGCATGGCGGCATCGCCCGCGGCGGTCAGGATAACGGGTTCTTCGGCACCCAGAATCGCCAGCCAATTGCCGTTTTCCAAGCCGGCGAGGCAGCCGACGGTGTCTTCTTCGGTGGGAATGATGCCGTTGACCGGTTTGGATTCGGTCAGGGCAAAGCCGCGCCCGCGCAGCAATTTTGCCAGTTGTTGCGGTGTGGTCGCGGCGGCGACGTCGTCCTGATACCCGACCGCGCCCAGCAGCAACCGCACGGCATGATGCCAGCCGAGTCCGGTTGCGGTTTCGGCGTCGCCATCATCGTCGGCGGCCAGCGCGCCAAGCGCGGACAGGGTGGAGGAGGGCAGGTGCATGGAGATAAATCAGCCCGTACCGTAATGAATGTCAACCGTCGTCGTGGTGTGCGTCGTCGTATTGGTATAGGTGTAAATGTCGCCGAAATAGGCCGAACTGCTGTGTGTGACCGTCGCCGTATCGCCCGCCGGGGCTGTGGTCGATGCCGTGAAAGTGTCGCCGCTGTCGAGTTTGAGGATGATCGTCGCGCTGCCGCCCGATGTCACATGCGTCAGGCTTTCCATATTGGCGTCGCTGAGCGTATAGGCGTTTGACTGCGCCGTCGATCCGGCGCCCATCGTGATGGTTGTGCTGGACGTCGTCACGGTATCGGTGCCGCTGCGCAGGTCGACAACGTCGATGCCGGTGAATTGGGCGGAGTCGCCGACCAGCGTCGACAAATTCGTCGGCGTACCGCCTTCGATGCGCAGGATGTCCAGAACGCCGGTGCCGCCGCCGGTGACGGTTACATCGGGGATTTGCGAGCCCGTCAGGTAATAGACGTTGCTATTATCCGCGCTGCCGTTGAAACTTTCCGCGGCCGTGCCGATATTGTCGATAAAGATATCGCCGCCGGCATGGCCGATGATATTGGCCGCCCCTGAATAGACATTGTCGTAAACAAAGGTGCTGTGCGTCGTCGCGCTGTTGGCTGTATTGCTGGAATAATCGCTGCCGTTAAGGGTGGATATAATCCCGGCCTGCACGCTGTCATAGGAATAACCGCTTGTTCCCGTGCGCGCCTGATAGGCTGAAGCTAATGCCGAGTTGCCGAAAAAGGCCGTGGCGTCGCCACCCGCGCCGAAAAACGTGCTTTGCGTCGATGTGCCGGAATAATTGAGAAAGGCTTCAACCGATGTATTCGCGCCACTGCCGCTCCAGCCACCCATAACACCGCTGTATGAATCGTTGTTGGTTTCAAAATTCAGCGTGTTTGTTCCGATGGGATTGCCAGCGGCACTGGTTATGGTATCCGTGCCTTGAATAGCAGTGACGATATTGATGCCGTCGCCCAAAATAATGGTGTTCGATCCTGTTCTGGCGTTGATCTGATCTCCATTGTTGTCGCCGACGACATATGTATTTCCGCCGCCCCCAAGAACATATTCCATGTTGCTTAGCAGCGTGTAATTGGAGCCTGCGCTGGCAGCGTTGTTCCATCCGTAAGCGAAGCCATCGTAAGTTGTGCCGCCGGAGGCAAGGTTGACGCCAGCGTCCTGTGTTCTTGGATCAAGCGCCTTGTCCAAGATAACATAAACATTAAAATTGGAATTTGTGTTGAAAACATTTTCTGATCCAGCATGGCCGACAACAACATCATTGCCCCAGCTGAAGCTATAAAGTCCTCCCCCAGATCCGAAGTAAATATAGTCGCTGACATTACTCCATGGATTGGCATTATAGTAATAAAGGAAATTGCTGCCACCATAGACGAGATTATTCGAATTATAACTTCCGACGACTTGATTAATAGTGCTGCTCGTCCCGGACACAGGAACATAGTAATCACCCGTTGACCATGAGAGATCGCTATTCGCTGCGTCGGCACCCCAATTCGACCCGCTATATGCGGCAACCGTGATGGGAGAAGAATAAAGAGTGTTGCTGAAAGTATGGCTGGAACTATCCAGATTGACGACGATTCCGGCGGGGGAGTTATTGTAATATAATTGGCCGTTCCCGCCGTTGTTTTCGATAACTATTTCGTGGGCGGCGCCCATATCAAAAACGTCGGCGCCGGTTCCGTTTGTCCCGCCGCCAACGAGGATAACCGTCTGTGTGCTTAGGGTGTTGGTGTCGATAAAAGTGTCGTGCGAAGTGTTGCCGACCAGCAGCGTATCAGAATAGGACGGGGTAAGGATATTGCCTGTGCTGCCTGAGTAGCTGCCGACCCAGATGTCGTTGATGGAATTGTAGCCATTGGTCGGTGTGAATGCATATGTCGACCCGCTGGCCGTGCCGCCCGTGCCAAGCCCTTCACCAATGGCGAGGTCTATAGTCAGCCCGCTGGTATCGTGTGAATAATCGATTTTGTTAAGCTGAACGCCTAGATCAACGTTTATCGTCGCTACGCCGCTAGCATAGGAATAAATAATACTGCTGGTGGCACCGTTAACGGGATCTGTATATGAATCAAGAACGGCATTGGTGACTGTTGCCGTGCTTCCGGGGACGAAGGGATTCGTCGATGATGAATCCGTGTAAGTATAGGCCGTATTATTAGCAACCAAAGTCAGATTGACTCCGTTCGTGCCATCATACGTGGTGCCTGCGTCCGGATTAGTAAATGTATTGTTGCCGGTTCCACCATACAGGTAATTACCAGTCGCCGTTGTCGAATTTCTACCCGTGATGGTATTGTTGCCATTCCCGGCATAGACGATGTCGGTGCCGCTGCCCAGCGTGATGGTATCGTTGCCGCTGCCGGCATAGACGGTCAGGTTGCCGGTATTGAGCGTAATGGTGTCGCCGTAATTGGTGCCGTATATGGTGGCGAAACCGGTGAAGCTGTCGCTGACGCCGGTGCCCGTCGCCGTGCTGGTTCCGGTCGTGCCGAAATCGATCGTCAGTGCCGTGGTGATGTTGCTGAAATTCAGGATATTGTTGCCGGTTCCCGCCGAAATCGAATTGGTTCCCGTGCCGACATAGACGGTGTTGTTGCCGTTGCCCAGCGTGATGGTATCCGTGCCGCTGGTGCTGCTGCCGATATAAAGCGTGTTATTGCCGTTACCGGCGGTGACCGTGTCGTTCGCGCCGCTGGCCAGCGTCATGGTATTGGTCGTGCCGTTGCTACCGCCGACCGTTATGGTGTAGCTGCCGGAATCGGCGGTGATCGTGTCGCCCGCGCCACTGCCGATGGCAAGCGTGCCGGTGCTGCCCGAACTGCCGTCGGTTGTGATGCTGTCGCCCGCGCCGTCGCCGACGGAAACCGCGACGGTATTGGCCACCGCGGCATCTGTGCCGACGACGACATTGTCGCCCGCGCCCGCACCGGCGGCGATGGTCATATTACCGTTGCCGGTGGCGATGCTGACAAGGCCCGTGCCCGTCGTCGCGGTGATGCTGCTGGTGCCGCTGCCGATGGAGATGGTGCTGGCGCCGGAATTGCCGGCGATGATGGTGTAATTGCCGTCGCCCGCCGTAACGCGGGTTGTGCCGGTTCCCGTCGTCGTCAGGCGGTAATTGTCCTTGCTGCCCGACGCGGTGTTGAGATTGAAGGTCTGGTTGCCCGAACCCGTGCTGATCGTGCCGCCGCCGCCCGATGTCGTGATGGTGTCGTTGCCCGCGCCAAGCGTGAAATTATCGACGCCCGTGGCCGTAGTGATGGCATAGCTGTCGTCGCCGCCGTTAATGGTCGTGGTGCCGCCGCCCGTCGCGTTGATGGTATAGCCGTTGGTGCTGCCCGATGCGCTGTTGACGGTGAGGGTGTTGTTGCCGGTGCCGAGGCTGATAACCCCGCCGCCGCCGCCGGTCGTGATGCTGTTATTCCCGTTGCCCAGCGTAAGGGTGTCGTAACCCGCGCCCACGACCACCGTGTTATTGCCGTCGCCGGCGGTGATGGTATCGATGCCGTCGCCCACCGTGATGGTGCTGTTGCCGTTGCCTTCGACGACGGTGTCGTTGCCGTTGCCCAGCGTAATGGTGTCGTTGCTTTGGCTGCCATAGACTGTGTCGTTGCCATCGCCCGCGGTGATGATATTGGGTTGGTCGAGCGTGGGCAGGACGTAAATTTCCTTGGTATATCCGCCCGCGTCATAGACAAGGGTAGGGTCGGTTACCTGACTGGAATTGGTGACGCCCGCATATTGAAATTCGACGGTTTGCACGCTGTTGAAGGTGGCACCGCGGGTGCTGGTGCCCGATACGTCGAATTCGAGGGTAAAGGTCCCGGTGGCATCGGTGTTGTATACGATTGTGAACGGGTTCTGTTTGGTGATATCGACGGAAGGCAATGTCCAGACGCCACCGCCTTCGTTGGTCGCGCCGACGATGCTGACGCCGGATGGGACGCCCTTGATCGTGACGTCGTTTACAGTCGTGAAATAGCCGGCGACGTTAAGCAAAAATTGCTTGGCGTAATAGACCGTGCTGCCGGAGATCGCCGCGTTGTTCGTGGGCGAAAATGTGTTGCCAAGCGAGGGCGAGCCTTCGGCATAGATCACATCGGTATTGTTGTCGCCGGTGATTGTCGCCGCCGACCATTGCAACGCATTGCGGGGGCCTATCTGGGCGCTGGCATCGGAGCCGGTGGCGCCGCCGCCGCCGTAAAAATAGTTGACACTGCCGACCGTCGTTTCAGTGGTGCCGACAACATTGCCCATGAAAAGCGTAATGATCGGCGTCAGGCTGATAGGTGGCGGCACGCCCGGCGGCGGCGTAGGGGCCAGCGGCGGCGGGGCATATTGATGCGGCGGGACGTAGTCAAAATCCTTGTTATGCAGCTGGTCTTCGATTTTCTGCAGATTCTGCACCATCTGCTCGATGCCGTTCGACGTATTGGTGTTCAGCGGTGCGACCTGATTATGATCGTTTTCAGGTTTGCAATGCAGGTCTTTGCCGTTCCCGTGGGCGTTGTTCTTGTCGTCCGTGGTGCAGGTTGCTTGCTGTTTCTGGTGCTCCAGCTGCTTTTGCTGCTGTTCTATTTTTTGTTGCTGCTGGTGAAGTTTTTCTTCCAGCTTGTGGATGCGCTGGGCCAGCTCCTGTTCTTTGCCGTTCGTGCCGCCTTCCTGCGCGCCTTGGATTTTGAAGCTCGCCGGCATAGGGGTGGAAACGGCAAGGTCGAGCGCCGCGCCGGTTTCGCTGAGCATGTCAGCCGCCGAGGTCGTGCCGTCGGCAAAGGCGATGTTGGGGGGGTGATCGCTCATCGCGGCGATGCCGCCGCCGGGGATGAGGTAATGGTTGCCGTTTTTAAGCGTGATCAATAAATCGATGTCGGAAATGTCGACGCGTTGAATATCGTTCCGGCTGACGCCGTTGATGGCATAATTGCCGCCGGAGTCCGGATGCAGAACCGTCGTCGCGCCGGATGGCGTCGTGTCCGAATTCGTTGTCTGGGCGTTCGCGCTGGCCATTTTTGTCCGGTTATCCCTTGTCTGTCAGGCGAAAGAATCTTTCCCTATCCGCGAGCGCATCCTATCGCGGATGCTACCGTCTTTCCAGAATGCTTTTGTTGATAACGGCAAGTCCCTGCTGCGATCGCCGCACTTCCTCGATCAACGCCTCGAGCAGGGCCGTCTGCCCGCCGATACTGCTGGCGATCAGTTCGACCACTCCCGAACTTTTGCTTAACTTTGTAAAATTTTCCTTAATCTCGCTAAGGTGACGTCCGCTGCCGATGGCCACTTCACGCGATTCGGATATCTGGCTGGCCAGAGATTGCAGCAGGCGGTGCTGTTCGACGCTCTGGGTCGACATGTGCCTGATTTCATCCAGCGTTTTCTCGCTGATTTCCTTCATGCGCGGCCCGAAACCGATCAGATCGTTCAGCCTGCGCGTGTTTTCGGTATTGTCGGCGATGGATTCCAGCAACATATCCATCTTCTTTGTCATCAGTTCGAAACGCCCGGCCAGCGCCGGATCAAGGCCTACGCCGCCGACCGGCCCTGCGAACATGGCCTGACGGGCCATTTCTCCACCGGCGATTTCCATGTCGTGGCGTCCGGCCATATCGGCGGCTGCCGATTCTGCCGGTTCGGCCAGCATGGCGTCGATATCGTCGGGAGAGAAACTGGTGGCGACTGTGCCGCCGCCCTTGTTTTCGCGGGCCATTTCGGTCAGTTCATGCATGACATTGCGCGCCAATGACATGACGCGGCTGA
>JAGWIK010000018.1 GCA_028866275.1 Alphaproteobacteria bacterium
TCGCCCGATTTTGTTTTTTGCACACCGGCATAGGCCTTGTTTTTTGGCATTTTTAACGGCTTGCGGCGGATTATTCCATATTATTTTTTCACCTGCGGCGAGTCTTCATGCCTTTGCAAGCACCTTCGACCCCCCTGCCCGCGCCGGATGCCGACACCATTACGGATATGGGCGCGCTGGCATCGTTGCTGGGGGCGGCGGCAACGCCTGCCGGCCAGACCCGCATTCGCTGCGCCGTCGAGGCGTTTCCCTATCGTTTATCGACACAGGGGCCGGTCGGGTATGACGAGGCGCAGGGATTGCTGGATTTCATGGCGGGGATGCATGCGTTCGGCTGGCGCCCCATGATCGAAGACAATGTCACCATCGGCATCCGCCGCGGCATGTCCGTGCTGCGGCTGGAGGAAGGCATGCGTTTGCGCATTTGCTGTACCGAGGCGTCGACCTTGCACGAAACCGCGGCCGATCTGGATACGATATTGATCGAGATGAATCAGGTCGGCGCGGCGATGGATATCGGATTTCTGGGCATGGGGTTTCATCCGACGGCGAAGCCCGAAGACTGCGCCGACCCGCCCGGCGCGCGTTTTCGCGTTATGGAGGAGGCGTTGGATCAGCCTTCGCTGAACGACAGGCGGCGCAGCTGCGCCACGCAGGTCGAATTGAACTATACGGACGAAGCCGACATGGTGCGCAAATTCCGCGTCACCACGGCGTTGCAACCCGTCGCCACGGCGTTGTTCGCCAATTCGCCTTTCGTCGAAGGCGCGATCACCGACAGCCACAGCGCGCATATGGCCCGGCGCGTTCAGGCCGAAACCCGCGAAGACGCCTTGCTGGCGCGCGTATTCGCCGACGGTTTCGGGTATCAATCTTTCGCCGAATGGGTCGCGGAACAACCCATGCTGTATGCGCAACGCGAAGGCCGGTGCGTCGGCGCGCAGGGCCGTTCGTTCCGCGACCAGATTCCATCCGGCGTTACGTCCGGCGATTGGCAGGCGCATCTGCGCGAGACAATGGCCGAGGTCACCCTGAATAACGGCATTGTCATGCAAGGCGCGGATGCCGGGCCTTGGGAAATGGTGTTGGCGTTAACGGCTTATTGGACCGGGATTGTGTACGATAAAACCGCGTTGGAAAGCGCGTGGAACCTGATCCGGGGATGGACGCCGGGCGATATTGCCCAATTCCGCCGCGACGCGCCGCGATTGGGATTCAACGCCGAAATCGCCGGGCGCAGCGTCGGCGACATCGCGCGCGACACGCTGAAGATAGCCATGCAGGGCCTGCGGCGGCGCGCGCATCGTTTATATGGCGGGGCGGACGAAGGCCGGTATTTGCAGGTATTGTTCGATTATGTCGACAGCGGCCAGACGAGGGCCGACAGTTTCCGCATGCAAAAGGATTATTTGTCGGATTTCGACATGAAACAGGTGTTCGACACCTGCCGGTTGCAGGCCCCGGATAGGTTATAGCTT
Organism: Alphaproteobacteria bacterium; assembly: GCA_028866275.1. Lineage (GTDB taxonomy): Bacteria > Pseudomonadota > Alphaproteobacteria > UBA9219 > UBA9219 > CAIXLI01. Next base: position 1,479 of record JAGWIK010000018.1, read on the forward strand.
TTCATCGCCGCGGTTTGTAGACTGGGGGCTTCGCTGTCCGGGGCTTTTCCATGCTTGCCTATTTCCTGCGCCGCCTGCTTTTGATCATACCGACATTGTTCGGCATTATGGTTTTGAATTTCTGCATTATTCAGGCGGCGCCCGGCGGGCCTATCGAACAGATTGTCGCCAAATTGCACGGCACGGGGGTGTCGGCCACCGCGCGGTTCGGCGGGTCGGGCGGCGGCGATACGGCGGCGCCGGCGGGACAGATGGCGCAAATGGCCGACAGCGGCGTGACGTCGCGTTATCCCGGCGCGGAAGGCGTCGATCCGGAATTGATCAAGGAGCTGGAACACCAGTTCGGATTCGACAAACCGCTATACGAACGTTTTCTGATCATGATGAACAACTACCTGCATTTCGATTTCGGCAAATCCTATTTCCGCGACGAAAGCGTGTTTCGTCTGGTCGTCAGCAAGATGCCGGTGTCGATTTCGCTGGGGCTGTGGACGACGCTGCTTGTCTATCTGATTTCCATCCCGTTGGGCATTCGCAAGGCCGTCAAGGACGGCACGCCGTTCGATATATGGTCGAGCGCGGCGATTATCGCCGGTTACGCCATACCCAGTTTTTTGTTCGCCGTTCTTCTGATCGTCGTGTTCGCGGGCGGACGTTATTTGCAATGGTTCCCGCTGCGCGGATTGGTATCCGACAATTGGCATGATATGGATTGGCCGCATCGCATCGTCGATTATTTCTGGCATATCGCCCTGCCCGTCACGGCGATGGTGATCGGCGGTTTCGCCAGCCTGACGATGCTGACGAAAAATTCGTTTCTCGATGAAATTAACAAGCAATATGTTTTGACCGCGCGCGCCAAGGGTTTGACCGAAACCCGCGTTCTGTACGGCCATGTGTTCCGCAACGCGATGTTAATCGTGATCGCCGGATTTCCCAGCGCGTTTATTTCCATTTTATTCACGGGGTCGTTGCTGATCGAGGTTATTTTCTCGCTCGACGGCATGGGGCTTTTGGGGTTTGAATCGGCCATCAACCGCGATTATCCGGTGATGTTCGGTACATTGTATGTTTTTACCTTGCTGGGGCTGGTGATGAATATTCTGGGCGACGTCGCCTATATGCTGACCGACCCGCGCATCGATTTCGAAACGCGGGAGGGATAGATGGCCAAGGCGAAAAAACACGCGCCGGAATGCCGCCACGGCGCGGACTGCGCGATGGGCGTCAACGAAACCCATGTGCGCGAGGTGCTGGCTGCCAGCGACAAACCGTTATCGGCCTATGACATCATTCCCGTGCTGGCCAAAAAACTGGGTCATGCCATAGCCCCGCCCACGGTGTACCGCGCGTTGAAACATTTGTCCGACCATGGCGTGGTGACGCGCATCGAAAGCCGGAACGCCTATGTTTTGTGCCAGCATCCGCACGAGGCGCATGATTGTTTGTTTTTTATCTGCCGGTCGTGCGGGTCGGCGACCGAAGCCCCCGACAGCAAGATCAGCAAATTATTGCGCCGCGAAGCGGAAACGCTGGGGTTCGATGTCAGCCGGCAGATTCTGGAAATCGTCGGGCTGTGCCGCGATTGCGCGGCGCACAAACCGGCTTGACACAGCCCGTCCCTTTGCTTACGAGTGTTATGTTATAACATTTCGGAGCCTTGCCCCATGAAACGCGCCGTATTTGCCGCCGCCTTGCTGTTTTCGCCTTTGTGCGCCCTGCCCGCCTATGCCGCCGATGCCAGCGTCGACGGCATGTTGCGCGGCGCGGACGGCCAGCCGTTGGCGCAGACGCAGATCAAATTGCAAGACGGGCGCGGCAGGATCGCGCAAAGCGCCATAACCGACGCGCGCGGCCATTACGCCTTTACCCATGTGCCGGTCGGCAGCTATGTGCTGCTGGCGATGCAGAAAGATGCCGTTCTGGGATCGTCGCATGTGTCGGTTTATGCCGGTCAACCCGCGCATCGGGACATCGACCTTGCCCGGAAACAGGAAATGAACGTCGTCATCGGGCAACCGGCGCCGACATTCCAGAACAGCCTGTCGCCGACGACGGGGACGAATTCCTACAAAATGGACGCCAAGGCTATCGCGGCGTTGCCGCAAGGCGACGACACGCCGTTGGACAAAATCCTGTTGCAGACGCCCGGCGTCGCCGAGGATTCCGCCGCCAGCGGCAGCCTGCACATCCGCGGCGAACATGCCAATGTGCAATACCGGTTGAACGGTATTTTATTGCCGGACGGCATCGACGGTTTCGGCGAGATGATCGACCCGCATATTATCGAAAGCGCCACGCTTCTGGACGGCGCGCTGCCCGCGCAATACGGGTTCCACACGGCGGGCATTGTCGATATCGACACCAAGACGGGTTTCGAAAATGGCGGCACGGCGGAAATCATGGGCGGCAGCAACGGCACGTTGCAGCCGTCGATAAGTTATGGCGGCACGACGGGCGACGCCGATTATTTTCTGGCTGCCAGCCATCTGTCGTCCGATCTCGGCATCGAAAATCCGACATCGGGGCATAATGCCATTCACGACCACACCGAACAGGACAAGCAGTTTGGCTATGCGTCCTATATGATCAATTCGATGCAGCGGCTTGAGCTTATCGCGGGCAATTCTATCAGTTATTTCCAGATTCCCAACAACCCGAACCAGCCTGCCGCCTACACCATCGCAGGCGCCAACGGCATGAATTCGGCGTCGGTCAACGACCGCCAGTTCGAAAGCAACCAGTTCGCGACCGCCGCGTGGCAGGGCCAGAATGACGGCGTCACGATGCAGATCGCGCCCTATATCCGCAATTCAGAAACGCATTACCGTCCCGATGTGGCGGGCGACCTGACCTTCAACGGCGTGGCGTCGGACGTGCAATATACCGATCTTGCCACCGGTTTGCAGAACGACAATAGCTGGCGCGTCAATCGCGACCATACGCTGCGCGCCGGTTTCACCGTGCAGAACGACCACATACAGGACAACAGCAATTCTATCGCCCTTTTAACCGGCGCCGGCGGCGCGGTTCTGACCGATGGCAGCGGCAATGCCATCGAATCCGCCCCCATTGTCAACAATCACAGCAAGGACGGGCAGTTATACGGCCTTTACCTGCAGGACGAATGGAAGATCAACGACAAACTGACGGTGAATTACGGCGCGCGTTTCGACGATATGGAACAATATGTCAGCGCCAACCAGTTAAGCCCGCGCGTCGGGTTGGTTTACAAGGCGACCGACACCACGACATTCCATGCCGGTTATGCGCGGTATTTCACCCCGCCGCCGATGGAGTTGGTATCGAACGGCGATATCGCCGGTTTTGCCAATACCACAAACGCCCCCGCCATTACGCAAAACGACGCCGTCAAACCCGAACGGTCGCATAATTTCGATGTCGGCGTGACGCAGAAACTCGGCGCGCATTGGGAAATCGGCAACGATGCCTATTACAAGCTGGTGCATGATCTGCTCGACGAAGGGCAATTCGGCCCCGCGCTTATTCTGACGCCGTTCAATTACCAGCACGGCTATATTTATGGCGACGAAATCACGGCGAATTATACCGGCGACCGGTTGAAGGCCTATGCCAATTTCGCGTTCTCGCGCGCCATGGGGGAAAATGTCGTGTCGTCGCAGTTCAATTTCACCGACCCCGCCGAATTGGCCTATATCGGCGACCATTACGTGCATCTGGACCACGACCAGACCTATACCGCGTCGGCGGGCGCAACCTATGACATCACCGGCGACGATCAGGCCGGTATCGACGGCCATTTCGGCAGCGGGTTGCGCGACGGCTTCGCCAACACCAGCCATTTGCCGCCTTATGCCACTTTTGACCTGAGCGCGGAGCACAAAATGCATTTCTTCGAACATGACGAGACCGCCGTGCGCTTGAGCGTCATTAACGTCATGGATAGCGCCTATGAATTGCGTAGCGGCACGGGGATTGGAGTCGGCGCACCGCAATGGGGTTCCCGTCGCGGATTCTTTATCGCCGTGTCGCAGAAGTTCTAGCCGCCATCTATCCTGATGTCCTGCGATTCACGTCCGGCGAAGCCGCCGGACGACCGCAGGACGGGGGTTCCCGCCGCGGGTTCTTTATCGCCGTATCACAGAAGTTCTAGCCGCCATCTATCCTGATGTCCTGCGATTCACGTCCGGCGAAGCCGCCGGACGACCGCAGGACGGGGGCTCGCGCCGCGGATTCTTCATCGCCGTGTCGCAGAAATTTTAGGGCCGGAAGCGGGCCTTCTTATTCCGGCGTGGCGAATTCGATCGCGCCGCCTTTATGTTTTTTGGCGCGATACATCGCCGCGTCGGCGCGGCGCAGTAAATCTTCGCCTTCCGGATCGGCATTGCCGTTATGGCTGACGGCAATGCCGATGCTCGCGCCGACCGTCATTTGCCGCGCGCAGGCGATGACGGGGCGTTGGATCATGTCCACCAGTTTGCGCGCAATCGCGGCGCAGGCGGCGTTCGATTCGGCGTTTTCGATCAATATGGTGAATTCGTCGCCGCCGAAACGACCGGCAAGGTCATAGGGGCGCAGGCATTGCGGAATGCGGCGACCGATTTCCCGCAAAACCGCATCGCCCGCGGCATGGCCGTGCCTGTCATTGACGGATTTGAACCCGTCGAGATCGATCATCATCAAGGCGACGGGCTGACCCGACCGGTCGTGCCGCGCCATGGCCGCCGCCAGCCGTTGCTGGAAAAAATAGCGGTTCGCCAGCCCCGTCAGCGCGTCGTAATGCGCCAGGGCCTGCATCGATTTTTCGCGCTTCTTGCGTTGCATCGCGTAGCGCAGGCTGCGGCGCAGGCTGTTGCGGTCTATCTTGTCCTTCAACAAATAATCCTGCGCGCCGCCGGCCACGGCCTGTTCGGCCACGGCCACGTCGTCGCGCCCGGTCAGGATGATGACCGGCACATGAGGCGCGACGGATTGCACATTCTGCAGGCCGCTGAGTTCTTCGGTGTCGGGCAGCATAAGATCCAGCATCACGGCATCGATCGGTTCGCCGGAAAAAAGCGGCAACGCGCTTTTCAACGTCGGCGCGTGCCGGATATGGAAAATGTCGCCGTCATCGCCGGCGAGATAGGATTGCACCAGCGCGGCATCGCTGTCGGTGTCTTCGATCAGGACAAGATTGGTGGCCGCGGCGTAAGGCGATGCGGTCATGGGGCGGATTCCCCGTGGCCCTTGGGCAGCGTCAACACGACCGTGATGCCCGCATCGCCGCCGGGCAGAATACCGATGGCCCCGCCGTGGCGTTCAACGATGCGGCGCGCTACGGCCAGCCCCATGCCAATTCCCGGCGGCGCATCGTCCCCGCACAGCCGGGTAAAAATATCGAACGCTTTTTCCATTTGCGCGGGCGGGATGCCGCGCCCGTTGTCGCGGATATCGATGCGCCAGCAATCGCCGATTTCCTGCGCCGTGACGTCGATTGCCGGCGTGACGCCGGGACGGCGATAGGCCAGCGCATTGCCGATAAGGATGGCAAAAAGCTGGCGCATTTGTTCTTCGTCCCCCCATATGACGGGCAACAGGCCGCAATGCAGGTCGGCATGCATGTCGATGATCGCTGCGTCCAGATCGCAACGCACGACCTCCATCACATCGGACAGGGCCACAAACGAAAACGGTTTCGCCTGTGTCATGACGCGCGAATAATGCAACAGGCCCGTCAGCATTTTTTGCGCCCGTTCGCCGCCCTGGGAGATGAAGTTCAGGTAGCTGCGCCCCTTGTCGTCGAGGACATGCGCGTATTTTTCCTGAATGATGGCGGAAAAACCCGTCACCGCCCGCAGCGGCGCGCCCAGATCGTGCGAAATGACGTAGACCAGATCCTGCATCGCCCGTTGCGTTTCTTCGAGCTGTTGCTGCAGGATATCGGCGGAAACCGGAGGGACAGGAAGCGCCGGTTGTTTGCGTATAGCGGACATGGGATTTCCTTTCATATAAATGTCATGATGCGGCTTTGACGTCGCCGTGCCTCGCATCCACGGCCCGTAACACATTGGCAAGCGACGCGCGGGTCAGTGGTTTGGACAGGCAGGCATGAATGGCGGGGCATTTATCCGTTCGCGCGTCTGGCGACGGCACGGGCGGCGGCGCGCCGGACAGCAAAAAAACGGGAATGTCGATTGTTTCCGCATGCGCGCCGAGAATGTCGGCGATTTCGATGCCGCTTTTCCCCGGCAGATTGATATCGACGAACACGATGTCCGGCATGACGGCGTCGCGATATTTTCCGCGCCGAAAGATGAAGTCGAGCGCGTCTTCGCCGGAGCAAACGACATTCACCACGCCCTGCATCCAGGTTTGCGCGAAAAAATACCGCATCAATTCGGCATCGCATTCGTTGTCTTCGACAAGAAGAATGTTGAGGCCCGCATCCGGACGTTCGGCGGTTTGATGATTTGCTGCGTTTTGCATCGGGATCGCCTTGCTGTTTTTCGCGCGCGTTTTATCTTCGGCCCCAAACCGTGAATTTTGATATAATCCAAACCATACCGTTTTATGATTTATGCGCGCGCCGCGGCGTGTGCATACCGAAGCGTGCAATATGCGTCGCAAGAATTTTTGTGCGGCAATTTTAATAAAATTTTCGCCTGTTCGTTTTATGATTGCCCCATTCAATATCAAGGAGGCATTCATGTCGCAGCAAAAGACTTCCGAACAATATGCCGGCATCCACGCGTGGATGCCGGCGATCCCCGCGATATGGCCCCTGGCGGAATCGCGGCGGCAGGGATGGCATATGTTGTTGGTCGAGGACGAGGCCAGCGACGTCGCGCTGGCCGCGACGATGCTGGATAAAAGCATGCCCGATTACGCGTGGCAGATTCTGGACCGCCCCAGCCTGTCCGCGGCGATCGGCATGCTGCAACGGGTAAAATTCGATATGGCGTTGGTCGATTTGTCGCTGCAGGACGTCGCGGGCGTGGAAACCGTGTCGATTTTGCGCGCGGCCGCGCCGGAACTGCCCATCGTGGTGTATAGCGGGTCAAGCAATATGGATCTGTTGAACGAAGCCATCACGGCGGGCGCGCAGTTTTGCATCGAAAAAGGGCTGACCGACGCCAAATTGGTGCGCGCGATGATTCAATGCGCGATGGATTCCGGATTGGCGCATTAAAGCACGCGGCTAGCCGGCGCTGCGCCGCAACGATGCGCCCGCGGCATTGCGCACGACGCGCACGGAACCGACGCTGTTCAGGATGGATTCCAGTTCGGCAAAACGGAACGGTTTTGCCAGATACCCTATGCCGCCCAGACGGGCCGCGCGGCGAACGTCCCTGTCATCGTTGGATGTCGAACACATCACCACATGCGGCGCATCCGCAGGTTTATGCGCGTGCAGCCGCGTCAGAAAGTCGAATCCGTCCATAACCGGCATATTGATGTCCAGCAGAACCAGATCGATGCTGGCGCGGCTTGCGTCATCTTCGCCCAGACGGGCCAGCGCTTCGGCACCGTTATGCGCCGTTTCGATCCGGCAGGCAATTCGGTGTTTTTCGACGATTTCATGCCGGATCAATTCGATATCGGCCGCGTTATCATCGACCAGAAGAACCGTTGCCATGGAACCGGATTCCATACCGGCATCATATTGGCTATCCTGCCGCGATGCCTGCGCGACGCCATCGTCACGTTGCGCCTTGAGGGTAAAGGAAAAGCACGCGCCGCGCGGCGACGCGGGCGCGCAGGATATCGTCCCGCCTTGCGATTCTGCAATTTTGCGGCAGATCGCCAGCCCCAGCCCGAGGCCTTGGTGATGTTTGGGATTCAATCGCTTGAACGGTTCGAAGATTTTTTCCAAAAATTCCGGCGCAACCCCGGGCCCGTTGTCCCGCACCGACACCACCCAGTCATCGCCTTCGCGACATGCCGACACATGGATAACCGGCGCGGTGTCGCAATGGTTGATGGCGTTGGCGACAAGATTTTGCAGCAATTGCGTTATCCGCACTTTATTGGCTTTTACGACGGGCAGCGCATCGGCCGTTACAACCGCGCCGCGTTCGGCGATCAACGCGGTAAGATTTTCAATCGCCGCTTCATAGGCTTTGCCCACATCGCAATCGGGACACAAACCGTCGGCGTCATCGCCGTCGACCTGCATATAGTGGTAAACTTCGTCGATAAGGAACCCCATACGTTCCGCCGCCTGACGGACATAGGCGAAATATTGCGCGGTTTTTTCCGGCGTCACATTGTTTTGCGCGATGATATCCAGAAACGACCGGATCGTGCGCACGGGTTCTTTCAGGTCGTGCGCCAACGCGCGGGTAAAAAGTTCCAGCGAAGCCTGTTGGTCCGCGATGCGGCGGCGCATGGCGCAATGTTCGATCGCCATGCGGATGCCGCGCCCCAGACTTTCCGGCGTTATTTGCGATTTGACGATGTAATGCTGCGCGCCTTCCTGAATGGCGGCGACGGCGATCGTTTCGCTGCCCTGCCCCGTCAGCACCAAAACGGGGGTAAAGGGAAAACCGGCGCGAATGCGTTTCAGGACTTCGATGCCGTTGCGCCCCGGCAGCGAGTAATCCAGCAAAACGCAATCGGGATTTTCGGCATCGATGCAGGCGACGCCGTCTTCGCCATTTTCGCGTTCGATGACGCGCCACGCGTCGTCGCGCCCGCACCCCAACGCGCGTTTATACAAGAACCTGTCGTCTTCGCTGTCGTCGATGATCAGGATTGTCGGCGGCGACGGCATCGCGTTATCCGTCCTTGGGCAGCAGCGCGATTTCGAACCAATATTCTTTCAATTGCTTGATCGCGTCGATAAGGCCGTCGAAGCTGACCGGTTTCTGGATATAGGTATTCGCGCCCATTTGATAGCAATCATTGACGTCGCGTTCGTCGGACGATGTCGTCAGGACGATAACGGGGATGCGCCGCAAAACCGCATCGGCCTTGATAAAACCGAGAGTCTTGCGCCCGTCCAGCCCCGGCATGTTGAGGTCCAGAAGGATGACGCCGGGCAATTCGCCGGTGTTTTTCTTTCCTTCGCTATGCAGGTAATCAAGCGCGATCTGTCCTGACCGGCACCATTTGACGGGATTGCGCATGTTCGATTTGTGGAACGCGCGCATCGTCGCTTCGTAATCGTCTTCGCTGTCTTCAACCAGCAAGATGGGCTGCGGGCTGATTTTGTTCGATGCCGCCATAATATTCCGCCTCCTGTCCGAGATTAAAATAGAATGTCGTGCCTTCGCCCGCCCTGGATTCCAGCCAGATGCGGCCCTTGTGGCGTTCGATGATTTTCTTGACGAATGTCAGCCCGACGCCCGTGCCGCCGTCATTTTCATTGTCGTTGCCCAAACGCTTGAACAGCCTGAAAATTTCCGAATGAAATTCGGGCGCGATGCCGACGCCGTTATCGCGCACGTAAAAAACGTTTTTTTCCGTGCCTTGCGGCGCGTCGACCTCGCTCAGGAACCCGATTTCCACCGTCTTGCGCGGCTTGTCGTTATATTTGACGGCATTGGTGATAAGATTGCGGAACACCTCGGTAATGCGGGGTTTGTCGCACATCACCGACGGCATCATCGACAGGATGACGATGCGCGCGCCGCGTTCGCGCAACATGGATTCCATCATGCGCCCGATATCGCACACAATTTCGTTGGGATTTGTGATCTGCACCGCCTGTTGCCCACGGCCGAGGCGCGAAAAATACAAAAGGTCGTTGACGAGCTGTTCCATGCGCTGCGCCAAATACAAAAGCCGGTTAAGGCGGCGCACGCCTTCTTCGTCCAGCACGTCGCGATAGTCTTCGAGCAGGAACGACGCGTGGTTGAACAGCCCGCGCAACGGTTCTTTCAGGTCGTGCGACGCGATATAGGCGAAGTCGTCGAGATCCTGATTGCTTTGCTCCAGTTCTTTCATATAGCGCATCAGGTCGGCTTCGGCCTGTTTGCGCGCGGTAATGTCGCGCAGGATGCCGGAAAAATGCTGCCGGCCATCCAGAAAAAAACCGCTGATCGACAAATCCATCGGGAATATCGAACCGTTTTTCCGCCTGGCCCTGACTTCGCGGCCCGCGGTGCCGATGATCGCCGCTTTGCCGGTTTCATTGTAGCGTTTAAGATAGCCGTCATGCTGGCTGTGGTCGGGTTCGGGCATCAGCATCGCGACATTGCGCCCCAGAACTTCTTCGGCATGATAGCCGAAGATTCTTTCGCATGCCGGATTGAAGCTTTCGACCACGCCTTTATCGTTGATCGTGATCAGCCCGTCGATGGCGTGGTCGACGATGGCGCGCAATTGTGCCTGCCCGCTTTGGCGTATTTGTTCGTTCAGCGCTTCCAGTTCGGCATAGGCGTGGCGCAGCCTTTCCTTGGCGGCCACGGCTTCGGCGGTTTGCTGCCGGCGCAAGTCGTTGGCGCGGTGTTCCGCGCGCCATTGCCGCACAACCAGCCCTGACAGGCCGAGCTTGGCCGCGTAAAGAATGGCGATCAGGCCCAGCGCCGTGATGACATCGGTGCGGGCGGATGCCAGATTATCCAGCGTTTGCGCATCGACTCCGGCGTGGGCGGCCGCGTCATAGGCTTTGCCCAATAAGGCGTCCTGATGCAGCAACATGCCGGCCGCCACCCCCGCAAGCGCGGTAATAAGAACGACGCTGCATACCAGCAAGGCGCGCACCGACAAAAAGGAACCATACGAGGTGTTTTGTTCTGCCATGACGGATTATCGGCAAAGGAAATCCGCAAAGTAAAAGCCAAACCGCCAAATGCCACGCGCCGGTGTGGAAAGCCGCCTTTTGTCATTATTCAGGTATGCGGGGATGCATGCATTGCAATGGCATGGCGTCGCGCAAAACCGAATCAGCCTCTGCCGTATAGCGGCCATCGGCGGCGTGGAGCGTCACGCCTTTGTTTTCGCGCACGGCGGACGGGCCGCCTTTACGCGCGCACAGGATGATGCGTTTGGCGGGCGTGTCCGGTTTCGTCAATAACGGCAGAATTTCGACATCACCGAATGAGTGTGCCAATACCGCCAGAATGTCGGTGCGCCGGTCGGCGCGATGGATGAGCGTCACGATGCCGCCCGGTTTCAACGCGGTGGCGGCGGATGAAATCCACAAGGCCAGATCGCCGCTTTTTTCCGTATTGGCGGTTTTTTTAACGATGTCGGACGGCGCGTCATGGCTGGCTTCGTCATGATAAGGCGGGTTGGCGATGACATGGTCGAACGCGCCGGCAAAACCGGTCGGCAGGTTGGCGGCATCGGCGATTTGCGCCGACAGGCCCGCGGCAAAATCATTGCGCGCGATGTTGCGGCGGCACAGGTCGATCAAGGCGGGCTGGATATCGATGCCGATGCCGGTGATGCCCGGAACGCGGCAGGCCAGGGCCAGCATCGCCCCGCCGACGCCGCAGCCCATATCCAGCAGCCTGTCGCCCGGCAAGGCCGGCGTCGCCGCCGCCAGAAAAACCGTATCGACGGCGACGCGATAGCCGGAACGCGGCTGTTCCAGCGCCACGCGGCGGTTAAGCAATCCGTCAAGGGTTGTGGTGTCGTGCATTTTTTCACGGTAACATGACGTTAACCGGTGATTCCATATGGTTTATCCATGAAGCTGCCCTTTTTTATCTTTGCCCTTATCGTGGCCGCGCCGGTTCTGGCGGCGGCGCCGGCGCGCGCGGATCAGCCCGAAGCGGGCGAGATCGCGCGCAACAACAACTGCCAGCCCAGCAAGATCGACGTTTATCAGGTTATCCCCGGCAGCATGGGATCCACGATTTATCAGGTTACCTGTAACCTGCCCAAGGCGGTCGAGCCCAACGCGCCCGCCGGGCCGAACGGGCTGTTGATCGAATGCGACCAGAGCCTGTGCGCCCTGCTGCGCCCCATCACCTTGAAAAAATAGACGAAACAGAAACAGGCTGTTGACTTGTTTATGGGGCCGCGTGTAGAGACTCGCAGGCAACCATGCGCGGTGCGTGGATTCTTATGCAAAGAGAGAACAATGGACGGCGACAGTAGGTGCAACGCCTCGGTTTCGACAAGTTGCACAAATGTTTCCAGCGTTTTGGCTGTCTGAGGTCTAGCCCTTCGGGCTTTATCTTCCGACGGTAAACCGCCCGGGAGGTAACAATGACAATATCCCCTTTCACCGACAAAATCGTCGCCGCGGTTATGCGCCGTTTCGGCGCGCCGCAACCCGTATCGCCGCAGGCCGTCAAAACGGCGGATATCCTGAGCGACATCGCGCGGTTATCGGCGGATGACGCGCTGGCGCGCCTGAAAACCACGGCGGACGGGCTGAGTGCGGAAGAAGCCGACGCGCGCACCGAATTATACGGCCCCAATCAGGTCGCCCGCGAAGACAGCAAGAGCGTGCCTGAACAGCTGTTGCGCCTGTTGCTGAACCCGCTGAACATCATGTTGTTGGTGCTGGCGGTCGTGAATTTTGTGTTTCTGGGCGATTTTGAATCCGGCGGCGTCGTGACATTGATGGTCGTGCTGTCGGTCGGATTGTCTTTCGTGCAGGAAAACCGGTCCAACGACGCCGCGGCCAAATTGCGCGATATGGTCAGCACGACGGCGTCGGTGATGCGCCGGGGCGACGATGCGGCCTCCGGCGTCGATGCGCGCAAATCCGTGCGTCACGAGCTGCCCATCGACGAGCTGGTTCCCGGCGATATCGTATGGTTGTCGGCGGGCGATATCGTCCCCGCCGATTTGCGCATTCTGTCGGCGCGCGATCTGTTCGTGAACCAGTCGGCCCTGACCGGCGAGGCGATGCCGGTGGAAAAATTCCCCGTCATGACGGGCGACGCCAATGTCGGATTGCTGAGCATGCCGACGCTGGCCTTTATGGGCAGCCACATCACCAGCGGCACGGCCAAGGCCGTGGTCGCGGCGACGGGGACGCAGACTTATTTCGGGTCGTTGGCCAAATCGATCGTCGGCGCGCGGCCGCAGACCAGTTTTGAAAAAGGCGTGACGCGCTTTACGTGGTTGATGATCCGTTTCATGCTGGTGATGGTGCCGCTGGTTTTCCTGATCAACGGCGTGACCAAGCATGATTGGACCGAGGCGTTTATTTTCGCCATGTCGGTCGCCGTCGGGTTGACGCCGGAAATGCTGCCGATGATCGTGACCGTCAATCTGAGCAAGGGCGCGCTGGCGATGTCGCGCAAGAAGGTCATCGTCAAGCGGTTGAATTCGATTCAAAATTTCGGCGCGATGAACATCCTGTGCACCGACAAGACCGGCACCTTGACGCAGGACAAGGTCATTATGAAAAAGAGCGTCGATTTGCAGGGCGAGGAAAACGACGCCGTTTTGCAATATGCGTACCTGAACAGTTTTTACCAGTCGGGGCTGAAGAACCTGCTGGATGTCGCGGTGCTTGACCATGTCGATATCCGCAAGGATTTGCATATCGACGATCAGGCCTATGCCAAGATCGACGAAATCCCGTTCGATTTCGTGCGCCGCCGCATGTCGGTCGTGGTGTCGCGCAATGCCACGCGCGAACATATTTTGATCTGCAAGGGCGCCGTCGAGGAAGTGTTGAATTCCTGCGTCAAGGGCGAGCTGGACGGCAAGCCGTTCGACATGACGCTGGCGCACCGCGCCGAGACGCTGAAACTGGCGCAGGATCTCAATGAAGACGGATTCCGCGTTATCGCCGTGGCGCACAAGGATATGCCGCCCGAACAGACCGTTTATGGCGTCGCGGACGAATGCGACATGACGTTGATCGGGTTCATCGCCTTTCTCGATCCGCCCAAGGAAAGCGCCGCCCCTGCCATCGCCGCGCTGGAAAGCCACGGCATCAAGGTGAAAATCCTGACCGGCGACGGCGACATTGTGGCCTTGCGCGTGTGCAAGGACGTGAATTTGAAAGTGGAAGGCGTTTTGCTGGGCAATGATTTGTCCAACATGACCGACGACGAGCTGGTGCGGAAAGTCGAGCACACGACCTTGTTCGCCAAGCTGTCGCCCGCGCAGAAAGCGCGCGTTATCGGCGCGCTGCATACCAACGGGCATGTCGTCGGATTTTTGGGCGACGGCATTAATGACGGGCCGGCCTTGAAAGCCGCCGATGTCGGCATTTCGGTCGATACCGGCGCCGACATCGCGAAAGAATCTTCGGACATCATCCTGTTGGAAAAGAGCCTGATGGTTCTGGAAGAAGGCGTTCTGGAAGGCCGCAAAGTATTCGGCAACATCACCAAATACATCAAAATGGGCGCGAGTTCTAACTTCGGCAATATGTTCAGCGTGCTGGGTGCCAGCGCGTGGCTGCCGTTTTTGCCCATGCTGCCGATTCAGGTTCTGACCAACAACCTGTTGTATGATTTTTCGCAAACCACCATTCCGACCGACAATGTCGACGAGGAATATCTGACAGCGCCGCGCAAATGGGACATCGGCCATATCGCCCGTTTTATGGTTTTCATGGGGCCGGTCAGTTCCATTTTCGATTACATGACCTTTGCCGTGATGTATTACGGCTATGGCGCGAACAGCGACGCCCATGCCGCCTTGTTCCAGACCGCATGGTTCGTGGAATCCATCGTCACGCAGACGCTGATCATCCATGTCATTCGCACCGGCCGCGTGCCTTTTGTGCAAAGCCGCGCCAGCTGGCCGTTAATCCTGACCACGGTCGCGATTTGCACCATCGGCATCGCTTTGCCTTTCTCGGTCATTGCGCATAGTTTGGGTTTTGTGCCTTTGCCGTGGACGTTCTGGCCCGTGCTGGCCGTTATCATCGCCGCCTATATGACGCTGGCGCATCTGGTCAAGGTGTGGTTCATCCGGCGATATGGGTGGAATTAACTATAAGTCGTTGTTTTGCAGCTTTTTCTTTTTTAGAAGCTTGACGCGGCATCCGGATACAAATAAAAGGTATCTTATTGCCTTATTTGGTTTTTATGGTGCGATTGTGAAAAAGAAATTTAAGAACGCCGCCGCGCAGAGCCTGACGGATATCCGGATAAGGAGTGCGCTTTTTTCCACCCACACTTATCGTCTTGATGTCCCGATTACCGGCAAAAAGCTGGTTGTCGACTATTACGCGTTTCGCGGCAGTCAGGATGTCGAGCCCGTCATGATGGAACAGCATTACGCCGCGGAAACCTATCAGCAGGATTACACCTATGCCGTTATGCCCTTGATGGGCGGCCACGAACAGCGATTCAAGATCGTGCTTCTGAAACATTCCACCGTTCCCCCGAATTCGGCCTATAGATTCCCGAACGGATGCCAATCGCTGTCGGAACAATTTGTTCAAAGAAATCAGGAAACGGGCAAACCAACCTTTACCCTGCACGAGGCGATCGCGTTCCTGCGCGGCATTGAAGTTAAAGATGCCAAAACCGGTTTTCGCCTTAACACGCCGTTATTAACCGAGGCGGTGTTGATTCAAGAAAATACGGACAAGCATTGGCAGGCAAGAACCGGCAACGGGCGCGGACGGAATCGCGGAGCCACGGTCTTTGTGATGGAAACGGCCAAGCGCGCCCCCATGTCCGGCGCGTACCGGACGATGGTTCCCGCATAATATTACGCTTGATAGCCCGGGATATCGGGGCGTTTGCCGAACCGGCTATGCATCTGCGCGTTTCTCAACCACCACGCGCCGGCCCTTCAATCCCAGAACGACTTCGCCGCGTTTGAGCGCAAGGGCGAGGTTGCCGAACAATTCCCGCCGCCAGCCATGCAGCGCGGGCACGTCGGCGGCGTCATTGGCGGCAATATCTTCCAGATCGTCGGTATGGGCGATCAGCTTGGCGGCAACGCCGTGTTCTTCGCTGACTTGCTTCAACAGAACCTTCAGCAGATCGACCACCGGCCCCAGCCCGCCGGGCAGGTTCCGGCGTTCATCGCCTTTCGGGCATTGGTCGACCGGCAAAGCCAGCGCGCGCGCCACCGCGTCGATCAGGTCGCGCCCGCCGCGGCTTTCGGCAAAACCGTTGCCCACGCCGCGAATACGCGCCAGTTCCGCCGCGTCCTGTGGCGGGTGGTGAATGATTTCCAGCAGGGCTTCGTCGCGCATCACGCGGCCGCGCGGCACGTCGAGCCGTTGTGCTTCCAGATCGCGCCATGCCGCCACTTCCTGCGCCAGCGCGCATAAACGCGGTTTGTCGCTGCGCAGTTTCAGACGCCGCCACGCGTCGCGCGGGTCGGCGGCATAGGTCGACGGCGCAGTCAAAAACGCCATTTCTTCGGCGACCCATGCCGTGCGGGCGTTTTTATCCAGCATGGTTTTCAGCTTGCGGTAAACCTCGCGCAAATGGATGACGTCGCCCAGCGCGTAGTCGATCTGCTTGTCCGACAAGGGACGGCGCGCCCAGTCGGTAAAACGGCTGGATTTGTCGATTTTCGCGCCCGCCAGCGACGTCGCCAGCGTTTCATAGCTGGCGGATTCGCCATAGCCGCAGACCATCGCCGCCACTTGCGTGTCGACCATCGGCGCGGGCACGCGGCCCGTCAGGTTATAGAAAATTTCGACATCCTGCCGCGCGGCGTGGAAAACCTTCAATACATTCGGGTTGGCCAGCAGGTCGAATAAAGGCGCGAGGTCGATGCCTTCGGCCAGCGGGTCGATGGCAACGGATTCATCGGCGCCGCCGACCTGAACAAGGCACAGTTTCGGCCAGAACGTGCGTTCGCGCATGAATTCGGTATCGACGGTAATGAATGCGGCGTTTTGCTGGCGGTTGCAAAAATCGGCAAGCGCGGCGGTCGTGGTGATCAGGGACATAAAACAAACTTTGGTCAATGGAACAGGCCGCAAGGCTACAACCTTACCGGCCTTGCCACAACCCCACCCGTGCCATATAAAACAAGCGACATTTTCATCGAGGGATTCCCGCCATGACATCATCCGCCGCCGCCACGCCCGAAGCCGCCATGCCGATGTTTTACACCGCGCCGCGCCCCCTTGACCGCGTGCGCGACGCCAAGACGAAGTTGAGCCGCCCGACGGATTTTTCATTCGCCGCCAAGACCAACGCCATTCCGTTGCTGGTCGATGAATTCCCGATGGCGGCCGCCTATTACCCCATTGTGTTCGCCGACGGCCCCGTGCCGGTTCCGGCGGCGGTGGTTGGATTGAAAAACGATCAAAATCTTTTCATCGGCGCGGACAAAACCTGGATGGGCGGCGCGTATCTGCCCGCCTATGTGCGCCGCTATCCGTTCATTCTGATGGACGACGCCGATAACAAGCAATTCGTTTTGTGCATCGACGAAGGCAGCGGCATGCTGGGCGAAACCGGCGAATTTTCCCTGTTCGACGGCGAGGAGCCCAGCGCCTTCACCAAAAGCGCGATGGAATTCTGCGCCGCGCTGCGCCAGCAGGGCGACAGCACCGACGAATTCGTCAAGGCGTTGAAGGAATATGATCTGTTGATGCCCAATAACGCCGAAATCGCCGCGCGCGACGGCAGCCGCGTGCAGCTAAGCGGCTTTCTGATCGTCGACCCGAAGAAATTCGACGCCCTGCCCGACAGCGTCGTTTTGCAATGGCGCAAGAAAGGCTGGCTCGGCCTTGTTTATGCCCAGCTGCTGTCGTCGCATCGCTGGCAGAATCTGGTCGATCTGATGCACAGGGCGGCGTGATGCTGCGCGCGCTTGTTTTCGCCCTCGCCCTGCTTGTCGCGGCGCCGGCCTTGGCCCAGACCGCGCAAGACGGCATCGCGCTGCATGGCGCGCCGAAATACCCGCCCGGCTTTACCCATTTCGATTACGTCAATCCCGACGCGCCCAAAGGCGGCACGCTGCATCTGGCGTCGATCGGCACCTTCGATACCGTCAACCCCTTTACCCTGAAAGGCGTGGCGGCCGACGGCGCGGGGATGGTATTCGACACGCTGATGACGCAATCGATGGACGAACCGTTCAGCGAATACGGCCTTCTGGCGCAAAGCGTCACCGTCGCGCCCGACCATACATGGGTTTCGTATAAACTTCGCCCCGAAGCGCGGTTTCAGGACGGCAAGCCCGTAACCGCCGACGATGTGATTTTTTCGTTCAATACGTTGCGCGACAAAGGGCATCCGTTTTATCGCAGCTATTATAAGGACGTCGTCAAGGCCGAGAAGACCGGCCCCGAAACGGTCAAATTTACCTTCCGCGACGGCACCAACACCGAATTGCCCCTGATTATGGGGCAATTGCCGGTATTCGAGAAAACGGACTGGAAGAATAAGGATTTTGCCGCCACCACGCTGACGCCGATTATCGGCAGCGGCCCGTACAAGATCGAAAGCATGCAGCCCGGGCGCAGCATCACCTATGTCCGCGTCAAAAACTGGTGGGGCGCGAACCTGCCTGTCAACAAAGGCCGGTATAATTTCGACCGCATCGCTTATGATTATTATCGCGACTCGACCGTCGCGTTGCAGGCTTTTTTCGCGGGCCGGTATGATTTCCGCGCCGAAAATATCGCGAAAAACTGGGCGTTGGCCTATAATACGCCCGCCGTGCAGCAGGGGCTGATCAAGCGGCAGGAGATCAAAAACGAACTGCCCGCCGGCATGCAGGGTTTCATTTTCAACATCCGCCGCCCGTTATTTCAGGATGTGCGCGTGCGCGAAGCGTTGAACGACGCGTTCGATTTCGAATGGGCGAACAAAAATCTGGCCTATGGGGCGTACAAACGCACCACCAGTTATTTCGAAAATTCGGAACTTGCCGCCACCGGTTTGCCGTCGCCCGCGGAATTGAAGCTTCTGAACCCGTTCCGCGCGCAATTGCCGCCGGAATTGTTCACCAAGCCTTTCGCCCTGCCCGTCAGCGACGGCAGCGGCGAGAACCGCGACAATCTGCGCGCCGCCGCGGCTTTGCTGAAACAGGCGGGGTGGACCATTCAGAACGGCGTTCTGGCCAATGCCAAGGGGCAGCCCTTTACCTTTGAAATCATCGACGACGAACCGGCATTCACCCGCTGGATCGAGCCGTTCCTGAGCAATCTGAGACGGCTGGGCATTCAGGCGACGTTCCGTATTGTCGATACGTCGCAATACCAGAACCGGCTGGACAATTTCGATTTCGACATGACGGTGTCGGTGTTCCCGCAATCGCTGTCGCCGGGCAACGAGGAATTCGATTTCTGGGGATCGTCGCGCGCCAACCAGAAAGGCAGCCGGAATTTGATCGGCGTGCATGATCCGGTCGTCGACGCCCTGCTGCAGAAACTGGTGCATGCCGACAGCCGCGAGGATCTGGTGACCGCGTGCCGCGCGTTGGACCGCGTGTTGTCGTGGCAATATTACCTGATCCCGAACTGGTATATCGGGTCGTTCCGTATCGCCTATTGGGATAAATTCGGCCAGCCGAAGATCGCGCCGCCTTATGGGTTGGCGGTGGCCGATACGTGGTGGGTCGATCCGGCCAAGGCGGCGAAGATCGACGCCGCGCAGGGACGGTAACCGTTTCGACGGCTACGCCGCCAGCAGGGCCAGTTCTTCCAGAATCTTTTTGACGCCCGCCGGACGCAACGCGGCGTCGCCCCATGCGCGCAGGACAACCAGTTTCTGGTCGGGACGCACCTTGACCGTGCCCGCCTGCGCGCCGATCCACGGCAGCAACCTGTCGGGCCGCGCGAAGCTGTCTTTATGAAAGGCGATGACAGCGCCTTTATCCCCCGCGTCGATTTTCGCCACGCCCGCGCGGCGGCATAATTGCTTGATCGCCACGGTTTGCAGCAGGTTTTCGACTTCGGCGGGCAAGGGGCCGAAACGGTCGATCATTTCCGCCGCCACGGTTTCGATGTCGGCATCGTCGGCTATGTCCGACAGGCGACGATACAGCCCCAGCCGCACATTCAAATCCGCGACATAGGCGTCGGGGATCAGCACCGACAGGCCCAGATTGATTTGCGGCACCCATCTGTCTTCGGACGGCTCCGCGCCCCCTGCCCGCGCCGAGGCCACCGCGTCTTCCAGCATTTGCTGATAGAGTTCGACCCCGACTTCGCGGACATGGCCCGATTGTTCTTCGCCCAGCAGGTTGCCGGAGCCGCGGATGTCCATATCGTGGCTGGCGAGCTGGAACCCCGCGCCGAGCTGTTCCAGCGTCTGGATGACTTCGAGCCGCTGCAGGGCCGTCGGCGCCAAAGGCGCGCCCGCGCCATAAGTCAGATAGGCATAGCCGCGCAATTTGCCGCGCCCGACGCGCCCGCGCAATTGATACAGGCCCGCCAGCCCGAACCGGTCGGCGCGATGCAGGATAATGGTGTTGGCGTTGGGAATGTCGAGGCCGGATTCGACGATATTGGTGGCCAGCAGAATGTCGAATTGCCGCGCGTCGAACGCGGTCATGATGTCGTCGAGCTGCGTCGGCGTCATGCGCCCGTGGGCCATGACGAGTTTGACTTCGGGCACGAGTTCGCGCAACGCGGCCGCGACGCTGTCCAGATCTTCGATATGCGGGCAGACGTAAAAACACTGCCCGCCGCGATAATGTTCGCGCATGATGGCTTCGCGGATCACCAGCGGGTCGTAAGGCAGCACGAAGGTGCGCACCGCCAGACGGTCGAGCGGCGGCGTGGCGATCAGGCTGAGTTCGCGCACCCCCGCCAGCGCCAGTTGCAGCGTGCGCGGAATGGGCGTCGCGGTCAGGGTCAGGACATGGACTTCGGCGCGCAATTGTTTCAACGCTTCCTTTTGCTTGACGCCGAAATGCTGTTCCTCGTCGATGATCATGAGGCCCAGATTTTTGAACGCGACGTCCTTGCCCAGAAGCGCGTGCGTGCCGACGACGATGTCGACGCGGCCTTCGCGCGCGTCTTCTTTCGTGCGTTTGGCCTCGGCCGCCGGAACCATGCGCGACAATTGCGCCACGCGCACGGGAAAGCCGCGGAAACGGTTGCTGAAATTGTTGAAATGCTGGCGCGCCAGCAATGTCGTCGGCACCACCACCGCGACCTGTAGCCCCGCCTGCACGGCGGCGAAGGCGGCGCGCAACGCGACTTCGGTCTTGCCGAACCCGACATCGCCGCACACCAGCCTGTCCATCGGTTTGCCGCTGGCCATGTCGGCCAATACTTCGGAAATGGCTTTTTCCTGATCGTCGGTTTCGGCGTAGGGAAACCGCGCGGCGAATTCCTGATAAGCGCCTTCGGGGACTTCGACCACTTCGCCGGTTTTGATCGCGCGTTCGGCGGCGATTTTCATCAGCGCGTCGGCCATGTCCTTCAGCCGTTTTTTCACGCGCGATTTGCGCGTCTGCCAGCCGAGACCGCCGAGTTTGTCGAGCACCGCGCCCGTTTCCGCCCCGCCATAGCGCGTCAGGAGGTCGAGATTTTCCACCGGCACGAATAATTTGTCGCCGCCGTCATAAATCAATTTGACGCAATCATGCGACGTGCCCAGCACCGTCAGCGTTTCGATGCCTTCGTAACGCCCGATGCCGTGTTCGCCGTGCACGACGAAATCGCCGGGATTGAGGGAGCCAAGTTCCATCTGGAATTGCTTGGCGGCGCGGCGTTTGCGCGGGCTGCGCACCAGACGGTCGCCGAGGATATCCTGTTCGGTGATGATCGCGAGGTCGGGCGACACGAAGCCGTGTTCCAGCCCCAGAATAACGAGGCCGACCAGCTTGGTGTCGAGCTTGCGCAGCGCGTCGTACGATTCCACGCCGGATTGCGCCGACACGCCGTGCGCGCGCAGCAACCCCGCCAGCCGTTCGGCGGAACCCTGGCTGTAACAGGCGATGGCGACGCGGCGGTTTTGTTTCTGTTCGCCGTCGATATGGTTTTGCAGTTCGGCATAAATATCGGCTTCTTTGCCCGACAATCTGGCGGCGGCGAAATCGCGCCCGCGCCGGCCGCGGCAATCGATCTGCGCCGCGCTGTCTTCGACGGCCGCGAAGGGCGACAAGCCCCCTGCCGCGCGCGCGGCCAGCCCCGCGTCGATATCGCCTTGCCCCAGATACAGGCTGGCGACCGGGGCGGGTTTATAGGGCACGCTGCCGTCGTTTTTCTTGGCGCGTTTGGCGGCCTGATACAGGCCAAAGCGCGATTGATAAAAATCGTCGATTTGCTGCAGCCGCGCGGCTACGGCTTCGTCGGCCTGATGATCCAGAATGGCCGGCGCGTCGGGCAGATAGTCGAACAGGCTGTGCAGGCGCGGATAAAACAGACCCAGCCAATGTTCGACGCCGGGGAATTTGCGCCCCTGCGACACGGATTCGTACAAGGCGTCACTGTCGGTCACCGCGCCGAACAGGGCGCGATAGGCCGACCGGAAATGCGCGATGCTGTCGTCGGTCAGAATCGCTTCGGAAATGGGGCCCAGATGGAAGCGGTCGATCTTGCCGGTCGTCGTCTGACTTAACGGGTCGAACACGCGGATGCTGTCGATATCGTCGCCGAAGAAGTCGAGCCGCAACGGCGCGTCGTAACCGGGCGGGAACAAATCGACGATGCCGCCGCGCACGGCGAATTCGCCCGCTTCGCGCACCGTGCCCGCATTGACATAGCCGTTTTGCGCCAGAAAATGCCGTAATTTTTCCACCGGCAGCGTGTCGCCGACGCCGGCATTCAGGCTGGTTTGGGCAAGGACATCGGGCGGCAGGGTTTTTTGCGTCACCGCATTGACGGTGGTCAAGACCACGCAGGGCTTGGTAAAGCCGCCGCGCAGGCGCGACAAAGCGGCGATACGCTGGGCCGCGATGTCGCTGTGCGGCGACACGCGGTCATAGGGCAGGCAATCCCATGCCGGAAACGAAACGATTTCGATATGCGGGGCAAAGAACCCCAGCACATCCGCCACCACCGCGGCGCGGGTATCGTCGGTCGCGATATAAATGACGGGCTTGCCGTGCGCGCGTCCGGCAATTTCGGCCAGCACGCGGGCGTCATGCCCCGGCGGCGCGGCGGCCAGCGTCACGCGGTTATTGTTATTTATATCCCAATGAGTTGCGAACATATTTTAATCTTGTTTCTTGGCATAATGATGGGCGCAAAGCAGACGCATCACCGTATCATCCTGTTCCGCGGGCACGGGTTTGACGCCCGCGACCCAGTCGTAAACATCGGGGTCGGACAGGTTCAGAATCTGTTCATAGCGGTCAAGCTGGGCGGGGGTAAAGCCGTCCAGTTGCGCATCGGCGAAACTGCCCATCAACAGATCCATTTCGCGCGTGCCGCGATGCCAGCTGCGAAACCGCAGGGCGCGGCGACGGTTATCGTCGGTCATTTCCAATATCCCCCAGAGCCTTTTCCGGATAGGCAGAACCGGCATTCGCCGGAAAAGCCTCTGTTTTTTTGTTTAAGACCGGCGATTCACCGTTAATGTGGAACCATAAAATGGTTCCACATTAACGGATCGCGGTCTAATTTACGGGCAAAGCTTTATAATAAATCGGCCCCCAACACCAGAACCCATGCGCCCGCCCGTCCTTTACCCTCTTTTCGCCCCTATTACCGCGCTGAAAGGCATCGGTGCGCGGACGGGCGCGCTGTACAAGAAATTGTGCGGCGAGCATGTCGTTGATCTGCTGTGGCATTTGCCGGCCGGCGTTATCGACCGCAGTTACAAGTCGCAATTGAAATATGCCGACCGCGACCGCGTGGCCACCGTCACGGTCAAGGTTGTCGAACACAACCCGCCGCCCAAGCCGCATATGCCCTATAAAATCGTGGGCACGGATGGCACCGATCAGATCGTCATTACTTATTTCAATGTCAAAGGCGATTATCTTTCCAGCCTGTATCCCGCCGATAAAAACGTCACGATCAGCGGATTGCTGGAACGTTACCGCGCGTCGTGGGTGATGAACCACCCCGACTATGCCGTGCCCGCCGAACGCGCGGGTGAAATCCCGACGCATGAACCCGTATACCCGATGACGGCGGGGCTTGGCGGCAAGGGATTGCGCAAAACCATCGAGCAGGCTCTGGCGCGCGTGCCGGACCTGCCCGAATGGAACGACCCGCATTTGATGGCGCGCGAAAAATGGCCGGCATGGAAAGCGGCGGTGAGGATCGCGCATCATCCGGCACCGCAGGCGCCCGACAGCACCGCCCCCCTGCCCGCGCGGCGGCGGCTGGCTTATGACGAATTGCTGGCCGACCAATTGTCATTGTCGATCATCCGCGCGCATCACAAAACCATCGGCGGGCGCAGCTTCGCGGGCACGGGCGCATTGACGCGCCGAATGGAATCCGCATTGCCTTTCACGCTGACCGGCGGACAACGGCAGGCCATCGCCGAAATCGCGGGCGATATGGCCGCGCCCAAACGAATGCTGCGCCTGTTGCAGGGCGATGTCGGCGCGGGCAAGACCGTGGTGGCGTTGATGTCGATGCTGCAGGCGGTCGAAGCGGGCGCGCAGGCCGCGTTGATGGCGCCCACCGAAATTCTGGCCAAGCAGCATCACGCCAAATTGCAGAAAATGCTGGCGCCGCTGGGCATCGCGATCGGGCTTGTCGTCGGGCGCACCCGCACGACGGGCGGGCAACGCAAGGAAACGCTCGACGCGCTGGCCGACGGTTCGTTGCAACTGGTGGTCGGCACGCATGCCCTGTTTCAACAGGATATCGCGTTTCACAATCTGGGTCTGGCCGTCATCGACGAACAGCATCGTTTCGGCGTCAACCAGCGTCTGACTTTGTCGGACAAAGGGCGCGGCGTCGATATTCTGGCCATGACCGCGACGCCCATTCCGCGCACGCTGGCCCTGACCGCCTATGGCGATATGGATGTGTCGCGCCTGACCGACAAACCGGCGGGGCGGCAGACCATCGACACCAGCCTGATCGACATGGCGCGGCTGGATGAAGTCGTCACGGGCATCGGGCGGCAAATCGCCAAAGGCGCGCAAATTTACTGGGTGTGTCCGCTGGTCGAGGAATCCGAAACCATCGATCTGGCCGCCGCCACCGAACGCGCGTCGCTGTTGCGAAAATTTGTGGGCGAGGATGCCGTCGGGCTTGTCCACGGCCGCATGAAGACGGACGATAAAGACCGCGTGATGCAGGATTTCGCCGCCGGGAAGATAAAAATTCTGGTCGCCACCACGGTGATCGAAGTCGGCGTCGACGTGCCGCAAGCCACGGTGATGGTCGTCGAACATGCCGAACGTTTCGGGCTGGCGCAGCTGCATCAGCTGCGCGGGCGCGTCGGGCGCGGGCAGGACAAATCGCATTGCCTGTTGATGTATCACGGGCCGTTGGGCGAAACGGCGAAGGCGCGTTTAAAAATGCTGCGCGACACGCAGGACGGTTTTAAAATCGCCGAGGAAGATCTGCGCCTGCGCGGCGCGGGCGAAGTGCTGGGCACGCGGCAAAGCGGGGCGCGCGAATTCCGTCTGGCCGATTTGTCGCGCGACGGCGACCTGATCGATATCGCGCATGACGACGCCGCGTTGATTTTGTCCCGCGACCCGGAATTGAAAAGCGAACGCGGACAGGCTTTGCGTACCCTTTTATATTTGTTCAACCGGGATGCCGCCGTGCCGTTGTTGCGGGCGGGATAACGCCTTTGTTTTCAAGCCATTAGAATCGTTGTTTTACCGTGCCACGCCTGCTATAAGACAAGCTGTCCCGCGCCGAGAGCCCGGGTTTTCCCCTGCGAGAACGAGATGAACATACGCATGAGCCGCCGCCGCCGCATTTACGAAGGTAAAGCCAAGGTTCTGTTCGAAGGGCCGGAGCCCGGAACCCTTGTGCAATATTTCAAGGACGACGCCACGGCGGGCAACGGCGCGAAACATGGCACCATTACCGGCAAAGGCGTGTTGAACAATCGCATTTCCGAATATCTGATGACCAAATTGGGTGAAATCGGCGTGCCGACCCATTTCATGCGCCGCCTGAACATGCGCGAGCAACTTATTCGCAAAGTTGAAATTATTCCCATCGAAGTCGTCGTACGCAACATTGTGGCCGGGTCGCTGGCCAAGCGTTTGGGCATTCCCGAAGGCACGGTGTTGCCACGCTCGATCGTCGAATTTTATTATAAAAGGGATGATCTGAACGACCCGATGGTGTCGGACGAGCATATCACCGCCTTCGGCTGGGCCAGCCCGCATGAGATCGACGAGATCATGTCTCTGTCGCTGCGCGTCAACGATTATCTTTCCGGCCTGTTCCTCGGCATCGGCCTGCGTCTGGTCGATTTCAAGCTGGAATTCGGCCGTTTGTGGGAAAATGACGAATTGCATATCGTGCTGGCCGACGAAATCAGCCCCGACAATTGCCGTTTGTGGGACATCCGCACCAACGAAAAAATGGACAAGGATCGGTTCCGTCAGGATCTGGGCCGCGTCGAAGAAGCCTATCAGGAAGTCGCCAAACGTCTGGGCATCATGCCCGAAACCGCCAATGCCCCCGATAACAGCGAGAAATTGTGATGAAACTGCGCGTCGATGTCATGTTGAAGAACGGTGTTCTCGACCCTCAGGGCAAGGCGATTGGCCATGCGCTGGGCAATCTGGGTTTTTCCGGCGTGGGGGAAGTCCGCGTCGGCAAGGCCATCGAATTGGAACTGGATGAACCCGACGTCGCCAAAGCCGTCGAAACGGCCAGAAAAATGGCCGAAAAGCTGCTTGCCAACCTCGTGATCGAGGATTTTAAGGTCACACCGCTGTAAAACTCTATAAACTCCGCCTTTTTGATAACCAAGCGTTAATATCTTCGACTCATTATCCATGGGCATGAAAACCGTTGCTTTACCCCGCCTGCTCTGTGCCTTGACCGCTATGGTCGCGCTGCCCTTTTTCCTGACGGGCTGCAGCGACACGGACAATGACGTCGCGCCATACTGGCAGAGCGACGAGCCTCCGCCCGCGCCGCAATTCGAAACGCGCCCCGAACTCGACCCGCGCACGCAGATATGGATCCCCGGCTATTGGGGCCTGAGCAACGCCAAATTCTATTGGGTGTCCGGCAAAGTCATCGCCCGCCCCGACCCCACCGCCGTGTGGGATGCTGCGCGTTGGGTGCACCACATGTATGGATGGTCGTTCCAGCAGGGCCATTGGGAATAACGCGGGCGTCTTGCGATTTTCCGACATATACCTTTGTCATTCGTTCTGCTAGAAAACGGCTTCATCTTTTCATAAAGGAGAACCGTCATGGCCGCCTACACCATCAAACCGCTGGTCACCGCCGTCGCCACCAACACCGGCGGCCGCAATGGCCATTCCGAAACGACCGACCATTCGGTCAGCGTCAATTTATCGGTGCGCAAGGAAATGGGCGGCCCCGGCCTGCCCGACACGACGACGCCCGAACATCTGTTCGCGGCGGGCTATGCCGCATGTTTCGGCGGCGCGCTGGAATTCGTCGCGTCGCAACACAAAAAGAACGTCGCAGGCAGTTCCGTGACCTGCGAAGTTGCCGTCGGCCCCCGTGAAGGCGGCGGTTTCGGCATCGCGGTTAAAATGCACGTTAAAGTGCCGACATTGCCGACGGCCGAAGCCGAAGCTTTGGTCAAGGAAACGCATGACAATATCTGCCCCTACAGCCATGCGACGCGCGGCAATATCGACATGCAGATCGAAGTTCAGGGCCAATAAACGGGTGCGGCCGCTTCCGGTCTTTGACAAACCTGCCGCGGGCCGGTAAACCTCACGCCGCATGAAAACGCCGCCCGTCATTATTCTGGTCGAACCGCAGCTGGTCGAAAATATCGGCATGACGGCGCGCGCCATGATGAATACCGGCCTTTGCGAATTGCGGCTGGTCGACCCGCGCGATCCATGGCCGCTGGGCGAGGTGCATCGGCAACGCATGGCGGCGGCTTCGTCCGGCGCGGACGAGATTTTGCATAACGCCAAAATCTTTGCCACCCTGCCCGACGCCATCGCCGATTTACAGTATATCTATGCCACCACGGGCCGCACGCACGACATGGTCAACCGCATCATGACGCCGCGCGCCGCCATTCCCGACATGATCGCCCGCGCCGGAAACGGCGAAAAGGTCGGCGTGATGTTCGGGCGCGAACGCACGGGGCTGGTCAACGATCATATCGTTCTGGCCAACGCCAAGATCACCATTCCGCTGAACCCCGTTTTCGCGTCGTTGAACCTCGCGCAGGCCGTGCTGTTGATCGGCTATGAATGGTATCAGGCGCAGGACGCGACGCCCGCCGATTATGTCCATCTGGGCGGCAGCGTTCCGGCGACGCGCGAAGATTACCTGAATTTCTTTCGCCGTCTTGAAGCCGAGCTCGACGCCGGCGGTTTTTTTGTCAGCGAGGAAATGAAGCCGTCGATGCTGCGCAGCCTGCAAAACACGCTGCAGCGCGCGGCGATGACGGAACAGGAAGTCCGCACATGGCATGGCGTCCTGACGGCGCTGGCCGCCGGCAAACGCAAAGGTTCGGCATGACGCAAAACACGCATCCCCAAACCGCCCGCATTTTTATCCGCGATTGCCGCGTCGACCTTCACATCGGCCTGAACCACGGCGAACATGGCGCGCCGCAACAGGTGGTGATTTCGGTCGATGCCGATTACGCCCCCGGCGCGTCGTTTCCCGATATTCGCGAAAACAGCCGCGCGCGCATCATCGATTACAGCGCGATTTACACCTTCATCACCCGCGACCTGCCCGCCATGGGGCATATCTTCCTGCTGGAAGCCGCGGCCCAGCAAATTCTCGATTTCTGTTTTTCCGACCCGCATGTGCGCGCCGCCGGCGTGCGCATCGAAAAAACCGCCATCTTTACCAACGCCGCCGGTGCGGGCGTCGAGATGCGCCGCACCCGCGGCGGGGACGCGTCATGAAAGGCTGGGCCCTTGTTACCGGGGCGGGCCAGCGTATCGGTCGCGCCATCGCGCTCGACCTTGCCGCGCACGGATGGGATATCATCGTGCATTATCATCAATCGGCGAAAGAAGCCGAACAGACGGCCCGCGACATCGACGCGATGGGCCGCGCGGTATGTCTGGCCGAAATCGATTTATCGAAGCCGGAAATGGCGGAAAACCTGATCCCTTCGCTGGCCGAGGAAACCGGCATGATCGATGCGTTGATCAACAATGCCGCCTTGTTCGAACCGGACGATTCCGATCCCGATGGCGCGCGCCATTGGGCCGTCAATGCCGAAGCGCCGCGCATTTTATCAAAAGCATTCCGCGACCATATGCCGAAAAACGAACGCGCCGCGATTGTGAATATTCTGGATTCATCGCCCGTCGCCGCGCATTTCACCGCCTATGGCAAGAGCAAGGCGTTTTTGGAAACGCTGACGCGTAACACGGCGAAATCTTTCGCCCCGCAGGTGCGCGTCAACGGCGTCGCGCCTGCTTTCGTGCTGCCCAGCCCGCGCCAAACCGAAGAAGCGTTCCGCAAAATGGCCGGCGGCAAGGTCACCCCGCCGGAACAGGTCGCCGCCGCCGTGCGCCGGTTGCTGGACGACCCCGCCGCCAATGGCGAGATCGTTATTCCATAAGTACGCGTTTTTCCGGCGTGGAACGTCAAACATACAATCGTCAACTAACAAATTTTAGTAAGCGTCAAACTTTGTGCCTTGACTCACTCCCCTGCATGTCGCAGAGCCAAAGCCGGTTTGTGCACACCCGCATCGCGGGGCATGCATACAAGCTTTAAAAGCCTGAATTTGTCCTGTTTTCACTTTTTAGCCACAAATATGTTATTTAAAAACAACAAGTTGTTTTGTCTGCCTGTTTTTTGTGCAGCGTGGTCAAAGCGGGCCATTTTCAGGCTAAAAAGGACACTGGGTGGAATTTATCGACAAACTTATCCACAGCTTTGGGGGATAAGCTTTTACAGGATATAACAGGCACGATATGGCGCATTCAACGGGATCGGCGGAAACGAAAAAGAGCAAACGCGGCGCGACGAGCTATGACCGCGGCGCGGCGATGCTGCGCGCGCAAATCAAGACCCTGCCCGCGCAGCCCGGCGTGTACCGCATGATCGGCCATGACGGCACGCCTTTATATGTCGGCAAGGCCAAGGATTTGTCGAAACGCGTGGCGTCCTATACCCAGCGCGCGCGCTTGCCGGTGCGGCTGCAACGCATGGTCGCGCTGGCGCAAAATCTTGAAATCACCGTCACGCGCACGGAAACCGAAGCCTTGTTGCTGGAAGCCAATTACATCCAGAAATTCCTGCCGCCTTTCAACATTCTGCTGCGCGACGATAAAAGCTATCCCTATATCCTGATTACCCGCCCCCCTGCGCCAAGGCTTCGGGGGGCAAGCGATCACACGCTAAAATCCACCAAACCGGATTTCGAAGATTTCCCGCAGATCGCCAAGCATCGCGGCGCGAAAAACCGCAAGGGCTGGTATTTCGGGCCTTTCGCGTCGGGCGCGGCGGTGACGGAAACGCTGACGCTGCTGCAACGCGGGTTCATGCTGCGCAATTGCAGCGACAGTTATTTTGCCAACCGGTCGCGTCCTTGCCTGCAATATCACATCAAACGCTGCACCGCCCCTTGCGTCGGCAAGGTCGGCAAGGAAGAATATGCCAAGCAGACCGCCGACGCCGTCGATTTTCTGAAAGGCCGCAACCAGGATGTGCAGCACAAGCTGGCAACACAGATGCAGGCCGCCAGCGACGCGCTGGATTTCGAAACGGCGGCGCGGCTGCGCGATCGCATTAAAATCCTGACATCCATACAGGCGAAGCAAAGCATTCATGTCGAAGGCCTGCGCGACGCCGATGTTATCGCCTTACATCAAAATAGCGGCAAAACCGCGGTGCAGGTGTTTTTCTTCCGCGAGGGCCGCAATTACGGCGCGCGGGTTTTTTATCCGGCGCATGATAAGACCGACAGCGCCGCCGACATTATGGCCGCGTTCATCGCGCAGTTTTATGCGGGCAAGCCCGCGCCTTCGCTTCTGCTGCTGGATCGCGCGCCGTCGGATGCCGAATTGCTGGCGGCGGCTTTGTCGGAACAGGCGCAGCACAAAGTCCACATTACCGTGCCGCAGGCCGGCGATAAAAAACGCCTGATCGACATGGCGCAGCATAACGCGCAAGAGTCGCTGGCCCGCACGATGGCCGAACGCGACGAACAGGTGCGGTTGATGAACCGCGTCGCCGAGATTTTCGGCATGGCCGCACCGCCCAAACGGATCGAGGTCTATGACAATTCGCATATTCAGGGCAGTTTCGCGGTCGGCGCGATGATCGCGGCGGGGCCGGAAGGGTTTTTGAAAAAGACCTATCGCAAATTCAATATTCGCCACGCGCAAAGCAACGACGATTTCGGCATGATGCGCGAAGTTCTGACGCGGCGGTTCCAACGGCTGATGACCGAAGACCCCGAGCGGGGAACCGGCTTGTGGCCCGATCTGTTGTTGATCGACGGCGGCGCCGGACAGCTGGGCAAAGTCGCCGCCGTAATGGATGAAATGGGCGTGGGCGATATTGCCGTTGTCGGCATCGCCAAAGGGCCGGACCGCAATGCCGGCCGCGAACGGTTTTTCGTGCCCGGGCGCGAACCGTTTACCCTGCCCCATGACGATCCGGCCCTGTATTACCTGCAACGGTTGCGCGACGAAGCCCACCGTTTCGCCATCGGCACGCATCGCGCCCGCCGCGCCAAAGCCATCGGCCAGTCGCGGCTGGACGAGGTTCCCGGCATCGGCGCCAGCCGGAAACGCGCGCTTTTGCATCATTTCGGGTCAGCCAAGGCGGTCGAGGCGGCGGATATCGAAGCCCTGACCCGCGCCCCGGGCATCAGCCGCGCCGTGGCGCAAAAAATCCATGATTATTTCCGCGAAGGCCGCTAAAATAGCGCAGACGAGGAAACACGCATGCAGTTCATCGCCCTGACCCGCCGCAAGACGGAAACATTCACCGATGCGCAGTTCGCGCCTTTGCTCGATGCCGAAGCCGAGCAGGTGCGCGCGCTGTATGCGCAGGGATTCATCCGGCAGGTTTGGTCGCGCGGCGATGTTGCCGGCGCGTGCCATTTGATCGAGGCCGGCAGCGAACAGGAAGTCCGCGACACGCTGCATCACCTGCCGTTGCATCAGGCCGGCATGCTGGAACTGGTCGCGCTTGTTCCCCTGAAACCGTTCCGCGCTTTTTGCCCACCCCCAAAATAACGAAACAAAAAATGGCAACATCGCTTCCCAACAAATTGACATGGTCGCGGATCATCATCATCCCTGTCATTCTCATCCTGCTGGCCGTGCCCCATGCCTGGGCCGCGTGGGTGGCGCTGGCCCTGTTCGCGGCGGCGGGGGCCACCGATTATCTGGACGGTTATCTGGCGCGGCGCGACAATGAAGTGTCGACGATGGGCCAGTTCCTCGACCCCATCGCCGACAAGCTTCTGGTCGCGTCCGTTATCCTGCTTCTGGTCTATAACGGCCAGATCAGCGGCATGACGGTTTTGCCCGCCGTCATCATTTTGCTGCGTGAAGTCGCGGTGTCGGGGCTGCGCGAGTTTCTGGCCGGTTTGCGCATCAGCGTGCCGGTCAGCGCATTGGCGAAATGGAAAACCACGCTGCAATTGCTGGCGCTGGGTTTTTTGATCGTCGGGCGTTACGCGCCGTCTTTCATTCCGTCCACTTTAATCGGCGATATCGGGCTGTGGGTCGCGGGAACATTGACGCTGGTGACCGCGTGGGATTATTGGCGCGCCAGCCTGAAACATTTCTGAGACAGTAAAGCTTCACTTTCACATTCACCCGCAACCGATTGCGATGCTTTCTTTTTATGCGTTTTTGCGGGTTTCAAATCGCCTAAATCCCTGAAATTTCTGATTCTTGGCGCGGGTTTTTGTTGCGCGAATCAAAGGAAAGGATTCATATATCCGACATCAGCAGTCCCGCGCCTTTTCGCGCCATACTTTATCCGGAGGTTCTTTCCATGATCGATTTGTCGATGGCCGATCCCGAACACAATCTGCGTCCCCGTCTGACCGTCATGGGTGTCGGCGGCGCGGGCGGCAACGCCATCAACAATATGATCCGTTGCCAGCTTGAAGGCTGCGACTTTATCGCCGCCAATACCGACAGCCAGGCTTTGGCCCTGTCGCTGGCCAGCCGCAAGATCCAGCTGGGCGTCAATATGTCGCGCGGTCTGGGCGCAGGGTCGAAGGCCGATATGGGCCGCGCCGCCGCCGAGGAACAGATCGGCGATATCATGGCCGTGCTGGAAGGTTCGGACATGCTGTTCGTCACGGCGGGTATGGGCGGCGGCACGGGTACGGGCGCGGCCCCTGTGATTGCGCGCGCCGCGCGCGACAGCGGTATCCTGACCGTCGGCGTCGTGACCAAGCCGTTCCATTTCGAAGGAAACAACCGCATGCGTCAGGCCGAAGCCGGCATCGCGGAATTGCAGCAATATGTCGATACGCTGATCGTCATTCCCAACCAGAATCTTTTCCGCATCGCCAACGAGCGCACGACATTCGCCGAGGCTTTCCGCCTTGCCGACGAAGTGCTGCATTGCGGCGTGCGCGGCATTACCGATCTGATGGTCATGCCGGGTTTCATGAATCTCGACTTCGCCGACGTCAAGACGGTGATGGGCGAAATGGGCAAGGCGATGATGGGCACCGGCGAAGCCGACGGCGACAACCGCGCCATTCGCGCCGCCGAGGCCGCCATTTCCAATCCGTTGCTTGACGATGTGTCGATGAAGGGCGCGCGCGGCGTGTTGATCAACATCACCGGCGGCATGGACATGACGCTGTTCGAAGTCGATCAGGCCGCGAACCGCATCCGCGAGGAAGTCGACCCCGAAGCGCAGATCAAGGTCGGTTCGACGCTGGGCGACAATCTGGAAGGCAAGATCCGCGTGTCGGTTATCGCCACCGGCATCGATGTTGCCGCATCGACCCGCGCCACCACCACGGTGTCGACGGCAACCGGTTCGGGCCGCATGGCGCCCAAACAAGCCGCGCCGCAACAACAAGCCTATCGCGCCGCCATTCCGCCGCAAAACAGCCAACCGCAGAACATGCCGCAGAATGTGGTGACCCCGTCGGTCAGCGCGCAGACCAATTATTTCACTATGCAGCAGCCGCAACCGGCGCCGGTGCACGCGGCCCCCGCCCCGGAAGCCATCGCGCCACAGCGTCAATCCGCGCCCATCGAGGAAGAAGCGGCGTATGACGACGCCCCCGCACAGGAAGTGGAAACAGTCGCCGTTTATGCGGAAGAGTTGGACATTGCGCCGGCGCCGCAAGCCAAGGCACCGGCACCGCAGCCCCGCGCGGCGCAGCCACAATCACAGCATCAGCCGCAGCATCAGTCTCAGCATCAACCGCAGGCGCGCGCCACGGCTCCGGCGTCGGGCATGACCACGCGCAGCGCGCAGCCCAGTTCGTCCACGCCGTTCGACATGCGTATGACGCAACTGACATCTGCCGCCGCGCCGCAACAGTCGTCGTCGCAATCGGGCGGCGGGGCGGAACAACGCCGCCAGCGCCGCGCCGAATCCCTGTTCACGCGTATCACGGGTTTCGGCATGGTGCGGCCGTCGTCGCAGCATCACGAAGACGATCTCGATGAAAGCCAGTTGCCCGACGAACGTCTGGCCGACCAGCAACATCTGGGCGTCAACCCGTCGGATCGTCCGACCCTGTCGGCGGAACAGCCCGAAGATTTGCTGGAAATCCCGGCTTTCCTGCGGCGTCAGAACAACCATTAACGTCATAGCGGAACAGATTGTGTCCGAACAGAAGGGGCGGTGCGAAAGCGCCGCCCTTTTTCATAAAAACCTTTATATTCCAATATATTACATCCGTAACAATGCGTAAGAATGCTTGTCTTTTGTTGCGCCACGGCAAGGACTACACATAATTCATCGATTCAGGGCGTCCTGCGCCCGTATTTTCAGGTTCTTGCCAAGGTTCGTTATGCATATCGCCCCCGCCCCTGTTGATGCCACACCGGTTACCCTTGCCGCTTTGCCGCAGGGCAGTTCCGCGCCGCGTCAACGCACATTGGCCAAACCGGTCGAATGTTCCGGCATCGGCGTACATTCGGGCGAACGCGTCAATATGCGCATCAGCCCCGCCGGTGAAAACAGCGGCATCACCTTTATCCGCACCGATCTGTTCAACGGCGCGCGCGCCATCGCCGCGCGGTGGGACAATGTCATCGACACGCGCATGTG
Organism: Alphaproteobacteria bacterium; assembly: GCA_028866275.1. Lineage (GTDB taxonomy): Bacteria > Pseudomonadota > Alphaproteobacteria > UBA9219 > UBA9219 > CAIXLI01. Next base: position 36,538 of record JAGWIK010000018.1, read on the forward strand.
CACCGTGATCGGCAACGACCATGGCGGCAAAGTGGCGACGATCGAACATCTTATGGCCGCGCTGGCGGCATGCGGCGTCGACAACGCCAATATCGAAATCGACGGCGGCGAAGTCCCCGTCATGGACGGCAGTTCGGAATCTTTCGTATTCCTGATCGATGTCGCCGGCACGGTCGCGCAAAACGCGCCGCGCCGCACGCTTGAAATTCTGTCGCCGGTTGCCGTCAGCCATAACGGCAAAAGCGCGGCGCTGACGCCCTATGATGCCGCGCGTTACAGCGTGACGATCGATTTCGATCGCGCGCCGATTTTGACGCAGAGCTGCGACATCGCCCTGTCGCGCGAGACATTCAAAAACGACATCAGCCGCGCCCGCACTTTTGGTTTTTTCGAAGAAGTCGACCAGATGCAGAAAGCGGGGCTGGCGCGCGGCGGCTCTCTGGACAACGCCATTGTCATCAAGGGCAACGAAATCCTGAACGAAGGCGGGTTGCGCTATAACAACGAATTCGCCCGCCACAAGGTTCTGGATGCCATCGGCGATCTGGCGCTGGCCGGCATGCCGATTCGCGGCCACTTTACCGGCCATTGCTGCGGCCACGCCCTGAACAACCGCCTGTTGCACGCGCTGTTCGCCGACAAATCGGCGTGGCGCATCGTTGAAACCGGCGCGGCCGGCGACGCACGCGCGGCTGTTTAATCCGTAAAAAACCGTGCTATAAGCGGGGACGTCAAATGTTCCGGCTGATTCCCATGCGTTTATCATTCCCCGCTTCCGCTTCCAAATTGGCCGCCGTCACGGTGATGGTGGCCCTTGTTGCCGCCTGCGCGGGCGACAAGAACAAAGACGCCCTGCCCCCCGATCAGCCCGTCAACGCCTTGTACGCGCAAGGCGACGACGCCCTGAACGGCGGCAACTTTAAAGAAGCCGCCAAGCAGTTTGCCGAAGTCGAACGCCAGCATCCCTATTCGCCATGGGCGACCCATGCGCAGATTATGGAAGCCTATGCCTATTACCTGAATATGGATTATGACGAATCCATCAAGGTTCTGGACGAATTCATCGAATTGCACCCCGGCAACACCGACACGGCCTATGCCTATTACCTGCGCGGCCTGTGCAATTACGAACGCATCAGCACCGTCGACCGCGACCAGACCGCGACGCGCGACGCGCTGAAGGATTTTCAGGCCGTTCTCGACCGCTATCCGGAAACCGCCTATGCCAAGGATGCCGTGCTGAAAATAGGCCTTATCAATAACCAGCTGGCCGGATCGGAAATGACCGTGGGCCGGTGGTATCTGGGCCAGCATCTTTATATCGCGGCCATCGGGCGGTTCCGCGCCGTTATCGACAAATATCCGACATCGGCCAATGTGCCCGAAGCGTTGGAACGGCTGGTCGAATGCTATGTTGCGCTGGGCATTATGGACGAAGCCAAGAAAAATGCCGCCGTGTTGGGGTATAATTACCCGGGCAGCGACTGGTACGCGGACGCCTATGATCTGCTGAAATCGCGCGGCGTTCTTATGGATGAAAAGAAATAGCCATGCTGACGCGCCTCGTCATCCGCGACGTCGTGCTGATTGAAAAACTGGCCGTGCCGTTCGAACGCGGATTGAACGTGTTCACGGGTGAAACCGGCGCGGGGAAATCCATCTTGCTTGACGCGCTGGGGCTGGCTCTGGGCGGGCGCAGCGATGCCGGATTGATCCGCGCGGGCGCGGATCAGGCATCCGTATCCGCCGCCTTCGAACTTGACGGCGGGCATGCCGTTTTCGCGCTGGCCGCCGAACAGGGGCTGGACGCCGAAAATCCCGTCATCCTGCGCCGCGTCGTCGGCAAAGACGGCAAGAGCCGCGCTTTTTTCAACGATCAGCCGATCAGCGTCGGCTTGCTGAAACAATTCGGCGAAAGCCTGCTGGAAATCCACGGGCAATTCGAAACGCACGGGCTTTTGAACGCCGCGACGCATCGGGGATTGCTGGATGCGTTTGCCGGGCTGGAGGGATTGCGGCAAAAAACCGCCGCCGCCCACGACGCGTGGAAAGCCGCTGCCGCCGCGCTGGAAACCGCGCGCGCGACCGGCGCGCGGGCGCGTGCCGAGGAAGATTTTCTGCGCGCCGCCGTGGCGGAACTGGAAGAACTCGCGCCGCAGGAAGGCGAAGCCGACAAACTCGCGGAGCAGCGCGGCCAGTTGCAACACCGCGAAAAGCTTGTCGACGCGCTGAACGCCGCCGCGCAGGCTATCGACGGCGACCGCGGCGCGGTGTCCGCATTGGCGCAGGCCGGCAAGGCCGTGGCGCGCGTGGCCGACAAAGCGCAGGCATTGCCCGACATTCTGGCCGCGATCGACCGCGCCGCGCATGAAAGCAACGAAGCCAGCCATATGATCGCGCGGTTTTTGTCCGCGCTGGATGCCGACCCCGACGCGTTGCAGCATATCGAGGAACGCTTGTTCGCGCTGCGCGCCGCGGCGCGCAAACATAATACGCAGCCCGACGCGTTGCCCGGCCTGTTGCGCGACCTGACCGCGCGGCTTGATCTGCTGGCCGATGCCAGCGGGCAGATCGCGCAATTGGCGGAACAGGCGGCCAAAGCGCGGCACGCCTATGTGAAATCAGCCGAAGAGTTAAGCCTGAAACGCAAAAACGCATCCGAAAAACTGGCCAAGGCCATCGGCAAGGAATTGCCGCCGCTGAAGCTCGACCGCGCCGTCTTTGTCGTCGATGTCGCGCCGCTGGCCGAAGAGCAGTGGAACGCCGACGGTATCGACCGCGTTACTTTTCTGGCCGCCACCAATATCGGCACCGCGCCGGGGCCGTTGCAGAAAATCGCGTCGGGCGGCGAGCTGGCGCGTTTCATGCTGGCGTTGAAAACCGTTCTGGCCGCGGCCGACCCTGTACCGGTTCTGGTGTTCGACGAAGTCGATACCGGCATCGGCGGCGCGGTGGCATCAGCCGTCGGCGAAAGGCTGGCGCATCTGGCCGGACAGGTTCAGGTTCTGGTCGTGACCCACAGCCCGCAAGTGGCCGCGCGCGGACGCCATCATTT
>JAGWIK010000067.1 GCA_028866275.1 Alphaproteobacteria bacterium
GCAAGGGCGGCAAGGAAGTCTGGATTGAAGCGTCCTATAATCCGATCCTGGGCAGGAACGGCAAGCCATACAAGGTCGTTAAATTCGCAACCGATGTGACGAAGAAGAAAATGGAGTATGCCGATTTTCTTGGGCAGATAAATGCCATCGGCAAGTCCCAAGCCGTCATTCAATTCAACATGGATGGAACAATTATCGACGCCAACGATAATTTCCTTAACGCTATGGGCTACCGCCTTGAAGAAATCCAAGGCAAACATCACAGTATGTTTGTTGAACCCTCTTTCGCCAAGAGCCCTGAATACAAGGCGTTTTGGGCCAAACTTAACCGCGGTGGATATCAGGCCGCCCAATACAAGCGGCTTGGTAAAGGCGGCAAAGAGGTTTGGATCGAGGCTTCTTACAATCCGATATTCGACCTGAATGGAAACCCTTATAAGGTAGTTAAGTACGCGACTGATGTTACGGCACGTAAAAAGGCGATTGCCGAAATATCGGTTAAAGTTAAAAATTTAGTTTCTGTCCTTTCGTCATCATCCACAGAGTTACAAGCAACCGCACAATCATTGGCAGCAGCGGCTGAACAAGGCAGCCAGCAATCAACGGCGGTAGCAAGTGCGTCAGAGCAGCTTACAAGTTCAGTGGGCGAAATATCCCGCCAGCTGGCTGAAGCTACAAACGTCGTAAATGCAGCTGTAGCCGAAACAGAAAATTCAGAACAAAAAGTGTCGGGGTTAATTTTGTCTGCTGACAAAATTGGTAATGTTAGCAGTGTTGTCGCCCAAATCGCGGGACAAACAAACCTGCTCGCGCTCAATGCAACCATTGAGGCAGCACGCGCCGGGGAGGCTGGCAAAGGCTTTGCTGTGGTGGCCTCCGAAGTTAAATCCCTTGCTAACCAAACGGCGAAAGCTACAGACGAAATTGGCTTGCAAGTAAAGGAAATTCAAGAATCCAGCCAGTTAACAGCACAAGGGATACATCAAATTTCCGAGATTATTACAAAAGTAAGTTCTATTAGCACGTCAATTTCAGGAGCCGTTGAAGAACAGTCTGCTGCAACCAGAGAAGTGTCACAGAATATTGTCGGGGTAAAGCAATCAGCTGAAGAGACGGGCAGATCGGCGGACAACTTGCTTTCTGTGTCGAATGAACTATCACAAAATGCAATTGAGTTGGAAAAAACCATGATGGGCTTTCTCGGTTCACTATAGCCCCGACCTGCGAACAAGGCTACGGATCACGCTAGACGGGATAGGTAAATTATCCCCAATTTTATTGGAGTTCTTGGAAGGTCATGGATTTCGAAAGAAACCCCGATGGTGCCCCAGGAGGGACTTGAACCCCCACATCGTTGCCGATAGTAGATTTTGAGTCTACCGCGTCTACCAATTCCACCACTGGGGCATATCCAGAAGGGAAGGCGCGGATAATAGCGAGAATTGCGCCAGCGTCAACAGTCGCTATTGCCCTTTTTTGATGAGAGGCTAAACCCTAACATTTTTTGGCCTGACGGCGCACTTCATACAATGCCACCGCCGCGGCGTTCGACACATTCAGGCTGCCGATGGCGCCGCCGCCGGCCTGCAAACCCGTCGGCAGGCGCGCCAATTCGTCGCATTTCTGGCGCGTCAGGTGGCGCAATCCTTCGCCTTCCGCACCCAAAACCAACGCCGTGCGGCCCGACAAATCCAGTTCGCCCAGATCTTTTGCGCCTTCCTCGGCC
>JAGWIK010000041.1 GCA_028866275.1 Alphaproteobacteria bacterium
GATGGCATTTATCTGCCCAAGAAAATCGGCATACTCCATTTTCTTCTTCGTCACATCGGTTGCGAATTTAACGACCTTGTATGGCTTGCCGTTCCTGCCCAGGATCGGATTATAGGACGCTTCAATCCAGACTTCCTTGCCGCCCTTGCCGATGCGCTTATATTCCGCCATCTGATATTCGCCGCGATTGAGATTGGCCCAAAATTGGCGATATTCCGCGCTTTCCCGATAGGCGGGTTCGATAAATATGCTGTGATGCTTGCCCTGAACTTCTTCGAGCGTATACCCCATTGCATTCAGGAAATTTTCATTGGCGGTGATGATCGTTCCATCCATCTTGAATTCGATGGTTGCCTGCGACTTATCGAGGGCCGCCAGTTTTGCCGCCATTTCTGATGAGGATGTGCCGAACATTTTTATGCTCTCCTGTTACTGGTTGGTTTGGAAAAAGGTGTCAAAGGCACTTGATACGCAGCTCCACAGGGGATTGACGGCATCGATAGCCTGGTGCCGGGGGCGACGCATGGTCAATTCGGTCATTCCCATATGAAGAACATCAAAGCGTTAGCCCGATTCTCGCGGAGAAAAGCAAAACTCACGCATGTTTTGACACGCCAAAGAACAACGAACGGATTCTGTGAATTATTAATCAAAGACAGCTCCCGCGCTACGTAGCCAGCGACACCGTTACGTTGTTCGTGCCATTCCGGCATTATTTCCGGCCATTTCCCTTATCCCTGTGTTTCAGGGTATGCGATGGCAATTCTCCAAACATATGTTGATACCTTCGGCTGAATCTGCCGAGATCGCTAAAGCCGCACATTAAGGCAACTTCCGTAACCGTCGATGCATGACCGGTCAGCAGCATTTCCTGGGCGTGCCCCAATCTCACCCGCCTGACGAACATTCTGGGTGAATATCCGCGGCTTTGCCGAAAAGCCCGATAGATGCTGCGCGCGGAACAGCCGCTTATAGTTATCAAATCTTCGATATTGATCGGTTTATCCCAATTGCTTTCTATATAATCCTCGATCAGGTCGACTTGGGACGGCGCGGCCCCTGCAGATTGCATAGCCAATAGGGCGCTATAATTATTGGGGCATGAATACAAAAACGAAGCCATGAGCGCTTGTTCCAGCTCGCAAAGAACCAGGTCGGGAACTTCGATCGCCGGTTTGCTGACTTCATGCATAAAGAAATCAAAAATCCGCTTGAAAGCGCTTGTTTTGGGATCGTTCGGATTGACCGTGTGGCAAAATGCCAAAGGGCCGGTCAGCGCTCTGCCCGTCAAGGTTACAAGCTTTTTTTCCAGACTTGCCTGGCTGAATCGCAAGACGGTTTGTTCAAAGCCGTCTTCAAAATTAATCTGGGTTGCCGAGTGCGTGATGACGGCCTGGTCCGGAAGAACGGCATATTCGTTTTGCCCGATAGCCGTTGACCCTTTTCCACGGCAATTGAACTGAATCCTGTATATGCTTTCTTCGGGGAATTGCAGCGTAATAGGCATAGCATAGGAACAGAACCAGGCCGCGCTGTCCGAAGACATATAAGAATTTGCGCGTATGCCAATGCGACGATTTTGTCTGGGCAGATATTTAATTTTCGCCCGCAGCGAATTTTCGATAAACCCTTCCGCATGGGGGAAGTCTTGTATATTTATCGCAGCCCGTTGGCCCGGAGGGGTTTTTATTTTAATCATTCGCTTTGGGGTGTTAGCGCATCTGATTCTCTTCGCAGTAAACGGCACACTTTCCGTTTGGTCAAGCGGATATGCAATCGGTGCGTGCATATGTGTGACCGCGCCCGGTTCCTTGCAATTGCGGCGCATATCCCATCATACGGCGTCGCCTTCCAAGGCCCACATCCGACGCAAACGGATATAACACGGATATAACATTGATACGCTGCCGCAATTAGTGGTATGTCATGTCACGGTCGCTTTCGTCCTTGACCGTTTGTCCCCGCCATAAAACCGTCACATTGCCCAATACAGTTAACACCTGATCCTTTCCACGTTGATTTGCCTTGGAGGTTAAGCGATGAGAATACGCGCGCATTTTTCCTGGTGCCAGACAATGGGCCGTCTGTTGATTCTCCTGATGCTCGCGATGGCGCCGGTTATGCAGGCGACGCCTGCCTTGGCCCACAGCGGCCCCACGGGCTTTGCCGATCTGGCGGAAAAACTTTTGCCTGCCGTCGTTAACATCTCGACGACGCAAACCATTAAAACCAAGGGCGACGATGGCTTGCCCCCCGACATGCAATTGCCCCCCGGGTCGCCGTTCGAAGATTTTTTCAAAGATTTCATGAAGCAAAACGGCCAGAACGTGCCGGCCGAACGTAAAGCCACGGCTTTGGGCTCCGGTTTCATCATCGACCCCACAGGCTATATCGTCACCAACAACCATGTTATCGACGATGCCGACCAGATTACCGTTATTCTGCAAGACGGCACGAATTTGAAAGCGAAGCTGGTCGGACGCGACAAAAAAACCGACATCGCCCTTTTGAAAGTCGATGCCAAAAAACCCCTGCCCGCCGTATCTTTCGGCGACAGCGATAAAGTCCGTGTCGGCGACTGGATTCTGGCCATCGGCAATCCCTATGGTCTTGGCGGCACCGTCACGGCGGGTATCATTTCCGCGCGCGCCCGCGATATCGACGAAGGCCCGTATGATGAATTCCTGCAAACCGACGCGCCGATCAATCGCGGCAATTCGGGCGGCCCGATGTTCAACATGGACGGCGAAGTCGTCGGTATCAACACCGCCATCTTCTCGCCGTCGGGCGGGTCGATCGGCATAGGTTTTGCCATTCCGTCGTCGCTGGCCAAAAATATCGTCGACCAGCTCCGCACCAACGGCCATATCCGCCGCGGCTGGCTGGGCGTGCGCATCCAGAACGTGACGCAGGATATCGCCGACAGCCTCGGCCTGCCCAAGGCCGAAGGCGCTTTGGTGTCGAGCGTCATGCCTGACGGCCCTGCCGCCAAGGCCGGCATTCAACCCGGGGACGTCATTATAACCTTCGACGGCAAGGATGTGCCCGACATGCACCGCCTGCCCTTGATGGTCGCGGAAACCGATGTGGACAAAGACGTCGACATCACCGTGTTCCGTAAAGGCGAGCAAGTCACGTTGCACGCCACCATTGCCGAAATGAAGGCGAAGGATATGGCCGATAACGGCAGCGACGATCAGGATCAGAGCAAACCGGCCGAACCGGCCTCGACCAAGGTCAAGGCGTTGGGACTGTCGGTAACGCCGCTGACCGATGATCTGCGTAACCGCTACAATCTGAACAAAGATGTGGCGGGGCTGATCGTCACGGCGGTGACGCCGAACGGCCCGGCAGACGCGCAGGGCATCCAGACCGGCGACGTCATTGCCGAAGCTGCGCAGCAGGATGTCAAATCCCCCAAGACCCTGATCCATTTGGCCGACGAAGCCAAAGATGGGGGTAAACCGCTGTTGCTCATGGTCAATCGTAACGACGAAATGCAATTCGTCGCGATCAACTTCGCCAAGAAATAGACGCGGCACGACATCGCCGGAGAACGATTTATCGTTCTCCGGGATGTTGTCCGGCTTTTTGCGGCAAGACCAGAACGCAGGCGACAATAAACACGGCCAAGACGGCGGACGCCAACGGACGGCTTAAATCCAACCCGCCGTGCGCCACCGGCTTGTCAAGGAAATCCCCCACTGTCGCGCCCAAAGGACGCGTCAGAATGAAGGCCGCCCAGAACAAAAGCACGCGCGACGTCTTCGTCCACAAATACAGCGCGGCGATCACGGCGATCCCCGCAGCAAACACGGCCGCCCCGTCGGCATAACCCAACCCGCCCGTATCGGCGGCCCAATCCCCTAACGCCGTGCCCAATGTCTGCGAAAACGTAATGGCGGCCCAGTAAAAAGCTTCCGTGCGCGGCATCCTCACCGTGCCGACATCGACAGACCCTTCCGTTTTGTACCATAAAGCCAGCGTGCCGATCAGAAGCGAAAACAACAATGCCGTGCCGCCGGTATAGCCGATGCCGAGCGACCGGTCGGCGAAGTCGGCCATTGTCGTGCCAAAAGTGGTCGAAGCAATAATGGTCGCCCAATATAAAAAAGCATGGAACCGTTTGGCCCTGATCTGCGCCGCGACCAGCGCGACCAGAACGCCCGCGAACAACGCGCTGCCCGCCAGATAGCCCCAATTCATCGTCATCGTGACGGTATCGCCGCCCGTTTCGCCTAAAGTCGTGGCGGCAATCTTGATAACCCAGAACCCGAACGTAACGGCGGGAACTTTAGCTGCCGCATCGGCAATGATAGAGCGGGAAACATCCGGCATGTGCGCTCCTTAAATTCAACGAAAGGATTGTTGATGAACGACTCGAATCGTTTGAGACCCATCAACCTCGTGTGGTAGTTTTCGAATCATTACACACATAGCGTCTTTTCTTCAATTCCGCGAGATTGCATGCCCCCTTGCTCCGCCAAACGCTTACCTCTTCGGCGCCCCAGGATCGGCCGTTTGTTGCGCCTGTGCGCAGTTATGTTTTGCGGAACATTGGCCTCGCCGGCTTACGCCGATTACCCGCCCCCCGCGATCGGCGCAAGCACGAATTCGCTATCGATGGTCGACCCCCAACTGGAAGCCATCCAGAAACGCGCCGCGGCTTTGTATAATCAGGGTCTTTCACCCGCGCCTCAACAGGCGGCGCCCCAACAGCAATATGGAACCGTCGCCGTTTCCAGCGCGCAAAGCGCCCAAGACGCCGCGATTAAAAACAATGTTTATAACCTCTATCAGGAAGCACAACCCAAACCCGCGCCCCTGCCTCCCGCACCGGCATTGCAGCCCCCCATTATCCCGCAAAACACCCCGCAAACCACCGCGCTGAATTCTCCGCCACAACCGCTTCCACCCGTCGCCCAGACGCCTCCGACCGCCGCCATACCGGCGGCGCAAAACTGGCATCTGGTTGCCGCCGCGCCCGCCCCTGTCGCCCCTGCCCCCATCGCCGCTGTTACGCCGTCAACACAAATCGCATCATCACCCACGCCTTCACCTTATCCTGCAGCCGTACAGCCCGCCGCGGTTGATATGCCCTCCCCATCGTCCACGGGCTTTTCCGACGAACAGGCGGCCAATTTTATTCGCAACCTCGCGGGGGCCAATGGCGTTTCACTTAATGTCGTCGACGCGATTGCCCCGGCGGACATTCAGGCGCCGATGCATCTGGACGAAGCCGTCGCTTTCGCCCTGAAAAATAATTTCGAAGTTCGCGCGGCAGACGAAAAATCCACCGGGGCCTATTGGGACAAAATGGGCGCTTATTCCGAATATTTGCCGACCGTTCAATTGAGCGCCGATACCGGCCCTGAACGATCGCAGCCCGCCTCCTATAACGATGCGTTCGGCAATCGGGTAATGGACAACACCCACAACCGGCGCGACCACAGCATTATCATCACTCAGCCCCTGATCGATCTAAGCATCATCGGCGACATCCTGTCCGGCACGGACAAACAGGACATTGCCGACACCGACGAACGCGATGTGCGCGAAGGCGTGGCGTCCGACACCGCCTCGACCTTTCTCGACCTGCTGCAATCGCGCATCTCCATTCGCCTTGCCAACCAATATAAAGGCTATCTGGAAGATCTGGCGCAACGCATGGAAGCCCGCGTCGCGGGCGGCGGCGCGACCAGCGCGGATCTCGACCGCATCAGGGGGCGCGAAACGGCGGCCGAATCCGCGCGCATCGAAGCGCTGGGACAATATCAAGCCGGCCTTGCCGACTTCAAGCGTTTGACGAAAATCATGCCTGCCCAGCTTGTCATTCCGGCCGTTCTCGCGCCGCCGGTTCCGGCATCGGAACAGACGGCGATGAAGCTGGCGTTAAAAAACAACCCGTCCTATATCAGCAGCCTTGAAAAAGTCGATCTGGCCGAATCCGACCGCGATAAATCTTTTTCCGGCCTTATGCCCAAGCTTTTGGGGCAATACACAAACTCCTATTCGTTTAACGCCGGCGGCGCCGCCGAAGGCAATCCGGTCGACGGCGTTTACCCGACCCAGAAAACGCAGACCGTCATGCTGGTGGCGCAATGGTCTTTGACAGGGGGAACGTCGATCGCCGGCGGGCTTTCCGGCATCGCCAAGGAACGCGAAATGGACCTGCGTTCGCTTGACATCCGCGCGCGCATCGAACAAGGCATTCAAACCGGCTATGCGGCGATCAACGCCGCCCATGAACGCGAAGCGGTTTTGTTAAGAAGCGTCGCCGACGACGAACGCGTGGTCAGAAGCTTCGAAGAACAATACAAAAACGGCGGTCGATCCCTGTTCGATATGCTTGACGCCTATGAACAGCTTTACAACGCGCGGCTCAACCTGATGCGCGTCGTCATCGCCGGCGCCAAAGCATCATATCAGGTGCGCCGGCAAATGGGTCAATTACAGCAATCCATCCTGTCGTCCGAAGGGCCGTGACATGGAAAGCGGTAAAGAACAAAATTACTGGCCCGCCTTTGTCGACGCGCTCAGCAACGTGGTGCTGACGCTGGTTTTCGTGCTGATCATTTTCGTCTTCGCGCTCGTCATCGAATCGCAAAAAGTCGAACAAAAAATGGAAGAAGTCACCCAGGCCGCCGCCGCGCAGAAAACCGGCCAGGGCAGCGAGGAACAGGAAAATGCCGAGCTGAAAAAACAACTGGCCGCGCTGACCACGGAATTACAAAAATTCCGCGGGCAGGCCAGCGCCAGCGACCAGCAATCGACCGGCGCCGTCGAACAGCAAGCCGTATCGACGCAAAATCAGAACAAGCAGATCAAGGTCGAAGACAAAGACGTCGACAAAACCAACGCCGGCCCCGTCCAGATCGTTCACGCGCAGAACAGCGTCGTGTTGAGCTACCCCTTGTCGGTGGCGCAGATGGACCAGAAGTCCGAAGACCAGCTCGGCCACGTCCTCGACGCCATGGAAAAAACCACCGGCAAGCACAAGGTCATCGTGCATTCCATTCTGGGACGCGAAACCTACAGCGTGGCGCGGCGCATGGCTTACTATCGCGCCATCGGGGCGCGCAATTACCTGATCCAGAAAATGGGCGAAGCTCCGGATAATATTTCCATATCTATCGTGACCCCACCCCAACCCGAAGATGGCCGTGTCGAGATCCTCCTCCAGAAAGAATGACGCTGCCGTCGCGCAGCCCGTCGTCATGGCGCATAAACAGCCACAGCCGCGGCTCGTCACGCCTTTCCCTTCCCGCGCGCACGCCCACCAATCCGGCGGCATGGAAGGCCCGCGTTTATTCCTGATCGCTATCGCCGTTCTGGTTGCCGTCCTTATCGTCTGGGCGTCGCTCGCCCCGGTCGACCGCGTTGTGCGCGTCGAAGGTGCTGTCATTCCCGCCGGCCACAGCCAGCAGATTCAACATCTCGAAGGCGGCATCATCGCCTCGATAGATACCGTCGAAGGCGCGTCGGTCAAACGCGGCGACTTGCTTATGACGATCAACGATACGCTGGCCAACGCCGACATGACGGATGCCAAAGACAAGCTGAACGCCGCGCGGACGCGCGTCATCCGCCTGCAGGCAGAGACGCAGAACAAGGACAAGGTCGACTTTCCGCCCGACCTCGCCGGATTGCCTGTGGCGACGGCCGAGCAGAGCCTGTTCATGGCATTGCGGCAAAAACTCGACGAAGAAATCGCCGTCCACCAGAACACCATCAAACAACGCCAGGACGATATTATTCAAGCCCAGCAACAGCAATCCAGCCTGACCGCGGAAATGGCCACGGCACAGCAACGCCTGACGATGGAACAGACCATGGCGGCGCAAGGGGCCGCGTCGCGCATGGAGGTTCTGGACGCGCAAAGCCGGGTTCAACAGCTTAAAACGCAGATCGACACCACCGCGGCATCCATCCCCCGATTTAAAGCCGCCATCGCCGAAGAACAGGCCCGCATCCAGACCGCGAAGGCCTCGTTCAGCTCTCAGGCCCATGACGACCTCGTCACCGCACTGCAGGACGTCGATCGTTACAGGCAGGCGATCGCGACGACTTCCGACCGGCTTCGCCGCACCGATATCCGCGCGCCGATCGACGGCGTCATCAACCATATCTATATCAATACCGTCGGCGGCGTCGTCAAGCCGGGCGAAACATTGATCGATTTAACCCCCGGGTCGCATGAAATCCTGATCGAAGCCAAGGCGTTGCCGCGCGACCGCGGTTATTTGCGCGTCGGGCTTCCCGCCCAGATCAGGGTTTCCGCATACGACAGCGCGGCGCTGGGCCTCCTGCGCGGGCAAGTCACCGGGGTCGGGGCGGACTCCATCGAAGACGCGCACGGCAACCCCTATTACGAAGTCGACATTCTTGTGAAATCGCTGCCGCCAAGCTATGCCGCCCACGTCATCGTGCCCGGCATGACGGTTACTGCCGATATCGTCACCGGCCGCAGAACCATCTTAGATTACCTGCTGTCCCCCGTCAGCAAATTCACCTACAACATGTTCAGGGATCCACGATGAACCAAAAGCCCCCTCCCGCCTTCACGCCCTTTAACAAACGCGACATGATCACTCTGGCGAAAATGCTGGGGCCTTTGGCGTTTGTGCTGGTTATCGGCATCTATTTCCATGAATTCGTGTGGCATGCCGTTAATTCCAATATCGGCATCAATATGGGCATTCTTTCTGCCGCATCTTTCGGCATTTTCCTTATCCTTTCGCGATTGATTGAAGCGCAGGAAGATTTTCGCATCATCGAACGGTTCGGCTATGAAGCCAAGCAGGG
>JAGWIK010000019.1 GCA_028866275.1 Alphaproteobacteria bacterium
GAAATCGGACGCCGGAACGCCGGTTGTCGCGGACGACCCCGGCGGCGCCGTGGCGGGGCATTATCGCGCGGTTGCCGGTAAATTGCGGGATGTTCTGGGTGCTTGACATCGCCGCGCGGGCCGACCATAAAAGGCGGCCTTGAACGCCTATACAAGGGCCTGTAGCTCAGCTGGGAGAGCGCGTCGTTCGCAATGACGAGGTCGTCGGTTCGATCCCGATCAGGTCCACCATTCATCCCTGAAACTGGGCACTCCTGATTGTTCAGGAATAACCCCATCCGCAGCGATAAAAACGGTCTGAGGGACTTTGCGTTAGCCCAAGTCCGGTTTTGGCCCTTTTCGGGCGCCTATGGACAGACTCGATACAAATTCAGTTTCTCTTGCCGGTGGATGCGCTGTTTTCTCGCAACTTCCTAACCCACACTGATCATTGCATGCGCCACAGCAACAGCGCTAGATGCGCTGGCATCTATATTATATCCCCCTTCCAATAAGATTATGGCCTTGCCCCCACATTTTTGGGCGCTTATGCGCAAAAGCTGTCGGGTGATATCATAAAAATCTCTGGTTTCTAGATTTTGAGCGCCTTTAGGATCATTCTTGTGGGCATCAAAACCAGCGCAAATTATCATCAACTCAAAATTTTCACTCTCAAGGCGCCTAATAACATTATCATTCCAGGATTTCAGCCACTCTTCGCGGGATGAACCCGGTGGAACAACGGCATTTAATATGTTGCCTGTGCCCGTTTCATGAGCGTAACCCGTTTCTGGCCATAAAGGAAGCTGGTGGATGCTGGCAAAAAAGATGCTGTTGTCATGTTTGACAATATCCTGGGTGCCATTCCCATGATGCACATCATAATCAACGATTGCTATACGTTTTGAGCCGAATTTTTCTTGAGCATAACGAGCCGCGATAACGGCATTACCGAACACACAGAATCCCATGGCCTTGTCTATAAGCGCATGATGTCCCGGTGGCCGGGTAAGACAAAAACAATTCGACGCCTTACCGTTCATGACTGCATCGACAGCCGAGGTCACTTGTCCAACAGAACGCAAAAGAGCTTCACCGGACATGGGGGATAGGACGGTTACTTCTCCACCGTCATCATCCGATACAACTTCGTTGATTTCTATTTCTTTATACCCGTGCTGTGGAACGGAATTAAAAACAAAATCGACGTATTGCTTTGTGTGAACACGCTCAATATCCGCCCGGTTGCCAACCGGTACGTCAGGCCAGACAACAGAAGCCAAGTTTTCTTGACGCAGTGCCTTTACAATTTGAGTTAATCTTTCAGCACGTTCGGAATGTCCTGCACCTGTGTCATGAGCTTCGTTAGCGTGATGATAGTAAATGTAACTTGTCATCTATTTCGCCTCCGGATGAGTTAAAATGTAGGAGAAGGTGATGTGAATTTCGCTCGTTCAGGCACATTGGCGACAATTTCATCATTCACAGTCATAGGGCATTGGGCAGCCAGGCGTTCAAGTTGATCTCCCCCCAGTCTTCTTACAATCATCCGATCATCACCATAGGTGAGCGGTGCATAGCCACTTGTTGTAAGTATATTTCGAAGATTGGATTGGCCTTGTTTAAGGGTGATATCGGTATGACCATTCCACCCACGGCTATCCTGAATCAAAGATAGTTCTTGCATAAGTGCAGTAGCCGCCGCTTCGTGCCCTTCAGAAAAAAACAGCCCATTGATGTGCAGGCCACAACACATGCGAAAAGTTGAATAATTACGATAACCATAAGTCATGCCCACAATATTGTTAGTTTCTGTTCTTCTGGCTATCAGGAAAACTTCATTGGCGTGGGGTGCGACGGCCTCGCTGTGCAGCCAATCAGCAAGAAATTTTGACGAAGGCTTTTCCGTCTGCCCCTGTATCAGTCTTACCGCATCATGGATAGAGGCCCTCGAAATTTCTGAAACGACGTAATGACGGCTAACTTCACCACGGTTGCGGCCCAGGGTTGGCCCCAAGCAGCGCCAAGTATCGCGATCAGCGTAAATATCAGCGCCAATTCCCGTGTAAAATTTCTGGGCTGTTACATTGTGTGCGGCACATTCCCACAGTAAGTTTTTATAACCACGCCTGAGGGCAATTTGTGAAAGTGCAGACATAGAAAAACGACCGATGCCGCGGCTGCGTGCGCGCTCGGTTGTTATAAGGTCTTCCAAATATAAACTGGAGCCTTCCTCGGTTTGACTGCGAATGAATGTAGCCGCCCCCAAAGGAACGTTTTCGTGACAGACCATAAAAGCATTGATTCCTTTATTCTCGATAGCGGTAAGATACAGCCTTTCTGCCATTACACTTTCTTGAGATGCATCTGTGTTTGCGGAAGCGTGCTGTGCAGCTTGTTCCTGCATCAAGCGATAGAAATCCAATGCATTATCACGAGTTATAGAGACGGTGCGCAGATGATTGGAATTAATAGCGGTTAAGCCGGCAACGGCAGAGAATGCGGACATAAGGCCCCTTAATGTCGATTAAGCTTTAGCTATGTGAAGATTCTGGGGAGGTGTCTGGGGTGGAACGATGCGTCAGACCGCAGACAAAAAATGCAAAGGCCTTAGGCCTTCTTGCTCTTGGGCGAGAAGCGCTTTATCGATTTTAATGTGATAAAACGAATTTGCATGGCGATATGATACGCAAAATTGATTTTGGTTCAAGAAACATTTTCTTACAGGGCTTGGCGCAAAGTTTCATCTCTCTCCCATCGCCCCAACCGCACGGGCTTCGTGGCGCTTCGGCCAAGGCAATCGCAATTGGTGGCGAGCCCCAATCCTGATTGAGAAAAAAAGTGCTTATTTTGAATATATCTGGAGCCATAAGGCCTATGAGGAGGTGCGCAAAGGGCTATGCCGGACGCACCGCCAGAAAATTCTCGGCCTCGTGTTGATCTATGTAAATACGATAGCCGTGGTTGCGAAAATGGGCTGCGCACGCCGTTTTTTCATAGCCGCTTAGGTGGGCGTATTCCAGATAAACAAGACGCGGGCGATAATCATCCAAAGAAAGCTGGCGGACGACCATCCAGTCCGCCCCTTCGACATCGACGACCATAAGATCAATTTTGGTTATTTGATGTCTGGCGAGGAGGGTGTTGAGCCGACAGCAGGGGACTTCGGATAAAGGCAAAAATGCTTAAGCGTTTTTGTTGCGTGCCTTCCGGCGCCAATATTCAGGCTTCCTTATCCAAAAGCTAATTCAAAAACCTCGGGATACAAGTGAAGCAAGAGATTTGTCGTGGGCGGGCGATGCCAGCCAGGCATTGGCTCTGCCTCCTGCTGTATCAGCATGGTTTTTTTGAATCGACGGCTTTTTTCGAAAGGCAGATTCCACGTCAAGTGCGACCCTCTGCCTTTTATACCTTCGACGATTGGGAAAATTTGGGGCGCAGCCCAAACCCTGATCGCCGTTTGCTGGAGTATTTTAGCTAACATACGGAATTGTTGAATAACGTTATTTACCTTTTTCATAATCTTTCTCCTTCTGGTACACACGGGTGCTTTGTATACAAAGCAAACTTAAATCAGTGTGCTACTCGGAGGTTTATCGGTTTTTCCGGCATACAAAAATATGCGTCGCGCCTGGAAAATGCGAACGTGCTTATAGAGCATGAAGATTTGTGCTGTCATGTATCACCTTCCATTCAGTCCTGCTGACGGAAGGCGGTAACCCGAAAGGGGCTAACCTTGCTCGCCGAAAGCAGGCTTACTGGAGACTTCGGATATGTAGCCGTTCGTAAAATGGCTACTACTGTCGCCGTCCATTGTTTTCTCTCTTTGGTTAAAGAAATCGAGTCGCGCATTGCGCTCGATAAAGCCGGGGCTATCTAAGAAATCCCTTAAAGGGTGTCAAGTGTATGTTTTAGTTTTTGAAGTTTTCATCTGAAGACGTGGTGCGGGCCGGGAAGCACCTCATTTGCGGATAACTTTCGCCACAGATTAATGGGATAGTGGTTCAGTTTCTTGGCTCGGAATATCCAGATAAGCCTCGTACATAAAGATTTTGTGCCGCTCTTTGCCGGTTGTTTCTCTGAGTATGCCCATAGATTCAAGCACGCCAAGGTCGCTTCGTTCCAGGGGCGCGGTCTGCCTTGATGGGGGCGTGTGTAGCTGTTTTACCACATTCAAAATCTAATATAGCGGCTTGATTTAAGGCAAATACGCCTGGCGGGTGGCTCTTTAACGTCCGGATATCTTTCAGATCCAACCAAGGAGCGATCCATGTACAAAAATTATAAACCTCTGCTGCTGGCCGTTTTGCTGTTGGCGGGGTCGGCCGGCGTTGCGCGGGCCGACGATTATCAGGGATTTCAGGCGGGCGATTTCCTCGTTCATTTGCGCGGCGTCGGCGTCATTCCCGAAGTATCGAGCACCATCACCCCCATCGGCGGCCATGTGACGGCCACGAATTCCGTCATTCCCGAAGCCGATCTGTCCTATTTCTTTACGCCGCATATCGCGGCGGAAGTCATTGCCGGCGTCACGACCCAGCACATCGTTGCCAATGACACATCGGCGCACAATGTCAATCTGGGGCATGCGAGCCTGTTGCCGCCGACAGTCACGGCGCAATATCATTTCACCCCTGCGTCTCCGCTGGATGTCTATGCCGGCGCGGGATTGAATTACACATTCTTTTGGGCCAGTGACACGGGGCCCTATCACGTCCATTACAACAATGCGGTCGGCGAAGCCCTGCAGGTCGGGTTCAACTATCATCTGACCGGCAATTGGTACGCCAATATGGATGTGAAGCAGCTGTTCCTGAACACCGATGTTCATATCAACGGCGATTCCATCCGCGCCAATGTCGATCTGGATCCGACGCTGGTTGGTCTCGGCATCGGTTATCGTTTCTAACCTGTTGTTTGATCGTGAATATCCACGGCGGGGGAAGCGGCCGTGGATATTTTTGCTTGCCGGCGCGTGTTTACAATGATAATCACTCGCAACTTCCCGCGGCGGCCGAGCGCGTCCGGGCTTTCCGGAAACCGTAAGGGTTTGGGTTTATATGCCGTCATTCGATCAAATCGACCCGCAATGCGCCGTGTCGCCGCATTCCGCGCATGCCGTTAAATGGGGCGGGCGGATCGGGCGGTGGATCGCCGTGTTCGGCCCCGGCCTTGTCGTCATGCTGGCCGACACCGATGTCGGCAGTATCATCACCGCGGGGCAGAGCGGCGTGCAATGGGGGTATCGCCTGTTGTTGTTGCAGGTGGTTTTGATGCCCATTCTTTATGTGGTGCAGGAACTGACGGTGCGGCTGGGCATTTTCACCGGACGCGGGCACGGCGAATTGATCCTTTATCATTTCGGCAAGGCGTGGGCGTGGGTGTCGGTTACCGGTCTGGCTGTGGCGACTTTGGGCGCGTTGCTGACGGAATTTTCCGGCGTCGCGGGCGTCGGCGAGATGTATGGCGTGCCGCGCGCGGAAAGTCTGGCTTTGGCGGCGGCGGCGTTGCTGATTGTCGTGTTGACCGGTTCCTATCGCCGCGTCGAACGCGCCGCGATGATTATCGGCCTGTTCGAGGTTGCGTTTTTTTTCGTCGCCTATGCCGCGCATCCGTCGGCGGCCGCTATCGGGCGTGGCATGGTCGATATTCCGCTGCATGACATCAATTATTTGTATCTGGTCGCGGCCAATATCGGCGCGGTCATCATGCCGTGGATGGTTTTTTATCAGCAATCGGCCGTCGCTGATAAAAAACTGGGGCCGCAGCATTTCAAAATCGCGCGGCTTGATACCGCCGTCGGGGCTGTCGTCACGCAATTGATTATGGCCGCCGTTCTGGTGGCCTGCGCCGCCACCATTGCGCCGCATAATGCCGGCGCGTCTTTATCGACCGTGGGCGAAATGAGCGGGGCGTTGACGCCTTTTCTCGGCAAGACCATGGGGCAGTTGGTGTTCGGGCTGGGCGTGCTGGGCGCGGGGCTGGTGGCCGCGATTGTCGCGTCGCTGGCTTTGGCGTGGGGCGTCGGCGAAGTCGCGGGATATAAACGGTCTTTGGAATTGCATCCTTTGCGGGCGCGGTGGTTTTACGGGATTTATGCCGCCTGCGTCGTCGCCGGCGCGGTTCTGGTCGGGGTGTGGCCGAACCTTGTGACGTTGAATATCGGCGTGCAGGTGATGAATGCCTTGCTGCTGCCCGTCGTTTTGGGATTCCTGATCGCGCTGGCCGTGCGCGCGCTGCCCGAGGAATACAGGTTGAAGGGCTGGTATTTCTGGGTGGTGGTGGCTGTGGCGGGCGTCACCACAAGCCTTGGCGTTTTCGGCGGGGTGCAGGGGCTTGGGCTATAGCCGAAACTTGCGAAGCTTTTTCCGGCGTGGTATTTCCTTTGGCGCGTTTTGTTTCCATTCACCGGTTTTCCCATGCGCGTTCGCGTTTTCAAACCCGCCAAGACCGCCACCCAGTCGGGCCGCGCCCGTACCCATCAATGGCAGGTCGAACCTGAAATCGTGACGCCGCGCGCGCCCGACCCCATTATGGGCTGGGCTAGCGCGGGCGATACGCTGGCCGAATTGCGCGGGCGGTTGCGGTTTCCGACGCTGGAAGACGCGCTGGCTTTCGTCAAAGCCAAGGGATGGGACGCGGTGATTGAAGAACCGGCCGAACGCCGCGTGCGGCCGCGCAATTATCTGGACAATTTCCGCATCGTGCGCCCGCAGGACGAAGAGCGCGCGCAATAATCATCTCCACACTTGCGTATGGCCTGTGACGGTTTCTTTGCGTCGTCGCGGCGAATCCTTTTATATATGGGCGCAACCTGTGGTTGCTTTCCATGTTGGGGCGCAATCGCGAAACGCAATCAAAAAAAGGGATATGCATGTCGGGTGTGTGGCGGTTGTGGGCCGGGCTGGAGGCGGTGAAACGGGCGGCGTTCGACAAGATCGCGACCAATGTCATGGTCGCCGATACGTCTTACAGGATCGTTTATATGAATCCGGCGGTTATCGCGTTCCT
The DNA here is from genome assembly GCA_028866275.1 of Alphaproteobacteria bacterium. GTDB lineage: Bacteria > Pseudomonadota > Alphaproteobacteria > UBA9219 > UBA9219 > CAIXLI01. Next base: position 6,991 of record JAGWIK010000019.1, read on the forward strand.
GCGCGAGGCCGAGGCGGAGATGCGCAAAGACCTGCCCCATTTTCGCGTCGATAAGCTGCTGGGGCAGAAAATCGATGTTTTCCATAAAAATCCCGCGCATCAACGCGGCCTTCTGGACGGGTTGAAGGGACGGCATCAGGCCACCATTCGCGTCGGCGCGCGCACCTTTGATTTAAACGCCAATGCGTTGTTTGGCCGGTGGGGCGCGCGCATCGGCACGGTGGTCGAATGGGCCGACGCGACGCATCGCATTCAGAATACCGATTATGCCGGGCAGATTGCGGCCATCGGCAAGTCGGAGGCGGTGGTCGAATATACGCTCGACGGCGTTGTGATAAAGGCCAATGCCAACTTTCTGGCGGCGATGGGATATGAAGAACATGAAGTCGTCGGCCAGTCGTGCGGCCTGTTCGCGCCCGCCGATATCCGCGACGGCGGCGAGGATGACGGCATGTGGGAGGCCTTGCGCGCGGGCGAATATCGCGCCGGAGAATTCCGCCGCGCGGCCAAGGGCGGGCGCGAGGTGTGGTTGCAGGCGTCGTATAATCCCATTCTCGATGTGCAGGGGCGGCCGGCCAAGATCGTGATGTTCGCGTCCGACGTCACCAGGCAGGTGATGGCGCGCAAACGTAGCGAGCATATCAACGCCATTATGCAAAGCGTCGCGGCGGGCGCGGAAGAGCTTAACACCTCGGTGCGCGAAATCGCCGAGGCGATGGTGCGGTCGAAAGACACCGCCGCAGGGGCGCAGGAAAAAGTCGACGCCGCCGACCGCACCACGCAGCGGTTGAGCGACGTCGCGCAGTCGATGGGCAATATCGTCGATATGGTCGGCGGTATTACCAGCCAGATTAATTTGCTGGCGTTGAACGCCACGATTGAATCGGCGCGCGCCGGCGATGCCGGTCGCGGCTTTGCCGTCGTCGCCAACGAAGTTAAAAGCCTGGCGGCGCAGGCCAAAAACGCGACCGACCAGATCACCCATGAAATCAACGGTATGAAAGTTATTTTCGGCGATATCGTCGGCGGGTTGACCGAAATCAAACGGTCGATCGAACAGGTGCGCGATTATGTCGGGTCGACCGCCGCCGCGGTCGAGGAGCAAAGCGCGGTCGCCAGTGAAATGTCATCAAGCATGCAAAGGGCGGCCGCCGAAGCCGCCCAATTGGGATAGATTAGGCGTTGCCCCGCCGCGGGCTTTTGTTTAGCCTCTGCCTTCTTTTCGGGAGGGGTTCCATGACGCACCGCCGCGCCGTGATCGGTTTTTACATGATGGCTTTTATCGGCCTTGCCGACCAGATCAGCAAATGGCTGATTCTGGACCGGCTGAACGATGTCGAACGCACCGTTGCCGTGACGCCGTTCCTGAATTTCGTTCTGGTGTGGAACAAGGGCGTGACTTTCGGCATTTTGAGCCATCTGACCGGCGCGCATGACATGCCTTATGTGCTGGCGGGGGTGGCGGGGGTCATTCTGTTGCTGTTGGGGCGGTGGTTGTGGCGGACGAATTCGACTGTGGTGGCGCTGGCGCTGGGGTTGATTATGGGCGGCGCCATTGGCAATGTCATCGACCGGATGCGTTACGGCGCGGTTGTCGATTTTCTGGATTTTTATTACAAAAATTATCATTGGTACGCGTTTAACGTCGCCGATGCGTCGATTGTGACGGGCGTTGCGCTTCTGCTGCTAGATGGTATGCTCAAAGGCGAATAGCCTTTCCTCGTTCTTTCCCGGGTGTTTCCCATGGTTTCATCGCGTTCTTTTTTCCTGTTCGGCCTTGCCGCGCTGACCCTGATGACGGGGGCGTGCAGCAATACGCGCGAGGATCTGGGGCTGGGGCGCAATCCGCCCGACGAATTCGCGGTGGTCGATCATCCGCCTTTGTCGATGCCGCCGGATTTTGCCTTGCGTCCGCCGCGTCCGGGCGCGCCGCCGTTGCAGACCATCGACCCGTCGGCCCGCGCGCAGGATGCCGTGTTCGGCGGCGCGCCGCCGGCGCAGGCCGCCGATTTGTCGCCGGGCGAAAAGGATTTGCTGGCCGCCGCCGGCGCCGACAAGGCCAACCCGGATATCGGCGCGATTATCAATCGCGAGTCGTCGCAGAAAACCGCGGCTTCGCCGCATTTGGTCGAACGGCTGACCGACTGGACGTCGGACGATGAAAAACCGGCGACGGTCGTCGATGCCGCCGCCGAAGCCGCGCGTATCAAAAAAGCGCAGGCCGATCATCAGCCCGTCGATTCCGGCGCAACGCCGGTTATCGAAAAACAGCAAAGCGGCTGGTTGGGGTTGTGATGCTGCGGGTGTTTTGCAAGGGTATGCTGGCCGGGTTGGTTTTGATGGCCCTGGGCGGGGCGGCGCAGGCCGCCGTTTTTTATCCTACCAGCTTTACGCTCGCCAACGGATTGCAGGTCGTGGTCGTGCCCGATCATCTGGCGCCCGTGGTCAACCAAATGGTGTGGTACAAAGTCGGCGCGGCGGACGAGGTGCCGGGCAAGAACGGGCTGGCGCATTATCTGGAGCATCTGATGTTTCGCGGCACCGACGAGATCGGCCCCGGCGAATTCAGTAAGATTATCGCCGCGCAGGGCGGGCAGGATAACGCTTTTACGTCTTATGACTATACGGCGTTTTATGAAGAGGTCGCCGCCGACCGGCTGCCGATGATCATGCAGATGGAAGCCGATCGCATGCAGCATCTGCATATCGACGCGCAGACCGCCGTGCCCGAATTGCGCGTCGTGCTGGATGAACGGCAGCAGCGCACCGATAACGATCCGGAAGGACGTTTTCTGGAACGGCTGGATCACCGATTTATGCCCGACGGCTATCCCTATGGGCGGCCGGTTATCGGGTGGAAGCGCGAAATCGAGAAATTGACGCCCAAGGATGCCGAGGATTTTTATCGCGCCCATTACGCGCCGAACAATGCCGTGGTTGTGATAACCGGCGATGTCAGGGTCGAGGATGTCATGCGGCTGGCCGCGGCGACCTATGGCCGCGTGCCGCGTCACAAGGTCGCCCCGCGCCATGTGTTCGGCCCCGCGCCGTTGCCGAAAACGCACCGGTTTAAAATGGTCGATGCGGGCGTCGACCAGCCGGAGATCGTCTGGCGGTTTGCCGTGCCGTCATACGCGACGCAGAAAAACAACGAAGCCTATGCCTATGAAGTTCTGGCCGAAGCGTTGGACGACGGCGAAACGGGCGTGTTGTATCATCGCCTGGTCGCGCAGCGCGGGTTGGCCAGCGCGGTGGAAACTGCCTATGACCCCGATGCGCGCGGCGAGACGAGTTTGACGATTGCGGCATCGCCGCGTCCGGGGCGCGGCAGCGCGGCAGACCAGACGGCGCGGCTGGCCAGGGCGATGCGCGAAAGCCTGAAAGATATTGCCGCGCGAGGGCTCGACGCCGCGACGGTCGGCGCGGCCAAAAAACGCATGGAGCGTTCGGCGGTATTCGCGCGCGACGGTTTGAGCGCGGCCGGATATATTTTCGGTTCCGCTCTGGCCACGGGGCACAAGGTGGCCGATGTCGAGGCGTGGCCCGACCGTATCGACGCCGTGACCGTCGACGAGGTGAATGCGGCCCTGCGCGCGCTGGCGTCGACGCCGCGCGAAACCATGGGATTGTTGTTGCCCGACCCGCATGCCTCGCCCGCGGCGCGGGATGCGGCGCAGCCTTTGCTCGGGCAGGGCGCGGAGATACGATGATGCGTGTGATGGCAAAAATATATCTTGTCCTTTTGATGTTCTGCCTGTGCGGCGCGGCGCCGGCGCGGGCGGTTCAGATCGAGGAAGTCACGGCGCCGGAAACGGGCGTCAAGGCGTGGCTGGTCGAAGATCACCGGCTGCCCGTTATTTCCATGCAGGTGGCGTTCCGCGGCGGCAGCGAGCAAGACCCCGCCGACAAGCAGGGGCTGGCGACGCTGACGATGAATTTGTTGACCGAAGGCGCGGGGCCGTATGACGCGGCCGCGTTCCAGCGCATGCTGACCGACCGGTCGATCAGCCTGTCTTTTGACGCGGGGCGCGATACGCTCAATGGCGGGTTGAAGTGCCTGAGCGCGGACAAGGCCAGGGCTTTCGATATGCTGCGGCTTGCGTTGACGCAGCCGCATTTCGCGCTACGCGATGTCGAACGGTTGCGCGCGGGCCAGCTTGCCGCCGTGCGCCAGCAGATCGGCGATCCCGATTGGCAGGCGCGTTACGCGTTGTTTTCGGAAATTTATGGCGCGCATCCCTATGGCGAACGTCATTTAGGATCGACACAGACGCTGCAGGCGATCACGCTTGACGATATCCGGCATTTTGCCGCCGATCATCTGGCGCGCGACAATGCGATTATTGCCGTGGCCGGCGACATCACGCCCGACGATCTGGCGGCCGCGCTTGACAGGATTTTTGCCGGATTGCCCGCGCAGGCCAAACTGACGCCCATTGCCGACGTGCCCGATTGGGGGCATTTCCCGCCGACGGTGGTCAAGCGCGCCGGCACGCAGACCGAGATTATGTTCGCGATGCCCGGGCCCAAGCGCGACGATCCCGATTGGTATGCGGCGCAGATCGCCAATTACATTCTGGGCGGCGGCGGGTTTGCTTCGCGATTGATGCATGATGTGCGCGACGAAAAAGGGTTGACCTATGGGATCGAAACGCTGCTGGCCCCCGCCGACCATGGCGGGTTGATCATCGGCGAAGCCGCCGTCGATAATCCCAAAGTTCCGGAGGCGTTGGCGACCATACGCGACACGATGCGGCATTTTTACGACGATGGCGCGACGGGCAAGGAAATCGCCGCCGCCAAGGATTACCTGACCGGCGCGATGCCGTTGAATTTGACATCGACCGACAAAATCGCCGCGATGCTGGTTGCCGTGCAGCGCGACCATTTGGGGCGGGATTATCTTGACCGTTATGACGGGTTGATCCGCGGCGTGACCAAGGACGACGTCGCGCGGGCGATCGATCATTGGTTTGACCCCGATAACGTCACCGACGTTATGGTCGGGGATCCCGCGGCTTCGGCCCTGCGCGACGCGCAAATCAAGGAACAGGTACGGCAATGAGCGTGACGAAAACACCCGCATGGCAGGCCTTGGCCGATCATGCCGCCGCCGCGCGCGGACGCGGATTTGATACGCTGTTCGCGGCCGATGCGGCGCGGGTGACGGCGTGCCGGATTTCCGTCGATGGTTTGCGCCTGGCCTATGCGTTCCAGAATGTCGATGCGCAGACCGTGGGGTTGTTGACGGCGCTGGCGGCGCAGCAGAAGGTGGCCGATTGGCGCGCCCATATGTTCGCGGGCGGCAGGATCAACGCTACGGAAAACCGCGCCGTGCTGCACACCGCCTTGCGCCAGCGCGGCGATGCGCCGGTTCTGGTCGATGGCGTCGATATCATACCGGAAATGCGCGCCGTGCAGAAACGCATGGCCGCCTTTGTCGACGATGTGCGGTCGGGGCAATGGCGCGGCGCGACGGGGAAACCCATGCGCCATATTGTGAATATCGGCATCGGCGGGTCCGATCTGGGGCCGCGCATGGCGGCGTTGGCGTTGCGGCCTTTTGTGACGGGCGTGGATGTGCATTTTGTCGCCAATGTCGACGCGTTCGATCTGAACAATGTTCTGGACAAAATCGATGCCGCGCAAACTTTGTTCGTTGTGGCGTCGAAAACCTTTACGACGCAGGAGACGTTGTTGAATGCGCGGTCGGCGCGGCAGTGGCTGGTGGAAAAACTGGGCGAGGGGGCGGTCAAGAAACATTTCGTCGCCGTGTCCGTGAACGCCGGCGAAGTCGAAAAATTCGGCATTCATGCCGACAATATGTTTCCGATGTGGGGTTGGGTCGGCGGGCGGTACAGCCTGTGGTCCGCCGTCGGGCTTAGCCTTGCGCTGGCGATCGGCAACGCGCATTTCCGCGCGTTGCTTGACGGCGCGGCGGCGATGGACGACCATTTCCGCACCGCGCCGCTGGAGGCCAATATGCCGGTGATGATGGCGATGCTGGGCATATGGAATCGCAATTTTCTGGGGATGCCCGCGCTGGCCGTTTTGCCTTATTGCGAACGGTTGCGGGAATTGCCGCGTTATCTGCAACAGCTGGAAATGGAAAGCAACGGCAAGTCGGTGACGCGCGCGGGCGCGCCGGTTCAGTGCGATACCACCCCCGCTTTGTTCGGCGAGTGCGGCACCGTCGGCCAGCACAGTTTCCATCAATGGCTGCATCAAGGCACGACGCCGGTGGCCGCCGATTTCATCGGCGTGGCGCGCGACGATCTGGGCAAACCCGAACATCATCGGGCCTTGATGTCGAATATGGCCGCGCAAATGGCGGCTTTGGCCTTTGGGCAGAAGCGGCCGGCCGCGCCGCACGACAATTATCCCGGCGGGCGGGCGTCGAGCCTTATCCTTGTCGACGATCTGACGCCGCGCGCGTTGGGGATGTTGCTGGCGCTTTACGAGCATAAAGTCTTTGTGCAGGGCGTTGTGTGGGATATCAATTCCTTCGATCAGCCGGGTGTCGAGCTTGGCAAGCGGTTGGCCAAGGGGCTGGAAAGCGGATCTCTGGCCGAAGGGAGCGGTATGGAAAAGACGGTTCTGGCGGGGTTTTATGACGCTTTTTTGTCGGGGACGGCCTGAGAAATCGGGCGGATGCCGGCGATTGTAAGGTTTCGTTAAAGGATGGCTGTAACAATTGACGTGTTATAACGCGCGATTGAACGAGCCGGCGATTCAAGATGTCGAGTGAAGAAAGCAAGGAACCGCTGCGCCTGACGCCCGAAGAATTCAGCGTCGTGTTGCGTAAGCATAAAATGTTTCGCCAGGCCCGCGTCGGCGGCGCGCGCGCCATGTTGCGCCGTTATGACCTGACGGGGCATAATTTATCCGAATGCGATTTGTCGCATGCCGACCTGACCGGGGCGGTGCTGCGCGACGTCAATGCCTATGCCGCGATTTTCGATTATTGCATTTTTTTCGGCGCGGATTTGCGGTTCTGCAATTTGCGCAATGCCAAATTGGTGCGCGCCGATTTGCGCGGCGCGTGCCTGCGCGGCGCGTCGTTGATCTGCGCCGATTTGACCGGCGTCGATCTGCGCGAAGGGATGCTGGCCGATACCGACAAAAACGGCGATATTGTTGCGGTGAATCTGGGCATGCCCAATTCGGAAACCGGCGGCGCGGATCTGAGCGGCGCGAACCTGTCCGACGCGCGGCTGTCGGGGGCGGTTGCCGCCGGAACGAATTTCAGCGACGCCACGATGCGCAGTTGCAAGATTGTGCGCGCCAATCTTAACGGCGCGAATTTTTCCGGCGCTAATCTGGAAGGGGCGGACTTTACGTCGAGCGAATTGACGTCGGCCAATTTGCGCGGTGCGATATTGACCAACACCGCCATTAATATTTCCAGCCTTGCCAAGGCCAGCCTTGACGGGGCGATGACCAATCTGCCGATGGGGCCGACGGCCAAGGATTTGCCCGCGCCGCTGGATGAAATGCTGCGCCGTCATAATGCCTGGGTGTTGTCGAACGGCAAGTCGGGCATGCCGCTTGATATCAGCGGCCACGATATGCGCGGCACCGCCATTTTCGCGCGCGCCAATCTGACGCTGATGAAGGCCGATCATGCCACCTTGTACGGGCTTAATATGGTCGATGCGCAGATTCAGGCGGCGTCGCTGCGCAATGCCGATATGCGTTATATCAACGGCGAACGGGTGGACGGGCGCGGCGCGGATATGATCGGGGCGCGTCTGGTTAACGCCAATCTGCGCGGCGCCAAATTCTATCCGTTGGTGTTGCCGCAGGGCACCACGATTCATTCCAACCTGTCGGGCGCCGTTTTGCGGTATGCCAATCTGGTCGATGCCGATTTAAGGCAGGTCAAGCTGTGCAATGCCGATCTGTCTTATGCTGATTTGACGGGGGCCAATCTGCAGGGGGCCGATCTGACCGGGGCGAACCTGACCGGCGCGCGGGGCGATTTGATCGCCGAATAAACCGTGGACTTGGCGGCCTGCTGTCTTTAACTTCGGCTTATGCCCATTCGTCGCCTGCCCGAAACCCTTGTCAATCGCATCGCCGCCGGCGAGGTCGTCGAACGTCCGGCCGCCGCCGTGAAGGAGCTGGTCGAGAACGCGCTCGACGCCGGGGCGACCTCCGTCGATATTCATTTGCGCGAAGGCGGACAGGCCCTGATTTCCGTCGTCGATGACGGGTGCGGCATGGGGCGCGATGAATTGGCGTTGGCGTTGGAACGTCACGCCACGTCGAAACTGCCGACCGAAGATTTATGGAACATTCACAGTTTCGGGTTTCGCGGCGAGGCTTTGCCGTCGATCGCCGCCGTGTCGCGGTTAAGCCTGATCAGCCGCGCGCGGGGCGGCGACGACGCGTGGCAGGTCGATGTCGAAGGCGGCGCCATGTCCGCGCCGCGTCCGGCGGCTTTGGCGGCGGGCACGCGCGTCGATGTGCGCGATTTGTTTTACGCCACGCCCGCGCGGTTGAAATTCCTGAAAACGCCGCGCACCGAAGGCGATTACGCGCGCGAAGTCGTGGAACGGCTGGCGCTGGCGCATCCGGGCGTCGATTTTACATTCCGCGAGGATGATAAAAAGCCTTTGCATTACCCGCGTTGCGCGGATGTCGCCGCGCGCGTGGCCGATGTGATGGGGCGCGATTTCGCGCAGAACGCGGCCCTTATCGACATCGAACGCGGCGGTTCCGCGGTGACGGGGTTCGCGGGATTGCCGACCTTGCATGCCGCGACGGCGCGCGGCCAGTATTTATTCGTCAATGGCCGTCCGGTGCGCGACAAGACTTTGGTGTCGGCCTTGCGCGCGGCCTATGGCGATGTGTTGCCGTCGGGGCGGCATCCGCTGGCGGTGTTGTTCGTCACGGTTCCGGCGGCGGATGTCGATGTCAATGTGCATCCGGCCAAAACCGAAGTGCGGTTCCGCGACGCGGCGCAGATGCGCGGCTTGATTATTTCCGGCATTCGCCACGCGTTGCAGGGCGCGGCGCAATTCACCGCCAGCACCTTGGCCCCCCAGGCGTTGGCCATGTTGCAGCCGCAGGTCAATGCCGGTTTTTCCGATAGCGCCGTTGCGGGATCTCAAGGCTTTTCTGGCGTGCCGTCCTATGTGCCGCGGTCGAGCGTGTCTTATGCGCCGATGTTTGCGGAATCCCTGCCGCAGGCGCGCAGTGTCGATGCGGCATCGGTCATGCCGGCGCCGGCGTCGTCGGGACGTTTGGGCGCGGCGGTGGCGCAGCTGCACGGCACGTTCATTGTCGCGCAAAGCGACAGCGGCGTTATTATCGTCGACCAGCATGCCGCGCATGAACGGATTGTTTACGAAAAAATGAAGCAGGCTTTGGGCGCGGAAGGCGTCCGGCGGCAGATTTTGCTGGTTCCCGAAGTCGTGGATATGGACGAAAGCTCGATGCATGCCGTGGTCGGGCGCGCCGATCAATTGGCCGAATTGGGGTTGGTGATCGAGGCGTTTGGCGGCAATGCGGTTCTGGTGCGCGAAATTCCGGCTTTGCTGGGGCAGGCGGATGTCAAAGGCTTGCTGCGCGATATCGCCGACGAAATTGCCGAACAGGGCGACAGCCGCGCGCTGCGCGACCGGCTGGAGGAGGTCTGTTCCACGCTGGCCTGTCACGGGTCGGTGCGGGCGGGGCGTACCTTGACGATTGATGAAATGAACGCGCTGCTGCGCCAGATGGAAACGACGCCCAATAGCGGCCAATGCAATCATGGCCGCCCGACTTATGTCGAATTGAAGAAGGCGGATCTGGAAAAGCTTTTCGACAGGCGTTAGGTTTTGGCCCTAGGCGGTTTTGTTTAACAACATCTGTGCCGCTTCGGCCACGCGGGCGACGCTTAGCGTATCCATCAGGGTCGATTGCGGCGTGACGATGGCGGGGGCGCGGGCCATCAGTTCGGCGCGGCTTTCGGGTGTCGTAACGCACACGCAGTTCTTGCCCCACGGGCCGTAGACCGCGGGAAAACCGGGGCCGAATAATCCTAACGTCGGGATGCCCAGCGCGGCGGACAGATGCATCAGGCCGGAGTCGTTGCCGACATAAAGCCGTGCGCGGTTCAGGCAGGCCGCGGCGGTTTGCAGATCGCGGCCGATGATTTCGATGCGGCGGTCGTCGGGGACGGCGCGCAATAACGGTTCGATCTGCACCCGTTCGTGCCCGTCGGCGACGATCATCACGCGCGCGCCGGACATCGCGCCGCCGGGGGCGGTGAGTTCGCCGACCAGTTCGATGAAGGATGTGACCGGCCATTGTTTGAGCGGCCAGTTCGCGGCGGGGCCAAGGGCGAGGACAGGCGGCCCCGCGGGCACGAGCGTTTCGGCTGCGCCTGCGGCGTCGGCGGCCAGCCATATGCACGGGTCGGGGGGCGGCGCGCCGTCCAGCAGGAGGGCGATGACGGCGGCGTTGTCGATGATTTTATGCGCGCCGCTGCCGCGCGAATGGAAAAATTTCCGTTCCGCGACCAGAAGGCGCGACACCGCGCTGTTGCGCATGTCGACGATCATGTCCCATCGCGTGCCGACGCATTGTTTCCATAAATCGACCCAATGGAGATTGGCTTTTTTCTTGCGCATGACGATCAGGCGGTCGAGCCGCGGCACGGCGCGGAACAGAGCCGCGCCATAGGGGCCGCAGGCGATCGTGAAGCGCGCGTCGGGGTAATGATCGGCCAGCCACGCCAGCACGCCGGTCGTCAACACCGCATCGCCGACGCGGTTGGCAGTGATGAATAAAATCTTCACGGAAAAATATCCTTCAGCAAGTCAAGCGACCGGTTTTTGTGTCGCGCAAACGGTATCGTGACATGGGCCAGCTGGCGGTACATGCTGTGGCGACTTTCCAGCAACAGCGGGTAGCACCGGCGCATGGCGTCGCGCGGGGTTTCGCCGTCCCGCGGCGCATAGCAATCGCCCCATATCAGCGGTTTCGGCGACGCGGCATAGCTGCGGAACAGCCGGTCGATATGCTGGTCGGAGGCTTCGAGATACACCACGCGCGTGGCGGCGCGCAGCCGCGCCAGCGTGGCGGGCGCGACATAAATCACGCTGCCCGTCGTATCGACGATGCCGGGCGTCGCCGGGTTTGCTTCCAGTTCGTCAAGAACGGTGTCCATGACGGTTTGTTCGTGCGCGGCATAGCGCGCGCTGGTTTCGGGATATTGCGGGTCGCCCGGCTGGCCCATCCACAGCGCGACATCGCGGATGCCGCGCAGGCCTTTGCCCGACAGTTCCGCGTCCAGTTTCGTCTCGATCAACATATCGCAATCGGCGCGCGGCACGCGGTTTTCCGCCGCGACGCGTTTCGACCAGTAAGTCTTGCCGATATTCGACATGCCGATAAAAGACAGGCGCATAATCATATTCCTTTTGACCCCTTCATTGTTAGGGGGCGTTCGGATATAAAACAAGCCCAGTTCAGGAAAATCGCATGACAGACATCACGGAAATCTTTACCGACGGCGCGTGCAGCGGCAATCCCGGCCCCGGCGGGTGGGCGGCGTTGCTGCGCCATGGCGGCGTGGAAAAGGAATTGTCCGGCGGCGAACGCGATACCACCAACAATCGCATGGAATTGATGGGCGCGATTATGGGGCTTGAGGCGTTGAAAAAACCGGCGCAGGTGCGGCTTTATACCGACAGCCAGTATGTGCAGAAGGGCATGACCGAATGGCTGCGCGGCTGGGTGGCGCGCGGGTGGAAAACGGCGGATAAAAAGCCGGTGAAAAATGCCGACCTGTGGCAACGGCTCGACGCCGCGCGCGCGCCGCACAAGGTCGACTTTATCTGGGTGCGCGGCCATAACGGGCACGCCGAAAACGAACGCGTCGACAGGCTGGCTGTCGACGCGATGGCCTCGTTCAAGAACAGGTAATCAGGCCGCCTTGGCGGTTGCGATGGCTTTCAGCATCGATTCGGCGCTGGAAACCTCGAACGCGCCGGGTTTTTCGACGGCGAGGAATTTGACGATGCCGTCTTCGGCATACAGCGCGAAACGCTGGCAACGCAGGCCCATGCCGTAGGCCGCGCCATCCATTTCAAGCCCCAGCGCCTTGGTGAAGGTCGCATTGCCGTCGGGCAGCATCCGGATGCCGTCGGCATTGGCTCCTGCGGCCCAGGCTTGCATCACGAACGGGTCGTTGACCGACAGGCAGGCGACCTCGATGCCCTGCGCCTTGAATTCAGGCAGCAAGTGAACATAGCCCGGCAAGTGCTTGGCGGAACAGGTAGGGGTGAAGGCGCCGGGCACGGCGAACATGACGATTTTTTTGCTCGCGAACAGGGCGTCGGTGGACAGGTCCTGCATGCCGTCGGCGGTCAGGTGTTTGAGGATGACGGACGGGATTTTATCGCCGGGTTTGATGGTCATGGCGCGATCTCCTTGGATATATCGGGGAAGGGATGTTTCAAATACGACTAATCCGGTCTGGAATCAAGCGTCGGCATAGGGGATGGGGGTGTTGTCGGGATCGACGGCGACAAAGACGAAACGGCCTTCCGTTACCTTTTCCTCGACAAAATTGCTGCGGCGTTCGACATGGACATCGATCCGAACCGTGATGCTGGTGCGGCCGGTTTTTTCCAGCGCGGCATAGCAAATGACGCAGTCGCCGACATGCACGGGTTTGTGAAATACCAGATTGTCGATGGACACGGTGACGATGCGTTTTTTGGTGATCTGCCGCGCCAGCAGCGCGCCGGCCAAATCCATCTGGCTGACGATCCAGCCGCCGAACATGTCGCCGCTGGGGTTGGTGTCGCGCGGCATGGCGACTACTTTGATGACGAGATGTTTTTCGCCGATTTTGATATTGGTCATGTGCGGTTCCTTACTGGTTTTGCGTGGTTTGGGAGGTTGGCGCGGCCGACGCTTTGTCGAGCGCGTCGAGCACGTCGCCGGCGTCGAGAAGTTCCGGCAGCACGATGCCGTGCGGCGCGCCGGGGCCATAGACGATGTTGAACGGGATGCCATAGCGGTTGTATTTGCGCAGCAGGCCGGTGATCACGGGGTCGGGATTCGTCCAATCGGCCTGCATCGCTACGACGCTGCTGTGGAACAGGCGTTGCGCCACATCGCCGCGCGTCAGGGTGAATTTCATGTTGGCTTTGCAGGTCAGGCACCAATCGGCGGTGACGTCGAGGAAGACGGTTTTGCCTTCGGCGATATCGGCGGCCAGCCCGTCGGGGCTGTAGGCCAGCCATTTCCTGTCCATTTCCGGCGCGGCTTTGGGTTTGTCCATGCCCGTGAAGCCCAGCACCAGCGCGACAAGGCAGAATTCAAGAATGCCGGCGAGAATAAGCCCGCGTTTCATGCCCTGTTTGCGCAGGGCCAGAAGAATGACGATGCCTGTCATTAAAAGGCCCAGCGCGGTGGCGGCGGAAACGGTGATTTGCGCCGCCAGAACCCATGTCAGCCAGATGGCGGTCAGGGCCAGCGCGATTCCCAACACGATGCGCAGCGTTATCATCCACGCGCCGGGGCGGGGCAGCAACGTGGCGGCGCGCGGGAACGCGGCGACCGCCAGATAGGGCGCCGCCATGCCGCAGCCCAGCGCGGCGAAGATGGCGAAAATCTGCGCGGTGCCGCTGGCCAGCGCGAAGCCGACCGCCGTGCCCAGAAACGGCGCGGAGCAAGGGGTGGCCAGCAATGTCGCCAGCGCGCCGGTGGCGAAATCGCCCGCCAGTTTGGGGTGATAGGCGGGGTCGACCCGGTCGGCCAGAAAGCGGGGCAGGGGGATTTCAAACAATCCCCACAAATTCGCGGCGAAGAAGGTCAAAAGCGTGATCAGGAAAATCAGGAACAAAGGTTGCTGGAACTGGACGCCCCAGCCCAGGGCCAGCCCGAAATGGTTCAGGGCCACCGTTGCCGCGGCCAGAGCGATAAACGATACGATAATGCCGGCGGCGGTATGCAGAAAGCTGTAACGCACGCGGCGCGGCGTGCCGCCGCCGTGGCTGACGATGCCGAGGATTTTCAGCGACAGCACGGGCAGGACGCAGGGCATCAGGTTCAAAATCAATCCGCCCAGAAGCGCCAGCAGGACAGCGGTTATAAAATTTGTGCCCAAAGGCGCGGGCGGCGCGGATACGGGCGTGGCCGGCGGCGCGTGCAGTTTGATTTCGGCGGCATGGTCGCCGTTGGTGATGGTGACGGTCAGAGGCATGCCGGCCAGCGTCGTGCCGTCGGGCAGCGTGTCGGTAGGCGTGACGGTCAGGGTCGCGTCGTGGTTGTCGGCATTCATTTTGATAACGGGCGCGCCGAAGCCGATATTGTCGGGGTCTTCGACAAAAATATCGGGCGTTTGCAGCGCGTCGCGCGTGGTGATGGAGAAAGACAGGCGTTTCCCGTCGTTATTCACGCCGGTGATCAGGATGCCTGCTTTTTCGGCATCGGTCGGCAGGGCGGCGCGCGCCTGTTGCAACAAATCGGCCTCGGCGCCCGGTGTGGCCGCGCCTGCGGGGACGGTCAGGTGCAGGTCGAAATGTTTGGGCACGCAAATCGAACTGCAGATCAACAAATCGATTGCCGCGTCGGCGTTCAGGGCCTGGCCGGGTTTGGCGAGCGTCGCGTCGATGGGAAAAACGATATGGCCGCGATAGCCGACGGTTTCCAGCCCATAGGCCGTGTAGCGTTTGGGGGCGGGATAGAGCAGCGTCGCCGTTTTCAGATTGCCGTCGGGCGTCTGGCTGTGGCTCCAGTCGAGCTGCGGCGGTATGCCGGCTTCGCCCGGCGAGCGCCAGTAAGTGTGCCAGCCGTCGGCCAGATCGATTTCCAGACCCAAAGGCACGGTATCGCCATTGCCGACGCCGTCGACGCCGGAAACCAGCCGCACCGATACATCCGCGCCGCGCACCCAGTCCGACGATAAGGCGTATGACGGCGCGGGCAGCAATAAAGCCAATAAAGCCAGCAGGATGCGGAACATGGCGAACCTTTCAACCTTCGTAACGGCGGATGCCAAGAATTTGCGCTATCAAAAAAACATCTTTTGACGCAAAATGGACTCGCAGAGATTCTAGTCCCAACTTCGGATTCTGTCATGAAAGATATCGTCTCGCGCCTGAAAAAGATCGCCGCCGACAAGCCCGCCGGCAAAGGCGGCGCGCGCGGCGCGGGCAACAAGGGCGGTTGGTTGACCGGGCAATTGCTGGTCGCGATGCCGGGGATGGAGGATCCGCGTTTTACCCGCGCCGTTATATATGTGTGCACGCACAGCGCGACGGGGGCGATGGGGTTGGTCGTCAACCGCATGTTCGGCGATGCCGATTTCCACTTATTGCTGGATCAATTGAATATCGAGGCGTCGATCGATACGCCCGATGTGCCGGTGCAGGCGGGCGGGCCGGTCGAAATGGGGCGCGGATTCGTTTTGCATTCGGGCGAATATCTGCGCGAAGGCACGACGCGCATCGACGATTCCGTGGCCGTGACCGCGACGGCGGAGATTTTGCAGGATATCGCCAACGGGCGCGGCCCCGAACGCGTGATGATGGCCCTTGGGTACACCGGTTGGGGCGCGGGGCAACTGGACGAAGAGATCAAGAATAACGGGTGGCTTACCGTGCCCGCCGACGATGACATTCTGTTTGGCGCCGATCTGGAAACCAAATGGGACCGCGCCATTGCCAAGATCGGCATCACCCCGGCGATGCTGTCCGGCGCCGCAGGGCATGCTTAGGGCTACGCCGGAGCGAAGGGCCGGCGTCGCGCCACTCCTGCCGCAGGCTTTTCCGCGCCGCGATTGCGCGGCACAAGTGATTCTGCAGGGTCCGGGGTCACGTTGATGGGGATGTCCGTATCCCCGTGCTTTACCGCCGGGCCGACGGGCGCGCCACCCTGAAGTTCTTCCTTTGTCAGGGGCGCGCCGATTCTGTTGTGTCGGTTGGCGACAAGGCCGGTCTCTCGTTGCGGATCGGGGGACGCCGCCGCGGCGTTTGTCGCGGCGGGCGGTTGCGCGGCTGCGGGCCCGGGCAGAGTTAAAGTGTCGAGCCGTCGTTGGAATGCCTTATAAGTTACCTTCACGTCATCGACCGGAAGGGCATAAATCCCGTTTGTCCAGCCTGCAATAGGCGGTTGTTGATATGCCAAAGGCTGTGATGGTGCGGTTGCCAATGTGGGTGCGGGGGCGTTCTTCGTCGGAATCTCAGCCATTGCCGTGTGGGCCGCGTCTTCCGGCAGGGTTGCGGGGGCGGCAAGAATTTTTGGTGCGGCAGCGGGAGGAAGAATGTTTTGATCCTGCGGCGCGGTGTTTTTAAATTCCACGCCCTTGATCGCCGCGCCGTCGTGTTTATAGAAAGTGCACGACATTGCGGGCATGGCCTCGCCTTTGGCGTCGATGAACGCGCCGTCCTTGTGCATTCTGTCCATGACCGCGGCGATGTCGTTCGCCAGTTCGGGCGACACGTTGCGCACCGTGATTTTGCCGCCATGCTGGCGCGCGGCGGCCAGAATCATGTGGCGCAGCGCGGCTTCGTTGACGATTTTATTGTCGGCGATAACCGTATTGTGCAACTGATACCGGCCCTGATGCACGGTGGCCAGCGCCGCGCCTCTGGCGTCGGTGACGACGTCGTGGCCTTTGTCGTTTTTAGCCGCGCCGTACAGCGGATTGCCGTCTTCGTCCTTGATGTCCAGCAGCAGCCCCATCATCGCGGCATGACGCTGTTCCAGCCGTTCGCGCGTCGCCGTGCCGTCGCCGTCCATCGCCGGGGCGGACTCGCTGGCTGTGGGCGCGGGCGGCTTGATCGCATCGTCCGGATTTGCGGCCATGGCAAGCCGTGTATTGATGGCCGCAAACAGCTTGGCGGCGTCGGCGGCTTTTTCTTTTCCAAGCTTCTGGTCGAGGCCGCGCTCGATCGACGCTTCAATCGCGCGATAACCGAGCGCATCGTCGACGGCTTCTTTCAGGCGGATGACGGGCGCGCCCGTTTCCTTGTCGACGATGACGGCCTTGGTGCCGTCGATTTCGGCGGCGTATTTGTTTTTATCCAGCCCGTCGGCGATTTCCTGCAAAAGCGCTGCGTGTGGATCGATTGCAGGAGATTTTGCGCGCCCTTTAACGGCGTTGGCGATATTCTTGCGGTTGGCAAAACCGAGGGCCATGGCGGCCGCAAGGGCCAGCCCCGCGGGAACAGGCCAGTTGGTTTTCGCCCAGTTGAAGGCCGATGCCCAAAGACCGGTATTGCCGGCCGATGGGGCCGTTGGTGTTGCCTGAGCTGAAGCCGCGGCTGCGGGCGACGGGGCCGGGGCGGCGTTTGGCGCGTGCGCCGTCGGGGGCGCGACTTTTGCGGCAGCCGCGTGGGGTGTCTTTGCAGCGGGCGATGCGGCGTGCGGTTTGGCCGGATGGGGGCGCTGAGTCGTGGAGTCGTTGGCTTCGCGCAGCATATCGATCTGGGCCTGGACGACATCCTCGCTGAGGCTCATCGGCATGTTTTTCATGTCGACATGCGACGACCAGGTCGGCACCTGTGCATTGACTCCCATCGTCGCGATGGTTTCCACCAGCAGAACATCCTTAAGGGGAACCGTATTCGCAGTAGCTTGCATCGCGGTCAATGTTGACATCGTTTCCGGTGTGTTGGAAACGCCGGCGGGCGGGGCAAGCGGTTCTGCTTTAACTGGCGTCGTTGTTACAATCGGGTTTGTCGGCGCGGCCTGATGCGTTGTGCCGGCCAGAGCTTTGGCCGGTACGAGAAGGGAGAGGCTGACGAGCAGGCCGCGGAGAGAAGCGGAAAAACGGGTTCCAAAAGTCCGGGGATTATTCACCATAATGCTTTCCCTTTCAAATTTCCGCCGTGCTGCGGGCCGATGCAAATAAAGGCGGCTGCGCCGCCGTGCCGAATGCTTTATTTATACGTTATAACCGGTGAAACTAAAAAACCATTCTGGCAACAAGTTGATAATTTAAGGTTAAATAACGCCGCCTTTATTCTTTGCATTCGTGATTTTTAACCATAATATGACGGGGTTCGCCCTTTACCCCATCGCCCGTTTTTTCATGTTCAACCCGTTGCAAGCCATCAGTCAAATGCCGTTCAGGGCGATGTACGGGGTGGCGCGGCTGCGGCAGGAAATTGTCGGGCTGGCGCAGGATTTCTGGAAGGACGGTCATTGGGAGCGCGAGCCGGACAATCTGGACGGTCTTGACGCGTCGCCGTCCGATGTCGCGCCGCCGCCGGTTCCGCAGAAAAACAGGCCGCGCGACGATTTATGGCATGCGATGCCCGGCGAGATTTCGGAAAAAATGTGGGGGCCGTTATGCGTGACGCCCGGCGATGTGGAAATTACCGAAGAGTTGATTGTGCCTTTGGGTATCAACAAGGATATGAATATCCTTGATCTGTCCGCAGGGCTGGGCAGCCGGTTGCGCAAGACCGTCGACGAATTCGGGGCCTATATCGACGGGTTCGAACCGGACGCGGGCATCGCCCAGCGCGGCATGGAATTGTCGAAAGCGTCGGGCCATGGCAAGCATGTTATCATCCGTCATTATGACCCGATGAATCTGGCCTCGCCGCGCAGCTATGATTGCGTCATTTCGCGGGAAACGATTTATCGCGTCGCGGACAAGCAACGGTTCGTTCAGTCCGTTGCCGCCTGTTGCAAGAAAAAAGCGCAGATTTCATTCACCGACTATGTCGTCGATCCGGAATGCCGCGATCATCCGGCGATTGCCGCGTGGATGGAGGTCGAGAAGGGGGCCAACCCGCCCAGCCTTGTCGAAATGGCGGGGCTGTGGGCCAAGGCCGGTTTTACCTTGCGCGTGCATGACGACCAGACCGATTATTATATGAAGGAAGTGCTGCGCGGTCTTGCGCGGTTTCTGGCTTTCATCAATACGGTCGACCCTACGCCCGAAACGCAGGCCGCGGTGCGCAAGCGGTTGAAGACCTGGACCTATCGTTTGGGTGCGTTTCAGGCGGGGATGAAGTTTTATCGCTTCTATGCGATGCGATAGGCTTTGGCCAGCGCCGCCGCCATTTCGGCGATGACGTCGGCGCGCGCGCTGGTCTTGCGGAAAACGATGCCGATGCGGCGCGACGGTTGCGCGCCGGTAAAGCGGATATAGCGCAGCCCGTCATGTTTTTCCACCGCGACGGCGGGCATCAATGTCATCAATGACGGGTCGGCGCGCACCATCAGGCGCAGCGTTTCAAGGCTGGTGGCGCGGAAGCTTTTTTCTTCGCGCGCGCCGTGGGCGTGGCACACCGACAATGCCTGATCGCGCAGGCAGTGGCCTTCGTCAAGCAGCAGCAATTTTCGTCCGTCCAGATCGTCGATGCCGATTTGTTTGCGGTGGGCCAGTTCGTGCCGCGCGCTGACGGCCAGCAGGAACGCGTCGTCGAACAAAGGGTGCGCGTCGAGCGCGGGGTCTTCGACCGGCAGGGCCAGCAGGGCGGCGTCGATCGTCCCGGCTTTCAACTGTTCCGTCAGCCGTTCCGTTTTTTCTTCGGACAGTAAAATCTGCAGGCGCGGAAATGATTTCGCCAAAGCCGGCATGAAGGTGGGAAAAATATAGCTGGCCAGCGTCGGGATCGCGCCCAGCCGGAATTCACCCGCGCGCGGGTCGCGGATGGCGCGGGCGATGTCGTGGATTTGTTGTTCCGCCTCGGCCGCGACGCGCGCGGCGGCGGCGATGCGGCGGCCCGCGTCGGTGACGATGACGTTTTTGTTCGTGCGTTCGAACAGGCGCACACCCAGATAATCTTCCAGCTTCTTGATCTGCATGCTCAGCGTCGGCTGGCTGACATGACACAGATCGGCGGCGCGTTTGAAATTGCGCGTTTGCGCCACGGCGAGCAGGTAGTGAAGGTCGCGTAAATTCATAACGATAGTTATAATCTATTATAATCATAAAAACAATAGATTTTACCAATGATGGAAAGCGACGCATGATGCATCGCGAAAGGAGACGGATCATGAGCGATATCGACAGCTGGCTTCTGTTCTGCCGCACGCGGAACATGAATATGGACGGGCCGTACGATTACGGCGAAACGGCGGAATGCCTGTGCGCCCGTCTTCTGGACTATGACGACAACAAACAAACCGAACAAGGAGAGATAGCATGCTGACCGTAGGACAAAAATTACCGGCTTTCAACGTCAAGGCGACGGTGTCGACCGATATCGACAACGCTTTTGCCGATATCACGAACGAAAGCTATAAGGGCAAATGGCTGGTGCTGTTTGCGTGGCCGAAAGATTTCACCTTTGTCTGCCCCACCGAAATCGCCGAATTCGGCAAGATGAACGGGGATTTCAAGGATCGCGATGCGCAGGTGCTGGGACTCAGCACCGACAGCGAGTTCGTCCATCTGGCGTGGCGTCAGCATCACAAGGATCTGAAAGATCTGCCGTTCCCGATGCTGGCCGACATCAAGCGCGAGATTTCGACTTCGCTGGGCATTCTCGACGCCGAAGCGGGGGTGGCGCAGCGCGCGACCTTTATCATCGACCCCGAAGGCATTATCCGTTTCGTGATGGTGACCGACATGTCGGTGGGCCGCAATGTCAAGGAAGTGGTGCGTGTGCTCGACGCGTTGCAGACGGACGAGCTGTGCCCCTGTAACTGGCAGAAGGGCGGCGAAACCATCGACGTCAAGAAGGCGGTTGCCGACAGCAAGACGGTTTGAGCCGGTTATTCCTTCCCCGCCGCGGGGCGGGGAAGGAATTTTCATCAGGAAAGGAAAAACAATGTCTATCGATTCATTCAAGGAAATGCTGGCCGACACGGCCAAGGATATCAAATTGAACCTGTCCAAGGTTTTAAGCGAGGACGGCGCGCCGGGTCTGACGCAAAAACAGATTATGGGCACGGCCTTGGCGTCGGCGCATGCCACGCGCAGCCTGCCGCTGATCGCGGCGATGACGGCGGAGGCCGCGACGGTGTTGAGCGGCGAGGAAATCGCCGCGGCCAAGGCGGCGGCGACCATTATGGCGATGAATAATGTGTATTACCGCTTTATCCATCTGGCCGCCGACGACGAAGTCAAGAAAATGCCCGCCAATTTGCGCATGCAGGTTTTGGCCAATCCGGGCATTCCGAAGCTGGATTTCGAAATCGAAGCTTTGGCGGTGTCGGCCATCAATGGCTGCGGCATGTGCATGGAATCGCATGTGCATGAGGTGGTCGCGCAGGGGTTGTCCAAGCAGGGCGCGCAATCGGCCATACGCATCGCCGCGGTGATGAATGCGGCGGCACAGGCTGCCATTTCGGTATAAAAAAGACGGAGCGTCCGACAGGATCGCGGTCTATTGCCAAGCGGAACGGTTGGGCCTAAATTGCGCCCAACCTTTTCCGTTTTTCTGTCTTTTTCCCAAGGCGTCCCATGTCAGAAACATCCTACGATCTTATCGTCATCGGTTCCGGCCCCGGCGGCTATGTCGCGGCCATTCGCGCGGCGCAGCTGGGCATGAAGGTCGCCTGCGTCGAAATGCGCGCCACGCTGGGCGGCACCTGTCTGAATGTCGGCTGCATTCCGTCCAAGGCGTTGCTGGTCAGTTCGGAAAAATATGCCGAGGCGATGCACGGTCTGGCCGCCCACGGCGTGCGCGTCGGCACGGTGGGTTTTGATCTCGCCGCGATGATGGGGCACAAGGACAAGGTCGTCAAAGACAACACGGCCGGTATCGAATATCTGTTCAAGAAAAACAAGATCGACTGGCTGAAGGGCAAAGGCGCGATTGCCGCGGCGGGGCAGGTGACGGTGACGGGCGTGGACGGCGTCAAAACCTATGCCGCCAAAAACATCCTGATCGCCACGGGTTCGGAAAGCATGCCGTTGCCGGGCGTCACGGTTGACGAAAAACGCATCGTGACGTCGACGGGGGCGTTGGCGTTGGCGTCCGTGCCGAAAACCATGGTCATTATCGGCGGCGGCGTTATCGGGCTGGAACTGGGGTCGGTTTATCAGCGTCTGGGGGCGCAGGTCACGGTGGTTGAATTCCTCGACCGCATTCTGCCGACGATGGATGGCGAGATTTCCAAGACCATGCAAAAAGTTTTGTCCAAGCAGGGCATGCAGTTCAAGCTGGGTTCCAAGGTTACGTCCGCCGTCAATGACGGCGCGCAGGTATCGTTGGTGGTCGAACCCGCCGCGGGCGGCGCTGCGGAAAAAGTTCAGGCCGAGATTGTCTTGCTGGCGATCGGCCGCCGTCCCTTTACCGAAGGGTTGGGGCTGGAAAAAGTGGGGGTCAAGCTTGACGAACGCAAACGCGTCGCGGTCGATCACAAGTTCCAGACCAACGTGCCGGGCATTTATGCCATCGGCGATGTCATTGTCGGCCCGATGCTGGCCCACAAGGCCGAAGACGAAGGCGTTGTTTGTGCCGAGATCATGGCGGGCCAGTCGGGCCATATCAATTATGATGCGATCCCCGGCGTGGTGTACACCTGGCCGGAAGCCGCCAGCGTCGGCAAGACGGAAGAAGAATTGAAAAAAGCGGGCGTGCAGTACAAAACCGGCAAATTCCCGTTTTCAGCCAACGGCCGCGCGCGGGCGATGAATGAAACCGAGGGGTTTGTCAAAATCCTCGCCGATGCCGCGACGGACAAGGTGTTGGGCGCGCATATCGTCGGCGCCGACGCGGGCACGATCATCGCCGAGCTGGCCATGGCGATCGAATTCGGCGCCAGCAGCGAAGATGTCGCCCGCACCTGCCACGCGCATCCGACGCTTAACGAATGCGTCAAGGAAGCGGCGCTGGCGGTCGATAACCGCCCGATTCACATATAAACCCAATGCTGTGAATTATGGGGCAGGCGCTGCCTGCGCCGACATGGGGCGGCTGGCCGCAGGTGCCGCGGGATGCGTTCCCCGGTAAGCTGCGTAATGGGCCGCCACGATGTCGCGTGTTTTGTGATAATCGCGCTTGAACGCCGCCACAAACGATCCTACAGGCATCTTCGCGTTGATATCATTGTTGGCGAGCGCCGCCGCCGGCAGAAAATGACGCATTTCCATATGCGGTTCTTTTTGGCTGGCCTTGACGATATCAAGGGCGGTGTCGACGCCGAACATATGAAACATGCGGCATTCTGCGCCTTGCAAAATAGCGCATACGCCCGGATTGGCGGCGCGCAAATCGGCGATGTTCATGGCAGTCAGGTATGTCGACGCGAATGGGCTGTTGCGTCCATCCAGAATTGCCAGTTTTACATTCCGCCGGTCGTGAATGACGTGGACGATATTCCTGACGATGTGCGCGGGCGGCGCTTCCTGGGGAGGGAGGTTGGTTTCTTTGCCAGCATGCGCGCCCAGCGCTATTTTTTTTGCCTGGGCGATGCCTTGCAACATGGTTTTTGCCGGCGCGCCACCGTGTTCGGCAATCAGTTTTTTGGCCTGATCGGCGACTTCCGGCGGTTGGGTCAGAACCTGGCTTTGCAGCAGGGACACAAAGGTTCCGGCAGTGATTTGCATAACGCCTTGCGCCGTGGACGTTGCGTCGACACGGCAATTTTGCCCCAGATCGGATTCCTTAAAGGCAAGGCACAACATATCCAGCGGAGAAATGCCCGCATGAACGCTGGCCGATGCGACGGCTAGTATGATGCCGTGTTGCTCGGCAAAAGCGAAATCTTCTGCGACACGTTTTTGCAGTAAGGATTGCCGGGCGTCGGTTATGGTTAAGACCGGTTTATGGGAATTCTGGCGCGCCCCGCCGCTGCGCCGTTCGGCTTCGGCGCTGGCGGCTGAAAAAAGAAGGGCCGTTAACCCGGCGGCAAATGCACGCCTGTGAATCTCCAAGGACATTTTTATATAACCTGATTTCTATAACGCCCGAATATGCGAAATATTCAAAAGCGAAAGTATTTTGCGTTCAACGGAAAAAGCCCGACAAATGTGGCGATTTTTTGATTTTTTGAACGCAGGAGAGGCGATTTTTTATAACGCCACGATTTTTCCGGGAAAGAAAACGCGGCCCCGTTTGTCTTCGATTTCGATAATCCAGGCGTCGGGGTCGATGTCGGCCTGCCGCGCCAGATAGGCGTCGGCGTCGCGTTCCGGCATGGGGTCGGTGTGGGTGGCGGGCGTCCAGACGCGCGCGCCGTCGAAACGCGCTTCGATCAACACGCGCGCCGTGCCGTTCAGCAGGTTGATTTTAAGGATAAGCGAACCGCTGGACGGGTCGCCGCGCCGCGTCACGGTCATGGGCACGCCGTCGCGCGATGCCTGTCTTATATGCGCGCTGACATATAAATCGGTCGCGAGGCGCTGGTCGGTCATTTGACGGCGGCCGCGCGGTTCAGCGTCAGGGCCGACACGGAAACATGTCCCTGCGCCAGCGCGGCGAGGTCGGTGTCCGGCGCGGCGCCGTCTTCGTTCGATTGCGGATAGAGCCAGAAATAATCCTTTTCGCGCAGATCTTCGCGTTTTTCGATGTAAAAGGAAGTCAGTGTCCGGCGCGCGGGCTGTGTCCGGCGCATGGGTTTGATGCGGTCGGCGGGCAGGTCGGGAATATTGACCGAAAGGCAATGATCGCTGTCCCAGCCGTCCGCGACCAGTTTCGTGATGATATCGGGCAGAACCGCGCGGGCCGCGTCCCAGCGCAGATTTTTCCGCGACACGCAATCGAGGCTGATGCCGATGGCGGGCACGCCCAGCATCAGGGACGTAAAGGCCGCGCCCAGCGTGCCGGACAGGCAGTCGTCATTGCCGGTATTCGCGCCCGCATTGACCCCCGACAGCACCAGCGCCGGCGGGGCGTCGCGCATTAAATGCGACAGGCCGAGGATAACGCAATCGGCCGGCGTGCCCGACACCGCCCATATGTTTTCGCCGCGCGGCACGCACCGCACGGGCGCGTTCATCGTCATGCTTTGGGCCACGCCGCTTTGGTCGGTATGGGGGGCGACAATCCAGACTTCGCGCGCGATCTGCCGCGCGACATCGGCCAGGGCTTGCAGGCCCGGCGCGTCGATGCCGTCGTCATTGGTCAGGAGGACGCGGGGCAGGAGGGTCATTTGTCAAACCCTATGCGTTGGGCGATCAGGTACAAAGGCCGCGCCTTCACTTCGACGAAGATGCGCGCCATATATTCGCCGATGATGCCGAGGCTGAGCAATTGCAGCCCGCCCAGAAACAGAATGGCGACCATGATCGACGCGTAGCCGGGAACATCGACCCCGTTCACCAGCGTGTCGTAAATCAGGTAAAAGGCGTAACTGATCGCGCCGACGGATACCAGCGCGCCGCACCATGTCCAGATGCGCAGCGGAAAGGTGCTGAAGCCAGACAGCCCGTCGAAAGCAAAGCGCACGAGGCGGAAGAAATTCCAGTGCGACGCGCCGGTGTCGCGCGGCGCGACATCGAACGGCACGGTGCCGCGCCGGAACCCGACCCACGCCGTCAGGCCTTTCATAAAACGGTTGCGTTCGGGCAGGGCGTTGATGGCGTCGATGACCTTGCGGTCGAGCAGGCAGAAATCGCCCGCGCCTTCGGGCATTTGAATGTCGGCGATGGTGCGGAATACGGCGTAGAAAGCGCGGCTGAACAGGCGGCGCAATTTGCCGTCGGTGTCGCGGTTGGCGCGAATGGCATAGACAAGCTCGACGCCTTCGCGCCATTTGGCCACCAGCGCGGCGATGACTTCGGGCGGATGTTGCAGGTCGCTGTCCAATGTTATGGCGGCGTCGCCGCGCGCCAGATTAAGGCCGCAGGTCAGGGCCGTTTCCTTGCCGAAATTGCGGGCGAGGCGCACGATTTTCAGCCGTTGGTCGAATTGCCGTTCATGTTGCAGGGCGTCGAATGTCGCGTCGGAACTGCCGTCATCGACGCAGATAATTTCGTAATCCATTTCCAGTTGTCCCAGCACGGGATAAAGCCGCCGGAACAAGGCGCGCACGCCGCCGGATTCGTTATGGAAGGGAAGGATGATGGAAAGAAGGGGCATGATTTTGGTAGCTGTTGCGCCGGAAAAGAAAAAGGGGAAGCCAAGCTTCCCCTTTTATATACGTATCCGGCTTTGATTAGAAGCCTTCGCGTTCCTTGCGCTTGCGTTCGACTTTGCGCTGGCGGCGGACGGATTCGGCTTGCTCGCGCGCTTTGCGTTCGCTGGGTTTCTCGTAGCTCTTGCGCAGCTTCATTTCACGGAAAACGCCTTCGCGTTGTAATTTCTTCTTGAGCGCGCGCAGCGCTTGATCGACATTGTTATCACGGACGAGAACTTGCACGAACGATCCCTCCTCGGGGAGCTAATGGTTGTCACAGGGGCGTGGACATAACACAGACATTGGGAAAGGGCAATAAATTCGCGCCTTTTTGAGGGGTAATATGCCAAAATCTATATTTTTCAATGTGTTGAATTGTTTTTCGGGTTGGGGTACAAACGCAAAATGAACGATAAACGGCAAAAACTCCTGATGGCGATTCTGGCGCAGATCCCGCGCGAGGGCTGGACGGCGCGGGCTTTGGCGCAAGGCGCCGCGCAGGCGGGGGTAATGGAAAGCGCAGCGCGGCGCGTTTTTCCGCGCGGCATTGAGGATGTCGTTTTGGCTTTTGCGGACAAGATAGATGCCGACATGCGGGCCGCGATTACTGCCGACAGAAAATTTGCGGCGCGGCGCACGCGCGACAAAATCGCCTTTGCGGTATGGGCGCGGTTGCGGGCGGCGGAACCGCATCGCGACGCTTTGCGCCGTTTGGGGATATGGGCGATGATGCCGCGCCATATGCGCGCGGGCGGCGACATGATGTGGCGCGCCGCCGACGCGGTATGGCGCGCGGCGGGCGATGCGTCGACCGATTATAATTATTATACCAAACGGTTATTGCTGATCGCGGTGATGAAATCGACGCTGGCTTTCTGGTTCAACGACGCATCGCCGGGGTATCGCGACAGCTACGCATTTCTGGAACGCCGCATCGCCGATGTTCTGGCTGTGGGCAAGGGTATTGCCGCGGTCAAGGCGGTGGGTGTCGAAGACGTGATGTCGATGGCGCGGGCTAGCTTGCGAGCACGGTGGAAATTTTAAGGAACAGGTCGTGCAGGACGGTTTGCCCCAGCACCTGCACCGCGCCGACGATGGCAAGGAACACCAGTCCGGCGATCATGCCGTATTCAATTGCCGTCGCGCCGTTTTCGGCGCGCAGGAAAACCCGCATGAGATGTGACATGCCGCCAGCCCTCTTTCATTCCCATGCCGGATTGTAACAGGAATTGGGTAATGAATGGTTAGCGGCGGCAACGCCTTGATCCGCAATTGCTATTTATGCCGGAAGTTTGTTCTGTTCCCGGGTTTTCAGGAAGCGGATATCGGGGTTTTCGTCCTGCGCGCGGTTAAGTTGCCACGCGTTGCGGGCCAGAAACACCAGCGCGCCGTCATGGTCTTCGGCCATGCTCGACCGGTTGGCGTCGGTGAAGGCTTTCAGTTTCGCCGCGTCGTCGCATTCGATCCAGCGCGCGGCTTCGATGCCCGCGGATTCGAATTTGGCGGGCAGGCCGTATTCGGCTTCGATGCGCGCGGCCAGAACTTCGAATTGCAACGGGCCGACGACGCCGACCACCCATTCCGACCCGATCAATGGTTTGAAAACCTGCGATGCGCCTTCTTCGGCGAAATGTTCCAGGGCGCGGCGCATATGCTTGGCCTTCATCGGGTCGCCGATATGCACGCGGCGCAATAATTCGGGCGCGAAGCTCGGCACGCCGACAAAGCGCAGCGTTTCGCCTTCGGTCAGCGTGTCGCCGATGCGCAGCGTGCCGTGGTTGGGGATGCCCATGATGTCGCCGGCATAGGCGTCTTCGGCCAGTTCGCGGTCGCGCGCCAGAAACAATACGGCGTTGTTGACCGCGATCTGTTTTTCGCTGCGCACATGGTATAATTTCATGCCGCGCTTGAAATGGCCCGAACACAGCCGCACAAAGGCGATGCGGTCGCGGTGGTTGGGGTCCATATTGGCCTGAACCTTGAAGACGAAACCGGTCAGTTTGTCGTCGGTCGGTTGCACGTTTCGTTGGTCGGCCTTTGTGGCTTGCCGCGCCTGTTCCGCGCTGCGCGCGACCATGACGGCGGCTTGCGGGCGCGGCGACGGCGCATATTCCGCCAGCCCCAGCAGCAATTCGCGCACGCCGAAATTATTGACGGCGGAACCGAAATAAACCGGCGTCATATGGCCGGCGCGATAGGATTCGGCGTCGAAGGGCGGGC
The DNA here is from genome assembly GCA_028866275.1 of Alphaproteobacteria bacterium. GTDB lineage: Bacteria > Pseudomonadota > Alphaproteobacteria > UBA9219 > UBA9219 > CAIXLI01. The sequence goes on from JAGWIK010000019.1 coordinate 35,185, forward strand.
ACAGGCCGCGCACCATATCGACATCCTCGCGCAGCTTTGCCGCCGCTTCCGCGCCCAGCAATTCGTCGAGTTTGGGGTCGGAAAGCCCGTCGCATTGAATGCCGTCGGTCAATTTGTCGCCGCGGGTGCGGTCCATTAAAATCAGCCGGTCGCGGATTAAATCGTAACAGCCGCGGAATTCGCGGCCCATGCCGATGGGCCAGCTGGCGGGGGTGACGTCGAGCGCCAGCGTTTGCTCGATCTCGCTCATCAGATCGAACGGGTCGCGGGCTTCGCGGTCCATTTTGTTGATGAAGGTCATGATCGGCACGTCGCGCAGGCGGCAGACTTCGAACAATTTGCGCGTCTGGCTTTCGATGCCTTTGGCGGCGTCGATCACCATCACCGCGCTGTCGACCGCGGTCAGGGTGCGGTAGGTGTCTTCGGAAAAATCTTCGTGGCCCGGCGTGTCGACGAGGTTGAAGCTGCGGTCGGCGTAGTCGAAGCTCATGACCGACGCGGTGACCGAAATGCCGCGGTCGCGTTCGACCTTCATCCAGTCGGAATGGGCGCGCCGCGCGTCGCCGCGCGCCTTGACTGCGCCGGCCATTTGAATGGCCCCGCCGAACAAAAGCAGTTTTTCCGTCAGCGTCGTTTTGCCCGCGTCAGGGTGGGCGATAATGGCGAAAGTGCGCCGCCGCGATGTGATGGTTTCGAGGTTATCCGTGGTCATTTTTTCCGTCCAGAGGCGTTGTCATAGCCGGAGATGCGGGGATTGTCAGCATTTATTGTCGTTTGGCGGGGTTTGCCTTACGCGATGCGGGGGCGTAGTATGGCCGCGTAAATCCTTTACGACGGGGATTTCTAGGTTTAGAATGATTCTAAACAAATGAAAGGAATGCATCATGGCTAAAATATCGACACGCAACAGCAGCGCGCAGGTCGCCAAGCATCTGGCCTGGGTTCTCAGCGACACCTATGTTTTGATGATCAAAACGCACGGGTTTCACTGGAACGTGACGGGCGAACTGTTTCCGCAACTGCACGGGCTGTTCGACACGCAATATAACGAATTGTTCGCGGCGACCGACGATATCGCCGAGCGCATCCGCGCGCTGGGCGTGCAGGCCCCCGGCAGCATGAAGGGATTTCTGGAACATACCGCTGTCAAGGAAACGGGCGCCGCGCCCGACGCGATGGGGATGGTCAAGGAATTGCTGAAATATCATGAAGCGGCCCGCGCGCGCGTGGCCGAGGCTTGCGATTTCGCGGGCGAAGCCGGCGACAAGGGCAGCGAGGATTTGCTGATCGGCCGTCTGCGCGCGCACGATAAAGCCATATGGATGTTGCGCAGCATTGTGGAATAGCCGCACGGAATGAACAGTCTTGGATTCGATAAACCGCCGCAGCAAACGCGCGTCGTCGTCGCCATGTCGGGCGGCGTCGACAGCTCGGTGACGGCTGCCTTGTTGAAAGAGCAGGGCTATGACGTCGTCGGCGTGACGCTTCAGCTGTATGATTACGGCATGGCGGTCGAACGCAAGGGCGCGTGCTGCGCGGGGCAGGATATATACGACGCGCGCACGGTGGCCGAACGTATCGACATCCCGCATTACGTTCTGGATTACGAAAGCAAATTTTCGCAAAGCGTGATGGATGATTTCGCCGACAGCTATCTGCGCGGCGAAACGCCCATCCCATGCGTGCGGTGCAACCAGCGCGTCAAATTCCGCGACATGCTGGCGATGGCGCGCGATCTGGGGGCCGAAGCTTTGGCCACCGGCCATTATGTGCGTCGCGTGGCGGGGGCGCACGGGCCCGAATTGCATCGCGCCGTCGATGCCGGCAAGGATCAAAGTTATTTCCTGTTCACGACGACGAAGGAACAGCTGGATTTCCTGCGCTTTCCCCTCGGCGGCATGAACAGCAAAACCGAAACCCGCGCGCTGGCAGAAAAATACGGGTTGGCCGTGGCCGACAAGCCCGACAGCCAGGATATATGCTTTGTTCCCAATGGCGATTACGCCAGCGTGGTGGCGAAGCTGCGCCCTGGCGGCATTGACCCCGGCGATATTGTCGACGAAGCCGGCAATGTGCTGGGCCGCCATGACGGCATTATTCATTTCACGGTGGGGCAGCGGCGCGGCATCAACCTGACGCGCGGCGGCGAAAATAACGAACCGCTTTATGTGTTGCGCGTCGATGCCGGCAAGCGGCAGGTTGTGGTCGGCCCGCGCGCGGCGTTGGCGCAACAGATGGTGCGGCTGCGCGATGTCAACTGGCTGGGGCATGCCGATGCTGTGCGCGACGTCGATGTGACGGTTAAATTGCGGTCGGCCCAAGCCCCCATCGCGGCGCGTTTTACCCGCGACGGCGACGGCGGCGTTTTGACATTGCACGAACCTGCCTTTGGTGTCGCGCCGGGGCAGGCCGGCGTGATTTATGACGGCGACCGCGTTCTGGGCGGCGGGTGGATTGCGGCCTGAGTTTTGCGCTTAGGGCTTGGGTTGCGATGAGCCTGTCGCGGGGCTGACATAACTCACCATGTCGCGCGGGCCGCCGCCGGACACGAAATCAAAACCTGCGGGACGGTAAAGACGATGGCACATGTCGTCGGTGAGACCGGTCAGCGATACCCGCGCCGGTGACTTTACGCCGTTGTTATGGCTGCGCCACGCTATGATTTCCTTGGCGGCCAGAACCAGATGTGTGCCAAGCCCGTTGCCGCGGAATTTGCCGTCCGCGCATAAATCCTCTAACTGATAGCTGGTGCTGGACGATGCGCGTTCGCCTTTGCCGTCATGCGCCCGAATACAAATGGCGCCGATGGCGTCTTCCGGCTTGAAGGGAAAGTCAAAGAGCTTTCTTAATCGCGGTTCCTTGTCTTCAAACGCCAGAAGGATGGTAAAGGGCGACCCAATTCTGTCCAATGATTGTTTCAGTATCTCATCGAGAACCGGCAGATCTTCTGTCGCGGGGGCGAAATTCCGGATGCACAAAGCTTTGGCGGCGTCGAGGAACAGGGGATTGTTCAATGGCCGGATAACGACATCAACGCCATTGGCCAATTGCGTGCGATATTTCGGAAATGAGGGCATGTTCAAAGCCTGTCCTTGATATGGCCGGATTTTACCACATAATTCGTGAAACTATTGCGGGGTTCCGTGACGCGGGCATGGATATAGGCATCTTTCAACCTCGACACAGACTTGAAGTCTGCTATAAGGGCCGAAGCCGAAGCTTTTCCCCTTGAATGCCGTGTGGGCCCGTTTTGTGTTTTTGGGCTTGCGCGACGTTGGGTGAATTGTTTAATTTCAAAGGGTTGGAGACGTGGCCGAGTGGCTGAAGGCGGCGGTTTGCTAAACCGTTATACGTTTGAAAAGATGTATCGAGGGTTCGAATCCCTCCGTCTCCGCCA
>JAGWIK010000068.1 GCA_028866275.1 Alphaproteobacteria bacterium
AGGCGTTCAAGGCCGCCTTTTATGGTCGGCCCGCGCGGCGATGTCAAGCACCCAGAACATCCCGCAATTTACCGGCAACCGCGCGATAATGCCCCGCCACGGCGCCGCCGGGGTCGTCCGCGACAACCGGCGTTCCGGCGTCCGATTTCAGCCGCACGCCGATATCCAGCGGAATCGCGCCCAGAAACGGCACCCCCAGCCTTTCGGCCTCGGCCTGCGCCCCGCCATGGCCGAAAATATCGCTGCGTTCGCCGCAATGCGGGCAAATGAACATCGACATATTTTCGATAATGCCCAGAACCGGCACATTCGTTTTTTCGAACATCGCAATGCCTTTGCGCGCGTCGATCAACGCAATATCCTGCGGCGTCGACACGATGACCGCGCCCGCCAGCGGGATCGACTGCGCCATGGTCAGATGCGCGTCCCCCGTGCCCGGCGGCATATCCACCACGACCACGTCGCGTTCGCCCCAATCGACATCGCGGAACAATTGCGTCACCGCGCTGTGCACCATGGGGCCGCGCCACACCATCGGCGTTTCTTCGGGAACCAGAAACCCCATCGACATCACCGCCATGCCGTAACGTTCGTGCGGAACCAATTTTTTATCCTCGCGCACCTGCGGCTTGCCGGAAATGCCCAGCATGCGCGGAATCGACGGGCCGTAAATATCGGCATCGCACAGCCCGACTTTTAATCCGGCCTGCGCCAGCGCTACGGCCAGATTAACCGCCGTGGTCGATTTCCCCACCCCGCCCTTGCCCGACGCGACGGCGATAATTTTTTTGACGCCGGACAGAACCAGCTTCTGCGGCGCGTGGGGCTGACGCTGGTCCTTGGCATCCTGATGCGCCTGATGTGCGGTAAAAATAACGGCAACCGACGCAACGCCGCCGACCGCGCCGACCGCCTGTTCGACCTGTTGCTTCAAACCGTCGATATCGGCTTTTTTGTCCGGCGCGATCTGAATAACGATGCTGGCCTTGCCATCATCGCCCGCCGTCACGCCCGCAACCATATTGCGCGCGACGATATCCTGCCCGCCGAATTGAACGGCGCGCAGGGCGGAAAAGATAAGGTCTTTCAATCGTTCAGACATGTTGCTCCAACAGACGCAGATTCACCCGCATTAAACGCATTAACCATGCACAAATGGCTCTTTACTTTCACCTTCAGGCCCTAGAATGCCACGCAAAGAAAAGGGAACGCTATCATGACAGACGATATTACACACGACGAGATTTTTTACATGGAAACCGACCGCGGCGACACCATAGTGCATGTGATGCGCGACCGCCGGCTTATCGAAATAAAATCCCCTCGTCCTCTGATTGAACTCGCCGATAAATTTGATCTCGTTCCATTTCTCGACGATGACAACCGTGGCTTTGCCATCAATTTTACCAATGTGATATCGACCTTGCTGCGCTACAGGAAGCTGCCCTTTGACTCAGCCATTCGTGACGTCGAAGCGGACAGCCTGACGGGCGACAGCAAGCGTCCGCGCTTTATCAGGGAAGACGACAAAACCATTGTCGATTGCACAAGCGTCAAGTTCAAAAACGGGGACAGCGTGGTTTTTCCGGCCGCAGTCGACATTCTGAACGAAGTCATGGAAGCCCAAACCCGCCCCAATCC
>JAGWIK010000004.1 GCA_028866275.1 Alphaproteobacteria bacterium
CAGCGGCGATGAAAACGCCGCCGTGCCGCCGCTTTATGCCGTGGGATGCGCCGGACGGATTACGTCATTCAGCGAAACCGACGACGGGCGCATGATGATCGTGTTGACCGGCCTGTGCCGTTTCCGCGTCGCGGCGGAGCTGCCGTCGACGCGTCTGTATCGCAGCGTGACGCCCGATTGGACGCCTTATCATCATGATCTTGTCGAGGACGACGCGACGGCGGTCAATCGCGACAGGTTGTTCGGGTTGTTGCAGATTTATTTCAAGAAACACGGCATCGGCGTCGATTGGAAGATGGTGCAGAACGCGCCCGATGATGTTTTGGTGTCGACGGCCATTATGATAAGCCCGCTGCCGGTTGCGGAAAAACAGGCCTTGCTGGAAGCCATGACTTTTGCCGACCGCGCCAAGATGCTGGAAGCCTTGCTGGAAATGGCGGTGATGCCGCAGGGCGACGCCGAAGGCGAGATGCGGCATTAGCCTTCTGTTACAGTCCGCCCATCGCGGTGAGTTTGGCGCAGCGATCGGCGTAACGTCCGCCGAGGAAGTCGGTGGTCAGGAAGGCGTCCAGGCAGTCGAGCGCGACTTCTTGCCCCGTGATATGCGCGCCGAGAACCAGAATATTGGCGTCGTTATGCGCGCGCGCCAATCGCGCCATTGTCGTATTCAGGCACAAAGCCGCGCGGATGTGGGAAAAACGGTTGGCCGTCATGGTCATGGCCTGACCGGATCCGCAGATGAGGATGCCCTTGCGGTCGGGGTGGGCGCGCAGGTCGGCGGCGACGCGCTGGGCGAAATCGCCGGCGTCGCAGCTGGCGTCGTCGGCCGGGCCGAAATCATGAACCATATGGCCCTGTTCCCTGAGGCGCGTGACCAGCAGCGTTTTCAGGACAAAACCGCGATGGTCGGAAGCGATATTTAGCGTCAAATTTTTCATAAAATGCATCATATACAATGCGACCGATAGTTAAAAGCCCTTTAAACAAAAAAGACTAAAGTCAAAGGATACCACCCGGCATTTTTATGCAAGCAGGCATAGATATGATGGATTTTATCCGCAAAAACAGGCTGAGCGTCTTTATCGCTTCCTATACCGTGCTGTTTGCGTTGCTGGCGGTATGCGGCGCGTTGCTGGCCAAGGAAAGGGTGGAAAACCAGCGCCTGCAGGCCGGATTTGGCACAGGGCAGCGCGGTCTGGTCACCGACATGGCTTATTGCGATTTGCCGCGTATGACCGTATCGATGCACAATCCGTCCAGCGCGTCGGCGCCTTATTTGCGCGCCGATTTGTCGCTGGAGGTTTCACGCGCCGACGAAGCCATCATCGAAGGCTATCAGCCGCGCATTATGGAAAAACTGAATATCCTGCTGTCCAATGTCGACATGGCGGAAATTCAGCGCGATCATGCTTTGCCGCAATTGCGCGCGGCGATGTTGAAGGCCGTGAACAGTTCGGGAATCCCCGTGCCGGTTCACGACCTGTTGTTCCGCGAGCTTGTCATCATGTAGCCTTGAAATTCCGGCGGCCCTGCCCACATATTGAGGGTAGAAAGGCAGGCGGGCATGGATTTCGAAAATTTCACCGACCGTTCCAAAGGCTTTATTCAGGCGGCGCAGATGGTCGCGCTGAACCGGCGTCACCAGACATTGCAGGTCGACCATTTGCTGAAGGCTTTGCTGGACGACAGCGAGGGTATGGCCGCGCAGTTGATCCGTGCGGCGGGCGGCGATGCCGCGAAGGCGGAAAAGGCCGTCGATGCCGTTTTGGAAAAAGTCCCCGCCGTTTACGCCTCGGGCAGTGCCGATCAATTGCGCATGACGCCCGAATTCGCGCGGCTGGTCGCCGCCGCCATTGATATCGCCAAAAAAGCAGGGGACAATTATGTGACCGTCGAACGGTTGTTGCTGGCCATCGCGCTGGCGGCGGGAACGACGGCGCAGAAAGCGCTGGCCGATGCCGGCGTGACGCCTGACGCTTTGAATAAAGCCATCGAAGCCATGCGCGGCGGGCGCAAGGCCGACAGCGCGGGCGCGGAAAGCGGCTATGACGCGTTGAAAAAATATGCCCGCGATCTGACGCAGGCGGCCAAGGATGGCAAGCTCGATCCCGTGATCGGGCGCGACGAGGAAATTCGCCGCACGATTCAGGTGCTGGCGCGGCGCACCAAAAACAACCCGGTTCTGATCGGCGAGCCCGGCGTGGGCAAGACGGCGATTGTCGAAGGGTTGGCGCAGCGCATCGTGCGCGGCGACGTGCCGGAAAGCCTGAAAGACAAGCGGTTATTGGCGCTCGATCTCGGTTCGTTGATCGCGGGCGCGAAATATCGCGGCGAATTCGAAGAACGGCTGAAAGCGGTCTTGCAGGAAATTTCCGCGGCGGCGGGGGAAGTCGTCGTCTTTATTGATGAATTGCACACGCTGGTCGGCGCGGGCAAGACCGACGGCGCGATGGATGCGTCGAATATGCTGAAACCTGCGCTGGCGCGCGGCGAATTGCATTGCGTTGGCGCGACGACGCTCGACGAATATCGCAAATATATCGAAAAAGACGCGGCGCTGGCGCGGCGGTTCCAGCCCGTGTTCGTCAGCCAGCCCACGGTCGAGGATACGATTTCCATCTTGCGCGGGTTGAAGGAAAAATACGAACTGCATCACGGCGTGCGCATTACCGACGGCGCGATTGTCGCGGCGGCGACCTTGTCGAACCGGTATATCACCGACAGGTTTTTGCCGGACAAAGCCATCGATCTGGTCGACGAGGCTGCGGCGCGGCTGCGCATGGAAGTCGACAGCAAGCCCGAGGAAATCGACGAAATCGATCGCAAGGTCATTCAGTTGAAGATCGAGCGCGAAGCGTTGAAGCGCGAATCCGACGCGGCGTCGATCGACCGTCTGGGCAGGCTGGATGCTGAACTGGCGGGGCTGGAAAAACAATCGGCCGACCTGACCTCGCGCTGGCGCGCGGAAAAGGAACAGCTGGGCAGCGCACAGAAGATCAAGGAAAGGCTGGAACAGGCGCGCGCCGAGTTGGCGACGGCGCAACGCAAGGGCGATTTCACCCGCGCGGGCGAATTGACCTATAGCGTTATTCCCGACCTTGAACGCCGTCTGGGCGAGGCGCAGCAGCAATCGGCCAATGCCATGCTGGACGAGGTGGTGAAGGAAAGCGACATCGCGTCGATCGTCAGCCGCTGGACCGGCGTGCCGGTCGACCGCATGCTGGAAGGCGAACGCGACAAATTGCTGAAGATGGAAGAGCATCTGCGCACCCGCGTGATCGGGCAGGACGAAGCCGTGGTTGCGGTGGCCAATGCCGTGCGCCGCGCGCGGGCCGGGTTGCAGGATCCCAACCGCCCTATCGGGTCGTTTTTGTTCCTCGGCCCCACGGGGGTCGGCAAGACGGAACTGACCAAGGCTTTGGCCGCGTTTCTGTTCGACGACGAACAGGCGATGCATCGCATCGATATGTCGGAATATATGGAAAAACACGCGGTGGCGCGGTTGATCGGCGCGCCCCCGGGCTATGTCGGCTATGAAGAAGGCGGCAGCCTGACCGAAGCCGTGCGGCGGCGGCCCTATCAGGTCGTTTTGTTCGACGAGGTGGAAAAAGCGCATCCGGACGTGTTCAATGTGTTGTTGCAGGTGCTGGACGATGGCCGTCTGACCGACGGGCAAGGCCGCGTGGTGGATTTCAAGAACACGATTATCATCCTGACGTCGAATCTGGGGTCGGATTTCATCGCGGCGGACGAAAACGCCGACCTGTCGCCGCAGACGCGGTACAGCGTGATGGATGTCGTGCGCACCCATTTCCGGCCTGAATTCCTGAACCGGCTCGACGAGATTTTGATTTTCCGCCGTCTGTCGCGCGACAATATGGCGGCCATTGTCAAAACCCAGCTGCAGCGTTTGTACAAACTGCTGGCCGACCGCAAGATTACGCTGGATCTGACGCCCGCGGCTCTGGCGTGGCTGGCCGAGGCGGGGTATGACCCCGTTTACGGCGCGCGGCCGTTGAAGCGCGTCATTCAGCGGTCGCTGCAGAACCCGTTGGCGGAAGGTATTCTGGCCGGACGCATTCCGGACGGGCAGACGGTCGCCGTCGATGCCGGGGCGGACGGGCTGGTTTTGGCGGGCAGGGCGGCAAAAGCGGCGTAAAGGCGCGATATTTTTGGGTTGGAGAATCGGGCCGTGTCGGGGATAATGGGCTCCCTTCCCGCGGAGCCTTTTTATGTCCTTTGACCTTCAAGAAATTTTTGTCATCGACGACCAGCATCCCGAAGATCTGGCGATGTTGCAGTCTTTGTATTCGCGCAGCCCTGCCAGCGTGGTGACGCATCTGGACCGGCTGCAAAAATCGGGCAGCGGCAAGTTTATGGATCAGTATTATGTCGGGTACGGCCACGCCTCGATCGGCGATTGCGGGTCGACGACCTTGTTCATCGAACAGGTATCGATGCTGGTGGCCAAGGCGGTGCAGGACAACCCGTTATATAACGGGCAGGAAGCGTCGACGCGCTATCTGGATTTTTCCAAACAAACGGTGGTCGATCCTTATAACAATCCCGCCAGCGCGGCCATTCAGGCGCGCTGGATGGAGATTTACAACCGCGTTCTGCCGTTGCTGGTCGAGGGGCTGCAAAAACAATATCCGTTCGACCCTGCGGCGTATAAATCGGAAAAAGTCTGGAGCAATGCGTTGCATGCCCGCGCTTTTGACATCGCCCGCGCCTTGTTGCCGCTGGGTACGACGACGTTGCTAAGCTGGACGACGTCGTTGCGCGCCGCGCGCGATAATCTGCGGCGGTTGAAGCATCATCCGCTGGACGAAGTGCGGACGGCGGCGCGCAACATGTTCGATGAACTGGTCAAGAAATATCCGCACAGTTTCAAGGGCGACGAGCTGGACGACGCCGCAACGCCGCGGGACGCCTATGCCCGCCAATTCGCGACGCGTAACCATTTTGTCGGCGCGGCGGATATGGAATATCGTTTCGCGCCGTTGTCGCACGAAATGGACAGCTTGGCGCGCGGCGAGATTCTGGCCTATGCCGACGCCGTCGATCTGGGCGGGTTGCGCGCGTGCGAAGCGGCGACCTTGTCCGAACGGCCCAAAGGCGCGCATCTGCCGTGGCGGCTTGAATCCTACGGGCGGTATAATTTCCTGTTCCTGCTGGATTTCGGGTCGTTCCGCGATTTGCAACGCCACAGGAACGGCGTGTGCCAGATTCCGTTGATCGATGCGCGGTTCGGCATGAACCCGTGGTATATGGGCCAATGCGCCGCCCATTTGCCGCCCGCGGAATATGCGCGTTTGCAGGATGATATTGCGGCGCAAATCGCGGCGATTGCCGATCTGCCGAAACAGGGCGTGTCCACCGCCGCCGTGACCGATCAATATCTGTACCCCATGGGGATGCAGGCTTTGGTGCATGCGTCCTATTCCGTGCCGGAAACGGTGTATATCGGCGAATTGCGGTCGGCCAAGACGGTGCATCCTTCCCTGCGGCCCGTGGCGCAGAAGATGCTGCAGATTCTCGAACGCGATCTGCCCGGCATCGCGCTGTATGGCGACCGTGACGAAGAAAGCTGGAGCGCCAAGCGCGGCGAACAGACAATTGCAGCCAAGACGGCGTGACCGGCGCGCTTTATCTGTCCGGAAAAGGAGGCGTGTTATGACATCACCCCAGGCTATCTTGATCGGCGCGGCGATGATCGCCGCCAGCATCCTTGTCGTCAACAGCGTGCGTCCCGCCGAGGCGCAACGTTTGGGCGCCGGTCTGTTTGAATTAATGCATCACAGCAATACCGCCGCCAATGCCGGGGTGTTTCGCCTCAACACCGAAACCGGCGAAGTCAGCTATTGCTATATTACCGGCGACCAGAATCTGACCTGCAGCGCGGCGGTGAAATAAGGATTCACCGCGTTTCCGGCGGCTGGCCCGGCGGTTGATCCGGCGACGGCATCATCGGGCCGTGGTCGGGGCCGGCTTGCGGCATGTCGGGGGCGTCGGCCAGCCGGCGCGCGAAGGACATCCGGTCGGCGTCGGACATTGTGCTGATTTTCTCGGCGGCCTTTTCCTGCGTTTCTTTTTTGACGGCATCCATCACCTGATCGATGGCGGCGAAATTTTGCAGGACATCATCCTTGCTGACGGGGCCGGCCGCCAGTTTTGCGGCGAAACCGGCGCGCAGGGCCGCGATCTTGGCGAAATCGGCGCGCATGTCGTGTTGCTGCGCGCGCATTTCATCGGCGCTGAACAGAAGTTCCGGGCCGAAAAAGGGCGGGTGCATGCCGTGGCGATGGGCATTGTCGCCATACATGCCCGGCGGCGGCGGGCCAAAGCCGTCGAAACCGTGCGGCGGCCCGTAGGGGTGGTCGCTGAAACGCCCGAGCGTAAAGGCGACAAGAAAGATATTGGCCGCGACGGAAACGAACAGGGCCGTGCGGGTTTTGGAGGATGCGCATGTGCCGGTCATAGGATAATCTCCTTCCAGTTATTGGCTCCGAAAATAAGCGTATTCATATAGGTATTGCCAGACGACGAAATTTGCGTCGCCGGTGTTGCGGTTGTGGCCGGCGCCAGCGCGTTGCCGCCCCAATAGCCGAGCAGGGCGAGGCAGGCCAGCATTGCCACCTGCATGCGCCAAGCCGGATCGAAGACCGGCAGAAACAGGCGGGTTTTGCGTTGTTGCGGCGTTGCCGCGGCATTGAAGAGGACAGCGTCCAGAAGGCCGGCATTGTCGCGGTCCTGTATTTTACAGGCGTCAAGCGCGGCGCGCAGGCGGTTGTCGTCGTCATGTATCGTCATGGTTTCTCTCTCCTAAAGTTTTTCGCTTTCTCCTAAAGCGAGGTTTCGGAAATCAGGCTCGTTTTCAAACTTTGTTTGGCGCGGAACAGCAATTGCTGGAACGCGCCCAGCCGGATGCCCATCGCATCGGCTGAATCCTGATTGCTCATATTCTCATAATAACTAAGCACAATCGCGGCGCGTTGGCGATCAGGCAGGTCTTGCAATGCTTTTTGCACCTGCGCCGCCTGTTGCGCTTCGATCAGCCTGTCTTCGGCCAGCGGCGCGTCGTCGGCGATATGGTCGGCCCAGTCTTCGTCCGCGGGGGCCGCGGCCATGTGCGCCGTCGTCGTGCCGTTCTTGCGCCGCCGGTCGAGGCAGGCATTCAACACGATGCGGTAGAGCCATGTCGAAAATTTGGCCCGCGGTTGCCAGCGCGGCGCTTCGACCCAGATTTTCAGGCACGCCTCTTGCATAACGTCTTCCGCATCCTGCCGGTTGCCGAGCATGCGCTCGGCAACCTTGACGCTCCTGTTCAAATGCTTGCCCATCAATTCACGATAGGCGCGCATGTCCCCCAGCGCCACGCGCCCCATCAAATCGTGATCTGCGTCGCGTTGTTCCAATTCCCTGTCCTTGATGTCGTCTTGTGTATCGTTAAACGCGATGCGCGGCGCAAACTTATGCGGGGGTGGCAAGAATTGCCGGGTCGGCGGGCAAATTATACCTAATAAGTTTTTGAAATATAATACGTTTAATGATGCGGATGGATAATTTTCATCCCCGGCCCGGGCATCGATTTCGCCCGTTCCGGAACGGGCGTGGAGGCAGGATGCACCCCCTCTGACCCCCAGAAAAGGAGTGCCTGCCGATGTCTTCCGTATCCAGTACCTCACAGTCGTCGCAGATTTTGGCGATGATGCAACGCATAGAAAACGAACGTCGCGCGGCGATGGCCGCCGCGGAAAGTTCGAGCACGTCAACTTCGTCAAGCAGCGTATCAAGTTCCAGCAGCACATCGACGTCCAGCAGTTCCCTGATCGACGCCCTGTCTTCTTCGACATCCGGCACGGGCGTGACCCAGCTGGGGCAGGATTTGATGGCTTTGCTGTTCAATTTGCAGGCGCTGTCGGGAACAGGCGCCGCCGCGATGACATCGTGCGACGCGGCGTCGAGTTCCAGCACCGATGCCGTGTCGGCGTCGTCATCCGGCACGTCATCCAGCACGGCGTCGGATATGGCGTCGTCGATGTTTGCAAGCATCGACAGCAACGGCGACGGCACGATTACCAAGGCCGAATGGGAAGCCGCCGCCCCGCCCGGCACGACCAAGGCGCAGTCGGACGCGTTGTTCGATGCCATAGACACGTCGGGCAGCGGCAGCATTACCGAAAGCCAGCTGGCAACCGCGATCAGCAACGGCACGCTCAGCCCGCCTTCATCGGATGCATCCGCATCGGCGGCGGCTGCGTCTTTGTCTTCATCCCCGGCATCCAGCGCCTCGGCGGATTCGACATCGTCTTCGACCAGCAGCGATCTGGCCTCGCTGACAACAATTCTGGAAGAGGATATGCAGAATTTGCTGAGCGCATTGAGCAGCTCAATCGCGTCGAGCAGTTCGTCGAGCAGCGACAGCCAGACGGCGTCGGAATCGGGCGGCGTGTCGGGGGTGGCTGATGTTTCGTCGGGCAGTTCGACGACCGCCGATGCCAGCTCGAGCAGCGCGTCGGCGTCATCGTCCAGTACATCGTCCAGCGCGTCCTCCAGCGCGTCGGCCAGCGCCACGACGGGTTCGGACACGTTGTCCACAGATATGGCCGCGCTGATTCAGGCGATCGATGCCTATCTGTCGTCATCATCCTCGACGATGGCCAGCGATATTACTGCGTCGTCTTTGGTATAGGCCGGGAAAGCGTGAAGCACTGAAGTCCATGGTGGGGAGGGGCGGGTTCCAATGGATCCGCCCCTTTCACCAGCTTTGTTTCGGGAGAGAAGGTGATGCCTTTGCCTTTGTTTGCGGATACGCAAATCCATCATTTGTTTGCCACGCCGTTGGTCGTTGCGTCTTTGCCGCCCGAATTGGCGGCGCGCATCAATGCCGGTATCCGCGCCATGCTGTTGGGCAAAGAGGCCGTGACGCCCAGCGTTCAGGCCAGCAATTATGGCGGGTGGCAATCGGACGACAAAATAGTGGAATGGGGCGGCGACGGCGTTGCTTTGGTCGTCGAGGCTTTGCGCGAACAAATCGACAGCCTGACAATACGGTTGCATCGCGACGGCGCGACGCGCGGCGGCATTCCGTGGAAAATAAACGGGTGGGCCAATATCAACCGGCGCGGCGATTCCAACGTGCCGCATATTCACCCCGGCGCCTATTGGAGCGCGGCCTATTACGTCGCGGTCGACGGCGGCGGTGGTGTTGGTGATGATGCTGGCGGCGATGTTGGCGGCGCGTTCAAGGCGTTCGATCCGCGCGGCGGCCTGCCTTTGATGTATTGTCCGGTTCTGCGCGCCGGCATCGACGGCCATATGACGGCGGGCAATGCCGAATTGGTGCATCCGCGTCCCGGCCAGTGCGTGATTTTTCCGTCATGGATGTCGCATGCGGTCGGCGCCTATCGCGGCGACGGGGTGCGCATATCGTTGGCGTTCAATTTTTCGGTGTGACCTGTCTGCCGGCGGCGGCGCGCTCGCGGCGTCAAGCCCCTGTTCCGACTCATGAAATAGGGAAGCGGGGCGCGATGGCGGCGGGGCGCGGGCGCGGCGTGAAAAAAAATCGCGCAAGTCTCTTGCGAATCAAGCCGCGCTGACTCACACTCAGCCCTCGAGATTCTCGCCTGTTTTCCGTTATGGGGCCATTCCGTGTCAGCTCAATTGCAATCCCTTGAATTATGGCGTCACGCTTTGGTCGCCAGCGTGCGCGGCGATGCCCCCGATCTTTCCGCCCGCCAGATGGCCCTGATGCTTCTGGTTTATCTGGGCGAAGCGCCGCACACCGTGCGCGGGCTGGCGCAATCGCTGAAAATTTCCAAACCCGCCGTCAGCCGCGCGCTCGACCGGCTGGGCGAACTGGGCTATATCCGCCGCCAGCGCGACGACCTCGACCGCCGCAATGTGCTGGTGCAGAAAACCGCGGCGGGCGGCGTGTTTCTGACCGAATTTTCCGCGCTGATCGACCAGGCTAAAATTCATGTCGCAGCTATTCCGGCGCAGGTCATCGACTTTGCCGCCGACGCCGTTGCCGCTGTCGAAGAGGCGACCTCTTCCTCTTACGCGCCGGTGTGGGGCGAACAGGCGGCGCAGCCCGCCGTGCGGTGATGCTCGACGCGCGCGTGCATGCGTACCGCCCCGATCTGGCGGATGTGGCGTTGCGCGATCAGGTCACGGCCGGCCGCTATGTCGAACCCGTTTTGCGTCAATGCCTGCGCGGCGTTTTGCCGATGCTGCAGGCTCCGGCCCCCGACGCGCGGCAAATCAGCCAGATTCGCTATGGCGAATTCGTCGATATGTTCGAAATGCGGGATGACGGTTTCGTCTGGGTGCAGAATCGCAGCGACCGCTATGTCGGTTATGTTCCCGCCACCGCGGATGATCTGGGCGATTCCATTGCCATGCTGTCGAACCGCGTCGCGGCGTTGCGCACTTTCGTTTATCCCGAACCGGACATCAAGGCGGCGCCGGTCGACGAATTGACGCTGGGGTCCTATGCCAGCGTGGCGCGGCAGGACGGGCGGTTTCTGGAATTGATTAATGGCGGGTTCGTGGTCGCCGACCATGTCATGGCCACCGAATATACCTATGCGCCGGATTATGTTTTTACCGCCGGACGCATGCTGCACACGCCTTATCTGTGGGGCGGGCGCACGCCCAAAGGCATTGATTGTTCGGGGTTGGTGCAGCTGGCGCTGGAAATGGCGGGCATCGACGCGCCGCGCGACAGCGACCAGCAGCGCGAAGCCTTGGGGCGGCCGCTGGACGGCCATTGGCGCGACCGCGCATGGGCGCGCGGGGATATTGTGTTTTTTCCGGGTCATGTCGGGTTCATGACGGGTGTCGACCACATCATTCATGCCAATGCGCATACGATGGATGTGACGGTCGAGCCTTTGGCCGACCTTGTCGGCCGCGGGGTTGACGTCATTGCCGTCGCCGCGCACGAGGATGTTATGAAATTTATGGCGCCGGTTTAACCGCGGCGATTTCCGCGCGGGCGGCGGCGAGGTCGGCGCGGAAATCCGCGTCATTCATCAACGCCCCGATCATCATCATGGCCAGCGCGCGCCCCGCCGCGATATCGACCGGATAATGCGCGCCCGCCTTGATGCGGTCTGTCGCGATTTGATCGGCGCGGGCGCGCAGCGCGTCGCGTTTTTCCGGGAACAACATGCCCAGAACTTCGGCCACCGTGCGTGATTCCGAGGTGTGGCCGCTGGGGTAGGACGGGCTGTCGTCGAGCCGGTCGACATATAATTTGACATGGTTGTCGGTCAGATAGGGGCGGCGCGTGTGCCAGAATTGTTTGTCGGTTTCGGTCACCGCCGTGACGTTGGCGAAAACGCGGTTCAGAAGCGCGAAGGTTTTGGGAAAACGCGCCGGCGTGAAAGCGGGCTCCAGCACGGATGTGACGAGCCCGACGCGGATATGTTGTTCGTTCCGGATATCGGCGATGGTGCCGGCGGACAGGAGGCGTTGCGCCGCGATGACGCCGTCGGTTTGCAGGCGCCATGCGGGGCTGCCTTCGGCGGGCGGCGGCGGCAACAGCGCGGGCGGCAACAGGGCCGGATCGACATAAGGGTTGGGGTCCGTCCACCACGCCGCGGCGGCGGGCGCGGTCAAGCCGCAGGACAGGGCGGCGCAGAACAGGGCGGCGGTAAGGAAAAGGGGCAGGCGGCGGGTCATGGGGGTCTCCTCGCTGTGCGGTGCGGGTATATTGCTTTGCTTTTGCCGGAAGGCAAGGGGGCTAAGGAAGAATCCCCGGCGGCAAACCGCAAGATTTTCTTGCTAAGCGCCGGCTGCTAATGGCTAATAGCCGTCATGACAGTTTTTCAAACCACGGCCATTTTGTTGACCTTTGCGGCGTTGGGATCTTTCATCAACACGCGGTTTTTGCGCCTGCCCGCCAGCATCGGCATGATGTTGTTCGCGTTATTGCTGTCGTGGGGCGGTATGGGGCTGGCGCGTCTGGGGTGGCTCGATCTGGGCCCCGCCAGCAATTTTATCGCCGATATCGATTTTTCCCATGTGTTTTTGCACGGCATGCTGTCGTTTTTGCTGTTCGCCGGCGCGTTGCAGGTCGATTTCGCCGAATTGAAGAAATATAAAGTGGTCGTTGCCGTGCTGGCGACGATCGGCGTGCTGATCGCGACCGCCGTGACCGGGTCATTGGTCTGGCTGGCGGCGGCGGCGATGGGGCTGGCTTTGCCTTATACCTTTGCCTTGCTGTTCGGCGCGCTGATCGCGCCGACGGATCCTATCGCCGTGCTGTCGATTCTGAAAGGCGCGCCTTTGGGTAAAGGCTTGCGCGTCAAGATCGCCTGCGAAAGCCTGTTGAATGACGGCGTCGGCGTCGTGGTGTTTCTGGCCTTGCTGGGGCTGGCCGCCGCGACGCAGGACGCGCACATGTCATGGAGCGTCATTGGCTTGCTGTTTTTGTGGGCGGGGGCCGGAGGCGTTATTTTGGGGCTGGCGCTGGGCTGGCTGGCATTGATGCTGTTGCGCCGCGTTGACGATTACAAGACGGAGATTCTGATCACGCTGGCGCTGGCGGCGGGCGGCTATGCGCTGGCCGAGGCGGTTTATGTTTCCGCCCCCATCACCATGGTCGTGGCGGGGCTGGTCATCGGCAATCATGGACGTCTGTTTTCGATGACCGATAAGACACGCAAACATATGGACATGTTCTGGGAGCTGTTCGACGACATCTTGAACGCGGTTTTGTTCTTGCTGATCGGGCTGGAAATTATGGTCATGCCTTTTTCCCCGGCCTATCTGACGGTCGGGGCGGCTGCCGTCGCGGCGGTTCTGGCCGGACGGTTTGTCAGCGTTGCCGTGCCGATCGGCGCAATGCAGTTCGTGCCGGGGCGGTGGCGCACGCGGTTCGAACGCCATACCGTGCCGTTGATGACTTGGGGCGGGTTGCGCGGCGGCATTTCGGTGGCGCTGGCCCTGTCGTTGCCGCCGTCGCCTTATAAAAACACGATTCTGGAAATGACGTATCTGACGGTGGTGTTTTCGGTGCTGTTTCAGGGCACGACTTTCGCCCTGTTGATCGACCGGCTGGGCAAGCAGGCAAAATAGAGATTACCTTTTTTCGTTAACCATAATAACGGGTTGACGAATCCGGTTCGGTTTCGTAACGACGGGGGGACGAAAAAGGAAAATAACTTCCTGCTTGCCGGGTAAGATGCGAGCCGTTATTGACGAAACCATAAACACAAACAAACATCGCGTTCAAACGCGGGGCGGCGAGAAATGAAACAGCTTAATTCCTATCGTTTTTATGAACTTGGCGCCAAGCTTCATGCGTTATTTGGCGCCGAAAGCGGCGCGCGCGCGACGGCATTGTTCGCGCCATTGAGCGAGGCGCAGGCGTTGCTCGACAGCTTTATCAAAGGCGATGTCATTTCCTTGTCGACGTCGAAATCGGACGCGGTCAAGCTGCTGAACAAAATCGGCGCAATCTTTAACCGTTATTTCATCGACCCTGCGACGCGCCAGTTGAAAGCGGTCGAGGGCGAAGAACGCATCGACACGCATGAATTGGCGATGCTGCACGCGCTGGTGGAAAAATTCGAACATGCGCTGGCGGCGGAATTGAACCGCGCCCCGACTTATGTCGCGGGCAAGCGCGGCATTTATTCGACCTATGATCTGGCCGAAAATGCCGAGGAAATTTTCTCGGAAAGCCTGCGCGCCGCTATCCCCGTCGCGTCGCAGAATGAATTCACCGCGGCCGGACGCGCTCTGGCCTATGGGCTTGGCACGGCGGCAACCATGCATGTATTGCGCGCGGTCGAAGCGATGCTGCGGGGCTATTATGAAAATTTTGCGGGCGCGTCGCCGGCCAAGAACGAACGTAACTACGCGGCTTATCTGAAAAAACTGGCGGCGATGGCCGAAGAAGACGACCGCGCGGTGCGTCCCGACCGTCGCGTCGTGCAGATGCTGGCGCAGTTGAAGGATCATTATCGCAATCCGCTGGTTGCGGCCGACGCGACCGTGTCGATCGACGAAGCGACGCAGGTATTCGGCATGGCCAGCGCGATTATTTCCCTGATGGCCGAAGCCGTTGCGGCAGGCCGCCGCAGCGCGGGCGGTTCGGCTGGCGAAGGCGTCGGCGGCGGAGCTTCGTCTTCGGTGCCGCCGGCTTCCGCGGTGCCGCCGATGATCGATGAAGACCGGTTGTACGATTTTCGTATGAAAGAAGCGGGATAACAAGGCGGGACGCGCGGTTCCGTCTTTCTGCTTCGAAACTGGTTCGAATTTCGAAATTCCTCAAATTTTAATAAATGTCCGGCAAACTTAACGGCCTGTAAAGCCCACGGTGCGATAATGACCGTGGGAAGAGTCTGGTTTTTCGCAGACATTCGGCGCGTTGTACGGGGCTTGGAAATGGCCGGGGACATGGTATGGCTGAAACGGACGGCGCGCTGGCGGCACGCGGCGCGGCGCGGCGCGACCGCCGTTGAAATGGCGATAATCGCCCCTGTGTTTTTCATGATGCTGATGGGCACGGTTGAAATGTGCCTGATGATGGGCGCGCAACAGATACTGGAAAATGCCGCCTTTAACACCGCGCGCCTCGCCAAGACCGGCTATACCGGCAGCGGGGAGACCCAGGCGCAGACCGTGACGCAAATTCTCGACAACGAATTGAAAGCCTACGGGTCGATGCTCGACCCTAACAACGTGACGGTCACCGAAACCGCCTACAGTGATTTTTCGAACGCCGGCACGAACACCGGCGGCACGTCGGGTTACGGGACGCAGCAGCAGATCGTCGCCTACACCTTTACCTATCCGTGGAAATTGTTCACGCCGATGATGTCGGAGATCATCGGCACCAACGGCATCGTCAACCTGACATCGACCATCGTGGTGCGCAATGAGCCTTATGGCTGACATATGGACGCCGTTGCGCCGCTGCGCCCGCCGTGCCCGCCGCGGCGTGGCGGCGGTGGAATTCGCGCTGACATTGCCGATATGGACGGCGTTGATTTTGGGGGCGTCGGGGGGGACTTATGCGCTTCTGGTCAGCGAAAGATGCGACCGTATCGCCTATACCGTCACCGACGTGGTGACGCAGTACCAGACCATCACCTTGGCCGATCTGTCGGACATCGTGCAGGCTGCGGGCCAGTTGATGAGTCCGATCGCTTTCGGCGCAAGCGGCATGGTCATTGTGACATCGGTTTACCAGCCCTCGACCGGGCAACCGGTGGTCGAATGGCAATATCAGGGCGGCGGCACATTGACCGCGGTCAGCCGTATCGGCACGACGGGCGGCGTGGCGACGCTGCCCAACGGGTTGACGCTCAATGCCGGCGATAACGTGATTATCTCGGAAGTGTTTTACAATTTCACGCCGTTGTTTCCGTCCAGCGGCTTGTTCGATATCGGCCAGATTTATCGCACCGCGATTTACAAACCGCGGCTGAGCCCGCTGGTCACGCCGCCGACGTAAAAGAGGGATGCCATGAACAGGATGACGACATTCGGGGGTTTGACGGCGCGCGGGGCGGCTTTGCGCCGCGCCATTGCGCGATTCCTGCGCGGCGATTCCGGCATGACGTTGCCGTTGCTGGCGTTTTCCCTGATCGCCTTGACGGGCTTCACCGGTTTGGCGATTGATACCGCGCGCACCCAGATGGTGCAGTCCAAGCTGCAATTCTCGCTCGACGCCGCGGGGCTTGCCGCGGGATCGACCGTCAGCACGACAAATATCAATTCGGAAGTGACCAAATATCTCGACGCCAATTTCAACGGCTATCTGGGCGCGGTCGTCACCAATATCGGCGTTCAGGCCAACAGCACCAACACCGTGTTCAACCTGTCGGCGACGGCGACGCTGCCCACCACTTTCATGACCACGCTGGGCATCGATCAGGTCACCGTGTCGGCGACGTCGCAGATTTCACGGTCGGTCACGGGGCTGGAACTGGTCATGGTTCTGGACAATACCGGGTCGATGAGCCAGTCGGCCGGCGGCAGCACCAGCAAGATTCAGGCTTTGCAGACGGCGGCGAATACGCTTGTCAATAATCTGTTCGGCGGGCAGACGACGTCGACCAACGGCAAATTGTGGGTCGGCATTGTGCCGTTTTCCCAAGCCGTCAATATCGGTACCGGCCATCCGACATGGATGAATGACACCTATGACACGGCGTTGGCCAGCATGCCGGCGGCGCAGGGGCCGGGTTGGGGGCCGACCAGCTGGTTCGGGTGCGTCGATGCGCGCCAGAACGGGTACGACATCACCGACGACCCGCCGTCGCAAAGCGACACCAATACGTTGTTCGACCAATATTACTGGCCGACTGACAATATCAATTACGGCAGCCCGTACAACAATACGCCCAATTACAATTACAACGACTGGGCGACGCCGATTTACAAGAAATGTACGACTTGGTACGGGCGGACATATTGTTCGACGACGTCGAGATGTTCGCCGAGCAGTTCCACCACTTGCACGCTGACGGGATATAATTACGCATCGCCGCTGGACGAAACCAGCCGCGGCCCCAATTTGCTGTGCCCGCAGCAGGTGACGCCGATGACCAACGATTCGACTGTATTGACCAGCGCCATTAATTCCATGACGGCGCAGGGCGATACGCTGATCAATCAGGGGCTGGTATGGGGATGGCGCATGCTGTCGCCGCGCTGGCGCGGCGAATGGGGCGGTGCGATGGACGCCAACGGCTTGCCTTTGGATTATAATTCGCCGGGCATGGCCAAGGCGATTGTGTTGGTCACCGACGGTGAAAATACCATCGATGATCTGTCGCATGGCGCCTATTGGTTCCTGCATAACGGCCGCGCGGGATCGACCAACGGCACGACCGCCGTCAACGATCTTGATGCCAAGGCTTTGGATGTCTGTACGGCGATGAAAAATCAGGGTATTTACATTTATACCATCGGGCTCGGCACCAATGGCGGCATTAACACCGCCGAACTGCAAAGCTGTGCCACGGCGGTGAATTATTACTTTGCGTCGCCGACGACGGACCAGCTGAACACGATTTTCAGCGCGATCGGCGACTCGCTGGCCAGCTTGCGCGTCAGCCAGTAGGCGGAACTTACGGCATGATGCGCCATGTGCCGTCGGGTTGCAGGCAGGCGGTGCCATAGCTTTCCTGCGGGCGGCCGTCGATGATGATCTGTTGCGAAAATTCGCGGCAATAGGCCCCTGTCGATTGATCGGTATAAATCGGCGGCGGGGCGGGCGGCGCGACGTAATTGGGCGCGTAAGGCGTTGTAAAAGCGGGTTCGACGGCGGGGTCATAGAAGTCGGTGCCGGATGCCGCATAGCTATCGCGGTTGGCGTTGTCGATAGATTGGCCGATCATATTGCCGGCGACCGCGCCGCCGACGATGCCCAGCCCCGTGGCCGTGCCCCATCCGCCGCCGCGGCCCAGCTGGCTGCCCAGCAAGCCGCCCATCGCCGCGCCGATGCCCGTGCCCAGCACTTCGCCATCGCCCGCGCGCGCGGGCGATGCGGCCGTTATCAGGCACAAAACGACGGCAAAGGCGGCGATGAAACGCATAATGGTCATTGTAGATATTCGCTGTGGCAAGATTTTGGCAATAGGATTACACAGTCTTATCAACCCTGTTTACCAAGCCTGATGGCAATTCGGACATGATGACATGTTAAGTCTTGGCGATCAAATTCTGACGATAGCGGCCGTGCTGGAAGCCGTCGTTCTGTTGCCTATCCTTTTGGAATTCATCATCGAACGGCGCAAGCGCAAACATGCCGTGGATTTGAGCCTGGAAATTATCGACACCGCCGGGTTGAAGGTGCAATTGGCGGGTGTTGACGATCTGCTGGCTGATATTCGTCCTCTGATCGACCGCGCGCGGTATCCCGAAGCCTATGAAGATTTGCGGCTGGGTAATGAAATCCTGATCGCCGGGCCGCCTTTGTCGGGCAAAAAGGCTTTGGCCAAGCATATCGCCGTGGCGGCAAAATTCGACCGGGTCATTATTGTGCATAATCCGCGCAATGTCGACGCGCTGGCGCGGGCGCGCCATCTGGCGGTGCGGGCGCGGCACGAAAAGATTATGCTGCTGCTGCCGCGCCTCGATTTGATCGATGACCGCGAAGATGAAGAATTGCTGGCCGAACTTGACGCGGTGATCGAGGCGATATCGGAACGCAGCCACGCGCTGGTGGTCGGGACGACCAATCGCCTGGTCGCAGGCGGCGAAGTCGATCATCTGTTCGGCGCGACATTGACATTGCCCGGCGCGCCCGTGGTGCCCGTGCCGCAACATGCCCTGCAGGCCGATGTGCACCGCATGCTGGCGGGCGTGGCGGAATTTTATCTGGACGGGGCGTTGCGGGCGGGGTACCGGCTGGCCGACATGTCACGCGAAGGGTTTCTGGCGCGCGTGCTGTTAAGCGTGACCAATCCGGCGCAGATCGAAGATGCGATTGTGTTGTGCCAGACGGCGTCGATTTTTCGCCAGCGCGAAGCGGCGGCACGCGACGGCAATAAAGGCAAAGGCGGCAAATCATCCGCCGACCGCGTCATCACGCCCGATATGCTGGAACTGGCGATGCGCTATGTCGTGGTCGGCGGGTATTGATTAGACCTGTCCTGCTTTGGCGATCGCGCGGGCATGGACGCCAAGGACGCCGAGGAAGCCTTCGGAATCCTTGTGGTCGAACGATCCTTCGGCTTCCATCGAGCCGTCATTGGTGAAAAGGGAATGCGGCGCGTCGGTGGCGTTGACGTACGAAACATTGCCCTTGTACACCGCGACGGTGATGGTGCCGGTAGCCAGCGCCGTGACTTCGGCAATGGCTTTGCGGGCCATGCGCGTGGCAACGTCGTTCCAATAGCCTTGATACAGCTGCTTGGTGATTTCGGCGGACAATTTCGTGAATAATTCGTGGGCGCGGCGGTCCATGATTAATTGCAACAGGAACCCATAGGCCGTGCCCAGCAATTCCATGCCCGGCGCTTCGTACACGCCGCGCGATTTGACGCCGACGAAACGGTTTTCGACCAGATGCAGCCCGATGCCGATGCCGTGCTTGCCGCCGATTTGGTTGGCTATCAATATGGCTTTCAGCGCGTCGACCGGCGCGCCGTTGATGGCAACCGGTTGGCCTTTTTCAAAACGCACGGTGAATTGTTCCGGCGCGTCGGGGGCTTGTTCCGCCCATACGCCCATTTCCGGCGTGACGAAATGCGCGGGCGTTTGCAACGATTCCAGCTTGCCGCCTTCGTGGGTCAGGCCCAACAGATTGGCATCGGTGGAATAGGGCTTGTCGCGCGTCGCCTTGATGGGCAGGCCGTGCTGTTCGCAATAATCGATCATTTGCAAACGGCCGCCGAAGCGGTTCAAAAACGCTTCGTCGCGCCACGGGGCGTAGACGCCGAAAGACGGTTCCAGCATGTTGGTGATGAGCTGGAACCGCACCTGATCGTTGCCGCGTCCGGTCGCGCCGTGGCTGAAGATGCTGATCCCGCGTTTTTTCATTTCCGGCAGGATGCCCGCCGTTGTGACCTGACGGCCCAAAGGTGTGGTCGTCCAGTACCGGCTTTCGTAACAGGTTTGCGCCTGTATGCCTTCGATGCCGATATCGGCCATTTGTTTTTGCAAGGGGATACCGACGAAGTCGACGGCGCCGCAGGCGCGCATGCGTTTTTCAATCGCCCCGAAATCGCTTTCGTCGGGCTGCGCCAGATCCGCCGTGCAGGCCACGACCTTGACACCCTGTTCGGTCAGCCAGTGGGTGATGGTGCAGCTGTCGAGGCCGCCCGATGCGGCAAAAGCGATGGTTTTTCCTTTAAGGTCTTGGATGTTCATTGTCGTTTTCCTTGTGCGAGTGTAAGAGATAAATTTTAAGGCCGTGATTTATGTGTGGGTGTAGCCCCATAGTGGGTGAACGGGCGCGTCGCGGTTTGCAAGGTGCGAAAACTTTCGTCGAAGATACCCCCACCCCATATATTCCCAAAAAGAAAAACCGGGCTTGTTGCCGTTATCGACAAAAATATTGCATTTGCCGATGCCCTGTTCGTGGAGCGCGTCCATTACTTTGTTAACCAGCTGTTTTCCCACGCCGGATTGACGATGGTCTCTGGCGACGGCCAAGTGCCGCAGGAAGCCGCGCCGCCCGTCATGGCCGCACAGGACGGCCCCGACGATGCCGTTTCCTGTTTCGGCGACAAAGCATAGGCCGGGGTTGCGCCGCAGATACAGATCGATGCCGTCGCGCGTGTCGCATTCGTTCAGATTGACATATTCGGTTTGTTGCCACAACGCGATGACGGCATCGTAATCGTCGATGGTCATATCGCGAAGGGTTGCCGTTTGCGAAACGGGAAAAACGCCTTGAGCAGGACTGATAGACATAAAGTCTCCGTGATTATGGTCAAAATTCGCCTGTACGCAGGCAGACATGATTTATTTATGGGAGCGGAACCGAAAAAATACGCGCCTAGGCGCGTCGCGTGGCGCGGCGACGGAAAGAAGCAAAAAGGGCGAAAGCGCGGTTCATGAATTTGATCCTACACAAACTTTGCGCGATGCGTCAACTCTTGCGATGGGCGAAAAATTTTTCGACCAGAATGCGGGCGGCGACGGCGCGGTGGCTGATGGCGTTTTTTTCGTCGTCATGCATTTCGGCGAAAGTCCGCGTATCGCCGTTGGGCACAAAGATCGGGTCATAGCCGTGGCCGCCTGTGCCGCGCGGCGCGGGGGCGATGGTGCCGTCGACGCGGCCCGCCACGGTTTCGTGATAGCCGTCGGGCCAGCACAAAGCCAGCACGGTGATGAAATGCGCGGCGCGGTCGGGATTGGCGCCGATTTCGCGGTTGATGCGTTCCATGGCGGGATAGAAATCGCCGTTGTCGCTCCATCGCGCGGAATAAATGCCGGGGCTTCCGTCCAGCGCCGATACGCACAGCCCGCTGTCGTCGGCCAGCGCGACCATGCCGGTTTCCTGCGCCGCGATGCGCGCCTTAAGGATGGCATTTTCGGCGAATGTCGATCCCGTTTCATCGGGCGCGGCCAGCCCCATTTGGCCCGACGATATCAGCGCGCAGCCATAAGGCGCGAGCAAGGCCTGAAATTCCCGCAATTTGCCCTGATTATGGGTGGCGATGACGATGCGGTCGGGGATGGTGTGGGGCATGATGCGGTCTCTTTAAGAATTCCTAAGTTATTTTATGGCGGTAATAAGTCGAGTTGTCACGTCGTTCGAGAGAATTTATGGATATCACCGCCCGCACCGTCAGAATTCTGGTTGCAGAGGATCATGCGCTGTCGCGGCAGATTGTGGCCAATGCCTTGCGCGATTGCGGCGTCGTTGATATCGAAATCGTCCTTGACGGCACGCAGGCCTGCGCCGCCATCGACGCCGCGCGTCTGGCGGGCAAGCCGTTTCAGATCGTGTTTCTGGACTGGGAAATGCCCGGCATGACGGGGGTGGATATTTTGCGCCGCTATCGCGCCAGACCCGATTTCGACAATGTCGCTTTTATCATGGCCACGGCTGTGTCTGAACAAAAGCACGTGATCGATGCCGTCAGGGCGGGCGCGACCGCCTATATCATCAAGCCGACATCGCAAAACGCCATCGCGCGCAAATTCGACGAGATGCTGCAATGGGTGCGGCAAAAGAACAAGCCGGCGGGCGCGGATTAGGGGCAGGGCTTTTGGCCCGATCTTAGGCCAACGCTTTTTGCCCCATATCCAGAAACTTATCGCGCCGCGCGGCGAGCAGGGCTTTTTTGTCGAGCTTGGCGACATCGTCCAAAGCCTTGGCCAGCGCGTCGCCGACGGCGGCGATAGCCTCGTCGGGGTTACGATGCGCGCCGCCCAGCGGTTCCGGGATGATGCGGTCGATGATGCCGAGTTGCAGCAGATCCTGCGCGGTGAGGCGCAAGGCGGCGGCAGCTTCGGCGGCGTTGGCGGCGCTGCGCCACAGGATGGACGCGCAGCCTTCGGGTGAAATTACCGAATAAATGGCATGTTCCAGCATCAGGATACGGTCGCCGGTGGCAAGGGCTATGGCGCCGCCCGACCCGCCTTCGCCGATGATGCAGGTGACCAGCGGCACGGCGACCTGCAAACAGGTTTCGATCGACCGCGCGATGGCCTCGGCCTGACCGCGCGCTTCGGCGTCGACGCCGGGGAACGCGCCCGCGGTATCGACCAGCGTGATGATGGGCAGGCCGAAATGGTCGGCCAGCCGCATCAGCCGTTGCGCCTTGCGGTAGCCTTCGGGTTTGGCCATGCCGAAATTATGTTTGATGCGGCTGTCGGTGTCGTGGCCGCGTTCCTGTCCGATGATGACGCAGGGCGTGCCGCGGAAACGGCCCAGGCCGCCGATGATGGCCTGATCTTCGGCAAAGGCGCGGTCGCCCGCCAATGGCGTGAATTCGTCGATCAGCGCGGCGATGTAATCGAGGCAATGCGGGCGGTCGGCGTGGCGCGCGACCTGCACCTTCTGCGCCGGGGTCAGCTTGGCATAGAGGCCTTGCAATTGCTTGTTGACCTTGTCCCGCAATTTGCCGATTTCAGAGGCGATATTGACATGGCCGCCATCGGATAAATGGCGCAGTTCTTCGATCTTGGCTTCCAGATCGGCGACCGATTTTTCGAATTCGAGCGTTTGCATCGTTAACTTTATGTTGTGGCAAAGACTGGATGCTTACCACGGGATGCGACGGGGTGCAAATGGGGCATCGACACCGCTTCCCTTTGATTTTGCTACATCTTCGGCAATTGCGACGCGTCCCAGCCGCCGCCCAGCGCTTCGATCAGGGCAACGCTGGCCGACAACCGGTCGCCGGTGACGGTCAAGGCGGCCTGGTCGTCGGTCAGGCGTTGAATCTGCGCGTTCAGGACGGATTCGTAAGACGCCACGCCCTGTTTGTATTGGTTGACCGTGATCTGTTCGGCTTTGTCGGCGTCGCGGGCGGCGGCTTTTTGCGCCTTTTCCTGCGCGATCAGGAAATGCTGGGCCGCCAGATTGTCTTCGACATTCTGGAACGCGGTCAGCACCGTCTGGCGATAGGTGGCGAGGCTTTGGTCGAATGTCGCGCGGGCTTCCTCGGTCGCGGCATCGCGCGCGCCGAAATCAATCGCGGTTTCGCTGGCCGAGGCGCCGAACGACCACAACGTGCTGGCGGCGTTGAAAAGCTGGTTCGCCATCGACGCTGAAAATCCGTAGGAAGCCGACAATGTCAGCGACGGATAATAGGCCGCTTCGGCAACGCCGATATCGGCATTGGCCGCGGCCATTTGCCGTTCGGCCGAGGCGATGTCGGGGCGGCGTTCCAGAAGTTGCGACGGAAGGCCCGCCGGGATCAACGGCACGCGGTCGAGCGTCGGCGCGGGCGGCAGGGCGAAATCGGCGGGCTGCTGGCCGACCAGAACGGCGATGGCATGTTCAAGCTGGTCGCGTTTCAGGCGCGACGCGGCGGCCTGGCTTTGCGCGCTTTCCAGCGTTGCCTGCGCCGACAGCATGTCGGATTGGGCCGCGACGCCGGATTTATACTGGTTCTGCACGATGGTCAGGATTTTCTGATCGTCTTTGACGGTTTCGTCCAGCAGCCGTTGCTGTTCGTCCTGCACGCGCAGCGCGAAATAATCGGTGGCGAGTTCGGCCTGCGCCGACAAACGGGCGTTGGCGAGATCGGCGGCGCTGGCTTGCGCGGTGCTTTCGGCATTTTCCACCTCGCGGCGGATTTTGCCCCACAGATCGACGGTCCAGCTGGCATCGGCCGATAAATCATAGGCGTTGGCCGCGGTGTGCGTGCCCGTGCCGGTGCGCGTCGCCGATTTGCCCAGCGCGACGGTGGGGAACAGGCCGGCGCGCGTCTGGTCTGCGGATGCCTTGGCGGCGCGATAGGCGGCTTCGAACGATTTCAGATTTTCGTTGGAAACATCGACCTGTTTTTCCAGCGCGTTGAGGATGGGGTCTTGGTAAACCGTCCACCATTGACCGCGATCGATCGCGTCCATCGGTTGCGCCGGGTTCCAGTCGTTGGATTCTTTATAGGCGACGGCGGCGTCGGTCGCGGGTTTTTGATAGTCGGGCCCGACCTCGCAGGCGGCCAGCAAAGCGAGCAGAAGAACAGGGGCATAGGCTGTTTTTTTCACGGGCGAATCCTTGAGGCGGGATTTTATTCACTCTGTCATGACTCTAAACCGCGATAACGTCCATGAAAATAAACTAACGGTTCTTTGGCGCCGGGGCGTTTGCGCAAATCGACGACTTCGCCGACGATAATGGTATGGTCGCCGCCCGCGTATAATTTATGGCGGCGGCATAGGAGCCAGCCCAGCGTGCCGCGCAGAATGGGGGTTTCGCCTTGCGGCTTGTCCCATATTTTTTTCGGCTGGCCGTGATGGTGGCGGCTGGCGAAATGGCGGGATACGTCTTCCTGTCCCGCGGCCAGAATATTGACGGCGAACCTGTCGGCGCGGCGAAACGCGGCGTGCAGCGACGCGTTTTTGTCGATGCAGAACAGGATCAGCGGCGGGTCAAGGGATACCGAAGTCAATGAATTGACCGTCAGGCCGAAGGCGCCGAATTTATCGTTATGCGCCGTGACGACGGCGATGCCGGTGGCAAAGCACCCCATCGTCTGGCGGAAAATATGGCTGTCTATGGTTTTTGTCATGCGCCCACAGAAACAGAAATACCGCTGCCATTCAAGCGGATTTCGGGTATAAATTCTTATGGCCAAAGCTGAAAAACAACATGATGACGCCCGGATTGCCGCGGCCGCGCTGCGCCTCGCCGCGGCCAAAGGCTGGGAACGGGTAACGCTGGACGCCGTGGCCCGCGCGGCAAAAATGCCCGTGGCAGGGTTGCGCGCGCGTCTTGTTACGGTTAATGCGCTTGTGCCCATGATTGCCAAGGCTATCGACCACGAGGCATTTGTCGCAGTGGGGGCTGGCGGTGCGGGGCCGCTGCATGACCGGTTGTTCGACCTTCTTATGGCGCGGTTCGACATTTTGCAAAAACATCGCCAAGCGATTGAAAGCATGGAATCCGCGGCACGGCATGACCGCGCTTTGGCTTGCGTTCTGATGCGGGCGGTAATGGACGGAGCCTATCGCGTTATTGACGCGGCGCGGGTTGATTCCATATCACCGCCGCGCGCCGTTGTCGCCATGGGGCTTGTCGCGATTTACGCCTATGCCTTCTGCGCGTGGCGGGCCGACGACAGCCGCGATATGGCTAAAACAATGGCGGCGCTTGATAAAGCGTTGCGTTGGGCCGGTAAAACCGTCGCGCTGGTGACCAAGTCCTGACCCTAAACCACGCTTCTGACCCGCGACAGGGTCAGGACGTGCACTTCCCGCGCACCCGCTTTTAACAACACGCGGCTGCATTCCTCGACCGTCGCGCCCGTTGTCAGCACATCGTCGATCAATACCAGAATTTTGCCCGTGACGTCGTGCCCCGCCGCCAAAGCGAAGGCGTTATGGACGTTATCCTGACGTTCCTTGCGTTTGCGGTGGCCCTGGCTGGGGGTTGCGCGGATGCGGCGCAGCACGTCGACCCAGACCGGTTTTTGCGCCAGATCGCCTATATGTTGCGCCAACAATGCCGATTGATTGTATCGCCGTCCCCATAACCGCCAGCGATGCAGCGGCACGGGCAAAAGCGCATCGGCCCTGGCCAGCATGTCGCCGCCGGCGCGATGCATCCAGACCGCCAGCGCGCGCGCGCCGTGGGTGCGGTCGCCGTGTTTGAAGCCCAGAACGAGGGCGCGGCTGGCATCGTCATACAGCATGGCGGCCCGCGCCGAGGTAAAACGCGGCGGCGTGGCCAGACAATGGCCGCACAGCATGCCGTCGCCGACCGGAATGTCGAAAACCGCCCCGCAACAGGCGCAAAAAGGCGTGGCGATAAAATGGATTTGCCCCCAGCAGGCGGGACACAGGCTGGCCGTGCCGCCTACGGGGTCGTCGCAACGCAGGCACAAAGGCGGCAGCAGGATGTCGAGCGCGCGGGCGGCAAGGGATATGGCGGGATTTACCATAAGGCGCATCATTGCATTTTCCGGCCAAAAAGCCTATAAAAACCCAACACATAACGGAGGAAACCATGACCGGCCTCAACGAAGAAGATTTGAAGAAACATGTCAAGGACAAGGATACGTGGTTGCGTTTCGTGTATCTGGTCGTGTTCGGCGTGGCGTTTTACCTGTCGATTTTGCTGACTTTCGCCACGTCGGTGTTCCAGTTTCTGGCCAAATTGTTCAGCGGCGCGGCTTTCGGCGGGCTGGCCCAGTTCGGCGAAAATCTCGCGGCCTATCAGGCGCAGGTGACGCGGTTCCTGACTTTCTCGTCGGATGAAAAACCGTTCCCCTTCGCGCCGTTTCCGGGGCAGGATAACCCGACGCTGCCGTCGCCCTGATCGCCGCTTTTCATAAAACCGAGGATTTCGCGTGAAAAATTATTACATCACGACGCCGATTTACTATGTCAACGATGTGCCGCATATCGGCCACGCTTATACCTCGCTGGCCTGCGATGTCATGGCGCGGTTCAAGCGGCTGGACGGCTATGACGTGATGTTTTTGTCGGGCACCGACGAACACGGCCAGAAGATCGAAAAATCGGCGGTCAAGGCGGGCATGGACCCGCAGGCTTTTACCGACAAGGTTTCGCAAAATTTCCGCGATTTGCTGAAAACGCTTAACGTGTCGAATGACGATTTCATTCGCACCACCGAAGCGCGGCATAAAAAAGCCTGTCAGGCTTTGTGGGACGCATTGCTGGCGCGGGGTGAAATATATCTGGGCAAATATGCCGGCTGGTATGCCGTGCGCGACGAAGCCTATTACGGCGAAGACGAATTGAAAGACGGCCCCGGCGGCAAGAAAATCGCGCCCAGCGGCGCGGAATGCGAATGGGTCGAAGAACCCAGTTATTTCTTTAAATTATCGGCGTGGGCCGACCGGCTTTTGGCGTTTTACGACCAAAATCCCGATTTCATCCTGCCGCACACGCGCCGCAACGAGGTTGTCAGCTTCGTCAAGTCCGGCATGCGCGATTTGTCGGTGTCGCGCACCGCGCTCAGCTGGGGCGTGCCGGTGCCGAACGAACCCGCGCATGTCATGTATGTGTGGCTTGATGCGTTGACCAATTACATCACTGCGGTCGGGTATCCCGACATGCAGGCCGACGGGTACAAAAAATTCTGGCCCGCCGACGTCCATATGGTGGGCAAGGATATTTTGCGTTTCCATGCCGTTTATTGGCCGGCTTTTTTAATGGCCGCCGGGCTTGAACCGCCGAAACGCGTGTTCGCCCATGGCTGGTGGACGAACGAAGGCCAGAAAATTTCCAAATCGCTGGGCAATGTCATTGATCCTTACGAAGTGATCGCAACCTATGGGCTTGACCAGACGCGGTATTTTTTGATGCGTGAAGTGCCGTTCGGCAATGACGGCGACTTTTCGCGTGAAGCCATGGTGCGCCGTATCAACAGCGATCTGGCCAATGGTATCGGCAATCTGGCGCAACGGACTTTGTCGCAGATTGCCAAAAATTGCGGCGGCAAAGTCCCCGCGCACGGTGCATTTACCGACGCCGACGAGGCGTTGTTGTCGCGCGCCCGCGGGCTTGTCCCGCAACTGCGTTCATTGTTCGATGCGCAGGGTTTTTCCCGCGCGCTCGATCACATTTGGGACGTTATCGGCGCGGCCGATCGCTATGTCGATGAACAGGCGCCGTGGGCGTTGAAGAAAACCGACATCGCGCGCATGGAAACCGTGCTTTATGTGCTGGCGGAAACGCTGCGCCATCTGGGCGTCGTGCTGCAACCCTTTATGCCCGACGCGGCGGCGCGGTTGCTCGACCAGCTGGCCGTGCCTGCCGATGCGCGCGCGTTCGAACATATCGAAGGCGACGCTTATGCGTTGCAATCCGGCACGCCCTTGCCCGCGCCGCAGGGCATTTTCCCGCGTTATATCGAAAACGCGGCCTGATCATCATGACCGATGCCGTCAGGCTGCGCTGGCACCATGTGTTGTGCATTCTCAATCACGGCGGCGACAGCCATACGCCGGCCCATGCCGCCCATATCGGCCGCATTATCCGCAAGATCGAAGGCGGCGCGGCGATCAAGATTACCGCCGGCGCCGATGACATTTGCGGCGGCTTTGCCGCCGGTGATGCTATCCGGTGCAATCATGCCATGTCCTGCGACAGAAATAGAACCCTGCGCATGCTCGATCAGTGGGCGCGCGCCGACATCTGCGCCGCTTTGCAAATTCCCGCTTTGCAGGCGGGCGGCGATCTTGTGCTGAAAACCGGCGAAATCAAGCAGCTGCGTCTGGCCTATGCGGCAGGCAGGGCGCGCACCGCGTGCGGCGCATGCCGATGGAAAGACGCCTGCGCCGAAATGGCCGGAAAGAATTATCAGGGCGCGCGTTTGTGGCCCGATGCCGTGCCGGGGCGTTGGCCTTTCGTGGCTTCTTTATTGCCGTGACCTAAGGGACAAACCGCTATGTTTTTGCCGTATGAACAGGCTTTTTCGACCGCCATGGGCGGCGAGAATTATGAGAGCGAAACGCTGCGTTTTCTGGCGTCGACCGAAACGACAATCGGCGATATTGCCGCCGCCATCGCGCAAGGCAAACCGGCCGGATTCAGTATCTTCGCCCTCGAACAAACCAAAGGCCGCGGCGGCGGCGTCGACAAGGCGACCGGGCAAGTGCGCCAATGGTTTTCGGCCCCCGGCAATCTGATGCTCAGCTATGTCATCGACGCCGATATGGATTATCCTAAAGAGGTCGAATTTACCGACATGCTCGCCGTCGGCGAAATCGTTGCGGCGCTGGTGCCGCGCGGGCGCACGGTTTACAAATTTGCCAATGATATTCTGGTCGATGATTGCAAGATCGCGGGCGGTCTTTATTTGCCGCATCCGTTTCCGTCCCGTGCCGCGCCGTTGGCCAGCATGAGCGTCGGTCTTAATATCGTGACCCCGCCGCCCGCTGCGGCGATGCGCGACAAATCGGTGGCGGTTGCGGGCACCTGTTTTGCGGATCACGGCGTTGATATCGATATTCCCCGTTTTATGCGGCTTTTTGACGCGAAACGGGACGAGCTTGGCCGCATCCACCGCCAGCAGGGCTTTACCGCCATCCTGCAACGCATCGGATTTGCCGACAGCACAGGGCTTGTGACATTATATGGTCGGGACGGCGCGCCCGTTTGTGGATCTTATGCAGGATTCGACGCGCAGCAAATCAGGCCCGACACTTATGCCAACTTTATCAGGCTCCGCATGGACGACGGAAATATCAAGGCGCTTGCTTTCACCGATTATTGTGCCGCCGCCGTGATCAGGCCGATGGCGGCGGTGGGCGGTTATGCGCCGCGCCCGCCCGATCGGGGGCCGCATGCCTGAGGGCGTCGTACGCCTGCGCGGGCATCATTTCCTGTGCATTCTGTCCTTTGTCGGCAAAGGCTATACCGACGATTTTGTCGACAATATGCGCGCCGTCGTCGCTAAAATCGGG
Source organism: Alphaproteobacteria bacterium (assembly GCA_028866275.1). GTDB lineage: Bacteria > Pseudomonadota > Alphaproteobacteria > UBA9219 > UBA9219 > CAIXLI01. The sequence goes on from JAGWIK010000004.1 coordinate 29,532, forward strand.
CGCGGCGCCGAAATCGAAATTATCGCCGGGCCGGACGATATCTGCGACGCCTTGCGCCGCGGGGCGGCCATTTCCTGCGCGCATGCGCGCGTTTGCCGCGCGCCAAAGCCGCGGCACGAAGACAGGCTGGCCCTGCGGGACGCCGGACGCATTCTGCATCGACATTTGAAAATCGGCGACAGGCTGGTATTGACGCCGCGCGACATTGCGGCGCTGCGGCTGCATTTTGCGCATGGCGCCATTCGCCGCGCCTGCACATTATGCCCGTGGAAAAATATGTGTACCGGCATTGCCGAAAGCGGATTTGCCGGCGCGGTGCTTTTTCCGCCGGAAAAGATCACCTCTTAAAGCGTTACCCCTTAACGTCGGCGGCGACTTGCATTCTGACGATGCGGGTGGGGTCGGAAACCGTGCCGTTATTGGCGGCGCTGCCCTGTTTGATCTGGTCGACATAGTCCATGCCCGACACCACCTGTCCCCAGATGGTATATTGGCCGTCCAGCCACGGCGCGGCGGCAAGGCAGATGAAAAACTGGCTGTCGGCGCTGTCGGGGCTGGCGGCGCGCGCCATCGACACCGTGCCGCGAACGTGATGCGCGTCGGAAAATTCGGCTTTCAGCTTCTGTCCCGAACCGCCCATGCCGGTGCCGGTGGGGTCGCCGGTTTGCGCCATGAAATCGGGAATGACGCGGTGGAAAGCCAGCCCGTCATAGAAATGCTGCCGCACCAGTTCCTTGATGCGCGCGACGGTGTGCGGCGCCAGATCGGGACGCATTTCGATGACGACGCGGCCGGCGGGCAGGTCGAGATAGAGCGTGTTTTCGGGGTCGAGGGCGGCGGCATCGGCGGGCATGGAAAAAACTCCGGTTGCGAGGGTCATAAGAAGGGCGAGAAGGCGGAACATGATAAAAACCCAATAGGTCATTGAGGGCGGGTTGCAAGGCGACTATAAAAGATTGTCAAAGGAACACAACGGACAAAACATGACGGGGCAAGCATGACCGGAAACCGCGCCCTTCTTCTCGACCGCGATGGGGTTATCAATATCGACTGCGGCTATGTCGGCGATGTCGCGCGGTTTGAATTCATGCCGGGGCTGTTTCCGTTCCTGCGTGCCGTGCGCGATCGCGGGTTCAGGCTGGCTGTTTTGACCAATCAATCGGGCGTCGCGCGCGGTTTATACGGCGCGGCCGACCACGCCGCCGTCACCGCCCATATGCTGACGGCGTTAAAACGCGAAGGCATCGATATCGATCTGAATTTGGCGTGTTTCGAGCATCCCGAAGGCACGGTCGCGCCCTACGCCCGCGAAAGTTTCTGGCGCAAGCCTCATCCGGGCATGGTGCTGGAAGCCGTGCGGCGGCTTGATCTCGATGCGTCGCGGTCGGCATTTCTGGGCGATAATTTACGCGATATGCAGGCGGCGCAAGGCGGTGGTATCGGCGCGTGCCTGTGGTTGACGCAGAAAAAACCCGTCCCGCCGCCGGGGGTGCGCGTTGTCACCGGTTTCGACGAAGCTTTGATCAATCTGTCTGTCTGAATTCGGTGGGGAATTGGACGCCGCTGGCTGAATCCGTGCCGATGCCGCCCAGATTTTTCAGGAACAGATGGAACGTCACCGATGTGCCCGAACTGATATCCAGCCGGTTGGTATCGTCGCGCGACAGGGTCATGCCATAGCCCAGGCATTCGTCGACATAGTCCAACGATATGGTGCTGATACGCGGCCCCGGCTGCGGGTCGAAGGCCTGCGTATGCGATCCGGACAGATTCCAGTATTTGTCGAAAGTCGACGAAAAGCCAAAGGTGATCTGTCTGACCTGATCGATCAGGTTGGTGACAGGATCGGTTTGATAGGCCTGGATATAGCGAATGGACGGGCGGAACACCGGCGCGCCAAAGCTGGTCAGCACGTCCTGCCGTTGCGGCGACAGGTTGCTGGACGCAAGGCGGAAACCGTAATTGGCGTCGAACCACGGCGCGGGGGAAAAATCGATGCGTCCGACATAATCCGACGCGCGCTGGCCGAGGCCCGATTGCTGAGTGAATTGGTTGTCCTGAGTGAAGTCGTAGCTTTGGCCGGCGAATGTATCGATATGCGCGCCGTTATTCGCGGTGATGACGTTGCGCAAACCGTATGTGGCGCGGCTGCCCCCTTCGACCTGATCGGAGCCGGTAAAGCGGTTGGGCGAAAACAGGTTGGTTTCGTCGAATTCGGTGTCGAGGCTGTCCAGATTGACCTGTTTGGCGATGTTGCGCACGGTGGGGGCTGCCGTCAGGGCGACGATGGGTTCGGTCAATTGCTGATATCCGTCGCCGCCGCGGCTTAGGGGGTAACGCATCACGGCGTTTGCCTGTTCGAAAGGCCGCGTATACATGGCCTGATTGTAAAGGGTCGTGCCATCGGCGCCGACCACGTTATTGGCCCAATAACTGTCGGTGCGCAGCAGGCCCGACACCGTGGTGACAAGGCCGGTATTCGAAATCAATTGCCGTTCCCATCCGCCATTCAGCGACAGGCGCCGCGTATCCGGCGTTTGCGTCGATAGGGGCTGGCCGGTGTTATTGGTCGTCGTGAGCAAAGTGTTGCCGTCGAAAGACCATCGCCCGCCGAAGGTCTGGCCAGGGTCGCCCAGCGCGCTGACGGTCACTGACGGCAGAACCAGCGGTTCGTTGACGTAAATGCCGGGGCGCAGATCCTGGAAGTGATAGGAATCGACCGACATATAATCGCGGCCCTGAAAACCCTGGACAAAGGCGTGGCTGACAGTCTGGTCGAGCGACGAGATCTGATAGCGGTCCAGATAGCTTTTATCCGACACGTATTGAATGTCGGTGCCGGCGCGCCATGTCGGATTGATGTCGTACAGGAAATTGCCGAATAAATCGCCGCGCCATTTGACGCCTTTATCGATGCCCTGATCGTCGATCAGATCGGCTTGCGTGATCGAGCCCGTCAATTGCAACTGGCCGTTGGTGAAGCGTTCGCGATATTGGCCGGCCATTTGCACTTTGTCGTTGACGCTGAAGGTCGGGGTCAGTGTCGCGTCTTTGTCGGGGGCGATGTCGATGTAATAGGGCGTACGGACATAGGCGCCCAGATTGGGGTTATAGCCCGGCTGCGGCGACAAAAAGCCTTGCAACCGTTTGACGGTGGGGTCCGGCCCCGACATATAGGGGGTATAGGCGACAGGAACGCCGCCGATATCGAGCGTCGCATTGTGGTAATAAATTTCATGATCGACATTGTCGTGGGTGATGCTGTCGGCCCGCATCTGCCATAAAGGCGGCTTGTCCGGATTCTTGGCGCAGACGTTACAGGCGGTATAGGCGGCTTTGTCGGCGACGCTGTACCGTTCGTCGAAACGTTGCACCGTTTTGGCCGCCATACGGGAATTGTCGGTGAATAAAATGCCGGCATTTTCGGCAAAGGCCTGTTTCAGGTCGCCGGTGATTTCCTGATGATCGGCGAATTCGACTTCGCCCGTTGGCGTCAACAGGGCGACATGGCCGTCCGCCGTCATGACCCCTGTTTTCTGGTTATAGGTCACTTTGTCGGCATGCAGGATATAGTCGTTATGGACGATCTCGACCTTGCCTGTCGCCGTCGTGATGCCTGTCGCACTGTCGGTGTGCATTTGTTGCGCGCTGATCAGCGTTTCCCCGCTATGGGCGTTGGGCGACACAGGCGTGAGGGCAGGCACGGGGGCAGGCGCGGCGGCGGATGCGGATTGCGGCGGCGAACGCGGTACCGGCCCGACATAGCCGACAGGCGGGGGTGCCGGGGCGGGGGCAGCGGTTTGAGCCGTCATAGGCGCATCGTCCCCGCGCGCGACGGGGCCGGTGTAACCCGCGGGCGGCGGCAAGGGCGCAGCCGGTATCGGTGTTGCGCTTTGTTCCTGGGGCGCGGGGCCGGTATAGCCGATGGGAGGTGCCCCGGCGCGCGCGGAGGCGGTCGCCGCCAACAGGCAGGCGACGCTCCAGAAAAGCCAGCTTGAGAACCGGCCGAATCGCTGCGAGGAGAAAGTCGAACCCATGCCCCAAGACTTGCCAGAGGCAAGAGTCGGCGGCAAGGGTTTTGGCGGGATAATGTTGCGGCGCTTGCGTTTTTCTTCGCGCCTGCGGCCTGTCGGGGGGAGCCGCGCTGGCGGAGTTAACGGATTGCCAAAGATTCTGACCAGCGCAGAAACCTTGAAATTAATAGGTCCTGACCCTAGAAAATAAAAATACTGAAAGAGCCGCAGAAAGGCTCGCCTGAGAGGGACAATGCCCATTTTTCCATGGATGCGCCGTCTGGCGTCGGTGCTGGCAGCGCTTTATTGCCTTTCCTATTTTGTCGCCGTGATCTGGATCGGCTGCACGCATACGGCCTTTTATGATTCCACGACGCCCTTTTGGGCGCTTGTCGGGTTTGTTGTCTGGTATCTCCCTTTGCGCTATTTGCGCAAAAAATCATGGGACGGTTCGCCGTGCATGCAAGAAGCGCAAAAGACGGTCAATGCGTTCTTGGGGAGCAGAATGCGCCAGCCGGCGACGACGACGGCGCGAAACGCGGCGGCAGCCCGCCTTCTGTTCATTCTGGCGCTTTTCTTTCTGTTGGCGACGGTCGCGGGATTGTGGGCGATCGACACCATCGGCAATCGGGGCGCGGGGCGTCCATTGCCCGTTTATACGCTCGACAGTTTGCAAGAGGCTAATCCCGATGATCTTCCTCATTATATCAGGCTGAACGGAACGGTCGCCCATCCCGACCTCGCCTGGGCAAACCATTACCACCTCAGGTCGGGCAGCGGCTATATCGACTACTATATGCCGCGGACGGCGGCGGGGTGGGTGCAGGACAGCCCCGATGCTTCGGGTTACGCGCCGGTGTCCCTGATCGAATTGGATAACGCTTTTGCCGATGATTCGGATGACCCCTTTTACCGCCTCGACCCGCCGGGGCCTGTCGAGGGGCGTTTATCGATTGAAACCATGCCGGACTGGATGGCGGACGAAATGCGCGCCAAAGGCTGGCACATCACCGCCAATGTCTTTCTGTTGAAGCGGGAAGATTTGTCGGGAACCGTTCCCGGCGTCGATCCGATGACATTGTATTTCGTTGGCGCCTGGGGCGGTCTTATGAGTTTCGTCTTTGCGCTAGCCGGATTGCTGGCGCGCCGGCGGATGAAACGCCAGAATGTCGATTCGTAAGATGCCTGTCTAAACTTTTATTTTAAGGCTGCGGGCGGGCGCCGTAAAAAAGCGGGCAGGTCGTTGTCGAAACGGTCGTTGCCGGCGGCCGGTTCTTCGCGCGTTCTGGCCGGCGCTGCGTTGTTTGCGGGCGCAGGGTGCGGCGCGGTTTCATGCCTGCGGTCGGTCACGTTCGCCTTGTTGCCGTCATGACGCCGGTTACTGTCGCGGCTGCCGCCTTGCCGCGGGCCGCGCCCGTCACCTCGCCCGCCGCGTCTGCCGTCGTCACGGCGATGGCGGTGACGCGTTGTGGACTCGTCCACCGTCGGCAGGTCGGGGATGGTTTCGCGGTCGATCGTTTTTTTGATCAGCGTTTCGATGGCGGCAACGCATTTGGCGTCGTCCGGCGTCACCAGCGTATAGGCCGTACCCGTCAATCCTGCGCGGCCGGTGCGGCCGATGCGGTGGACGTAATCGTCGGCATGGAACGGCACGTCGAAATTGAAAACATGGCTGACCGCGTCGATATCCAGCCCGCGCGCCGCGACATCTGAACAGACCAGAAGGGCGATTTCATCGCGGCGGAATTTATCCAGCGTCGCCGTGCGTTCCGATTGTTCCATATCGCCGTGCAGCGCGCCGGCGTTGAAGCCGTGCTTGACCAGCGATTTATGCAGCAGCGCGACGTCTTTCTTGCGGTTGCAGAAGATGAAAGCGTTTTTGACGCCTTCCTGTTTCAAAAGCATGCGCAACGCTTCGCGTTTCAGCCAGTCGTTATTCTGCGGCAGCGTGACGAATTTCTGCGTCACATTGGCCGACGTCGTCGCGGGCGGGGCCACGGTGACGGTTTTCGGGTTGCTTAAAAACCGGTCGGCCAATTTGCGGATTTCCGGCGGCATGGTCGCCGAGAAGAACAGGGTTTGTTTCAGCGGCGGCAACAGCCCGGCGATACGGTCGATATCGGGGATAAAGCCCATATCCAGCATGCGGTCGGCTTCGTCGATGACGAAAATCTTGATGTCGTTCAAAAGGATTTTGCCGCGTTCGAACAGATCGATCATGCGGCCCGGCGTGGCGATCAACACATCGACGCCGCGATCCAGCGCCCTGATCTGTTCGTCCATCATTTCGCCGCCGGTCAGGCGCGCCATCGAAAGCTTGTGATATTTGCCGTAAATTTCGAAATTTTCCGCGACCTGCGCCGCCAGTTCGCGCGTCGGTTCCAGAATCAACGACCGCGGCATGCGCGCGCGCGCGCGGCCCGCGCCCAGAATTTCCAGCATCGGCAGGACAAAGCCCGCCGTCTTGCCCGTGCCGGTTTGCGCGCAGGCCAGCAAATCGCGGCCCTGCAGCACATAGGGAATGGCTTTTTCCTGAACGGGGGTTGGGGATGTATATCCGACGTCCTGAATGGCCTTGAGGATATCGTCGCTAAGCCCTAAATCGGCAAATGTCGTCACGTCTTCTTTAAACTCAGTTGTTTATTTCCGGCCCTGCTTGTAGCAGAAAGACCCAAGGTAATGCAAATAAGAGCTGAAAACCAATGTCCGACCGATTGCCGTTAATCTTTGTGCCCGGCCTGCTGTGCGATGCGGCCTTGTGGCAGAATCAGTCTAATGCATTGAAAGACTTGATTGATCCCGTGTTTGCCGACACCACGCGGCATGACGATATTGCCGCTATCGCGCGCGATGTGCTGGCGACTGCGCCGCGCCGGTTCGCGTTGGCCGGGTTGTCGATGGGGGGATATGTCGCGCTGGAAATCATGCGCCAAGCACCCGAACGTGTCGTCAAACTGGCCCTGTTCAACACGTCGGCGCGCGCGGATACGCCGGAACAGCAGGAGAAACGCCGGTTGTTGATCGCGATGTCGAAAGCGGGGCAATTCAAGGGCGTGACGCCGCGCCTGCTGCCGATGCTGATTCACCCCGACCGCATTCACGATGTCGCATTGACCGGTGTCGTGACCGCCATGGCCGAACGCGTCGGTCGCGACGCGTTTTTTAACCAACAAACCGCCATTATGAACCGCATCGACAGCCGCGCGTTTTTAAAAGACATCCGTTGCCCGACGCTGGTGGTGGCAGGGGCGCAGGACGCGCTGACGCCGCCTGAATTGCTGCGCGAAATTGCCGGCGGCATTGCGGGCGCGCGGCTGGAAATTATCGACCATTGCGGCCATTTGTCGCCGCTGGAACAGCCGGATGCCGTGACCGCTTTATTGCGGGGCTGGATAGGATAGGGCTGGTTTTATCGGCGTAATTCATTTATTTTCCATGGAAATCATTTTCAAAGGTTTGGCATGGACAGCATACGCATCAAAGGCGGGCAGGCGCTCAAAGGCAAAATTCATATCAGCGGCGCGAAAAACGCCGCGTTGCCGCTGCTGGCCGCCAGCCTGTTGACCGATGAAGCGTTGACGCTGTCGAACGTGCCGCATCTGGCCGATATCGTCACCATGTCGAATTTGCTGGGCCAGCTTGGCGTCGGCATCAGCCTTAACGGCCACGCGCCAGGGGGGCATACGGGCCGCGTGGTGGAATTGAAGGCCGCGACCCTGACCGATGTTGTGGCGCCTTACGAACTGGTGCGCAAAATGCGCGCCAGCATTTTGGTGCTGGGGCCGCTTCTGGCCCGCGCGGGCGAGGCCAAGGTGTCGTTGCCCGGCGGTTGCGCCATCGGCACGCGGCCGGTCGACCTGCATATCGCGGCGTTACAGAAACTCGGCGCCGATATCACGCTCGACAACGGTTATATCCATGCGCGCGCGCCGCGCGGCTTGCGCGGGGCGGAAATCATTTTTCCGATGGTTACCGTCACCGGCACGGAAAATATCATGATGGCGGCGACGCTGGCCGCGGGCGAGACGACGATCGTCAATGCCGCGCGCGAACCCGAAGTGGTCGATCTGGCCCACTGTCTGGTCGCGATGGGCGCGCGCATCGAGGGTATCGGCTCCGACCGTATGGTCATTGCGGGCAGCGCGAAACTGCACGGTGCGGCACATAACGTCGTGCCCGACCGTATCGAAGCGGGGACTTTTGCGATGGCTGCTGCCATTACCGATGGCGATCTGGAACTGATCGGCGCCAAGATGGATCATCTGAACAGCGTCGCGACCATCCTGGCCGCCGCCGGCATCGACATGACGGAAACCGCCGACGGGTTGCGCGCGCGCCGGGCCAATGGCGCGTTGCGCGGCGTCGACGTCATGACCGAACCCTATCCCGGTTTTCCGACCGATTTGCAGGCGCAGATGATGGCCCTGATGTGCGTGGCCGACGGCGCGTCGATGATCACCGAAACCATTTTTGAAAACCGCTTCATGCATGTGCCGGAACTGAAACGCATGGGGGCGAATATCACCGTGCATAACGCCTCGGCTCTGGTGCGCGGCGTGCCGATGCTGACCGGCGCGCCGGTGATGGCGACCGATTTGCGCGCGTCGGTGTCGCTGGCGCTGGCGGGGCTGGCGGCGCGCGGTGAAACGATGCTGAACCGCATCTATCACCTCGACCGCGGCTATGAACGGCTCGAAGAAAAACTGGCGGCGTGCGGCGCGCATATCGAACGCGTCAAGGAAGCCGCCTAGCATGACGCAGCCCCTTAAACTGCGCGCGCGCGACGGCGAAGACATGCAGGTCATCTCGGCCATGATGCAGGATGCCATCGCGCCGGTGTGCGACATGGCCTATCGGGCGGCGGACGGTTCTTTCGTGATGGTGGTGCAGCGGTTGCGCCGCGAGGCCGGCAAGGCCGACGAACGCATTTGTTGCGCCCTGACGATATCGGGCGTGACGGCGGCACACACCCACGGCATCGATTTGCGCGCGCAAGACCGTATTCTGGAATTGCTCGCTTTGATGCTGGATGCGCAGGATGGCCGTCCTTCGTTAAACCTCATTTTCGCGGGCGGCGCGCAAATCCGGCTGGCTTTGGGCGCGTGGGGCGCGGTGGTCGAGGATTTCGGCGAGTCCTGGCCGGCTTTGTGCAACCCGTGCCATGACGAAGCCGTCGGCACGTCATGACTTGACGAAAGCCGCGAAAAAGCCCATTTTCCGCGCGTAAACATTTAAAAAGACCAAGAAAGAAGCCTCATGGCGAAAGAAGATCTGCTCGAATTCGAAGGCGTCGTCACCGAAATCCTGCCCAACGCGATGTTCCGCGTCACGCTGGACAACGGCCACGAAGTGCTGGCGCATACCTCGGGCAAAATGCGCAAAAACCGCATCCGCGTTTTGACCGGCGACAAGGTCAATGTCGAAATGACGCCCTATGATCTCAGCAAGGGACGCATTACGTTCCGTCACAAATGACGAAATCCCTTTTTATTCTTGCCTCGTCCTCGCCGCGCCGGTTGGCGCTGCTGGCGGATATTGGCATTGTGCCGGATAAAGTCATCGCCGCCGATATCGATGAAACCCCGCGCAAGGGCGAGACGCCGCGCGAGCTGGCGCAACGGCTGGCGCTGGAAAAACTTCAGGCTGTCGCCGCGCGCGAACCGCAAGGGGTCATTCTGGCCGCCGACACGGTGGTCGGGGTCGGGCGGCGGATTTTGCCGAAAGCCGGAAACGACGCCGATGTGCGCGCCTGCCTGCGTTTAGTGTCGGGGCGGCGGCATCATGTTTATACCGGTGTAGCTATACGCGCGCCGGAAGGCAGAATTTTGCGCCGCGTCGCCGACAGCACGGTGATTTTCCGGCAATTGTCCGACGCCGATATGGAATCTTATGTGGCATGCGGCGAAGGCGTGGGCAAAGCGGGCGGCTATGCCATTCAGGGCCGCGCGGCGGCGATGATACGTTTTATATCGGGGTCTTATTCCAATATCGTCGGGTTGCCGTTGTTCGACGTCGCGCAAATGCTGCGCGGAAACGGGGGGCTCTGATGGCCGGCGCGTGTGCAATCTGCGGCAAACCGGCCGCGGAAAAATTCAAACCTTTTTGTTCGGCGCGGTGCGCCCATGTCGATTTGGGACGCTGGCTGGGTGAAAGCTACAAGGTTCCTGCCGCCGCCATCGACGAAGATACCGAAGACATGCCGTCATTGAAACAGGATGACCGCGAGGACGCGTAGCCCCGGGTGCGTCAATCATTCCTTAACCATGATATGAAACCCTTATCAGGCTGATTCGCTTCTTATTTCAGGAGGGATGAATGCCGTTAGGGCTTGGGCCGCACACGTTGCACAGACCTGATTATTCCCTTCGCATTCAGCATCTCGACGGGCCCGTGTCGCTCCGGCGTAAAGTAACAGCCCCCGGCCTTGCGCCCGTCGTCGCCACCCTTTACCCCAAACCAAGGCCATCGTGGCTGTCCCGGCGGGAAGGTTCTAGTGCGCCTGCACCGTGATGCGGTATTGGTAAACCTTGGCGTCGCCGTCTTCGTCGGTGGCGCGCACGATCATGTTGGTGTCGCCCGCGCCGGCTTTCGCGGCCAGATTGATGACATCGCCATCCTGTGACGTTGAAACCAGGTCGGTATTGCCGACGACGACCGATTGCACCCGTTCGTTCGCGGGCAGTTCGACCTGCGTGGCAAGCCCCGCGGTCAGGTCGATATTGGTGGCGCCGGACGATGTTTGGATAACGCGCGGTTGATCCGACGCGCAAGCGGCGGTGATCAGGCACGCGGCCAATATGGCCAGTTTCTTGTTGGACATGATGATCCCCTTACATGATTGCGAAAACGGTTATTACTCGCCCGGATAGACATCGGGGTGCGCGGGCTGTTCATAGATGACGGTCGGCGGCGGCGGTGGCGGTTGCTGGACATAAACCACTGTCGGCGGCGGCGCGGGCTGCGTGTAAACGACGGTGCGCGGCGGCGGCGCGCGCCGTGCCTCTACGCGGTTGCCTTTGGCGACCATGCATTGGGTATAGGCGTCGTTATATTGTTGTTGAATGCTTTTTTGTTCGTGGCCCGACGTGCCGGCCCCCACGGCGGTGCCCGCCAGCGCGCCGCCCGCGGCGCCGATGGCCGCCCCATGCCCGCCGCCGATGGCCGCGCCCAGACCTGCGCCCAGAATTGTGCCGCCGACGCCTTCCAGCAGGCCGGTGCTGTTGGCGCGATCAGCCTGTCCTTGAACCTGTTGATCGGCATAGGACTTACACGTCATCTGATCCATCTGGAACTGGTCGAAAGATTTGCCTTGGGCGGGCAATGCCAGAACAGTCGGGCCCATCGGGGTGCTGGCGCAGGCCGCCAGCATCAAGGCGGGGGCGCAAAGGCCAAGAAATTTCAAGCGTGTCATGCGGACAGTTCCTTGAGGCTGAAAGGGAAAGCACGGCAGTATAAAAGCAGGGCAGTATAAGTGTCTTGTCCGCATTCAGTCTATCAGGTTTTTCTGGGCGGAATTATGGCAATCATATCACGGGCTTTTTCCATTTATCGGCCCCGTTATGGTTCTTGATATGGATCAAATACATGCGCGGCGAGGCTGTTAGATTGACGCCTCGTTAACCTGCGTGTATCTTGCGAATGGCTACTTTCGAAACCGGCTCTTTCCAAGTCGGCTCAAGGCGATAGGTCGCTCATGTCTTTGCCGAAAACCATTATCCCGGAAACATCCGACCGCGCGTTGGTCGTGAAGCTTGTCGCTGCCGTTTGCGTCAAGCTGGTGGTGTTGGCGGGCATTTGGATGTTTTTCTTCAAGGACTATCACGTCAATGTCGACGCCGCGACCGTGACATCCCATCTGCAAGACCAGATTCAAGACCGTTCCTGACCCCTTTCCTTCCTCGATCAACCGGATTTATCCATGATTAGCAACCAACTCGTCGACCTGTCCCGCCTGCAATTCGCCGCCACGGCGTTGTACCATTTCCTGTTCGTGCCGCTGACGCTGGGCATGACATGGATACTGGTCATTATGGAAAGCGTCTATGTCATGACCAATAAACCGGTCTATCGCGACATGACCAAATTCTGGGGCAAGCTGTTCGGCATCAATTTCGCGCTCGGCGTTACCACCGGCATCACGATGGAATTCCAGTTCGGCACCAACTGGGCCTATTATTCGCATTATGTCGGCGACATTTTCGGCGCGCCGCTGGCGATCGAAGGGCTGATGGCGTTCTTCCTCGAATCGACCTTTATCGGCCTGTTTTTCTTTGGCTGGGGCCGGTTGCCCAAGGCGCAGCATCTGATGGTCACTATTTTGATGGCTATCGGCACCAACCTGTCGGCTTTGTGGATTCTGATCGCCAACGGCTGGATGCAGAACCCTGTCGGCTCCGATTTCAGCTATGTCACCATGCGCATGGAAATGACCGATTTCTGGGCTGTTTTGTTCAACCCGGTGGCGCAGGCCAAATTCGTGCATACGGTTTCCGCCGGTTATGTCACGGGATCGATGTTCGTTTTATCGATTTCATCATGGTATCTGCTGAAAGGCCGCCATATCGAAATTGCGCGCCGCAGTTTCCGCATCGCGGCGGCATTTGGTTTCGCCGCTGCCTGTTCGGCCATCGTGCTGGGCGACGAGTCGGGCTATACTGTCGGCGATGCGCAGCAATCGAAAATCGCGGCGATGGAGGCGATGTGGCACACCGAACCCGCGCCCGCGCCGTTGACGCTGATCGCCGACATCGACGAAAAGAACCAGAAAAATGATTGGCAAATCGACATGCCCTATGTTCTGGGGATCATCGGCACGCGTTCGCTTGACAAGCAATTGCCGGGTATCATCGAAATCAAGGCCAAGAACCGCGAACGCATCGTCAATGGCATTGACGCCGTCAAGACGCTGGAAGCGTTGCGTGCCGACCCCAATAACGACGCGTTGAAGGCTAAATTCGCGACGGAAAAGGCCGATCTGGGCTATGGGCTTTTGTTGCGCAAATATGTGTCGAACATGGATGATGTGACGCCGGCCATTATCGATCAGGCCGTCAATGACACCGTTCCCCATGTCGCGCCTTTGTTCTGGGGCTTCCGCGCCATGGTTGGGCTCGGCTTTTCCTTCTTTTTCCTGTTCGGGTCGGCTTTGTACGCCAGCATCAGGGGGAATTTTGAAAAGAAGAAATGGCTGCTGAAATGGGCCCTGTTATGGCTGCCGTTTCCGTGGATTGCCTGCGAACTGGGCTGGTTCGTGGCGGAATATGGCCGCCAGCCCTGGACGATCTTCGGCGTGTTGCCGACCCATATGTCGGTGTCGGCTTTGTCGGTCGGGTCGCTGTACGGATCTATCGCCGGGTTTCTGGGTTTCTATACCGTGCTGTTGGTCGTCGAAATGTATCTGATGATCAAATTCGCGCGTCTCGGCCCCGTTTCGCATGACCATCACTAACAGACGCCAAGTTTAACCGGAGGAATCGAAATGTTGTCCTATGTCGCGCTCAAGGTGATTTGGTGGGTTCTGGTCGGCGTTCTGTTGATCGGTTTCGCCATCATGGACGGCCACGATATGGGGGTCGGTACGTTGCTGCCCTTCGTTGGCAAAGGCGATGTCGAACGGCGCGTTGTCATCAACAGCGTCGCGCCGCATTGGGACGGCAATCAGGTGTGGTTCATCACCGCCGGCGGCGCGATCTTCGCGGCGTGGCCGGCCGTTTACGCCACGGCTTTTTCCGGTTTTTACTGGGCGATGCTGGCCGTGTTGTGGTCGTTGTTTTTCCGTCCCGTCGGTTTTGATTATCGCAGCAAGATCAATAATCAGGTCTGGCGCAAGACGTGGGATATCGGGTTGTTTATCGGCGGGTTCGTGCCGCCGGTGATTTTCGGCGTGGCCTTCGGCAACCTGCTGGAAGGCGTGCCGTTCCATTTCGATGAAAACCTGATGCCGTATTACACCGGCACTTTCTGGGCCTTGCTCAACCCGTTCGCGCTGGTGTGCGGTCTTGTCAGCAGCGCCATGATTACCTGCCACGGCGCCGTTTATCTGTCGCACCGTACCGAAGGCGACATCCAGCGGCGCGCCAAAATGGCGGCGACCGTTTTTGGCCTCGTCGCTTTGGTGTTGTTCGCGGTGGCCGGCGTGTGGCTGGCGATGGGCATTGACGGCTATACCATTACCTCGGCTCTCAACCCCGGCGAATTGCCCAACCCGCTGGGCAAAACCGTGGCGCAAACACCCGGCGCGTGGCTGGAAAATTACCACCGTATGCCGATCGCCATGGCGGTTCCTGCGCTGGCTTTTGTTGCCGGATTGGGTGCCATCGCTTTGGTGCGGTCGGGCCGCACCTTGCTGGGCTTTGTCGCATCGAGCCTGATGCTGGCCGGTATTATCGGCACGGCGGGCGTGTCGATGTTTCCTTTTGTCATGCCGTCCTCGTCCGATCCGACGTCGAGCCTGACGGTATGGGACAGCACGTCCAGCCATTTGACGCTGAACATCATGTTCTGGGCCGCTGTGATCTTTGTGCCCATCATCATATTTTATACGCGTTGGGCCTATAACGTGATGTCGGGCAAAGTGACGGTTGACTATATCGTGAAAAATCAGGACACCTTGTATTAAGGGCCGATAGGAAAGGAGCCGCGACATGTGGTATTTGACTTGGGTTCTTGGCACTGGCTTTGCCCTTCTTCTGGCCGTGCTTAACGCCATGTGGGGCGAAAACGAAGATGCCCGCAGCCATGACGAAGGCTGAGGCCGCGCCGGCCTCTACGGCTATTGCGTGGGGGCCGTTGCTGGTGGCCATCATTCTGGTGGGGTTTATCACCGTTTATCCGCCCGCTTTTTCCAGACCCGACGGCAAGCCCGACGAAGGCTTTGCGATGATTTTGATGTGGGCTATTATGGCAGGGCTGGTGCGCGGCGTCGGCTTTGTACCGCGTTTCAAATTGTGGCGGTGGCTGTTTTCGTCCTGGTCATGCTATGCCGCCTGTGCGGTCGCGGTTCTGGTCAAATTAACGCATGCTTAAAAGAGCCGGCATTTTACCGCGCGAGGCCTGAAGGAAGGCTTCGTGCATGATGGCGGCAGGCGAGGCCGTCTTTTTTGTTTTGGCTGCGCGTTCATCGGTTTGATACAGCTTTGTGCTGTGAAGGTCGGTCAGGATAACGACCGCTTCCTGCGCGTCGGGGTGGCGGTTGTTTTCCAGATCGCGCAACGACACCAGCATTTCAATTTCGGCAAAGGCGCCGTCCAGCGTTTCGTCGTTCAAAACCATGCGCGCGACCAAACCGCGGCGACGTAAAATATGTCCTGCTTCGTCTTTCTTGCTGATGGTGGCCAGCGTCGCGCCCATGAATTGATAATGGGCAAAATCGCGCGGCGCCTTGCCGATCAACGCGGGGATTTCAAGCGGCGGCAACAGGCTGTTGGATTCGCGGCGCGGCCGGCTGGCCGGCCGTCCGGCCAGTGATGCTTTCAGGGTTTGCAAAAAAGACATGATTGAAATCGCCCGCTAAAAAAATATGTGCAAAATCGGATTTTATGTATCAATCATTTATGCCATGCCTCATTGTGAACAAAATCATTAAAAATTGAGTTAATTTTTAACGTGCCATTTTATTGTTTTTTATCAATGTGTTGTTCGTTCTATCCGGCGCGTTTGCCTAGCAATCCACGCACGGTGTCCTGAATATCGGCGGGCAGGACGACGAATTTGCCATTTTGCGACGCCGTCATTTTCTCCAGCATCTTGATGTATTTTTCGCCCAGCAGATAGGCCATCGGCCCTTCACGGTCGCCCAGCGTTTCGGTGACCAGTTTGATCGCCTGTGCCGACGCGTTGGCCAGCGTGACTTGCGCTTCGGCATCGCGCTTGGCGGCTTCCAGCCGCGCTTCGGCTTGCAGAATCATGGATTGCTTGTCGCCCTCGGCCGTGGTGACGGTGGCTTTGCGCTGGCGTTCGGCGGCGGCTTGCATTTCCATCGCTTTTTGCATCGACGGCGACGGCTTGATGTCCTGAATTTCGACCGATTTGACGGTCAGGCCCCAATCAAGGACTTCGTTGGCGATGCTTTCGCGCAAACGCGCCTTGATCTGGTCGCGCGACGACAAAGCCTGATCCAGTTCCATTTCGCCGATGATCGACCGCAGCGCGGTCATGACCAGATTGCGAATGCCGTCGGCGAAATTGACGATGCCGTAAACCGCTTTGACCGGGTTGGTGATTTTGACGAAGGTAATGGCGTTGACGACCAGAAGCGCGTTGTCGCGTGTGATGACTTCCTGTTGCGGCACGTCCAGCATGATGTCCTTGGTCACGACGCGCTGCGCGACATTGTCGATATAGGGGATCATGAAATTCAGGCCGGGCATGAAGGTGGCGAAATATTTGCCCAGCCGTTCGATGACCCATTCTTCGCCCTGCGGCACGATGCGCACGCCGCGCATGACGGTGACGACGGCAAAGAGAACGACAAGAATGGTAAAAATCTGTCCGCCGGTCATGGGTTTTTCTCCTTTTTGACTTTCAAAATGCTGCCGTCGACACTGACGATTTCCACGCGCGTTCCGGCGTCGATATTTTCATCGGCGACGCAGTCCCAGACATCCGACCCGATGACGGGTTGTTGAAACCGCACCTGCGCCTTGGCAAACGGCGTGATGGCGCCGGTCAGGATGCCGACTTCGCCGATGGCTCCGGCCTGCGACCGGCCCGACAGGGTTCTGGTCAGGCCGGGTTTGAAGATTTTGAACCACACAATGACCAGCGCGACGGAACAGACCGTCCATACCAATAATTGGATGTTGAAATCGGTTGCGGGCGCAATGGCCAGCAGCGCGGCCACGGCCAGCGCGCCAAGCCCGAACCACACCAGAACGAAAGCCGGAACCGCGAGTTCCGACACGACCAGCGCGATGCCAAGAATGGCCCAATGGTGCCACTGTAGATTCATGGGCGCAGACTAAAAGACGTGGTTTAAAATTTGATGAAGATGATAGGATGGACGGCATGACATCTCCGCGCCTTATCCTTGGTATCGATCCCGGCTTGCGCCATACCGGCTGGGGCGTCGTCGCGCAAAACGGCAATCGCCTGTCCTTTGTCGCGGCAGGCCGTATCAGCCCGCCGGCCGACGCGCCGATGGCCGCGCGGTTGCTGGTGCTGGCCGAAGGCATTCAGGATGTCATTCGCCGCCACAGGCCGGACGAAGCCGCGATTGAAGAAACTTTTGTCAATAAAAACGCGCGGTCGGCCTTGTTGCTGGGGCAGGCGCGGGGCAGCGCGATGCTGGCCTGCGCGCAAAACGGCCTGACCGTCGCCGAATATGCGGCCAACCGCATTAAACAATCCGTGACGGGATACGGCCACGCCGAAAAAACGCAAATTCAGGCGATGATCGGGATTTTATTGCCGGGGTCGGGCAAACTGGCCGCCGACGCCGCCGACGCGCTGGCTGTGGCGATTACCCATGCGCATCACAGGTGATGCGCATGGGCGATAGGCTTTAGGGATTCTTTTTATCCGTGACTCAGCTTGCCGGCGGCAGCGCGGGCAAAAAAATCTTCCCGATTTTCCTGTCTGATGGCGATGATGGTTTGGACTGTTCTATCGCAGGCTTTTCGCCACAAAATGCTGGCGGGTGTTTCGTTTGTAGTTGCCGGGACGGCATCCTGATTTTCCATTATTGCCTCCTTACATAAGTTAAAAACGAATCGAGAAACCCAACCGTAAGCCGACCCACAGCGCCGGCGCAAGAAAATAAACTGTTAACCATTTGAAATAAAACAATATTTTGTGCGATGCACAAAATACCATATCGGAAGTACGGGAAAAATCGCTGTGCCGGTTATGTGACGGCCCTTGTCAGACAGGCGGGATAAAGAGTACAAATAGAGAACTTTCATTCATAAGGTTCCTTATGATCGGCAAACTCAGCGGCAGAATCGACAGTCTTTCCGGCGCGCAGATCATCGTCGATGTCGGCGGCGTCGGCTATGTCGTGACCTGTTCCGCGCGTACGTTGCGGCAGGCGGGCGCGGTGGGCGACGCCCTTTCCTTGCGTATCGAAACGCAGGTGCGCGAAGATTCCATCAGCCTGTTCGGATTCATTGATGCGGCGGAACAGGACTGGTTCCGGCTGTTGACGACGGTGCAGGGGGTGGGCGCGCGGGTTGCCTTGTCCATTCTCGGCACGGTTTCGCCCGACCAGCTGATGCATGCCATTGCCGCGCAGGATAAAACCGCGTTGACACAGGCCGACGGCGTCGGGCCGAAGCTGGCCTTGCGGCTTGTGACGGAATTAAAGGACAAAGTTCCGGCCTTTATGGCCTCGCCCGCGCGGCTGGCGGCGGGAACGGATATGGCGGCGTCGCCCGTGCCGCCCAGCCTCGCGGGCGATGCCTTGTCGGCGCTGGTCAATCTTGGCTATCGCCGCGCCGAAGCCTTTGCCGTGGTGGCCGCCGTCGCGCAGAAAAACCCGGTGGCGAAACTGGATGAACTTATCCGGTCAAGCCTCGCCGAATTGGGGCGGAAGGACAGCGCGGCATGAACGCAACGCCTCCCCGTCTCGTCGCGCGTGAAGAATTGCCGCAGGATGCGCATGACGCCCATGGCGCCGCGCCGGATGTCGCGCTGCGCCCGCAGATGCTGGATGATTTTATCGGCCAGCCCGCGTTGCGCGCCAATTTGAAAGTGTTTATCGAGGCCGCCAAGGCGCGCGCGCAGGCGCTCGACCATACATTGTTGTTCGGCCCGCCGGGTTTGGGAAAAACAACGCTGGCGCAGATTATCGCGCGTGAACTCGGCGTCGGTTTTCGCGGCACATCGGGGCCGGTTATCGCCCGCGCCGGCGATCTGGCCGCCCTGCTGACCAATTTGCAGCCGCATGACGTGTTGTTCATCGATGAAATCCATCGCCTCAGCCCGCAGGTCGAGGAAGTGTTGTATCCGGCGATGGAGGATTTTCAGCTCGACCTGATGATCGGCGAAGGGCCGGCGGCGCGGTCGGTACGCATTGATTTGCCGCCCTTCACATTGATCGGCGCGACGACGCGCAGCGGCCTTATCACCCGGCCTCTGCGCGAACGGTTCGGCATACCTTTAAGGTTGCAATTTTATTCGCCCGACGAGTTGCAAGGCATCGTCGCGCGCGCCGCCGCCAAGCTTGACATGCCCCTGACGCCCGACGGCGCGGCGGAAGTCGCGCGCCGCGCCCGCGGCACGCCGCGCATCGCGGGACGGTTGTTGCGCCGTGTGCGCGATTTCGCCGCCGTGGCCAGATGCGTGTCGATCGACGCCGCCGCCGCGGATGATGCGTTGACGCGGCTCGAAGTCGACCGTTTGGGTTTCGACGCGATGGACCGGAAATATATGGGATTGATTGCCAGCCATTACGGCGGCGGCCCCGTGGGGGTTGAAACGCTGGCGGCGGCCTTGTCGGAACAGCGCGACGTTCTGGAAGAAGTCATCGAACCCTATCTTATCCAGCAGGGCCTGTTGCAACGCACGCCGCGCGGACGCATGTTGACGGATGCCGGATATCGGCATATCGGTCTTGCGGCCCCCGCCGGACGGCAGGGCGACTGGTTCGCCGATATGCAGGATAAAAATGACGAAACCGACTGAAATACCCGCCACCCCGTCCCCCTTTGTTCATCGCATTCAGGCGCGGGTTTATTACGAAGACACTGATGCGGGCGGCATCGTTTATCACGCCAATTTCCTGCGCTTCGCCGAACGCGGCCGCACGGAATATCTGCGCGCGCTGGGGTTCGATCATCATCAGGTGCGCGCCGACCACAATTTGATGCTGGTGGTGCGGCATATCGAAATCGACTATCGCGCGTCGGGGCTTCTGGACGATAGGCTGGATATCGCCACCGAGGTTGTCGAGTACGGCAATACGTCCCTGACGATGAAACAGGTGGTCAGTCGCGGCGATACAATTCTGGCGGCGATGAAGGTTATCGTCGTCGCCGTCAGCGGTATCGGCAAACCGGTGCGCATTCCGCCGCAATTACGCCAGATTTTCGGTTCACATAAAGGCTTGGAATAGCTATAGCTTTGATGCTGCGAATCGACCCTTTGCCGCGCGGCGATGGGAAAAACAAACTTTTGTTATAAAAATCAAGGAGTTCAGAATCTATGGACGCCCAGCCCGCCATCGCCGTTGCCGCCAATCAGTTGGCCGGCTCCGTTGCCAACAACGATATGTCCCTGATGGGATTGTTCGGCCATGCCGATATTATCGGCCAGACCGTCATTGCCGGTTTGTTGATGATCTCGATCCTGACATGGGCCGTGATATTCGACAAAATGGTCAAATTGAAAAAGCTGAAAGGCAAGGCCGAATATTTCGAAGAACGGTTCTGGTCCGCCGGATCGCTTGACATGCTGTATGACAAAATCAAACGCCCGGCCGACCCGATGCAGGCGGTGTTCGTGGCGGGCATGAAGGAATGGCGCGGCGCGCAGGACAAGGGTTTGTTTTTAAACCCCGCCAGCCGCGCCAATGTGCAGTCGCGCGTCGATCGCATGTTGCAGGTGACTATCGGTCGCGAAATGGCGATGGTCGAAACATGGATGACGTTTCTGGCGTCTGTCGGTTCGGTCGCGCCCTTTATCGGGCTGTTCGGCACGGTGTGGGGCATCATGCACAGCTTTATCGGCATCGCCCAGCAGCAGAATACCAGCCTTGCGGTCGTCGCGCCGGGCATTGCGGAATCGCTGCTGGCCACCGCGGTCGGTCTTGTCGCCGCCATTCCCGCCACCACGGCCTATAATAAATTTTCGACCGAAATCGGCCGTTACGGCGCGCGGCTTGACAATTTCGCCAATGATTTCATGGCCACCCTGTCGCGCAATCTGGAAGACGCGCGCGGCGCCAGCGCAACCCCGGCTGGCGGCGAAGGAGACGTGGCATGGCGGCGCAAATGATGAATAACGGCGGCGGGTCGCGCAGCCGCCGCCGCTTTAACCGTCCGGTTTCCGAGATCAACATCACGCCGTTCGTCGACGTCATGCTGGTGTTGCTGGTGGTGTTTATGGTCACCGCGCCGCTGTTGACGGTGGCCGTACCGGTCGATTTGCCGAAAACGCAGGCGCATACTCTTAATCAGGATAAAGAACCGCTGGTCGTCAGCATTGGCGCCGACGGCAAGGTTTATTTGCAGGACAAGGAAATCAAGCTTGAGGACCTTGTCCCCAAGCTTGCTTCGGTAACGCACCAAAACCCCGACGCGCGGATTTTCGTGCGCGGCGATAAAAGCGTCGATTACGGCAAGGTGATGCAGGTGATGGGCGCGTTGAACGAAGCCGGGTTCACCAAGGTCGCGCTGGTGGCCGACCTGCCGAAACCGGGCGCGCGCGAATAACATGCAATATGTGGCCACAGTCAACGATGACAGCCTGAAAACCAGCCTGAAAGTTTCGGCGGGTTTGCATATTTTGCTGTTTTTGTTCCTGTATTTCGGCCTGCCGCATTTGCTCCCGCCTTTGCCCGAACATCACGATCCCGTGCCGTTTGAAATCGTCACGGTTGCGGACATCACGAATACGCGCATCAAGCACGAAGACGAACCCAAGCAGCAGCCGACACCGCCGCCGCCGAAACCCCAGCCCAAACCCGCGCCGACCCCGCCGCCGCAGCAACAGCCGCCGGCGCCGGAAAAGCCGCAACCGCCGACGCCCAAACCGCCGGAGCCGCCCAAGCCTGAAGAAAAGGCCGAAGCGATCAAGCCCAAAATCGACAAAAAGCCCAAGCCGGTGGAAAAGCCGAAGCCGCAGCCCGATTTGATGGCCAGCGTGCTGAAAAATGTCGAACAGCTGAAAAACACGCCGCAGGTCAAGGCCCCCGACCAGAAAACGCCGGTAAAAACGCAAACCCAGCCGACGCCCGCCGTCGCGCCGTCTTTGTCCGACCGGTTGACGATTACGCAGGAAGATCTGCTGCGCCGTCAGATCGAACAATGCTGGAATCCGCCCATCGGCGCGCGCGACGCGCAAAGCCTGATCGTCGAGTTGATTATCACCGTCAATCCCGACCGCACGGTGGCCAGCGCCGACATTGTTGACAAGGCGCGCTATAACTCGGATTCTTTCTTCCGCGCCGCGGCCGACGCCGCCGTGCGCGCCGTGCGCAACCCGCAATGCAGCCCGTTGCAATTGCCGCCTGATAAATACGACCAATGGAAGACCATCGACTTCACCTTTGATCCGAGGGACATGCTATGAGCCAGAACAGGAAAGCCAAGCGGTTTGGATGGCGCGGACAGCGCGTCGCGGCACTGTGCGCCGTTTTCTTTCTTTGTTTGTCGGTCTTTTCCGTTCCGGCGCACGCGGATGTTAAAATCGACATTACGCGGGGCGTCGTTCAACCCATTCCGGTCGCCATTCCGTCCTTTTTCGGCGCGTCGCCGACCGAACAGCAGTACGGGCAGGATATCGCGCAGGTCATCACCGACGATCTGGTTCATTCGGGCCTGTTTTCGGCGGTCGATCCGCGTTCCTTTGTGCAGGACGCCAATTCCTTGCTGGTGCAGCCGCATTTCGCCGACTGGCGCGTCTTGAACGCGCAGGCTCTGGTGGTGGGCAAGGTCGAAGCCCAGCCCGACGGCAGGTTGAAGGTCGAATTCCGTTTGTGGGACGTTTTCTCGCAACAGCAAATGGCGGGATTTGCCTACTTTACCGTGCCGTCAAACTGGCGGCGCGTCGCGCATATTGTGGCCGACGCGATTTATAAACGCATCACCGGCGAAGACGGGTATTTCGACACGCGCATCGTTTATATCGCGGAAACAGGACCCGCCACGCATCGCATCAAACGGCTGGCCATTATGGATCAGGACGGCGCCAACAACCGCATCCTGTCCGATGGACGCGCCTTGGTGTTGACGCCGCGTTTTTCGCCGACCATGCAGATGATCACCTATATGGCCTATTATCATGACAAGCCGCGGGTTTATCTGTTCAACATCGACACCGGGGCGCAGACGGTTCTGGGCGATTTCGATCACATGACCTTTGCGCCGCGCTTTTCGCCCGACGGCCAGCATGTGATCTTCTCGTTGTCCAACGGCGGCGGGTCGAACATCTTTGTCATGGACCTGCGCACCCACCGCATCACGCAATTGACCAATGGCAGTTCCATCAGCGATGCGCCATGTTATTCGCCTGACGGCCAATATATTACCTTTGAATCCGATCGCGGCGGGTCGCAGCAGATTTATGTGATGAATGCCGACGGCAGCAACCCCCATCGCATCAGCTTTGGCGAAGGCACATACGGTACGCCGGTCTGGTCGCCGCGCGGCGATTTGATCGCTTTTACCAAATTGCATGGCGGCGAATTCTATATCGGCGTCATGCATCCCGACGGTTCGGGCGAACGCCAATTGGTCGAATCCTGGCATGCCGAAGGCCCGACCTGGGCGCCGAACGGCCGCGTCTTGATGTATTTCAAGGAATCGCCGTCCAGCACAGGGTCCCACCCGCATTTGTATTCGATCGACCTGACCGGCATGAACGAACGCGAAATTCCGACGCCGACCGATGCGTCCGACCCCGCCTGGTCGCCTTTGTTGCCGTGATACGATGCCCATAATCATCGCTATCGACGGGCCTTCGGCCAGCGGCAAGGGCACGATCGCGCGCAAGCTGGCGGCGCATCTGGGCTTTGCCTATCTGGACACCGGCTTGCTGTATCGGGCTACGGGTATGGCGGTGTTGCGTACGGGCGGCGATCCGTCCGACCCTGTTCTGGCCGAACGCGCGGCGCGCGCGCTTGATGCCGCCGGTTTGATACAGGGCGATGTTGACGCCTTGCGTTCCGACGAAGCCGGCGTCGCGGCGTCGAAAGTGGCAGCTGTTCCCGCCGTGCGCGCGGCTTTGTTAAAATTCCAACAGGATTTTTGCGCCCACCCGCCGGCCGGCGCGGCGGGTGCCGTGCTGGACGGGCGCGATATCGGCACGGTCATAGCACCCCATGCGCAGGTAAAAATTTTCGTGACCGCCAGCGCCGAGGCGCGCGCCGAAAGGCGGTTCAGGGAATTGCAAAATCGCGGCCTTGCGACGACTTATGATGCCGTTTTGGCCGATATGAAGGCCCGCGACGCCCGCGATGCCGAACGCGCCGCGGCGCCCACCAAGCCGGCGGCGGATGCGGTTTTGCTGGACACCACGGACTTGAACGCCGAACGGGCGCTGGCGGCGGCGATAAGAATTGTGGAAGAACAAAGGGATGGCGACTGACGGCCGATGTCGGGTCGTGGCGGCGGATCGGCATTCTTGCCTGCGGGCACCCTCTTTCTTTCTTGCATCCCGTCGCCGATTATCATAGAAAACCGCGTCCGGCATGGTGTCGGGCGCGGTGATTGACCCGGATGCGCGAGCCTTGCTTTCAGCTCTTTTCCGGCTTTCGTCCCCGTTTTGTATCCAAGGCGCGCCGAAAACGCGTTGTTAAAAGAGAAAGCACGCAGGAAACGGGGGCAAGCCCTCCTTCCTGACACCCCATGAAAGAGAAAAACCAAATGGCCAAAACCGCCACCAAACGCGTCGTGAACGCGAAACATTCCCCTATTCCTGCCAATGCCGCGGCTCCCGCAGGCGGCGACAGCTTTGCCGCGATGCTCGACGAAGCGTTCGGCAAAACCGGCAGCATGGAAGGCAAAGTCGTCAAGGGCAAAGTCGTCGCCATCGACGGCGATAACGCCGTGATCGATGTCGGGTTGAAATCGGAAGGCCGCGTGGCCTTGCGCGAATTCGCGCTGCCCGGTCAGGATGCCGACATCAATGTCGGCGACATGGTCGAAGTGTTTCTGGAACGCATGGAAGGCCGCGACGGCGAAGCTTCGCTGTCCCGCGAAAAAGCCAAGCGCGAAGAAAGCTGGGTCGTGCTGCAACAAAGCTTCGACAAGCAGGCCCATGTCACCGGCATTATCTTTGGCCGCGTCAAGGGCGGCTTTACCGTCGACCTTAACGGCGCGACGGCATTTTTGCCCGGCTCGCAGGTCGATATCCGTCCGGTCAAGGATGTCACGCCGTTGATGGGCACGCCGCAACCGTTCCAGATTTTGAAAATGGATCGCGCCCGCGGCAATATCGTCGTGTCGCGCCGCGCCGTTCTGGAAGAAAGCCGCGCCGAAGCGCGCGGCGAACTGGTCGCCAACCTCAAGGAAGGCCAGATTCTGCAAGGCGTCGTCAAGAACATCACCGATTACGGCGCGTTCGTCGATCTGGGCGGCGTCGACGGTCTGTTGCACGTCACCGATATCGCGTGGAAGCGCGTCAACCACCCGTCGGAAGTTCTGCAAATAGGCCAGCAGGTCAATGTGCAGGTCATCCGCTTTAACGCCGAAACGCAGCGTATTTCGTTGGGCATGAAGCAGCTGGAAGCCGATCCGTGGGAAGGCGTCGTCGCCAAATATCCCGTCGGGCTCAAGATGAAGGGCCGCGTCACCAACATCACCGATTACGGCGCGTTCGTCGAACTGGAACCCGGCATCGAAGGTCTGGTGCATGTGTCCGAAATGTCATGGACCAAGAAGAACGTTCATCCCGGCAAGATCGTGTCGCAAAGCCAGGAAGTCGAAGTCGTCGTTCTGGACATCGACATGCAGAAACGCCGCATTTCGTTGGGCATCAAGCAATGCATGGAAAATCCGTGGACGCAGTTCCGCGCCGACCATTCCATCGGCACGGTGTTGTCGGGCGAAATCCGCAACATTACGGAATTCGGCCTGTTCGTCGGTTTGCCCGGCGATATCGACGGCATGGTCCACATGTCCGACCTGTCCTGGAGCGAAGCCGGCGAAGAAGCGATCAAGGCCTATCAAAAGGGCCAGACCGTCGAAGTCAAGATTCTGGACATCGACAGCGACAAGGAACGCATCAGCCTCGGCGTCAAGCAGCTTACCAATGATCCGTTCGAAGGCGTGTCGGTTGGCTTCAAGAAGGGCGACATCGTCACCTGCACCGTCAGCGCGGTTCAGGATGCCGGCATCGACGTCACCTTGGGCGGCGACAGCGGCTTCACCGGCTTCATCAAGCGCGGCGATCTGGCCCGCGACCGTTCGGAACAACGCGCGGATCGTTTCGCCGTCGGCGAAAAGGTCGACGCCAAGATCATGACCGTCGAAAAGGGCAGCAAGAAAGTGACCCTGTCGATCAAGGCGCGCGAAGTCGAAGAAGAAAAGCAGGCGATGGCCGAATACGGGTCGAGCGATTCGGGCGCGAGCCTGGGCGACATCCTCGGCGCCGCCATCAAGAAAGCGCAGAAGAAGGAAGACTAAGCCTTTTCCTGTGTGGAAAAAAAGAACCGCCGGGGCGCAAGCTCCGGCGGTTTTGTTTTGGGCGATATGGCAAAAATCCATAGACGCCAAAGGGTTAAATATGGCGGGGCTTGACTTGGATGGCCTTGGTTGGCATTGTCATTTTACGAATCGCGTTCACTGCCGGAGATTCCCGATGACAAAATCCGACCTGATTTTGCGCCTTGCCGAAAAATATCCGCATTTATTGCAGCGCGATATCGAACGCATCGTCAACACCGTGTTCGATGAAATTTCGAATGCTTTGGCCCGCAACAGCCGCGTTGAATTGCGCGGGTTTGGTGCGTTTTCGGTCAAGCAGCGCGAAGCGCGACAGGGGCGCAACCCCCGCACCGGCGAAAGCGTTTCCGTTGCCGAGAAATTCGTGCCTTTCTTCAAGACCGGCAAGCAATTGCGCGACCGGCTGAACGGGGTCGAGGGAACGGAAGATTAGATCCGACCCTAATCCCGATGATAGGGATGCCCGGCGATAATCTGTTTCGCGCGGTAAATCTGCTCCAGCAACATAACGCGAACCAGCCGGTGCGGCCAGGTCAGGCGGCCGAAACCAATCGTGAAATCGCCTTTGGCGCGCAGATCGTCGGTTAAACCGTCCGCGCCACCGATGATAAATATCAGCTCTGCCACGCCGCTATCCTGCCATGCCGACAATTTGGCGGCGAAATCGCGGCTTGGCATATCGCGGCCGCGTTCGTCCAGCAATACGACCGTGCTTTTGGCCGGAATGGCCTTAAGGAGCAATTGCGTTTCGGCGGCTTGCGTCGCCGCAGGGGGCAGGGATTTCGGCGCGGCAAATTCGCGCACGGCGACATCGCGGCCCAGCCGTTTCAGATATTCGTCGGCCCATTCGGCTTCGACGCCGCGGGCCTTGCCGATCGCCAGAATGGTGATTTTCATGTCCTGCCTAGAAATAAGCTTCAAAGAATGTTGCGCGCGGCGATTAAATATTCGTAAATCGGAGTTGCCGACTCACTTTTCACCTCTTTTGCGGAAATTTTCCCATATGGCTTTTGACCAAAAAATCCTGATGTGCGCGCCGACCTATTTCGGCGTTTCCTATGTCATCAACCCGTGGATGGAAAGCCATTTCAACGATACCGACCGCGATCTGGCGCAAAAACAATGGGACAATCTGCGCACCCATATCGCACAACATGCCGATGTCGTGCTGATGCCGCCGCAGCCGGGCTTGCCCGATATCGTTTTTACCGCCAATGCCGGGCTGGTGTTGGGCAAATCCGCCATTGTCAGCCGTTTTCGCAGCAAGGAACGGCAGGGCGAAGAACCGTATTTCGACGTGGCGTTCAAGGAAAACGGCTTCGATATCGTCGATTGGCCGCAAGACGTGCCGTTCGAAGGCGCGGGCGATGCCTTGTTCGACCGCGCGCATGAATTATTATGGGTTGGACACGGATTCCGCACCCATGCGTCCGTGCCCGGGTTGCTGGAACAAAAACTGGGGCGGGCGACGGCGGCGTTGAATCTCGTTGACCCGTGTTTTTATCATCTCGATACCTGCCTGTGCCCGTTGACGGGCGGATATTTGCTGTATTTCCCGGCGGCATTCGATGCGGCATCGAACACGTTGATCGAAAGCAAGGTTCCGGCAGATAAACGCATCCCCGTGGATGCGGACGATGCGGTCAAATTCTGTTGCAACGCCGTCGATCTTGGCGGTCATGTTTACATGAACGGCGCGTCGGACGCGTTGCAGGCGCGGCTGCGCGCGGCGGGATTCACGCCTGTTATCACGCCTTTGTCCGAATTTATGAAAGCGGGCGGGGCGGCGAAATGCTTGACCCTTAAATTGGTTGAGGCATAAAGAACCGCCCCCTTCTTTTTTGAAAGAAAACCCCATGCCCCAACTTGCCGCCATTGCTCAGGATTACAAAATCAAGGATATCGCGCTGGCCGATTGGGGGCGCAAGGAAATCGCCATTGCCGAAACCGAAATGCCGGGATTGATGGCGGTACGCGCTGAATATGGCGCGTCGCAACCGTTGAAGGGTGCGCGGATTGCCGGCTGCCTGCATATGACTATTCAAACCGCGGTGTTGATTGAAACGCTGGTGCAATTGGGCGCGGAAGTGCGCTGGTCGTCGTGCAATATCTTTTCGACGCAAGACCATGCCGCGGCGGCGATTGCGGCCAAGGGCATCCCCGTGTTTGCGTGGAAGGGGTTGAGCGAGGAAGACTATCTATGGTGCATTGACCAGACCATTACCGGCCGCGACGGCTGGCGTCCCAACATGCTGCTGGATGACGGCGGCGATTTGACGCTGCGCGTGCATGAAAATTATCCGGAATTGCTGGCCGATATCCGCGGCGTGTCCGAAGAAACCACCACCGGCGTGCATCGGTTGTATGCCATGGCGGAAAAAGGCCTGTTGAAAATACCGGCCTTCAACGTCAATGACAGCGTGACCAAATCGAAATTCGACAATCTGTATGGCTGCCGCGAAAGTCTGGTCGACGGCATTCGCCGCGCCACCGATGTCATGATGGCGGGCAAGGTCGCCGTGGTGTGCGGTTATGGCGATGTCGGCAAAGGCTCGGCGGCGTCGCTGCGCTCGGCCGGCGCGCGGGTGGTCGTCACCGAAATCGACCCCATCAACGCATTGCAGGCGGCGATGGAGGGCTATCAGGTCGCGACGATGGACCAGATGGCGGGGCAGGGCGATATATTCGTCACTGCCACCGGTAATGTCGATGTCATTACGATCGACCATATGCGCGCGATGAAAGACCGCGCCATTGTTTGCAATATCGGGCATTTTGATTCGGAAATCCAGATTGACGCGTTGCGCAATCTTAAATGGGAAGAAGTCAAACCGCAGGTCGACGAAGTCATATTTCCGGATGGCAAGCGCTTGATCGTGTTGGCGCAGGGGCGGCTTGTTAATCTGGGCTGCGCCACGGGCCACCCCAGTTTTGTGATGAGCGCGTCCTTCACCAACCAGACGCTGGCCCAGATCGAATTATGGACAAACCACGGCAAGTATAAGAACGACGTTTATATTTTGCCCAAAACGCTTGATGAAAAAGTGGCGCGGCTGCATCTGGCCCGCCTGGGCGCGCAATTGACCACCCTGTCGGCCAAGCAAGCCGATTATCTGGGCGTCGCCGCACAAGGGCCGTTCAAGCCGGAACGGTACAGATATTAAGGGCCATTATAGTTAACGTGCATTCTTGCGCGTTGCCTATTCCTTTATCGTGCCGGATGCCTTATGGATAAAAGCGTTCATTACCTTGCGTGCCCATGTCGTCCAAACCGCCTTTATCCGCCGCTTCCTTTGCCGCTATTGCGGCTGTGCTGCTTGCCGTCGTTCTGGTGGCGGGTTTTAACATGGGGGCCGATACGCCGGAGCTTGTGATCACGCTTTTGGGCGGCGTCACCGCCGTGCTGGCGGGAACCGTTTTTTTCCTCAACGCGCAATTGCGCCGCCGCGATACCGCGTTTCGCCAATGGCGGTTGCTGGCCGAACGGCTGCAGGCGATAATGGGGGCTGTGCCCGAAGCCTATTGCCTGTTTACGCCGCAGGGTATTTTGCGCGAAACCGCGCGGGTCGCCGCGCTGCTTGGCGTCGAAAAAGTGGCGCATTTCGAAAATCTGGTCGCCGCGCTGAAAGACCCCGAAGGGTTCGTGGCCGCGTTTCGCAAATTGCAATCGACCGGCGAATCTTTTGCTTTTCCTGTCACGGTCGGCGACGGCCGCGTGGTTCAGGTCGCCGGATCTCGGATCCGGACCGGCGTGCCCGGCGCGCGTGACGGCATGGTTTTCGACATCGTGTGGTTCAGTGACAACCCTGCGGCGGTGCAGCAGGTCGAGCGCAAGAATGCGGAATTGACCGAGGCGTTGGGCAAGCTGGAAATGGTGCGGTCGGTGTATGATGCGCTGCCCTTCCCCATCTGGCTGCGCGGGACGGACATGAATTTGTTGCGCTGCAATGCCGCCTATGCCAAGGCGGTCGATGCCGCGGCCGAAGACGTTATCCGTAATCAACTGGAATTGATGTCGGCGACGGCGCGCGGCGGCAGCGGACGCGCGCTGGCGTCCAACGCTTTTTCCACCGGCAAGGCGCAAACCGAACGGCGGCACGTTATCGTTGCCGGCAAGCGCCAATTGCTGGAAATCACCGAAGCGCCCTATGAAACGCCGGGTGGCGAAAAGAGCGTGTTCGGTTTTGCCGTTAATGTGACGGCGGAAGAAGACAAGCAAACCGAACTTGAGCGCCACGCCGCGTCGCAGCGCGAAGTCTTGGAACATCTGGGCAGCGCCATCGCCATTTATGGCCCCGACACGCGGCTGGAATTTTATAACCGCGCCTATCAAAGGCTGTGGCACGCCGACGAAGCTTTTCTGGATAGCAAGCCGACTTTTGGCGAAGTTCTGGAAGATTCGCGCACCCGCCGCGTGGCACCGGAACAGGCCGATTTCCAGCGTTATAAACGCGAGCGCATCGCGCTTTTCACTTCGCTGCTTGAACCGCGCGAAGATTTGATGCATTTGCCCGACGGCACGACCTTGCGCATCCTGGTGTCGCCGCATCCGATGGGCGGGCTGATTTTCGTTCATGAAGACGTGACGGACAAGCTGGCGCTGGAATCTTCCTACAACACCCTGATCGCGGTGCAACGCGAAACGCTCGACAATCTGGCCGAAGGCATCGCCGTGTTCGGGCCCGACGGCAAAATCGGGCTGTTCAATCCGGCGGTCGCGGCGATCTGGCAATTGCCTACGGATTACCTGGCCGGAAGCCCGCACATCGCCGACATTCTTGAAAGAACCCGCGCGCTTCTCGACCATGCCGAGGATTGGGATGAGTTCAAGAAAGAAGCCGTTGCCTATACGCTTGACCGCAACCCGCGCAAGGGGCGCATCAATCTGAGCAACGGCACGGTTTTGGAATATGTCGCGGTGCCTTTGCCCGATGGCGCGGTGTTGAACAGCTATCTGGACGTCACCGATTCGATCAAGGCCGAACAGGCGTTGCGCGCCAGCAATATGGCGTTGGCGGCGGCGGACAGGTTGAAGTCGGAATTCGTCGCCAATGTATCGTATCAACTGCGTACGCCGTTGAACACCATCATGGGTTTTTCGGAGATTCTGACCAACCAGTATTTCGGCACGCTTAACGACCGCCAGATGGAATATGCGCGCACGATTATGGAAGCCAGCAAGAAACTGCTTTTGCTCATCAATGATGTGCTCGATCTGGCGACGATCGAGGCCGGGCGCATGGCGTTGGAACAGGAAAGCACGTCGGTGTCGGCGTTGTTGAACGTCGCCAAGCAGATGACCGCCGAATGGGCGCGGCAGCAAAATCTGGATATTGTCGTCGATTGCCCGTCGGACACCGGTGCGTTCGATGTCGACGCGCACCGCATGAAACAGGTTTTGTTCAATCTTATCAGCAATGCCATCAAATATACGCCGTCGGGCGGGCGCATAACGCTGGAAGCGCGGCGCGACGGCGATTGGGTGGCGTTGACGGTTTCCGATACCGGCATCGGTATTCCCGAAGCCGATCTTGACCGCGTTTTCGGCAAATTCGAACGCACCAATATGCAGGCGCGGCAATCGGGCGCGGGGTTGGGGCTCAGCCTTGTTAAAAGCTTCGTCGAATTGCATGGCGGCCGCATCGAAATCGGAAGCCATCCCGATCAGGGCACGCGCGTGACCTGCTTTATCCCCGTGCATCCGCAATCGGCGGATGGCGGGGCCGGTAACCATGCCGCGCCTTGAATTTCCCTTGCCGGATCTGGCGGCGACGCAAGGGCTGGCTTCGCGTCTTGCGCCTCTGCTGCGCGCGGGCGACATGCTGGCGCTGTATGGCGATCTGGGGGCGGGAAAAACCGCATTTGCGCGGGCGCTGCTGGGCGCGATGGGCGTTGCCGGCGAGGTGCCAAGCCCGACTTTCACGCTCGTGCAGCATTACGATGCGCCGCATATGCGCATCGCGCATTACGATCTTTACCGCCTGCAATCGGCAGACGAACTTGACGAGCTGGGATGGGGTGACGCCTTGGTTGACGACGTCGTTATCGTCGAATGGCCACAACGCGCGGCAGGGCGGTTGCCGGCCGACCGGCTGGATATCAATTTTTCTGTCGACGCCGATGGCGCACGGCGCTGTGTCATAACGCCCTGTGGGGATTGGGCTGTGCGCCTTCAAAATGCCGAGTCGTTAACTGCCGCTTCATAAGATACGCGTAGCCGGTCGCTTTTTTTCTTAACACTGGTAATAAAGATAGATTTAATTTGCCCCGTGTGCGCGACATGCGTGCCGCCGCATGGAACCTGTTCAGTTTTGCCAAACTGGATACTGCGATTGACGAAGGGGTCTCCTTGAATGGTAACAGGCCATTGCGCGGCAATGGCCGCGTCTAATGCAGGCTGCAGGAACGCTGTAACCCGTGTGACGACATCATCCGTAATGGTTCCAGAAAATTCAACCCGGGCTTCGCCGGGCCAATGATGGCCTTGAACGGCTTTTATTTCCGGAAAGGCTGGGTCCACAAGGCTTGCGATCAAATGACCTGCCGAATGATTAACGGCGTTCAGGCGTCGGGCCGCGGCGTCAACGCGTATGGGGTAGGACTGCCCGACAGTTAAGCCGTCAGAATTCGTAACAATATGATCAACTTCACCGCCTTCGGCATGTTTTGTATCCACAACGGCAACGGCCCCGATTGCCCCGCGGTCGCCCTTTTGGCCGCCTCCTTGCGGATGAAAGTAGGTTGAGTCGAGCCGGATGGCGATTTTTTCTCCTTACAATAATAGCTGTGATGTTGGCGGTGCCTGACAAAATATGAGGTTCGGCTAAATAGGATTTATGGACGGGCATCGGCTTCTCCACGGCAAAACGCGTACCCTCCAGCAAATGGGGTTTATATTGTTAAAGATCAAGGGCCGTTATTGTTCTTTTTCCTGCCCTGCCCCCCCGGCGGCGCCAGTGACAATTTGATGTCCTGCGCGCGCAGCCAGTAGGGCGAATTGGGCGGCAAGCCCTTCATGGCGCGGGCGGCCAGTTGCGAAGCTGCGGCATCGTGGCCTTGTGCCGCCGCTTCCTCGGCCAGCGCATAGCTCGCCAGCGCCGTATATTGCGGGTCGGATGTCAGGTCCCCCTTGCGGCCCCAGGCCTCGGCCAGAAAACGCCATGTTTCGGGTTCGCGCCCTTCCAGCCGGTTCGATTCCAGTAATTGGGTGATAGCCAGATCGATGCGCGCACCCATGCCCGTCGTGTCGTTGCTTTCCAGCAGCGCGTGGCCGTATTCCTGACGCAGTAAGGCGGAATCGGGCAATAACGCATTGGCCTTGGCATAATTGGGTATAGCGGCGTCGATACGGCCATCGTCGAACTGCACTTGCGCCTTCATTTCATAGAAAAACGGATCGTCCGGTTTTTGCGCGATAAGCCCGTCGAGAAGGGCGATGGACGCATCCGGCTTGCCGGTGCGGTACAGGGCGATGGCGCGGGCGTAACGGGCGGGGATTGACGTATCGGCGGCGCTGTAACGCAACAACGCGATGTCGGGTTGCAGATAGCCCAGCAATTTGGCCTTCATGCGCGCATGCATGTCGTAGAATTTTTGCGGCAGCCGCGCGTTCCGCAGCGACGGCGGCGAATTGTCCAGATGTTGTTGCACCGCCGCGATGCGGTCTTCGGTCAGGGGGTGGGTCTGGACATATTCGACCTGACGGTCGGCGGGCAGCATTTCCTGTCCTTCCAGTTTTTTGAAAAATTCCAGCATGCCGCGCGTTGAAATGCCGGCTTTGTCGAGAAACGACATGCCGGCGGCATCGGCGGACGCTTCCACCGAACGGCTAAAACCCAGATAGCTGCGTTCCGCGATTTGCGCGCCGCCCGCCATGCCGCCTGCGGCCAGTCCGCCGTCGCCTGACGCCGCGCCTGCGGCTACTGCCAATATCATGCCTAAAATGGCTTCGGCCGACGCATTGCGCATTTCTTCCTTGCCGCGGATCAGATGGCCGTCGGCGATGTGGCCGGTTTCGTGGGCGATGACGCCCGCCAGCTGTTCGGGCGAGTCTGTGAGCTGCAGCAGGCCCGTATAGAAAAATTCGTTCATGCCTTCGGCGACAAAGGCGTTGACCACGCTGCTTTGCACGATGACGATGGTGACGCTTTGCGGGTCGATGCCGGCGGCGGTGTAAATGGGGGCGGCCAGTTCGTGCAGGTAGTTTTCAATTTCGGCGTCGCGGATGAAAACCGGCCCGTCACCGCTGTCGGACTCTTGCGCGCGTGCGGCCAGTAACGGCATTTGCATCATGACGATGCCGACGATAATCAACCACAAAAGCTTTCTAAGCAGTGACATAACCCATATTAACCCTTTAATTGGGGAAAAAATATGGTTTATATGCCGGCGTTCGGGGTGGGGTGCCTCTTCATTCCCTCTACACAAACCCCTTTTCCTGTGCTACCAAGCCGCCTCCGCCGTTGGGGGATCGTCTAGCGGTAGGACAACAGACTCTGACTCTGTTTACCGTGGTTCGAATCCACGTCCCCCAGCCAAACGGGCATTTGACAACAATTTTATGTTTCTTGTCCGGCGAGGCCGTCTTGCGAGGTTGCGGACTCTGGCCCGTTATGTTCCAGTTTGAAAAGAAGTGCCGGATCGGCCACTTATTATCATGCGGCGGCGTTGTTCCTGGTGCCGTTGCGCTGGGGAATGCGAAGAAGATCAAGGCCCTTCATAAAAACCGGTAAAGGTAAAAATAATCACATGTCTCGGTTCAAGCAAATTGCGCGGTTTCTTGCGGTGTTTTCGTTGATCCTGGGGATGACGCATTATTACCTCTATCAGAGAATTGCCTATTATCTGGAACTTGGGGCGGGCGCGCGGGTGATCCTTGGCTGCGGGCTTGCCTGTTTGGCGGTGGCGACTGCGCTGGGCCTTCCATTGACACGGTCGTTGCCGCGTTGGGCCGCGACATTGGTTTCGTGGGTTGTTTATCTCTGGATGGGTGTCTGGTTTTTGCTGTTCATCGGCTTTCTGGCGACCGACATTCTCTGGTTGTCGTTAAATCTTCTGTTTCCCCACGCGATTTTTGAGCCGTCTGCCTGTTTACAGGAAGGGTTCGGTATTGCCGCTATCGGGTTGACCGTTGGTCTGAGTCTTTATGCGGTATGGAATGGGTTGCGCCCCGTTCGTATTCGTCCGGTTTCTGTAACTTTGAAAAAGATGTCGCCGGAATTAAATGGTTTGCGCATCGCGCAAATCACCGACTTGCACATAGGATCCATGCTGGGCGACAAATGGCTTGGTCAGGTCGTGGACAGGGTCAATGCGCTTGACGTTGATGTGATCGCGATTACGGGGGATCTGGTGGACGGGTCTTTGCAATCCTTGCGACGCCATGTGGCTCCGTTAGGCGCGCTGCGCGCCAGACACGGCGTTTATTTCGTGACCGGCAATCACGAATATTATTCCGGCGTCACCGAATGGTGCGATTACATTCAAAGTCTGGGCATTACCGTTCTGCGCAATCAGCGCAAATCCATCATCATCAATGGAAAAATAATCGACATAGCGGGTGTCGACGATTGGTACAGCAACCACTTTCCCGGCGAAGGGCATGATTTAAACGCGGCGCTGGCCGGGCGCGATACGGATGCGCCCGTCATTTTGTTGGCGCATCAGCCGAAAGCGATGGATCAGGCGGCGCAGCAAGGGGTGGATTTGCAATTGTCAGGCCACACGCATGCCGGCCAAATATGGCCGTTCAATTATCTGGTTTATCTGCAGCAGCCCATTCATCATGGGCTTTTCCAGCACGAGACGAGCGATCTGCAGGTTTATGTCAGCGCAGGAACCGGTTTCTGGGGACCGCCGATGCGTCTGGGCACTTCTGCCGAGATAACGCACATCATTTTGCAATCCGGCAAACAGGGAACATAAATTCCGGCGTTACGCCCGGCGGTTAGGCCCGGCTGTGGGCCGCGAAGCGGATGAAGTCTTCAAGATGGCGTTTCAAACGACGTTGCGTTGTTTCGTCGGTCAGCGCGCCTGCATCATCAAATTTCTGCTCGATCATCGGAACCAGCATTTCATGCGAGATATGAATGCGCGAGAGAGTCGAGTCCAGAATCAGTTTTAAATGCGCTTGCGCGCGCGCGCCGCCAACGGGGCCGCCACTTTGTGTGACAAAGGTAACGGGCTTGTCTTTTAACGGCGAGGCGAAGGCCGGACGCGACGCCCAGTCAATGGCGTTTTTCAATACGGCCGGAATGCTGTGATTATTCTGGCCGACGCTGTTGATGTCGCAATCCGTGTCGGTGTTCCCGAAGATTCCGGCCTTATCCACAAGCATCTGGCTGCTTGTCCGATCGTGCCGGTGGCTTCTCCCGACTATATTCGGCGTTACGGCGCGCCGCAAACACCCCGTGATCTGCGCAATCACCGTATGATCGCCTATGCCTTGCATGGGGGTGTCAGCGAATGGAAATACAAGGACAAGAACGGCAAGATCGGCGTTTTTCGCAGCGAAGGTGTTTTTCGCGCCAATACGGCGGAAATGATGTTGCAGGCGGCACTTGATTCTGTCGGCATCGCTTTGCTGCCCCTTTTTTCTGCGCATGGCTATGTGCAATCGAAGCAATTGATCCGTATTTTGCCCGACTGCACAACGGAACCTGTGCGAACGATTTTTGCGCTTGCACCGCCCAATCGTTATCGCGCGGCGAAAGTCCGGTTGTTTCTCGATTGGCTTGCGCAGGCGTGCAAGGCCATGCCGTGGGAGATTGATCCCGATGTCTGACACATTGGGCGGTCCGTCCATCTGGGCGTTTCGTGATAACGGCTTGACAGGCTTTCATGATAATGATAATCATTATCAATATTGTTAGACGGTAGACCTCATGGATGAAGCCTTCGATGATGTCTCAAACACAGACAACAGGGCGGAAAGTGCGTTCAATCGAGATCATCAACCAACGGATAACCAGCGATGCGCTTTTTAATAAATTGCGCGAACTCGTTATTCAGCACGCAGGTGAAGACTACAGGTTGCGCATTACCGCCAACAACAAGCTGATCTTGACCAAATAGGTCAGGGCTTAGCCTAGCCCGCCATCCAGCCAGCCCCATCAACGGGCAAGCCAGACAGCCAGCAAAAACACAAAACACGGAAGAAGGGTTGCCCCCTTTCGCCGCTGATGGAGTTTTGCATGATTGAATGTCGACTTGCCGCGTCAAAGGCCCCTGTCACTATCGAACCGCCGCCTTCCGAGTTGCGGCGCGTTGTACAAATTCTGCGCGATACTTACGAAACACTTGATCTGCGCATCGAAACCACATTAGCCGCTGCCGGGAATGATTTTCTTGCGGCGATGCCGGAAATAGAAACGCATAGGGAAGAAATGCGGCAATTTATTATCTCGCTTATCGATAATTTGCGTCCGCAAATCGACGGGACTTTATCCCAGCCGATCCTGCTGTATCTGGCGTTTCATGATGAATACGACCTTGCGCAGCCGTTTCCGTCGCATGCACAAAACAAAGGATCCGCGCAATGACGGCGGCCTTGCAACGTTCCTTTTCACTGGACGGCAAACGCCTTGATTTCAGCGCGCGGACATTTCCCGCCGGCGAAAACGCGCTTGAACAGGAATCGCCGACACCGGATCAAATCGCGGCACTTCATAAAGTTATTGCGCAGGCTCAATTGATGGCAACCAGCCTGTCCTATGAATCCGTGGCGGGGCTGGCAAATATGTTGCGATCTATTTCCGGGTTGCGTCAGGCCCTTGCGGGCGCACAGTCGGCAACCGTTCACGCGGCGGTATCGATTCTCCACGACGATCTGAACGCGTTGAAAAGCGCGAACCCGAATAATCCGCAATTGGCTCTTGCGCTATCGGCGCTTAAAGAATGCGTGCCGGAAAAAACAAAAAATGGGCGTATCGTCCGTATGGCCGTTGTGCGCGACAGCAAGGTTATTCCGTCTGTGTCGGCGGCAAGGCCCGCCATTGACCGCGGGATGGCTGGCACTCGAATTATCCTCTTCAATAAAGCCGCGTTGCAATCGGTGCGGGCTGCAGAACGTCCGGTTCCTTTCATCCCTTCCCCGTCGAACCGTCCGATCGTTACAGGAGAAGTCGTTTTGTCTGCTCTTGCGAAACCCGAACCCAAAGAAAAAACATTTCGTGCAAAAGCAGCAATCGGCAAAACCGACCCCAGGTTGTGGGAATCAACCAGCTTGGATTCTGTCGGAGTAAAGTCGCCCGTAACGATATTGCCGAACCGGAAAAACGGCCATGCTGTTGCCGCACAGTTGAAGCGAGATCCAGCGCATTCAAAAACTGTCGAACCTGTTTTGGTTCAACCTGTCGGCGGAAAAGTTGTTGGAGCATCTGCCATCGCTGATCGGACAATCCCATTAGGTGCGGGCAGGCAGAGCGCGGTTTCCAAAGCAGTTATAGACGGAAGACCGGAAGGTAGAAAGACTTCCCCTGCAGCTTCTATGGCGGCCGAGAGGGTGGCCGCACGCTTGAATGCATCGACGGCGGCAGATAAGAAAATGGACCCGGTCTTTTCTGCTGCTTTTTCTTCTGCAAATCAAAGCGAAGCAACGCCCCCCGGCTATGGCGGCGTCACCACAACGATGTCAGAAAGAGAAGCGCCGGCCATTATGGCGAGGGAGGCTGTCACGCCCGTCTCGACGGTGGTGCGGCCTGTTGCAAAAGCCGCACGAGAACTTCAAGCCGGTACTGCGGAACCCCCAGCAGCGCAGATGCGTCATGAAGAAAAGAAAAAGAACGCCGCGAGCAACCACCATACCGTTGTCACAAACCAAGAAACACAAACAGCTGCGCCGGTGGTGGCACAGCATACAGGTGCCGCAGACGCCAATAACGTGGTGAAGAAAGAGAAGACGGTTCCTTTGTTCGCCGGAGACATGCGCCTTAATGCGATGACCGGTGCTGCGCCTGCCGTTTCACCCGTGGCAACGCCACTTTCTCAAACGGCAGGTTCATCAACGCGGGCATGGCCGGTTCAAGCCCCATCTGTCGCGGCGAAGACAGAAAAGCCGCGTGCAAACGTCCAGACAACGGAAACATCACTATCCGGCGAACAGCGGCGTCGAGCCGAAACGTCTCGCCTGTGGGGTAAAGCAGAAAAACCTTTTATCGAGACATCGCAAGCCGAGGTGAAAAAGCCTGCCTCTGCCCCGGCAGGCAACGCGGTAAAAAAGACTCAGGGTGAATTCACGCGGGCGGCTCAGGGTGCATGTGCCGGATGCGGCGGCGGCAATTGCGCCGCCTGCATGCGGCCAATGTCCGCGGACACCAAGAATGTGAACAGACGCTTCGCAACTCTTACGAAAGGGCAGTAAGAAAATGTGCAAAAATATCGGCACACCGCAATGTGCGAATGACTGCGGCAGATGCGACGGCAGGGCCATTCACGCGCCCGACGCCTATCAACGATTTAAAAAACTGAAATACGCAATGGATGAACGAGGGCAGGCGGTTGCGTTGGAAAATCAAGATTCTGTCGACAATAAATAAGGGGGGTACAATATGTATGGCTTCGTTAGAAAAATCAGCGCGGCGCCGGCCTTATCCGGTTGCGGCGGCTGCGCCGTGAAAAGCGAAGGCAACTGCACGAGCCATTTGACAGCGGCAGCGGCAATCATCGCGCAAGGATTTGTCGAGGCGAAAATCATGTTTAACCGGCTTGACCCTGAACATGTGGCAATCGTTACCGGTATCCTCGCGGAAGATATTCGTGACGACAAAAACGGCCATGTCGTTTACGACATTCCAAAAGAGCCAAAGCTGCAAGAGTGGTTTTTCGGGCTCATCGCTCAACGCGTCGCGGCCGGACTGAACGCAAACACCCCCTCCAGATAGCCGTAGAGGCGAAGAATGAGGGGCTTATGCACGACAACAGGGTTTAACAAGCATCGTCATGTCAAAGTCGGGCAGGCGTCGATATATTCCTGCAATTTCGCTTTGTGAATGGGCTTCGCCAGAAAACCTTTGGCGCCATGCTGGTGGGTTAGTTTGACATTTTCCAAAGAACTGTCGGCGCTTAGCATGATGACGTAGGCCTTGGGGTCTATGGCTCTGAGCTGATTCAGAATTTCCTGCCCGCCCAGGCCGGGTAGATGAATATCCAGCAAAACCATATCGGGATTGTTTTGTTTGTACGACTCCACAACCCCGCTGCCGTCGGAAACCTCAATAACGTCTCCAAACGGTTTTAGCCCCGCTTTCGCCAGCGTGCGTATATACATATCGTCATCGGCAATAAGGAATAAATTGCCATCTCTTGCAAGACGCGCAGCATAGAGGGGGCCGTCCTTTGGGTCTGGCGGCGCGATCATAAGCACCAGCTTTTTCATTCCTTCTTTTGTCGGGGGAACAACCGTCACGTCGCAGGCTTTGGCAGGAAGATGGGCCTTCATTTCGTGAACCAGTTTTTGCGGGTTGTTGTCTTTGCCCCAGGATATCAGCATAAGAATTTCTGTGCTCTTGCACGGCATGACAACGCCATCATGATCCTTGAACAAGGTGTGCATCAGTTCCGCGACATCGATATTGGACATGTCTTGTGGCGATGCGTCCTTGATTTTTACTTCCACAATAAGCCATTCGGCCAATTGATATTTGAGCCGGGTCGTGTATTCGAGAAATTTTAGCCGTTCGGAAGATGCGATGACGTCCATGAAGCCCGTGCATTCAAGAAGAGGTTATTCCAATTTTAGTCCAGTAAGTTCTCGGCCTGCAAAGCCTGCTTGACCCTAGCATAGGCATCATTGATCTGCACATACATGGTGACACGCTGCGCCACGGTCGCCGTGCTCATAGCTTGGGCTTTTGCGCAGAGCAATTGCAGCTCTTCGGCTCCGATGCTTGCGGCGCCGCCTTTCAGCATATGGGCGGCCTCCATCCACGCTTTATGCGACCCTTCCATCTGATTGGTTAAGAGAGTCTGCATGTTAACCTCGGATTGGTTGATAAACAAGCGTATGAGCTCCGCTTCCATTTCCTTGCTGCCATCAGTAAAAGTCCGCATATGGGACAAGTCAATGCAGGATGTCGGATGCGGGGCCGGCGTGGGGCCGGCGGTTTCGAACGCCTTTAAATCGATCCATTGTCCCATCAGCTTTGCCAGCTCTTCGATGACGATGGGCTTGCTGATATAATCGTCCATGCCGCAACGCAGACATTTTTCCCTATCGCCGATCATCGCATTGGCCGTCATGGCAATGATGGGCACGTGGCGTCCGGTAGTTTTTTCCAAAGCGCGGATATCGATCGTGGCGTCGTAACCGTTTTTCTCTGGCATGTGGCAATCCATCAGGATCATATCCCAATTGCCTGTCTGATAGGCCTGGAGAGCTTCGGCGCCGTTCGGCACGATTTTAAAATGCTGGATGCCGAACCGTTGCAGCAAACGCGTAATAAAAGTCTGATTCACGGGATGATCTTCGGCGACCAGAACGCGAACCTCGGACGGCTTCATCGCGCTATGTCTTATAATCTGACGCTGACTGCCTTTTTCGCGGTGCAGTTGCCCGGTAACGGTAAAGGGGATTTCAAACCAGAAAGTCGATCCTTTACCGACCACGCTTGTCAAGCCCAGGGTTCCCCCCATCAATTCGACCAATTGTTTGGTAATAGCCAATCCCAACCCCGTGCCGCCATATTTACGGGTGGTCGAGGTGTCGGCCTGGGTGAATTTTTCAAAAACATGCGCATGTTTATTCGCGGGTATGCCTATGCCGGTGTCGATAATCTCGCACCGGTACAGAATGCGTCCGTCATCCAGAAATTTATGACTGGCGACAATTCTGACCCCGCCTTGATTCGTATATTTGATGGCGTTGCTTACAAGATTGGTGAGAACCTGCGTCAATCGCGTCGGGTCGCCCACGACATAAGGCGGCGACGAATCCTCGCAGACAAGATCGCTTAGCTTCTTTTCCCGCGCAAGCGGGGTAAGCCGGTCGATAACGGCATGAAGGATATAGGAAAGATCGAACCCTATTTTTTCCATTTGCAGGGCGTTCGCCTCGATTTTCGACAGGTCGAGGATATCATTGACGATTTCAAGCAAGGCGCCTGAAGACGTGAACGCCGTTTCCGCCAGCGCGCGTTGATCGGCATTTGCCGACGACTCGCACAACAGCCGCGTCATCCCAAGAATGCTGTTCAACGGGGTGCGAAGCTCATGGCTCATATTCGCCAGAAATTCGGATTTGGCGCGATCCGATTCTTCCGCCCGTTCTTTAGCCTGCCGGAGCTCTTCTTTGGCTTTTGCTTTTTCCGTTACGTCTTCCGTCATGCCCAGCAAGATGTGCGGTTGTCCATGCGCGTCGTAAATCGGCACTTTGATAGTGTGCGCCATAAAAGTGCCTTTGGGAGTCGTGATGGGCTCCGCCTCGATATCGACCAATTTGCCATTGGCCATGACGCGTTCATCTGTCTTGCGAAAAAAATCGGCTTCCGTTGCGGGAAAAAATTCGCTGTCCTGCCGCCCGACGATATTCTCGCGCTTCAGGCAGAACATTTCTTCCGCCGTATGGTTGAGAAGAAGCCAGCGATATCCATCGGCGGCATCTTTTGCAAAAAGCGCCAGCGGCATATTTTCGATGACGGTACTTAACAGGGTTTTGTTGCTGTATAATTCGCGACGCCAGTGCTTGATGCTGCGTAGCGCGAAATACCAGACAATAGCCAGAATCGTGGCCGCCGCAATGGCGACAAAAGACATCCAGCCGAGATGGATTGCTAGATTTTGCGCCCCGTCAACGGTTAAACCGGTTTCCAGCAAATGCCGGCTATGCAGACCGTAGCCAGCCAATCCTGCCAATACGGCAAATGTGCATACGACCGTGAACGACAATAATCTCGTCGGAAACGCCGAAGCCATATCTTCATTGTCCTGATCGTCTTTGATCATCTGATAAACGATGACCGGCAGCGCGAGACTGAGAATGGCGCCGACAATGGCAACGCCCAAAGCAATTCCGCTGGTCGTAAAATTGTTCTCGGGATTGAGCATGCCCATGTGTGGGATGAAGACTGCGGCCGCCATGCCCGTGTAGTGCATGCCGCAGATCGCCACCGCCATGATAAGGGCGCCGCCCATTTCCAGCCATTTACGCGCTTTGCCGGTGTGCCGCGCCAATGTAAAGCATAGCCACAAGGCCGCCGCAGAGGCGCCTATTGCAATGGCGATCGACAGCGCAAAAATATCCGGCCGGTAACGCATATCGGCGTCCATGACCATGGCCGCCATGCCCATATAGTGCATCGAGCTGATGCCGGCGCCGAGTAATATCGCGCTGCCGGCAATTTGCCCGATTTTCAAATGCGTCCTGCCTACGATAAGCAGCACGCCATAGGCGCTCAATATCGCAACGACCAGCGACCCGATCGTCAGTTCCGGATCGTACTCCACCGGCATGTCCAGCCTGAATGCCAGCATGCCGATAAAATGCATCGCCCAAATGCCCGTGCCCAGCGCCAACGCCCCACCCCATTGCAACAAGCGGCGGCGGTTACGGTTTTGCGTCACAGCCAGATAACGGGCCAGTACCAACGCTAAATACGATGCAAGGCTGGCGACGACAAAGGAAAGAGCGACAAGGGCATAGCTATAAGTGCCGTGATCCTCTGCCACGGTCACGCGGCTGGTTATAAAAAAAGAGTCCAGCATGGGCCGTCCGATTTTCCGAAACGATGGGGGGAAAGAGAATCCGCAGAAAGAAAGCTTATAACATTAGGCTTAACAGTAAAACGTTATCAATGAAGGGCGGCAAAGTTATTATGATTCTACGGCGGGCGGGCGCGGCCTGATATGCATGCGATGCATTCGCCGGTATTCAGAAAGAAAAAGCCAATACGCACAAGGTGTTAGAATTGCCCCGTGCGTTTGGAATCAATCAAAGGATGGCGCGCTTTATTAGGCTTTCAATGGCCGGCGAAGTCACTTTCTAAGGCGATAGCCGGTCTTGAATATCCAGGCGATTATCCCAAGGGCAACAACGGTAAACGCAGAAATCATCGTCACGCTGGTGCCAAGATTTACATCGCCATGTTCGTAAAAGCTCCAGCGAAAACCGCTGATGAGATAGACAACCGGATTCGCCAGCGACACCTTATACCAAAAAGGCGGAAGCATTTTGACCGAGTAAAAACTGCCGCCCAGAAATGTAAGCGGCGTGATGATCAGCAAGGGAATAAGCTGCAATTTTTCGAACCCGTCAGACCAGATGCCAATGATAAACCCCATAAGGCTGAAGGTAACGCTGGTCATAATCAGAAAGAAAACCATCCATAACGGATGCGCAATATGCAAAGGAACAAAAAAGGCAGAGGTAGCCAGAACGATTGTCCCGATAATGACCGATTTGCTGGCTGCCG
The DNA here is from genome assembly GCA_028866275.1 of Alphaproteobacteria bacterium. Lineage (GTDB taxonomy): Bacteria > Pseudomonadota > Alphaproteobacteria > UBA9219 > UBA9219 > CAIXLI01. Next base: position 74,271 of record JAGWIK010000004.1, read on the forward strand.
CCCCGACATAGCCAAGGACAATTTCTATCACGGACAGGGGTGCGGACAGAATTTCATAGATTGTGCCCGTAAAGCGCGGGAAATAAATGCCGAAAGACGCGTTGGAGACGCTTTGCCCAAGCACCGTCAGCATAATCAGGCCCGGCACGATGAAGGCCCCATAGGGGACGCCGTCCATGGTCTGGATGCGCGACCCCATCGCCGACCCGAATACGATGAAATACAGAACGGTCGATATGACGGGGGAGGCGATGCTCTGTCCGATGGTGCGCAGGGTACGCCCCATTTCGAATGCGTAGATGGCCTTAATGCCGTGATAGTTCATCTTAACCTACCATCTGGATAAAAATGTCTTCGAGGCTGCTCTGGCGGCTCTCGATTTCTTTGGGGCGAATGTTTTTCTCTCTCAGACATTCCAGAAGATCGGAAATATCCCGGTCTTCTTGATGGGCGTTGTAGGTATAGACCAGCTTGTTGCCGTTATCGGCGAGCGCAAGCGCATAGTCCGCCATATCGGACGGAATGTCTTGAAGCGGCTCGCGCAAAGAGAAAACCATCTGTCGTTTGCCCATTTTCTTTATCAGGGCATCCTTGGTTTCGGTAATCACAAGCCGTCCCTTATTGATCACGCCGATGCGGTCGGCCATTTCTTCCGCTTCCTCTATATAGTGGGTCGTCAGGATAATGGTGACGCCGGTTTCCTGAAGGGCGCGCACCTGCGCCCACATTGATTTGCGAAGTTCGACATCGACGCCCGCCGTCGGTTCGTCCAGAAACAGTATGTCGGGTTCATGGGACAATGCCTTGGCGATCATAACGCGCCGCTTCATGCCCCCCGAAAGACGGCGGATTTGTTCGTCCTTCTTGTCCCAAAGGGAAAGGCGTTTAAGCAATTCCTCAATATAATCGGCGTTGCGTGGCTTGCCAAACAAACCCCGGCTGAAATTCACGGTGTTCCAGACGGATTCGAACGCGTCCGTCGCCAGTTCCTGCGGAACAAGGCCGATGGCGGTACGCGCGGCCCTGTAGTCCGCCACATTGTCGTGGCCGCAGACAAGAATGCGGCCGGCGCTGGGCTGAACGATGCCGCAGATCGCGCTGATAAGGGTTGTTTTGCCGGCTCCGTTGGGGCCAAGAAGGGCAAAGATTTCCCCGCGCTTTATCTCCAGATCTATTCCGGCCAAGGCCTGAAAGCCATTTTCATAGGTTTTGTGGAGTCCGGAAATTTCTATCGCCGTGTTTTGCATGATCGGTCCGGTTTCGGGGGTGTTTTGCAGTTTCAGGTTATTGCCGTCGCGAAGAAATGGCGCGCCATGTCGGCTTTAAGCGATCACTCTTCGTCGGCAAAAAGATGTTCGGAAATAGAGCAGTATATTTCGTCAATAAATGTTTCGGCTTTTTCCTCGTTGCTGATGGAAAGGCCAAAGTATTTTTTGACTTTCTGGGAAGCGGGCATGGAATCATCATCAATCAGCGCGCCCAGAAAAGACCGCAACGATGCCATCACTTCCCGATCGATTGCATCGGTCAAACCACGAAGCATTTCTTCTTCCGTGGGATATATTTTAGGGTCGCAATGGTGTTTGAGGATTTCAGCGGCGCGGCTGTCGGACAGAGTTGTGGTCGTCATCATTTCTTCTCTTTATTTATGTATAGAGGCTGCTGCCATTGCCGACGCGCAACGCTTTTTATCCACGAGACTGACTTATGGCAAAAATACCGCATCCAGTCCAGATATCCAGACCAATCATGTTATTGGCCGCCAATGGCAGCGATATCCCCGTTATTTTGCGAGATAATCGTGGACGACCTTGCCGAGGCCAAGCGTAAGGTCGGCCTTGAAATGCGCGGCGGAGAGAATATCCAACACGGGCAATTCCCCGACCGGCGCCAAGGCATGCGAGTTAAGCGTAAGGCTTGAAGGGCCGGTGAAAGCCCATTTCAGGTCGATGTCTTCGAGGTAATATTCGACCAGCTCGCAAATGCGCGGCGTTCCATCGACATGCGGTATGATCTTCAAAAGAAAATTAGGCGCAGCAAGGGATGCGCGGACAGCCGCCATATCGCCCTGGTCATGCTTGTACCCCATGCTGGCCGTCGCCACGCGCACCGAACCGTAATCGAGCGTACCGACAAGACAATCGGTTTCGGTTTTCAAGCTGGGGTTGGCAAGTTTTTTGGGAAAGCCCCACAATTCGCGTCCGCCTGCAATCGGCGGGTCGTCGTTCAAAAACATGCAATGGCTATAGCCGCCTTTTCTGCCTTGAAAAGTTACCGGGATAACCTGACCGGATTCCGTGTAATCGCCAAAGCCGGTCGAGTCCGGCATTTTCATGAATTCGTATTTCACGATGGGGTTCTGCGGATCGATCTGCAACGGTTCCGGCACAAGGGCGCGCAGTTTTTCCGCATCGGTGCGATAGGTAATGACGAGATATTCTCGCTCGTTAAAGCGGTAAGGTCCTTTGGGGAAAGCTGGGCTTGTCAACGGCATGGCGTAAGCCTGTTTAATAACTTCGCTTTCTTTCATTGTGCTTTTCCTCTTGCTATTGCAGGTTGCCGTTAAGAGCGTCAATCGATGTAAGGTCGCCGGTCGAAAAGGCCAGCGCGGCGGCCGCAGTCAAAACCGTGGCGTAGGCATGGGCTTATATCTTGGTGCGTCTGCATGGTGCTATTCACATCCCCATCATTGCACGATAAGGCGCTTGTTAGAAAATAAAATTCCAAACCCCGCCATATCCAATGTTTATGCAGAGTGTTCAACAACCGGTATGAAATATTGATATGGGCAACGTCCGGGCAAAATCCGTTTAGAGTTTCCCCGCGCATTGCAGAGAGTTAGGGCAATTAGCCAATAAACTAAAAGAATGTTTCTGTGTGGTCCGCCGCCTTGATCGCTTGGCGTACGCCCGCGCTGGCCGCGGGGCCAGCTATTATTTTGTGGCTGCCCTGAACAATCTCTTTGCCTGTTTTCTTGTCGATCAAAACGGGATTTGCGACTTTGCCAGTATCTGCGTCGGCTAGAAGGAGGTTAGCTCCTTCTGGGGCAAAATGCTTGTTCCCCCAAGCCAAAAATGAAATCAGCACAGGGCGAAAATCTTTTCCGCGTTGCGTTAAAACATATTCATAACGATTGGCGTGATCGCTGTAGCTGCGTTTTTCCAGAAGCCCGGATTCAACCAGTCCCTTCAGCCTGCGCGTCAGCATATTCGGCGCAATGCCAAGGCTTTTTTGAAAATCGTCAAAACGCTTTATCCCGAAAAAAGCATCACGCATAATAAGGATGCTCCACCACTCGCCGACATGCTCCAGACTGCGGGCGATCGGGCAAGGCATATCGCTAAAACTTTTATGTTCCATGGCGCACCCCCACACATTGCTTGCATTATGATAGTATCGTAATTGCCGTCATTTTGCAAGTGCGGATGCGCTACCGCTTGCCCGGACAAAGAATAAGGGAAGGCTCGGAAAGCCATTCCCTTATCTTGCCGGCGTTTATTTTACTTCTTGGCAAAGGCCAGTAAATCTTCATTCACTGCGTCTTTGTGCGTCGAGCACATGCCGTGGTCTGCGCCTTTATAGATTTTAAGGGTCGCATCGGGCAGCAACTTGATCATCAGATGCGCCGATCCATCGACCGGAACGATCTGATCGTCATCGCCGTGCAAAACGAGCGTCGGCACGGACATTTTTTTCAGATCCTCTGTGAAGTCGGTTTCCGAGAACGCTTTGATGCAATCATAGGCCGCCTTCACGCCGGCCTGCATGCCTTGCAACCAAAAGCTGTCGCGCAATCCCTGCGAGACTTTTGCGCCCGGACGATTGGCGCCGTAAAATGGCGCCGATAGGTCTTTGAAAAGCTGCGAGCGATCCACAAGGACCCCGTTACGCAAACCATTAAAGACATCCATGGGCAAGCCAACAGGGTTATTGGCCGATTTGAGCATGATCGGCGGCACCGCGCCTATCAGAACGGCCTTGGCTACGCGCTTGGTGCCGTGACGCCCGATATAACGCACCACTTCGCCGCCGCCGGTCGAATGGCCGACATGAATGGCATCTTTCAGATCGAGCCTCTCGGTCAAGGCGGCAAGATCATCGGCATAGGTGTCCATATCATTGCCGTTCCATGGCTGGCTGGAACGGCCGTGCCCGCGGCGATCATGGGCGATGACCCGATAGCCGCGACCGGCCAGAAACAGCATCTGATCTTCCCACGCGTCAGAGCTTAAAGGCCAGCCGTGCGAGAACACGATGGGCTGGCCCGTTCCCCAGTCTTTGTAATAGATTTCGGTTCCGTCTTTTGTTGTGAAGGTAGGCATTGTTTTCTCCTGTGTGTTTGAGGCGGGCCTGCGAAGCTTACAGGCTTGCGAAATACTGTTCTACGCTTTTGGGATTGCTGCCCCAGAGCGCGGAAACCTGTTTGGATGTCGGGTCCGGATAAACATCTTCCTGTCCGGCGATGATGCCCTTGACAATTTCGGCGGCAGTATCGGCGGCGGAAGCCTTTGGCATTTCAAGACCCGCTGTCATGTCGGTGGCGATGGGGCCGGGATAGACGGCAATGACATTGATATTCTTGGGCTTCAGCACTTTTCTTGCCGCCAGAGTAGCAGAGAATAAAGCCGACTTGGACACCGAATAGCCCCCCATCGCCGCGATGGGCGCAAGGCCGAGGACACTGATGGTATTTGCGATGATACCGCCGCCGTTTTTCTCGATAACGGGAGCAAATGCCTGCATCATGCGCACGGTGCCGTAGTAATTGACATCCATATCGGCAGCCAGCTCCGCAGTAGAGGCCGTCATAATGTCGCTGTAATGCATGACGCCTGCATTGTTATACAGAATGTCGATGGCCCCGACTTGTTGCGCGGCGGCTGAAATCTCGGCAGGGTTGGTAATATCGAGCTGCACCGGCACCACCCGCGCGTCGCCGAAGTCCGGCAGCGAAGATGTCGTGCGCGCCGCCGCGTAAACCTTGCCTGCGCCCTGTTTCAAGAATGAGCGCACGAGCTCGGCTCCCATCCCGCGATTTGCACCTGTGACCAGAACGGTTTTTGCTTGGATATTCATTTTACTCTCCTGTGGTTAGTAGTTGTGAGACTATTCGTGAAGGTTGCTTCATGAATTGTGTTACCAGCCCCCGCCAAGCGCCCGGAAGGACGCCACGGCGGCGCGCGCCGCCGATGTTTTAGCTTGGGCTAGTTCATTCTGCGCGGACAGCACTTCGCGTTCCGCATCCAGAACTTCGGGAAGGCTCAACGCCCCATGTTCGTATTCGGCTTGCGCCAGATCTTTTGAGTGCGACAGAGTCTTTTCTTTTTGCGTCACCGCGTCGGCCTGAACTTTGTATTGGGCCAGCGCCATAAACGAATCCTCGACATCTTCGGTGGCGCGAAGAACCGATTGGCGGTATTGGGCCAGAGCTTCGGCATGCGCGCCTTTTGCCGCCGCGACTTCGGCATCGACCTTGCCGAAATCAAACAGCCTCCAGCGCAACCCGCCTATCGCCTGCGGTTGAAAAGTCGCCGCTCTGAATAAGTGCTGCACATCCATGCTTTCGAAACCAAGCAGCCCGGAAAGCGAAATTTTGGGATAGTAGTCAGAGACGGCAACGCCGATGGCCGCGTTAGATGCCGCCAGCCTTCTTTCGGCAACGATCAAGTCCGGACGGCGGCGCAACAGATCGCTGGCCGATACCGTTGTCGTCACGGAAGGTATGGACGGAATCCGCGCCGGCTTTGCCAATTCGGCAGCGTAAGTTCCGGGTTGCACGCCCAGCAAAACATCAAGACGATTAAGCTGTGCTTCCAGAGCGATGCGTAATTGCGGAACCTCCGCTTCGGCGCTGCGCAGCAGAGCTTCAGCCTCCGCGGCATCACGATCATCCGCCGCGCCGTATTTCTGGCGTAACTGGATAAGCCCGTAACGTTGCTTGTCGACGTCGACCTGTTTCTGCACGGCGGCGAGCTGCGCCTGAAAGCCTCTTATTTGAATGTAGCTATCGGCGGCTTCTGCGGCGACGGAAACGCGAACGCCTAAATGTTCAGCCTCGGCAGCCTGCGCTTCGGCCTCCGCCTCTTCTTCGCCACGACGCAGCCCGCCGAAAAGATCGATTTCCCAGCTCGCCCCGGCGCCTATATTGTAAAAATCATTGTCCCGGTCATATCCCGGCAGATGGCTGCCTATCGCACCGATCGGACTTTCCAGTGACGATCTTATATGCGTTGCATCGGCAGAGGCATCAGCCGTTGGCAATAATCTGGCTCCGGCCGATTGGGCGGCGGCCCGCGCTTCTTGGACGCGCGCAATCGATGCGGCAAGATCGAGATTCTGGTCTATGGCTTTTTCAACGATTTTCGTTAATTCGGGGTCATTAAATCCGGCCCACCATTTATCAAGAGAAACCGTATCCCCATTTTGCTGTCCGGCCGCGACCGAATCAACATTATGGAACTTCTGCAAGGCCATATCCGGCGCGCCAGCATAATCAGGCACGACCGCGCATCCGGCCAGTGCCAGAGCAATAACCGCCGCCGCCGTCAATCGGCCATAGGATGGAAAAATACCTGTTTTTCCGTTGTTTTCGCGCAGCTCCAGCATGTTGTGATCCCCACGTCATTTTTAACTTGCATGATGATAGTATCAGTACTACTATCATCATGCAAGTGATTATTTTGGGCTGTTCCGGAAAAGGAGTTACGCCATGAAACATAAAAGTCTCGATGATGCGGAATGCCCGATCGCCCGCAGTCTCGACCATGTCGGGGAATGGTGGAGCATATTGATTTTGCGCGAGGCCTATTACGGCGCGAAGAAATTCGACGAATTCCAGAAGGGCGTGGAAGGCATCACACCTTCCACGCTGACGCGCCGCCTCAAACATCTGGTCGATACGGGCTTGTTCAAGCGGCACAGATACAGCGAAAAGCCGGAACGTTATGAATATGTGCTGACGAAGTGCGGACGCGATTTCTATCCGATCATGTGGACGTTGATGGAATGGGGAAACAAGTATTTCGCCCCCGAAGGCATTTTTATTCAGCTCAAAAATATCAAAACACGCAAAGCTGCCATCCCGTTCTTTGCCGACAGGAACACCGGCAAGGAAATGCTGCCGAAGGATTATCAAATCGCCCCGGGCCCGGCCGCAAGCGCCGCCCTTTATACGAAAATCGCTACATCCAAACAGGAGTGATGACCATGATTCGATCCCCACGACACAAAGGTACCGCCTTGGCTGTGCTTCTGCTTTTGCCGCTTGGCCTTGCCGCCTGCAAGCCCGACATTCAGGATCCGCGCCTAAGCCCGCCCCTTGTTATGTCCACAATGGCTTCGGAAGCGTCTCAAAACACCGAAAGCTTTACGGGTATTGTAAAAGCCCGTGTTCAAAGCGATCTTGGGTTCCGCGTGTCCGGCAAGATTATCCAAAGATTGGTGGATGTCGGACAAACGGTGAAAGCCGGCCAACCCTTGATGCGGATTGATCCCGACGATCTGGCGCTTGCCATCACGACAAAACAGGAAGCCGTCGCCGCGGCCAAGGCGCGGGCTGTGCAGGCCATTGCGGACGAAGAACGTGACAGAATTCTGTCGCATATGAACGCGGTATCCAGACAAACCTATGAACAGGCGAAAGCCGCAGCTGACAGCGCCCGCGCGCAAGTCGCGGCCGCCGAAGCACAGGCACAGATTGCCAGAAACCAAGGCGATTATTCGCTTCTGGTTGCCGATGCGGACGGTACGATTGTTGATACTCTGGCCGAACCGGGGCAGGTCGTGAGGGCGGGCCAGACGGTTATCAAACTGGCGCATGCTGGTCCGCGCGAGGCTTCCGTCGAACTGCCGGAAACCGTAAGGCCGGCCCCGGACTCCACGGCTCAGGCTATGCTTTACGGTAACAGCGCGACAGAAACCGTTCATTTGCGGCAATTGTCGGACGCCGCCAGCCTGGATACCCGTACCTTTGAGGCGCGCTATGTGCTTGATGGCGATATGGCGAATGCCCCGCTGGGCGCGACCGTTACGATTACTCTGGCTGCGCCCAAATCAGGTGAAATGATGGAAGTACCATTAGGGGCGGTGACCGATGAAGGCAAAGGCCCGGGTGTATGGGTTATTACCGGTTCTTCGACTGTCGATTTCCATCCGGTTGAAATAGCTTCCCTGACCGAGGAAACAGCTTTGCTGAAAAGCGGCGTCAATGCTCAAGACAGGATTGTTGCGCTTGGAGCGCATCTTCTGCACGAAGGCGAGAAAGTACGTATGTCCGATGAAAAGGTGTCGCAATGATCAACTTTAATCTCTCCGCATTTGCGGTTCGTGAACGTGCCATCACTTTATTCCTTCTGGTTGCGTTGTTGGGGGCGGGTATTTTTGCCTTCACCAAGCTTGGACGCGCCGAAGATCCGTCCTTCACTGTCAAAGTCATGACGGTCTCTGCCGTATGGCCGGGGGCGACGGCTCAGGAAATGCAGGATCTTGTTGCCGATCCTTTGGAGAAAAGGCTGCAGGAATTGCGCTGGTACGACCATGTGGATACTTATACACGCCCCGGTTTTGCTTTGATGACTTTGTTTCTGAAAGACAATATGCCGCCAGCCGAGGTGCCCGAACAATTTTATCAGGCACGCAAGAAGCTGGGGGACGAAGCGCACGAACTTCCTTCCGGTGTCGCGGGTCCTTTCGTCAACGATGAATATTCAGATGTTACCTTTGCCCTTTATGCGCTGAAATCCAAAGGCTTGCCGCCGCGACAGCTGGTGCGCGAAGCCGAAGACCTGCGCGAAGATTTGTTGCATGTCGCCGGCGTGAAGAAGGTCGATATTTATGGCGAACGTCCGGAACGGATATTCGTGGAATTTTCATATGCCCGCCTGACCAATCTGGGCATCAAGCCGCAGGATGTCTTCTCGGCATTGAATTCGCAGAACGCCGTCACGCCATCCGGCTCTATTGACACCAACGGCCCGCAGGTTTTTATCCGCATGAACGGAGCCTATGACGATCTGGACAAGATTAAAAACACCCCCATTGCCGCCAATGGCCGCGTTTTTAAATTGTCGGATATCGCCGATGTGAAGCGCGGTTATGAAGACCCCCCGACTTTTCTTATCCACAACAATGGCGAACCGGCGCTGGTGCTTGGCGTTGTCATGCGCAAGGGCTGGAATGGCCTTGTTCTGGGGAAATCCCTTGAACGTGAAGAAAAGAAAATTAGCGCATCCCTTCCCGTGGGTATCAGCTTCACCAAAATTTCAGACCAGAGCAAAATCATCAAAGCCGCGATCGACGAATTCATGATGAAGTTCATGGTTGCCCTTGGCGTCGTCATGTTGGTCAGCCTGTTAAGCATGGGGTGGAGGGTCGGCATCGTTGTCGCCGCCGCTGTTCCCCTGACCTTGGCGATTGTTATGGTGATTATGCTGGGAACGGGCCGCGATCTGGACCGCATCACGCTCGGCTCTCTGATCATTGCGCTGGGGCTTTTGGTCGATGACGCCATCATTGCCATCGAAACGATGGTCGTCAGGCTTGAAGAAGGCTTCGACAAGATCAAGGCGGCATCCTATGCGTGGAGCCATACCGCCGCGCCGATGTTTTCAGGCACGCTGGTCACGATCATCGGGTTTCTGCCCATCGGGTTCGCGCGTTCGACGGCAGGGGAATATGCAGGCAATATTTTCTGGATTGTCGGCTATGCGCTTCTGACTTCGTGGGTGGTCGCGGTTTATTTCACGCCTTATTTAGGCGTCAAATTGCTGCCGGAAATCAAAAAGATCGAAGGCGGTCACGCGGCCATCTACAACACGCCGAACTATAACCGCTTCCGCCAGATGGTGGTTTGGGCCGTCGACCATAAAAAGAAGGTTGCCCTCATGGTGCTTGGCTTGTTTCTGCTTGCCGGTTTTGGCATGGGATCCGTCAAACAGCAATTCTTCCCCAGCTCGGACAGATCGGAAGTTCTGACCGAAGTGCAGCTGCCCGAAGGCTCGAGCATCGAAGCGACCAAAGCAGCCGTCAGCAAGGTAGAAAAATGGCTGGCGCAACAACCCGAAGCGCAAACAGTAGGCGCCTATATCGGCGGCGGCGCACCGCGCTTCTTTCTGGCCTATAACCCGGAACTGCCCGATCCTTCCTTTGCCAAGATCATCATTCGCACGCCGGATGACAAAGCGCGCGACCGGTTGATCTGGAATTTCCGCAAAGCAATCGTTGCGGGGCTGGCGCCAGAGGCGCATGTGCGCGTTTCGCAATTCGTCTTTGGCCCCTACAGCCTGTACCCCGTCGTTTTCCGGGTCATGGGGCCGGATTCCGGCAAATTGCGCGATATCGCCGATCAGGTCGAAGCGGTCATGCGTGATAATCCCCACACGCGCGAAATTAATCAGGATTGGGGGGAACGCGTGCCGCAAGTGCATTTCACCTTTGATCAGGCGCGGTTGAGTTCGATCGGCTTGACCCCGCACGATGCGGCGCAACAGTTGCAATTTCTTCTGAATGGCGTTCCCGTGACGCAAGTGCGCGAAGATATCAGATCGGTCGAAGTCGTGGCGCGCAGCAACAGCGCCAGTCGATTGGATCCGGCCAAGCTGGCCAGCCTGACTTTAACCAGTCATGATGGCCATCTGATACCCTTAAGCCAAGTCGGGCATGTCGATATCCGCGAAGAAGATCCCATCTTGCGCAGGCGCGATCGCACGCCGACTATCGATGTGCGCTGCGATATCGCCGAAGGGCTGCAACCTCCGCAGGTTTCGACCGAAATATCCAAAGCCTTGCAGCCGATCATCGCAAAATTGCCGCCAGGCTATCGGATCGAAGCTGGCGGTAACATAGAAGACTCGGCAAAAGCCAACAAAGCCTTGGCGCCGATCTTCCCGATTATGATCGTGCTGACCCTGTTTGTGATTGTGGTGCAGGTGCGTTCGCTTTCCATGATGGCGATGGTGTTTCTGACGGGGCCTCTGGGTTTGATCGGTACTGTTCCCGTCTTGCTTTTGTTCCACCAACCATTCGGGTTCAACGCCATTCTCGGGTTAATTGGACTTTCCGGGATCTTGATGAGAAACACGCTCATTCTGATCGGCCAGATTCAGCACAACCAGTCAGAAGGGCTTGATCCCTATCATGCCGTTATCGAAGCAACCGTGCAGCGGTCGCGGCCTGTTATCCTTACCGCCTTGGCGGCGGCGTTGGCTTTCATTCCGCTGACGCACTCGGTTTTCTGGGGATCGATGGCCTACACGCTGATCGGCGGCACAGTTGGAGGCACAGGGCTTATCCTGTTCTTCCTGCCTGCGCTTTATGCGTTGTGGTTTAAGATCAAGCCGGTTCCCTCAACGCAACCCGATAAAGTTTGAGGGCTTCATGTCTGGCGAAGAAAAAAGGCCAAGGCGCGGCCACCAAGATTCTTGGTGGCCGCCGGCGGGTTGGCAATTGTAACCCATTTTGGCGACATTCGCGGGGAGAACGTCAGGTCATTTCCTGATTTTGCTTGATTTCAAAAGAGACTTAACTCGCTTTATATCTTCAGGCGTTGCCGGATTATAGATGACAAGAGTAAGATCAGGGCGACCATCGACGGCAAAAGCCGAATGTTCCATCGTAAGAATCCCGGCAATCGGGTGGCGCAGTTTCTTGGTGCCTTCGCCGTGATCGCGCACTTCGTTACTTCTCCACATTCTGGCGAATTCCGGGCTTGAACGACTTAACTCATCGACCAGCGCCGTTACATTCTCAGTCGCTCCGGCACGCGCCGTTTCCACCCGGAATGCCGCGACGACAAAACGCGCGACGCTTTCCCAATCCGGTTGTGCAGAACGGACGCGGGAATTAGAAAATATGAGTCTCAGAATATTGCGTTGTGAGGGTTCAAGATTGTCGTAATCGCCCAGCACCACGGATGCGGCGCGGTTCCATGCGACGATGTCCCATGTGGCGGTTCTTATGAAGGCCGGACTGACCTCCAGAGTATCCAGAACACGTTGCAGGCGCGGCGTTATTCCTTGAACCGTCTTATAACGGGCTTCCGGCGGTCGACCCAGGGCGAGCAAAAATAAATGTTCGTGCTCAATGTCGGTGAGCATCAAGGCGCGGGATATGCGATTAAGAACGTCGGGCGATGGTGCGCCACCGCGTCCTTGTTCCAGCCATGTGTACCATGTCGGGCTAACATTGGCCCGTTGCGCCACTTCCTCGCGGCGGAGGCCCGGTGTTCTCCTGCGCTTGGTCGAAAAGCCGAACGCGGCAGGATCGAGCTTCGTGCGTCGATCCATCAGATATGCGCCCAGCTTGTTTTCTTCAGCTTTCGGCATGATACCCTGTTAGTTATTATACCGGTATAATGTCACTACTTTTACTTAATATAGCACAGGCCGATAATGCCTTCACGGACATTATCAAACTGGAGGATCGAACATGCGCGTTTTCATCACCGGCGCAACCGGGTTTGTCGGCTCTGCTGTTACCAAGGAACTGATCGCGGCCGGTCATAAAGTCTTGGGCATGGCTCGCTCCGATGAAGGCCTTCAATCCTTGAAGGCGATTGGAGCCGACGTTCATCGTGGTTCGCTTGAAGACCTCGATAGTCTGAAAAGCGGCGCTGCGGCGGCGGATGCCGTTATCCATCTTGGTTTTATTCATGACTTCTCGAAATTCGTAGAGAACTGCCAGATCGACAAACGTGCGATAGAAGCTATGGGTTCCGTTCTTGCTGGTTCGGATAAACCTTTGATTGTCACATCTGGATTGGCTGGTCTGGGAGCGCCGGGACGGTTGGCAACCGAAGACGATGAAGTTCCGCCCGGTTTTCCATATCCTCGCGTATCGGAACAAACAGCTCTTGGGTTAAAAGATGTCAAAGCTGCGGTGGTGCGTCTACCGCAGGTTCACAATACCGTTAAGCAAGGGTTTGTCAGTTATCTTATCCGGAATGTACGCGAAAAAGGCGTGTCGGCCTATGTAGGCGATGGACAAATCCGTTGGGCGGCGGCGCATGTATCGGATGTCGCGCATCTTTACAGGCTCGTTCTTGAGAAGCGTGAAGGCGGCGTACGGTATCACGCCGTGGCCGAAGAAGGCGTGTCGATGCGCGATATTGCCGAAGCTATCGGGCGAGGCTTGAACGTGCCGGTGAAATCAGTAACGCCGGAAGAAGCGCAAACTTATCTCGGATGGTTGGCAATGTTCGCGAGTCAGGACATTACGGCCTCAAGCGTCATCACACGCAAGAAGTTAGGATGGAATCCGACCGGGCCAGGACTAATCGCCGATCTTGACCAAATGAAATACGGATAGGTAAAGCGGGTATAGAGGTGGGTAATTTGGACGATCAGGTGCGCGATATGCGACAAGCTATTTTGCCGGGCGTGATCCAAGTATCAGAACATCAACCAGTCTTCTGGCGCTTTTTTCCCAATCTGGCGTATCGCCAATACTGGCCACGCCGAGCAAGGCGCGCAGAAAATCAACGGCATCTAAATCTTCGCGTATATCACCGCTATCTATTCCACGCTTCACCAGCAGGCGCACGGCAGCCCAAATGCCCGCGTGGGTTGGCTCCAGAATCTTCTTCGGATCACCGACTAGTATTGTTAGTGCAGGCACGATGATTTTCTTTTCGACAATATGGTCAACAAAAAGCATCATCCATGCGCGCAAGGCTTCGACGGGTGGTAACGTGCGTGCAAATTCCTGAGCCGCCAGTGCCAGTTTTTCCGTTGTGTCGCGATAGACGGCAGATAAGAGGTCTTCGCGCGAAGGAAAATGACGGTAAAGCGTCCCCGGGCCAACGCCCGCTTGTTTTGCGATGTCGTCGAGGCTGGCATCTGCCCCCGATTTTTTGAACACCTTTTTGGCGATCTCCAGAATACGATCACGGTTCTGCCGGGCATCGGCGCGCGGTTTGCGCGGTGCGGAGGATGGTTTTTGCTTAGCCACGAATAGTCCTTGCAAGCGGAGAATGTCTCCGGTAAATATATTGAAAATGGAGTATATCTCCGTTTCAAAAATCATTCAAGGAGAAGCCCATGAAAATAGCAATAATTACCGGCGGAAATCGTGGTGTTGGCAAGAACACGGCACTGACGCTGGCCAAGCGCGGGGTGGGCGTTATTCTTACCTATAACAGCAATCGAGCCGAAGCCTCGGCTGTCGCGGCACAGATCAAGGAAGGTGGCGGCAAAGCCGTTGCGCTTCAGCTTGATGTTACCCGGATCAAATCATTCAAGGATTTTGGAAAGCTGGTTGCAGAGGTTTTAGAAAAAGAATGGGGCCAGAAGACATTCAATTACCTCATCAATAATGCCGGTATTGCACAGCGCACACCAATCAAAGATGTGACCGAAGAACAGTTCGACGGCTTGGTTGATGTTCATTTCAAGGGCGTGTTTTTCCTGACACAAGAACTCCTCCAGCTTATGGCAGACGGTGGCCACGTTATTTTCATTTCATCAGCCTTAACGCGAGTGACTTACCCTGCGGGTGTTGCGGTTTATGCTGCAGTTAAGGGCGCGATTGAGGTTTTGACGCGATATATAGCCTCTGAATTTGCCGGACGAAAAATTCGCGCTAACTGTATCGCTCCGGGCGCGCTGGATACCGATTTTGGCGGCGGTCGAACGGATGAGCAAAGAAAGGCTATTGGCTCGCATGTCTTGGCGGGTCGTATTGGACTTGCCGACGATATTGGCCCTGTGATCGCCTCTCTTCTTTCCGACGATAATGCTTGGATCAATGCGCAAAGGATTGAAGCCTCTGGCGGCATGTAAAGAATTTGCGGGTAAAACAACTTTAACTAAGGGGTGTGCAATGACGAAAACAGAGGCCAAGGCTTATGTGGTAACTGGCCCCACTTCCGGGATTGGTCGTGTTACCGCGCTAGAGTTAGCCAAGCATGGCACGGTTGTACTGGTTGGGCGTGACCCCAAAAAACTGGATGAGTTAAAGAAAGTCATCGAGAAAAATGGTCGGAGCGCTCTCGCGATCCAATGTGATCTTCAAGAAATTGCAAGTGTACGAAAGGCGGCCAAGGAGATTACGGCACTCAATTTACCGATTGCTGGCCTTCTGAATAACGCGGGCGTTTTGCAACCGAAACCTACAAAAAATTCCCTCGGGTGGGATACGACATTCACGACCAACCATTTAGGCGCATTCGCCTTAACTGAGGAACTTGCTTCCCATTTGCCAGATGGGGCCAGTGTGGTCTTTATTGCTTCGGCGCTCGAAGATCCTGAACGTAAACCGGCCAAGGTTATGGGAATGCGCGGCGGTCGTTTCCTTTCCATCGAAGCAAGTGCTCGTGGTGAGTGGAGACCCGGCGGATGTAAAATCCCGGGCATTGACGCTTATGCGACGTCCAAACAATGCAGCCTTGCAAGCGTCTTTGCGCTCGCCAGAGAAAATTCAAGACTCCGTTTTAACGCTGTCGAACCGGGAATAAACCCCTCCACAGGTTTGGGTGGTGCTAACGCATTTATGCGCTTTGTTTTTGGTCAAATTATTACGCGGTTACCGCCGTTCAGCCAATACAGATCGACCCCAGAGCGTGCTGCACAGGTGATAACGAGGGTGCTTACTGATCCGTCCACGGCAACCGGCATATATTTTGACGAAAAAGGGCAGCCGATGTCTCCTTCCCAGCTTGTACAGGATACAAAGTTTCAAGACAGGGTCGTTGTAAACACGCGTGCGTTTCTTTCTCCAATTCTGGGAATTTCATGAGTTCGGGCAAGCAATGCAGCCTTTCATTCTTAGAAATTGCACAAAACTTATTGGCGAAAGGCTGTCAGGCCCGAAGCTTGCTTCATGAAGAATGCCTTATTCGTCAGCACAAACAAAATCTCTTTTGATTGAAGGGGTGCGCATACTAGGCGGACGATGGCGGCTTGTTTTAGTGTCGGCTTTATTTGATGGCCCGAAGCGTTTTTCTGGTTTGAATCTCCATGAAATTTTACCGCCGACTCTCGGTCAGAATCCCTGATTAGGATTGTCTACGGGAGGAATGTACTCAAATATATACAGGCATCTTTACAGGTGCCTGTATATATGTAATACTGAAAATATGAGCAATAAAAAGCACTCCACTAAAAACGATCTAGCCCAAACACTTGCCGTTGAAATTCGAGCGATTCACCGCGCTCTTAAAGTGCGTGTCCGTGAAAATGGTGGCACCAAGAACCTCACGGCTTCTCAGATGTTTGTTCTTGCTCATCTTGAGAAGGACGGCCCGGCTACAGTCTCCAGTTTGGCACGCGCTGAAGGTATGCGCCCGCAATCTATGAGCGAACTCATCGCACCATTGCAGGAAGCCGGTTTTATCAGCGGCAAGCCCGATCCTAAAGATGGGCGACAGACCTTAATGTCTCTTACGCCTAAATGCGTGGAGTGGATAAAAACGGGCAAAGCAGAAAGCCACGATTGGCTCACCAAAACCATATCTCAAAGGCTTACGCCGCAAGAGCAAGTCGAGCTTAACACCGCCCTCAAACTGCTGCGTCGTGTGACTGAATGACAAGTACGGCACATCTTTCTTCGTTCGTCTTGCAACAAAAAGGAGCGCCGTCATGAACTGGCTTTGGCTTGTATCTTATTTTTTCGGTGGCGCGTTCATGGAGAATGCCATTCCGCATGTGGTTGCGGGTGTAACGGGACGCGCCTTCCAAAGTCCATTTGCCAAGCCGCCCGGCAAGGGACTTTCTTCCTCCAAGGTCAATATAATCTGGGGATTTTTAAATCTCGTAGTCGCCTATCTGCTCATCGCGCAGGTTGGAACATTCGATTGGCGGGCAACGCCCCATATTATTGCCTTTGGTACCGGCTTTTTGCTTAAGGGCATTGGATCGGCTCACCAGTTCGGAAAATTTCACGGCGGCAACACGCCTTGAGTTGGGGCAGGCATGTTGCCCATGCTGGTACATCAATTCATATCCATTGCAGCTTTGCTTGTCGTGTTGGGATTGTGCTGTTCGCTTATCATTTACCAATGGGTGACCGGGGTTCCACCGCTATCGTCAAGCGCAACCGAACGCGCCGATATTATTGCTCTCTTGAAGCGGGCTGAGCTGACGAGTCAGGCCGTCATTTATGAGCTTGGTTCGGGCTGGGGGTCGCTTGTGATTGCGTTGGCCCGTGCATTTCCAGAGGCGCAAATTCGCGGTATCGAGCTATCGCCTTTTCCTTATTGGGTGTCGCGGCTACGCACGCGCAACATTCCCAACATTCATTTGCAAAGGGACAATTTTTACAATTGTGACCTGTCCGATGCACAAGCAGTTACTTGTTATCTGATGTCAAAGCCTATGCCAAAGCTGGCAGGTTTTCTCGATCACTCACTTGCCCCTGGAACGCCAGTCGTATCGCTCTCATTCTGGTTTCGGGAAAGAAATGTTTCTGCACACGTAGCGACTGGAGGAGCTTTACGCGCCTCGGCCCTCTACCGCTGGCCAGCGCGTAAATCCTATGAAGTGAGGGGCTTATGAAAGTGATCGCGCTCGAAGAACATTGTGCCAGCCCTGCTTTCCTAAGCGGCCCAGGTCAGAAGCTGGTGGAGCAGGCCAAGGCAGTCAAATCGGCGGCTAATGCGCTTGAGGCGTTATGCGATGTTGGCGACAAGCGGATTGCTGCAATGGATGAAGCCGGTATTGATCATCAAGTCTTGTCACTCTGACCTGCTCCTTTGTGAACGTTTATAGAACAGATTCAACCTCCTCGTGGATCAAAAATCGGGGAGCAGGTCAGTGGCGCTTGAGATGGAGGATGACATAGGGAGTTCCCTTCGTTCGGCGTGAAGTGAAGATGCAAGCTGTGAACAAAATTATGCTTCAGTTATTAAAGATGAGATAACAAATTAATCAAACAAACCAGTAATTTGACTGCTGTTTCGTAGTCTTAGGGGAATCTAATCTTTATCTCATTTTCGACTAAGATTCGGCTCACACTTCCTAAGTCTCAACTAAGTTTTCGGAGATACTATGTTGACCGAAGTGCAATCGAACAATCGAGCGAATCAATGCGGCTGCTTTTAATCGAAGATGATCCGATGATCTCGGAAGGATTGACGACGGCGCTTCGTCAAAGTGGATATGCCGTCGATGCCGTCGGTGACGCGCAAACCGGCAAGCTAAGTCTGGCCAATGAAAAATACGATCTTGTCGTTCTCGATCTCGGTCTGCCGGATGGCTCTGGTCTGGATATTCTGAAAAAACTGCGCTCGCGCCACGATCCTATTCCCGTGCTTATCGTGACGGCCAAGGACACGCTCAAAGATGTCGTGACCGGCCTCGACAGCGGTGCCGACGACTACATGATTAAACCGTTCGAGCTTGAAGAACTCGAAGCACGCATTCGCGTCTTGCTTCGCCGCAGTGAGGGCAGGGCGTCGCCCATCCTGACCTGGGGCAACATGCAGCTTAATCCTGCGACCCACAGTTTTAGCGTTGATGGCAAACAGATTATTCTTTCTGCCCGCGAATTTGCCGTTATTTATGCGCTGATGGAAAATCCTGCCAGCGTTCTGTCGCGCCAGCAGATCGAAGAAAAAATCTATGGCTGGAACGAGGAAGTCGAAAGCAACGCCATCGAATATCATATATCGCAGCTACGCAAAAAAATCGGACGCGACATTATTCGCAACATCCGTGGCGTCGGTTACGTTCTGGAGAATAAGCAATGAACTCCATTCGTCACCGCCTGTTATTGTCGCTTCTTGTCGGACTGTTGATCTCGACCGCCATTATGATCGGGGTTGCCTGTATCGACACGACGAACGAATTGCAGGGATTGTTCGCGGATAATCTGCGTCGCATGGCCGTGGTTATTGAGGAACAGACTTTCACACCGACACAGGGGCGGAATACAGTGCAAAGCGCCGACACCGCCGAATTGGAAGAAAGCTATGTCATCCAGACATGGGATGGCTACGGCAATCTCCTTCATTCCTCCAGGCCGTCCGTAAACTTGCCTCTTCAGACGGAAAAAGGGTTCAGTCAGGTCAATGCGGCTCATCGCATCTGGCAGATTTATACCCTGAAGGCAGACTCCGGATATGTGCAGATAGCCCAGCCGCAGGAAATCGTGGCCACGATGATTGGGGAAAGCGCCCTTCGTGCCTTGTTCCCTCTCATTCTCCTGTTCGTCCTCATGGTCATTGGCGGGTGGGTGGCTGTGGGCCGCAGCCTGACTCCGCTCAACACATTGTCGCGGACGATAAGCGAGTGGGACGCGAACAATATGCAGCCTCTGCGGATTTCCGATGCGCCAAGCGAGATTCAGCCTGTCGTCAGCGCCCTGAATAACATGCTGCTGAAACTCGACAAGGCCATGTCGATGCAGCAGCAATTCACCGCGGACTCGGCCCATGAATTGCGAACGCCACTAACCGCTATCAAATTGCAGCTTGAAAATCTTATCCGCGCGCCTTCCGAGCAAGACCGGCAATATGCGGTAGGGAAATTATCCGAAGGCATAGACCGCTGCATTCATCTTGCCAGCCAGTTACTGATCGCTTCTCGCAGCATGGCAGTCAAAGCCGAACCTGAATTTCACAAGGTTCGTCTGGCCGAGATTGTCCGGTCGTCGATCTCGTCTTTCGTGATCGTCGCATCCGAAAAAGCAATCGAGATTAGCTTTGAAAATGAAACGCCGGGTGACATGCGTGGCGATGAGGAAGGCTTGCGCGTTCTGGTCAATAATCTGATCGACAACGCCCTTCGCTATACGCCGGAAGGCGGACAAGTTGCCGTGAGGCTGTATAGTGAAACGGGCAAGACGATTCTTGAAGTCGGCGATGACGGGCCGGGTATTCCCAAGAACGAACGCGACCGTATCTTCCAGCGATTCTATCGTATTCCCGGCACGACCGCGACCGGCTCCGGCCTCGGCCTTTCGATTGTGAAGAATGTGGCCGATAACCACAATGCCGCCGTTTCGATTGACGGTGGTCTTCGTCAGCTTGGCGCAACCATCCGCATTACTTTTCCGGTCAGCGCATGATGAAAACCGCGCGTTTCATCGGCGTTATCTCCCTGAACGCTTTTCTGCTGGCGGGATGCGCGACTTATAGCCCTTTGCCGCTGGCGGATGGGCCACATCTGGCCTCCAGCCTTGAAGAATTACAGAACCTGTCTTCGGAAAATGCGGGTGCGGCAAAAAAGCCGCTTGCCATGTCGGACATAACCCGATTGGCCGTCGAATATAATCCCGACCTCAAAGCGGCTCGTAACGATACGCAAATAGCCGAAGCCCAGATTGTTCAGGCCGGTATTTTTCCCAATCCCCAGTTTAACGGAAGTTACGATTTCTTCATGGGCGGCCCGGCCTTCGCCAACGCCTACGGACTCGGATTAGCGGAAGACATCAAGGCCCTTGTCATGCGCGGCGCCACGCGCGACGCGGCGGAATATGACGCGCACAAGGTCGATGCCGATTTGCTGTGGCAGGAATGGCAGACCGTCGGCAAGGCGCGGCTGCTTTATGTCGATCTGGCCGAAATGACGGAATTGCAATCCGTTCTGGAGAAAAGCCGCCGCCTGTTAGCCGACCGTTACAACCACAGCCATCAAGCCCTGCTGCGTGGCGATGTCGATCTGTCGACCGAAGCACCTGACCTTGCCGCGCTTAGCGACATGGAGAAACAGCTTAACGACCTCGACCGGCAAATTCAGTCTAAATGGCAGGAAATGGATGCGTTGCTCGGTCTCGAACCCGATGTACGTTTTGAGTTAAGCCCCGATATCCCCATTCTGGATGTTAACCGCAAAGCCATTGAGAAAGCCTCGGCGGAACTTCCGTCAAGGCCCGACCTTGCGGCGTTGAAATTCGGCTATGAATCACAGGAACAAAAACTGCGCGCCGCCATTCTTGGTCAGTTTCCAGCTCTTGTTTTCGGCGGCAGCTATAACAGCGACACCAGTCGCGTTCTGTCGGGCGGGCCGTTAGTCACGATTGATTTGCCTGTTTTCAACCGTAATCAGGGCAACATCGCCATTGAAAGCGCGACACGGCAGAAGCTTCGCGAAGCATACGCCAACCGCCTGAACGCGGCGGCAGGCCAATTGAAAGCGATGACGGACGACGATTTCCTGCTTCAAGGACAATACGCAAAAACGCAGAAAATCGCGGAGGCAGCGCAAAAAGCCGGACTTCGGGCCGACGCCGCTTTCAAAGCCGGAAATATTGACGAGCGCAGCTATGTCGATTTGATGATGGTCGCGTTTAACCAGAAGCAGCAAATGATTTCCCTGAAACAAAGCCTGCTTGAACAACAGGTCGCGCTGGCAACGCTGCTTGGTATAGGCATGCCGCCGATAAAATTGGCCGATACGTCCGGAGAATGACCATGAAAAAACTTTTGATGCTTGCGCTTTTACTTGTCATTCCGGCATTCGCTCATGCCGACGACGATACTTCGCCGGATTCCCAAACGCCGCCAAGCTATCTCGTCACGGCCAGCCCAGTCCATAAAGGGGATTTGCCCGATCAGGTAACCGCCTACGGCACCGTCATGCCCATGCCTGACGGCGCGACGACCTTAAGCCTCTTGCGGGCCGGACAAGTCGAAAAACTGTCGGTCAGTCCCGGCCAAGCCGTCAAACAAGGCGACGCTTTGCTTGATTTCGCCTCCGACCCTTCCGTTCTGGCTTCCTACGATCAAGCGGTATCTGCCCTGACCGCAGCACAGAAAGAGCAAACCCGTATCCAGCAACTTGTCGCCCAGCATCTGGCGACGGACGCCCAGCTGGCGCAAGCCAATAAGGCTGTCAGCGATGCTCAGGCGACACTGGATTCGGAAAAAGCGCAGGGAAACGACAAGAAAGAAGAAACTCTGGTTGCGCCTTTCGATGGTGTCGTGACCAGTCTTAACGTGACATCCGGCGAACACGTACAGGCCAATGCGCCGCTTTTGCAGCTTGCCCATCGTGGTGGTCTTGACGTTACGCTTGGCCTGCCGCTCGATCAAAGTTCCGGCGTTCATGTCGGGGATGCCGTTCATCTGACATCGCTGGATATGGCAAAAACAACCTTCGACGGACGGGTTGCCACCGTTTCCCGTATGCTTGACCCGCAAACGCGCCTCGTGAAAGTCATTGTCGCGTTGCCGACCGACAAACTGCCCGACATCGTGCAGGGCGAGCAATTCCGCGCCGTCGTCGAACGCGGCGTATTTTCGGGAATTATCGTGCCGCGCAACGCCGTTCTTAGCGACGATAAGGGCGCTTATATATTTCAAATCGCCAATGGCAAGGCTGTTCGGGTTGATGTGCATATTGTCGGCGAAACCGGCGATGAATATGCCCTGGACGGGCCGATCGATTCCCCAAAAGAAATCGTGACGATGGGAAATTATGAACTGAAGGACGGCGTTGCCGTTCGCACCTCCGAAACAAAGCAACAGTCTACGGATAACCCATGAATTTTGCCGCCATTGTCGAGCGGCATCGCCGCTCCATCATTGTCATTATTCTTGCCCTCGCGCTGGCGGGTATATTTTCCGCGATCAGCCTGCCGGTCAGCCTGTTTCCGGCTGTGCAATTCCCGCGCGTCCGCATCAATATCGACGCGGGCGACCGGCCCGCCGATCAAATGGCGCTCCTCGTCACGCGGCCTGTCGAAGAAGCTGTCCGCAAGGTGCTGGGGGTTCTGCATATTCGTTCGGTTTCAAGCCGTGGCTCGGCCCAGATTATCGTCGATTTCGATTGGGGCGACGACATGGTCAGCGCGGCACTTCAGGTCGAAAGCGCGATAGGCGAAATATTGCCTTCGCTGCCGTCCGGAACGAATTATACCGTTCTCCGTCTTGATCCGACTGTTTTTCCCATCATCGCTTATGGGCTGACCTCCGACACCGTCGATCCCATCAAGTTGCGTGATCTTGCCCAATATCAGCTTGTTCCCTTGCTTTCGGCTATTCCGGGTGTTGCGCGGGTCGATGTTCAGGGCGGCCAGCAGGCGGAAATCCAGGTTGAGGCCGATCCGCAGCGACTGGACGCCTACGGCCTGTCCATTGCCGATGTCGCCAAGGCGCTAAATGCCGCCAATACCTTGGCGGCGGCGGGAAGGCTTGAAGATCATTACAAACTCTATCTCGTCATATCCGACAACAGTTTTAAAACCGCCGCCGATGTGGCGAATACCGTGGTCAAGTCAGGGCCAGATGGCGTCGTTCGCGTCAGGGACATCGGCAAAGTCGCTTCCGGCACGGTGCCGCAATGGACGATTGTCGATGAAGACGGCAAACCGGCTGTTATTTTTCAGGTCTATCAGCAGCCCAGCGCTAACAGCGTTCAGATAGCATCCGCCGTGCATAAAGCTCTGGCCAATTTTACCATGCCTCAGGGCGTCAAACTGGCCAACTGGTACGACCAAAGCGTTCTTGTCACTCAATCGGCAGGCAGCGTTCGTGATGCCATTCTCATTGGACTCGTTCTGGCCGGAATTGTGCTGTTCGGCTTTTTACGAAGCTGGCGCGTGACATCGGTCGCCATGCTTGTTGTTCCGGCCACGCTGGCGACGACCATTTTGCTTCTGCGCTTTCTCGGCATGAGTTTTAACATCATGACCTTGGGCGGCCTCGCGGCGGCTGTCGGCCTTATTATCGACGATGCGATTGTCATGATCGAACATATCGCCCGCCGCGCCGGAGCGCATAAGGAAATGCAAGCCAGTCATAAACCTCCGGCGGGGCCGCTGGCGGCGCTGCATGCCGCGCGTGAATTCATGCCGCCTTTATCGGGATCAAGTCTGGCGACGCTGATCGTATTCTTTCCGCTGGCCTTTTTAAGCGGCGTGACGGGGGCGTTTTTCAAAGCCTTGTCGCTGACGATGGGGTCAGCGCTTATTATTTCCTACATCTTCACGGCTATCGCGGTGCCGGTTTTGGCGCATTTGCTGATCGACTTTAACAAATGGCAAGACCCTTCCTCCGCACCTGAAACGAAGAACCGTTTGGGACAAGCACATCGTCACTTGCTTGACCGGCTGTTTGGCAAGCCTTGGCTTATCGCCATAGGACTGTTGCCGCTGCTGGTTCTCGGCTGGATTGCCTATAGCCATGTTGGAACCGGCTTCATGCCTGCTATGGATGAAGGCGGTTTCGTGGTCGATTACCGAACGGAGCCGGGAACATCGCTGGCGGAAACTAACCGCGAGCTGCTTCAAATCGAAGACATTATAAAGGCGACGCCGGACGTTCAGACATTCTCGCGCCGCACGGGTCTTGGTTTGGGCGGCGACTTTAGCGAACCCAATTCAGGTGACTTTTTTGTGCGGCTGAAACCGGCTGGCAAAAGACGCCCCATAGAGGACGTCATGGCCGAGATACGCCAGAAGGTGAATAGTCAGGTTCCTGGCGTGAACATCGAACTGGCCCAGCTTATGGAAGATTTGATCGGCGACCTGACCGGCGTGCCCGAACCTATTGAGGTTAAGCTGACGGCAAGCGATCCGGCAAAGCTCATTCCCGCCGCGCATAAAGTCGCGGACATCATCAGTAAAATCCCCGGCGTGGTGGAAGTTCGCAATGGCGTCACATTGGCCGGTGACGCTCTCGGCATGCATATCGACCCGGCAGCCGCTGCATTGGAAGGCGTCGATACGGCGCAGGTGACCGATGCGGTGACGTCCTATCTGCAAGGAACCGTGGCCACCGAGATTCCTGAAGCCCATAAGCAGGTCGGTGTGCGCGTTTGGCTGCCTTCCGATATGAGACAACGGCAATCGGAGCTTGCCGATTTGCCGGTTCGCGCTCCCGATGGGCATATTTTCCCGCTGGGGCGGGTGGCAAGTTTCACGGTCGATGCCGGACAGCCTGAAATTACCCGCGATAATCTTCAACGGATGGTGGCCGTGACGGCGCGTATCGAAGGGCGCGATATGGGTTCGACCATCACCGATGTCAAAAAGGCGTTACAGGGTTCCGATCTTTCCGCGTCTGGTATTACTTACAAACTCGGCGGGCTTTATGAGCAGCAACAGATCGCTTTCGCGGGTCTGGCCAAGGTGTTTATCGCCGCGCTGGTCGCCGAACTTATCCTGCTGCTGTTTCTCTATGAAGATTTCTGGCTGCCGGTCATCATCATCGGCTCGTCGCTTCTTTCAACGACAGCCGTGTTTACCGGCCTCTGGCTGTCCGGCGTCGAACTGAACATCACCGCCATGATGGGCATGACGATGATTATCGGCATTTCGACCGAAATGGCCATTTTCTATGTGACCGAATATAGTGAGCTTGTTCAGCATATGTCGGTCAAGGATGCGCTGCTGGAAGCAGCTCGCAACAGGCTGCGTCCCATCGTCATGACCAGCCTTGCCGCCATTCTGACGCTATTACCGTTGGCGTTTGCCATCGGCCAAGGTTCGGCGATGCAGCAACCTTTGGCCATCGCCATTATCTCCGGCCTATTGCTGCAACTGCCCTTGGTGTTGCTGGCGATGCCGGTTTTGATAGGCTTGACGCAACGAAAGCAGGCGGGGAGGCCGTTGTGAAGAATGACTATCTGCTAAAACGCGTTGGCTATGCCGTATCTGGAATTATCGAAAGCCTGCGTAGTGAAAACAGCTTCCGATTGCAGGCGGCGGCTCTCATCCTTGTCGTTCTTGTTTTAATCGTTACGCAGCCAGCGCCAATTTGGTGGGCCTTGCTGTTGCTGACCAGTGGCGGTGTATTGGCGGTCGAACTCATCAATACCGCTGTCGAGAAATTAATCGATCATCTTCATCCCGACCAGCATGCTGTGCTTAAAACAGTCAAAGACACTTTGGCGGGTGCGGTCTTGGTTATGTCGTTGACGGCGCTTCTGGTATTCGCCGCCTTCATATGGTCAAGAATAAGTCCATGACGATCAAATTCATGACGGCCAACCTATGGAAGAAGCCAAAATTCATTATGGCGTTTAGCCTGTGCCTGTTTTTTGTGTTCGCCGCCCTTTTCTTCAAAGTTCTGGATGAGGTGTGGCTGGAGCATGAATTTTTGCTGCTGGATCGCGTTACCACTCATTTAATGACGAACAATCATCTGCAAGAACCCTACGACTGGCGTTTTTTCCTGACGGTAACTTATTTGGGAAATGGAGTCATACTGGCAGGCTTAACTTTGATTCTTGTCGCGCTCCTTTGGTTTCGACGCGCCAAGGCAGAAAGTGTATTCTTTGCCGGTGGGTTTGCTCTGACTGGCATAAGCGTCGTCCTATTCAAAATCGTGACAGACCGCATTCGACCGGCGGGGGCTTCTTTCCTGAACGAAACGTCGGGTGCATTTCCAAGCGGCCATGCGGCACTTTCATTCTTCTTTTACGGCTTCCTGGGTTATTTGCTTTGTCGTCGTATCAAGAATAAATCGCATGCATTTCTCGTTTTTGCCGCCAGCCTGTCCATAGCCGGTCTGATTGGGATCAGCCGCATTTATCTCAATGTGCATTGGGTAACTGATGTGCTGGCCGGTTTTGCCTTGGCCGCAGCCATTTTAAGCCTTTGCATCGGCGTCCTTGAAACGTGGAAACTACGCTTTTTACAGTAGCCTAAGCTCGCCCTAAGACTGGGCAGTTAACGTGAACATACTATCGGTTCACAACGAAAGGGGTTCGTCATGTCGAAAGTTTCTTATCTAAAACCTTGCGTCAGAATGACCGTTGCAACGGCATTTGTCGTTATGCTGGTCGGAGCAATGAGCCAAGCCCATGCCTATACAGGTGAAGAGTTATCCAAAGGTGCCAAGATCAGCCTGTCCGAGGCTCGCGCCGCCGCCTTGCATGCTCATCCGGGCACCATCACGGACGAAGAGCTGGAAAAGGAAAAAGGCGGCAGCGGCTTGCGTTATTCGTTCGACATCAAGAGTAGCGGCAAAACCTATGAAGTCGGGGTCGATGCAATGACGGGCAAGGTTCTTGAGGATGCTGCCGAGGGTGTAAATCCGGATTAATCCGTTTTCTCACCATAGCTAGCTATTTTTAATGTCTTGGTTTTAATTCACCGTCAGTCATTGCGAAACGGTCCACCCACCGCCCAAAGCCTGAATAAGCGCAATACTGGCGTCAAGGCGGCTTTGGCGCACGGCGAGCAGCATCCGCTCATCGCGGAGCCGTTCGGTTTGCGCCATCAGGACTGCGCTGTAGGGTTCGAGGCCACCCATATAGTGATGCATCATGAGCTGTTCAGTCGTGCGCGCATGAGCGGCCGAGGCATCCTGCATTTTCTTTTGTTCAGCTAGGATGCGCATGGATGAGAGATTATCCTCGACCTGCTGAAAGGCCGTCAATACGGTTTGGCGATATTGAGCGACGCTTTTGTCGTAAGCGGCGCGTTTTTGTTCGATACGGTCTTCACGCGCACCGGCATCGAAAACGGTTTCAGCCAAGGCAGGTCCAACCGACCAGAAGCTGTTCGAGGCTTGCAGCAATTTACTCAGTGCCATACTGGCAAAACCGGCGGAGCCGGACAGCGTGATGTTCGGAAACCACGCCGCCGTCGCTGCGCCGATTTGTGCGTTGGCCGACGCCACCATGCGTTCGGATGCGGCAATGTCAGGGCGGCGTTCCAGCAAGGTCGAAGGTAAACCGGCCGGAATTTCCGGCACATAATCACTGAACTTTTGCGGCGGTAATGAGAATTCCGCAGGCGGTTTACCGACCAGTACCGCTATCGCATGTTCAAGCTGCGCGCGCTTGACGCCGCTATTGATGGCTTGCGCCTGCACATCTTCAAGCCGCGACTGCGCGGCCAGAACATCCGTGACATTGCCTGTGCCGGTGTCGTATTCGCGCTGCACGATTTGCAAGGCGGTTTTGTCGGCTTCCGCCATGGCATCGAGCAGGCGCTTCAGTTCGTCCTGCGCGCGCAAATCGAAGTAGTTCGTCGCCAGCATGGCCTGCATCGAGAGGCGCGCGGCGGCGAGATCGGCGGCACCGGCACCGGCATTGGCTTCGTCGCTTTCGATATTGCGGCGGATGCGGCCCCAGACATCGGGCGTCCATGTCGCCGCGCCGTAGAGCGTGTCAGGCGCCATTGGCGTCGGCATCGTGCCGACCTGCCGTCCTACGGAAGAGTTAAGCGACAAGCTGGGAAACAGACTCGTGCGAGTTTCATCCGCCACGGCGCTGGCCTCGCGGTAGGCTGCTTCCGCCGCCTTCACGTTCTGGTTCGATAGTTCGACTTGTTTTTCCAGACCGTCGAGGATGGGATCTCTATAAACCAGCCACCATGCGCCATGATCGACTTCCTGCGGCACGGCCTGCCGCCATTCGCCGTAGGCTTCCTTAAAGGAAGTGGGAACGTCAATCGCAGGGCGTTCATAGTCCGGCCCCACGGCGCAGGCGGCGAGAAACAGCACCCCTATCAGGACGGATTTATTCATGATCGCCGTCCTGGTCGAATAGAGAATGGTGATGGTGCTCCGCCGCGCCGGGCAGACGCATAACGCCTATACCATGCCTGAAGACGTTTTCACCGCCGAGATAGCCGGTAACCCCCACGGCGGCGGCGCAAAGAAGCGCAAGCGCGAGCATAAGCGTTGTCGGACGATCCTTGCGCCGGAAGCGTATCGCAACAGCTGCCGTCAAAAGGCTTAATGCAAGAGTTAGGAGCGCCCAATGCATGTGACGCGTTATGGCCATATGCCCTAATTCGTCATGCTGCACGGTCAGCGAGGCGTACAGCCCGGTTGCAATGGCTGCTCCAGCGCCAACGGTTCCCAGCCACAAATTTATAAGGCCGGATTGATAAAGTTTTGAGCGTACCGCACCTTCCTTCCAGAAGAACGCGGCGGCAAGAAGCCCCGCCGCCGCGACAAGTAGCGCAATCGGAAAGTGAACGAACAACGGGTGCCAGTTGGGAACGATGATGTTGTTCATCCTTGAGTCTCCTTATCCTTTTGGTGTTTTGGTTGCTTAATGATTGCATAGACTGCCGGAATAACGATCAGCGTCAGTACCGTCGATGATACCATGCCGCCCAGCATCGGCACCGCGATGCGCTGCATCACTTCCGAACCCGTGCCGTGGCTCCACATGATCGGCAGAAGCCCGGCCATGACGGCGGTTACCGTCATCATTTTAGGTCGCACGCGCTCGACCGCACCTTCCATGATCGCGGCGTAAAGATCGGCGACGGTTACGTTTTCGCCTTTCGTCTGAACTGCCTTTGCATAGGCATGATCGAGATAGACCAGCATCACGACGCCGGTTTGCGCCGCGAGGCCCGCGAGGGCGATAAAACCGACCGCGACCGCCACGCTGAAATTAAAACCGAGCCAATACATGAGCCACAAGCCGCCGATCAGCGAGAATGGCAGGGACAGAAACACGGTCAGCGCCTCCGTCATGCGCCCGAAATTGAGATAGAGCAGCGTGAAGATGACAAGCAGCGTCACCGGCACCACGATTTCAAGCCTCGCCGCCGCGCGCTGCATATATTCGAACTGACCGCTCCATTCGAGGTGGACGCCTTCCGGCAATTTGACTTTCTCCGCGACCGCGCGTTTGGCGTCGGCGACATAGCCGCCGAGATCGCGGTCATGAATATCGACATAGATATAACCGGCAAGCTGCGCATTCTCGGTACGGATCATCTGCGGCCCCGGCGACAGGGACACATGCGCCACCTGTCCTAACGGCACCATGCCGTCGGACGGGATCGGCACCAGAATATTCCCGGCGATGGCCTGCGGATCGGAACGAAAATCGCGCGGATAGCGTACATTGACGGTATAACGTTCGTTGCCTTCGACGGTCGTCGTTACCGCCTTGCCGCCGAGCGCCGCCGCAATGACATCCTGCACATCGCCGACGGTCAGCCCGTAACGCGCCAAAGCCTCGCGGTCGGGATCGATATTGAGGTAATAGCCGCCCGCCACCCGTTCGGCGTAAACGCTCGCCGTGCCCGGCACGTCATGAATGGCGGCTTCGATGGTCTTGCCGACAGACTCGATCTGTTCAAGCGATTTGCCATAGACCTTGATGCCGAGCGGCGTGCGGATGCCGGTCGAGAGCATGTCGATGCGCGCGCGGATCGGCTGCGTCCACGCGTTGGTGACGCCGGGGAACTGCAGCGCCTTGTTCATTTCATCGATGAGCTTGTCCCGCGTCATGCCGGACGGCCACTGATCCTGCGGCTTGAGGTTGATGATGGTCTCGTTCATCGACAGCGGCGCGGGATCGGTCGCGGTTTCGGCGCGGCCAGCCTTGCTGAAGACGGATTCCACTTCGGGAAAGGATTTGATGATCCGGTCTTCCAGTTGCAGCAACTCGCCTGCCTTGGCGATCGAAATGCCCGGCAGGGTCACCGGCATATACATCAGTGTGCCTTCGTTGAGATCGGGCATGAATTCCGAACCAGTATGCAGGGCCGGGTAAGCCGATATGGCCAACATGAGGATCGCCAGCAGAACCGTGCTTTTGCGGAACCTGAGAACGAAAGCGATAACGGGCCGGTAAAGGCGGATCAGAAACCGGTTGACCGGGTTGCGGCTTTCCGGCGCGATGCGCCCGCGAATAAGCAAGGTCATCAGCACCGGCACCAGCGTCACCGAAAGCAGGGCCGCCGAAGCCATCGCAAAGGTCTTGGTCAGGGCCAGAGGCCGGAACAGCCGTCCTTCCTGCGCCTCCAGCGTGAAAATCGGCAGGAAGGAAACCGTGATGATAAGAAGGCTGAAAAACAGCGACGGCCCGACTTCACAGGCGGCATCGATCAGAATTTTCGACCGGCTTTCATCCGGCGCGGCGCGTTCCAGATGCTTGTGCGCGTTCTCGATCATCACGATGGCGGCATCCACCATAGCGCCAATGGCGATGGCGATACCGCCGAGGCTCATGATATTGGAGCCGATGCCGAGCAGATACATAACGACAAAGGCCAGTAAGACGCCGACCGGCAGCACGAAAATGGCGACCAGCGCGCTGCGCGCGTGTAACAGAAACAGAAAACACACCAACGCCACGATGAGGCTTTCTTCGATCAGCGTATGGCGCAGATTGTGAATGGCGCGGTAGATGAGATCGGAGCGGTCGTAAACCGGCTTGATACTCACGCCCTGCGGTAATCCGGCTTCCAATTGCTTGAGTTCCGCCTTGACGTTGTTGATGACGTCAAGCGCGTTTTCGCCGAAACGCTGCAGCACGATGCCGCCCACGGCCTCGCCTTCGCCGTTCAATTCGGTCACGCCGCGTCTTTCATCGGGGCCGAGCTGCACTTGCGCCACGTCGCGCAACAGTACGGGCGTGCCGTCCTTGCTGCGCAGCGCGATTTGCCCGATATCGTCAAGGCCGCGCAGATAGCCGCGTCCCTGCACGAGATATTCGCGTTCCGACATCTCGATCACGCGCCCGCCGACATCGGTGTTGCTGCGGCGGATGGCCTGCGTGACGGCAGAGAGAGGAATGCCGTAGGCCTGCAATTTCTGCGGATCGGCCACGACCTGATATTGTTTGACGAAGCCGCCGATACCGGCGATCTCCGAAACGCCTCCGGCGCGCGAAAGCCCATAGCGCAGATACCAGTCCTGCAGGCTGCGTAATTCGGCGAGTGTTTTGTCCTTTGCCAGCAAGACATATTCATAGACCCAGCCGACGCCGGTCGCATCCGGCCCCAAGGTCGGCGTGACGCCCTCAGGAAGTTTGCTTCCTATGGAATTGAGATATTCCAGCACCCGGCTGCGCGCCCAGTAAATATCGGTGCCGTCCTTGAACAGGATGTAGATAAAGGACGTGCCGAACATCGAAAGGCCGCGCACGGTTGTGGCCCCCGGCACGTTCAATAGCGCGCTGGCGAGCGGATAGGTGACCTGATCTTCCACCACCTGCGGCGCTTGCCCCGGATATTCGGTGTAGACGATGACTTGCGTGTCGGACAGATCGGGAATGGCATCGAGCGCGATATGGCGCACGGCGTAAATACCGGCGGCAATGATGAACAAAGTACCGAGCAGAACGAGAAAACGGTTCTGCGCCGACCAGCGTATGACGCGCGCGATCATGGCTTGTTCTCCGGCGGCGTAAAGCTCTGCAGCGCCGCGCGCAGATTGCTTTCGGAATCGATGAGGAAATTGGCGGTGGTGACGACGCGGTCGCCTTCTTTAAGCCCGTCGAGGATTTCGACGCTGTCTCCGGCGCGCATGCCGGTCTTGACCGCCTGCGGACGGAAACGCCCGTCGCCGAGATCAATCAATACGACTTTCCGTTCGCCGCTGTTAAGCACGGCTGAAACAGGGATTGTCAGCACGTTCTTTTCCGGCGTACCAGCAATATTCACGTCGGCATACATATCGAGGCGCAATTCGCCCGCCGGATTCGGCAGATCGATACGCACCTTCGCCGTGCGCGTCTCCTTATTAATGTCGGGATAAACGAAGCCGACCTTGCCTTCGAAACTGTGGCCAGGAAAGGCCGTAAAGGTGATTTTCGCCGTTTGGCCGACATCTATACCGGCCAAATCCTGCTCATAGACATCGGCGATCACCCACACATTCGACAGATCGACGAGACTGTAAAGCACCGTCCCCGGTGCGAATTGCATGCCTTCGATGGCAGTTTTCTTTATCACGGTGCCGTCGGCGGGCGCGGTGAGCGTCATGTGATAATTGGCCGTATGCTCTTTTTGCAGCCGTGCGATTTCTTCCGGTGGAACGGCGAGGCTTTCGAGCCTTTCAATAGTGCCATTCATCGCATGCGGGCCGTTCAGCGCGTGAGAGAACGGATACTCGGCCTCAATATGCGTGAGTTCGGGGCTGTAAAACACGAACAGCGGATCGCCCTTCTTCACTTGCATGCCGGTGGCGTCGGCATAGAGCTTCTCGATCCAGCCATCGAAGCGCGGCGAAACCAGTGTCTGGCGCGTTTCGTCGATTTGAACCGTGCCCACGGCATGAACGGTCCGCGCCAGATCGCGCCGTTCCACGATTGCCGTCCGCACGCCGAGTTGCTGAATGCGCTCCGCTGTCAGGCGCACCGTTCCCGGCTCTTCTTTAGCCTCGTCGGCATAGACAGGGACGTAATCCATGCCCATCGAGTCTTTCTTCGGCACGGACGACGTGTCCGAACTCATCGGTGCGCGGTAATAAAGGACTTTGCCTTTATCGCCGGTTGTTTCCGCCTCGGCATGGGCGGCGGATGCAGCCATCAGAACCGCAAGCGCGGTCGTCAGGATGCGCGTTTTATTTATGGCGCTCATTTGACGGCCTGAAATTTGATCGTGCCATGAACCGGGTCTTTTTCGCCCGGCACCTGCGCCGTCAGATCAAGCTGCCAGTCGCCCGCCATCGTCACGTCGCCGGTAAAGCGATAAGTGCCGTCGGCATCCGGCAGTAAAGCCTTTACCGCTGTGGGCATGGCCATGCCGCCCATCAGCATCGCCAGTTTTTGATCAGTGATCATTGCGCCGGTTACGGGTTTGCCGGTCACCGTATTCGTCAGTTTTACGCCGACGGGCGCATCGTGGCCCATGTGAACGGGCGGCTCGGCAATTTCGAAGCGATAGTCCTGCGTTGCCGCATGGCTTTGCACCGCGCCGCCTGCGACAAGCGCGGCAAGCACGATGGATTGTAAGATGCGTTTCATTCTAATCCCCTTGCTCTGGATTGCCGCAAAGCAATCCGTTAAGGCCAAACTTTAAGGTGCGGATAGACGCGCGGCATCACATGACGCACAGGCGATCCGGCTTTGGTTTTGGGGATTTAGGCCTTGGGAGGCGGCGGTTCGGGCGGCAGGGGTTTGCTGACTGCCATAGTATCCGTCAGATCGTAGGAATGGCTGACGGCATACTGAACGGGAGCGGCATATTGCGCCGGAAGCATGGCTGTTTGAGCCATCGCCGCGCAGCAGGCATCGCACGCGGACGCCTTCATGCCTTTATCTTTATCGGCGTGGCCGCAGCAATCCATCGAGTTTTTTGAGGCTGACATATCCATACCGGCCATGTCTCCCATCATCGCCATCCGATCGCTGCTGGACATTGCCATTGCAGGCATGGCAATCGCACTTCCGTTGCCAACAAGAAGGGCAACAGCAACAAGCATGACCACAAATTTCTTCAAACGGCTTTTCATAATTTTCATTATATTCTAAACGGCAACTTATGACAAGTCATCAGTATAAAAGCTTGTCGTTAAACACATCTTAATCAGAAGATCAGGCACTTTTAGTGCCAAACTTTCAGCTCGGCCAAGCCGGACATTTTCATGATTTTGAAGGTGAGCCAGCAGTAACGGAGCGTTTGCGGATAAGCCCGACGCCGACAAACGATAGGGCTAAAATCCCGGTCATAAGTGCTGGAATACTCAGATCGCCTTCTGGCCATTTCACGCCTATGCCTTCGCCAACCCAGAAAAGGCCGAACGCCATAAGAATGACGGCAACGCCATATTTGAGGCTGTTTTCAGGAACGCGGCTGAGGGGCTTGTGCAGGGCGACCCCCAGAAATGCGACCAAGATCAGTGCGGCTAGTGCCCCAATGCTGGCGGGAACAAGCGATGTTTCCGCGGCCCCGACTGTAACGACGATGAAGACGACTTCAACCCCTTCGATCAGGACGGCTTTGAAACTGGTTAGGAAAGCCAGCTTGTCATGCTTAGTGCCTGTCTTGGCATTTTCTTCAAGCTGTTGCACTTCGCTGGCAAAGATGGCAGCTTCATCATGGAATGGAATGATGCCCGCAGCTCTCAGCATGGCCTTGCGGAGCCAGCGCACAGAAAAGATCAGCAACAAAACCCCGATGAAGATTTGAAGCCAGTTCAGGGGGAATAATTGGGGCGTCAGCAATGGCCCAAATGCCAGAACCAGCACAGCCAGCACAGTCACCCCTGCGCCCGCCCCAAGAAGCGATATGCGCCAGCCACGCGAAACACCTACGGCGAGAACGATGGTAAGAGCCTCTACAAACTCGACCAGAGAAGCGAGAAAAGCGGCAAGAACCGTTCCGCCGGAGTGCATCCATTGGGCCATATAAAATGCTCCATTATGCCGACTAAAAGATTTTGGGCAGTAATCGCCACGGCGTCAATAACGTGTAGGAACGATACGCCGGAACCTCGGCCAATAATATGGCCTCTTCGTTATAAAGCCGCGCAATGAACAATGGCACCATCAAAATCATAAATGCCAATCCCGCATAGGATGCCAAGGCGAGCGGAATGCCGCAAAAGGTGAGAAAGCCGCCCGCATACATGGGATGCCGAACAACTGCATATGGGCCGGTTGCAACGATAGTCTGACCTGGGTGAGCTTCGACAGTTGCCGATGCGTGATTGTTTTCACGAAAAACCAGAAGCGTGATGTAAAATCCAGCGATGATAAGAACGTCGCCGAGCAGGACTATTATGGGAGATGGATGATGTGAGTTGAAGCGATAATCAAGCACAGAACAAATGACCTGACCGATTGAGATAATGCTTAACGACAGCATTATGACTTTCTGAATCTTTCGAGTTTCATGGCGATAGCCGCCATAGACGCGCTGTTCTAGAAGGGTTTTGTTATTTTTCCAGAGATAAGCTGTCAGCAAGACAGAGCAAGAAATAAAAACAACAAGAAAAATCCATGCTTGCCAATAATCAATTCTTCCTGCGGGAACGAAGATCATCACCGCCAGCATTAAAGAACGCATAAACAATCCGCGTATGGCATCTCTTTCAAGCTTCTGCATCTGCCGCCGATCTTCCAAATACTAGGCAGCCGATACTTTATGTTTTCAAACTTAGTGCAAACTTATGAGGCTTGAGATGCGATGCGGTATGCCTAATTTCTTTTTAAGCATAATTATTTTTGTGA
>JAGWIK010000042.1 GCA_028866275.1 Alphaproteobacteria bacterium
AGCAATTCATTCTTCAAATCTTCGTCGGCGCCGGCGCCGAGCCAGATGTTGAAAAAAGCGCTGGTCAGGGCCGGGTCTTTTATTTCCCCGATCTGCTTGCCGTTAAAATAGAGCAACGTTTCTGCGCCGGGGCTGACGAACCCGATCATAACGTCGCCGTCTTCGACCGCCGGAATGGTTTTTTTAATACCCGCCGACCATCGGGCCAAAGTGGCATGGTCGGCCACATCTTCATCCTCGATATCGTCGATGATCGAGTCCGCAAGCGTTTCCTGCGAAAGGCTTCGCGCGTAACGCAGTTCCAGCGCATAGGGGTTTGCCGCATTCCATTTGCCGTCCGGCGCCCATAATGTCGCATGATAGATCGTGAATCCCCATTTGCTATAGGTTCCGCTTCCCACCGGCAGCAACGGGATGCGCGCCTGTTCCTGTACAATATCGGGCAAGACATCGCGCGCATATGCCGTGGACATCGGGCACAAAAAGGAAAACATCAACCCGCCGATGACCCCACCGATGACAATACGCACAGGGCACGAAAACATATGCATAGCAGTCTCCTGATTTCTTAATGAAAAAACCAATGCAATCATACCCATCCGTGTGGCCGTTACGATTGTGCATCTGCGAACACACGAATGGCCCCGATACTACAATACTCGACGAACCCGCGGAAAGCCCCCCTCATCGCTTGAACGAGCCTTAAATATTCGACGATTCTATCGCCTTCAGATTGCCTTAAGGATAAGATGTCACATGAACCCTCTTATCCAATCGCATCGGTCGATCGTTCGTTTGCATGTTTAGGAAGTCTTGCATGAATATAAAAGCCGCGCTTTGTGTCCTTGGGCTGATCATAGGTTGCGCGCATCCCGCCTATGCCGCGCCCGTTGACGATGCGGTTCTGGGGTTGGAACAAAAATGGGCCATCATCAAATATCAAACGCCCGACAAGGATGCGCAGGAAAAAGCCTTAATAACGCTGGCCGGCCAGGCGGCGCAGACCAGCAAAGACTATCCCGGCAAAGCCGCGCCACTGATAGTGCAGGCAATCATTCTTTGCACAAAAGCGGGAATTGAAGATGATTACGGCGCATTGGATGAGATCGAAGAAGCGCGCGACCTTTTATTGCAAGCCGAGCAAATAAACCCCCGTGCCCTCAACGGTTCTGCCGCCTCCCTGCTAGGCTGGCTGTACCATAAAGTGCCCCGCTGGCCGATAGGATTCGGCGACGACCGACAGGCCGTAAAATATTTCAAAATAGCAATGGATCTGGATCCGGCCGACATCGACACAAGTTTTTATTACGGCAACTTTCTTTACGAAAAAGGGGATTACGCCCAAGCGAAAACCGTGCTTGAACGTGGGTTGGCGGCACCGATCAACCCCGCCACGGCTGTGGCCGATAAAGGAAGGCAGGACGAAATACGCAACCTGCTCGAAAAGGTAAATAAGAAGCTCTGATGATCCGTATATTGCTTGTTGAAGACGACCCCATGATGGGGCCTGCGGTCAAGGTCGCCTTGACACAGGCAGGGCATGCCGTCGATCTGGTCACGACCGCCGAAGATGCCGACATAGCTCTGGGCACGGCAAAGTACGGCCTGATTGTTCTCGACATTAATCTGCCGGAAAAATCCGGGCTGGATTTCGTCGATGATTTGCGGAAAAATCATCAAGATATTCCGGTCTTAGCCTTGACGGCGCGCAATACGACCCGGCAAAAAATCGAAGGACTGAATGCCGGGATGGATGACTATCTGGTCAAACCGTTTGATCTGGACGAATTGCTCGCCCGGGTTCAAGCCCTGTTCCGGCGCAGCAAGGGCCGCGCGACGCCACACATCAAAAACGGCAATATCGTGCTGGACAGCATATCCAAAACAGTCTGGAAAAACGACGCCCCGGTGCCCCTATCGGCAAGAGAATTTGCCATTCTGGCCATTTTGATGGGAAATATGGGCAAGATCATGAACAAGCAGGAAATAGAAGACAAACTATATGGTTGGGATATCGAAATTGAAAGCAACGCGGTAGAGGTGCATATCTCCCATCTTCGCAAGAAACTGGGCGAGCAGACGATTAAAACGATACGGGGGATGGGTTACATTGTGGAAAAAATCGCTTAGAGCACGCCTGATATTGTGCGTTGTCATTCCGGTCGTCGCCGCGCTGGTCACGATCGGCGGCTTGGGTTTTTTGTCAGCCTATAACGAAGCCCAGCAAATTTATGACACTGAATTGTCGCATGTCGCCTCCCTTACGGTCACCTTGCTGTCCGCGGAGGATCAAGAAGAAGCTACGCATGCCAGACGCGATGACGAAGCAGACGAAAGATTTAACCCCGATATCGTCGAACTGGGTACGGACTTCGACAAAATAGACGGCAAACAGCAAGAAAAAATAGGGTTTCGCATCTGGAAAAAGAACAGGCTTCTTTTTTATTCCCCCAGCTCCGCCGATTTCGGCGCAGAAAGGAAAAAAGCAGGATTCTTCACCGAAGAAATAGGCGGCAAGGAATGGCGTGTTTACGTCCTGATCGACGCCAAAAGCGGGTACACGCTCGAAGTCGCCCAAAAACTGCACATCAGGCAGTTGTTAATCACCAAAATTCTTACCACCATCTTTTCCCCTCTCGCCTTGGCGCCCATCGTTATTTTGCTGATAACATGGATCGGACTCAGCAAGGGCCTAGCCCCTCTGGTCGCCGTTTCCGATGCCGTTAAAAACAGATCGGCGCTTGACCTGACGCCGTTGCCCACTGACTGGTCGCTGGACGAAATTACCCCGTTGATTAACTCCCTGAACGGCCTGTTCACCAATCTCGACTATGCGCTCAAGAAAGAAAGGCGGTTCACCGATTTCGCGGCGCATGAACTGCGCACACCTATTGCCGTCCTGAAAACACAAGCGCAAACAGCCCTAAAATCGACCGATCCCAATGAACGCCGCATGATCCTGAAAGCGCAGGTAGCGGCGGCTAATCGCGCCACCTCCATGGTCGATCAATTATTGGCGTTGGCCCGGCTTGAACATGTCGACATCCCTGCCGTTCCCCTGCTTCTGAATGAGGTGGCAACCAACGTCGTACAGGAAAAGCAAACGCTGGCGGCAGAAAAGCGGATATCCCTGCGACAGAATCTGTCCACGAATATTTTCGTAAAAGGAAATAAGGAACTGATTGAAATTCTATTATCCAACCTCATCGAAAATGCCATCAAATATACGCCGGAACAAGGCGAAGTCGTGGTCAGCGTTTGTTCCCAAAACAACGCCCCGACCCTTATCGTTGCCGATACAGGGCAAGGCGTTCCCGAAACAAAGCTGCCCTACCTGACCGAACCTTTTTATCGTGTTGCCGGGCATCAACAACCGGGGGCCGGCTTAGGTCTGGCCATCGTCAGCCGCACCGCGACCCTGATGGGGGCTACACTTGCCTTACGCAACAAAGACACAAGCCATGGCTTTGAAGCGATTGTGCAATTTCCCGCCGACGCATCTTAAGGTCGGCTTCAGCGACGCAAGGTACAATGACCGCCTCTTCGCCTCCGGCATCAATGCCGGGCGCGTTCCAACCAGAAGGGGAGTCTTTATGAACATTTCGTCCGTCGGATCGTCTCCAGCCGTCCAATCTCTATCCACATCCAAACCGGCACAAACCGCCACGGCGCCAGACGGTGACCCGCTGGCAGTTGAAAATGCGGAAACCAGGGCAAAGCAACAGGCTGAAAAAGCCAACGGGGGATTTGCCCCGAATGCGACGACGGCCACTGCCGGCGGCGTCAATAAACTGGCGTGATAAATAAAGGGATGGCCCTGCAAAAGGCCATCCCTTTTACTCCGTTCCAAACGGCGCCCTTTTCAAATCTTTGCCATAGAAAACGGCAAATTTTTCAAGAACCCCGTTGCCGCGCATCACCGTAAAATCTTTCAACCGGTCTATATGGGCAAAAAACGGGATAAGATCCTGTCCGGATTTTTCCGCATTCTTCATGGGCATGGGAATGATAAAATCTTTGCCGGTCATGTCGTTCAGCGGCGCAATAATTCTATATTCCCGTGCATCTTCGCAAAAACAGGTGACCCGCGATTGGCCTTTCAGAGCGTAATCGAACTGCCCCGCCAGATACCATTTGGTCGGCGCAACGATCAAATTGGCAGCGGATAGTTTTTCTGCTTCCAGATAGGCATTAAATCCATCCAAAGGACGCATGGCGGCCAGAGGATCTTTCGCCACCGGCAAATCCTTGAACGGCAAAAACCACAAAAGCGTAACGGTCGAGACCAGTATGGCGACAAACGAAACCGACGCGCGCACGATACGTTCGACAAAAACCGGGCGCCGAGCATGCAGGCGCGCCAGCCAGTCGCCCAGCAACGGCAGCAAAAACATATAGCCGGGCATAGCCCAATGGTAGAGCGTGGCCGATGTCGACCCCATCGATACCAGCGTAAACAGCAAAATCTGCGGCATAGCCATACAGAGAAGAAAGCGTTTTCTCCTGTTAAGACCGTCATCCTTGACTGCTTGCACGACCGCGCAAACAAGCCCGAACCAAAGCCACGGCGTCAGAAAAACGGCCTGCCCCATAAGCGTCAGGACAGGCCTTAACACGTGGATATGCGTCTGACTGGCGCGGCCGCTTTGGAACGCGAAAGAAATCCAGTGATGTTCATCATTCCAGACAAGCGCCGGACTGAAAACGGCAAGGCCGATCAAGCCCCCCAGATAAGGCCAGATTGTTTTCAACCAATGCCGCATCGAAGGAGTCATAAGGATAAAAAGCCCCGTCCCCAGAAATAAAAATACACCGTGATATTTTGACAGAAGGGCGAACCCTCCCCAAAATCCGGCCGCGAGCCAAAGCCAGCCTTTCGCCTCGCCGCAAAACAGCAACCGCGCCAGACAAATGGCGGCGGCCAGAAGCCCCACCAATAAGGGGCCATCCGGCAAAACCCAAGTGCCGCTGGTCATGCCCAGGGCCGGCGCGCAGACAAAAGCCGTGGCCGCGAACAACCCCGCTTTCGAGCCAAATAACAGTTTTGTTAAACGATGAACTTGCCATGTCGCGACACCGGACAAAGCAATAAAAGGCAATCGCACAATAAAAGGCGCATCCGAATGAAAAATCGTTTGCATAAGCCACGAAAGCCACCATGCCACTGGCGGATGGTCGAAAAAGCTGAGATGAAAATTCCGGCTGGTGGCAACGGTATAGGTTTCATCGATCCCCAAACCGGTTTGGGCGAATATAAGGCGCAAGCAGGTCGCCCCGGCGATCAGAAGACCCAGCGCCTGCGCATCGGTTACGGTTATCCTCTTGTCGATTCCCGGACTATTTTCCATCAGCATCACCGGCGCCAGACAAGGGCCGAACTGACTGTGTAATTCCAAACGGCGCCAATCATAGCTCCTGCAAGGCCAGCAACCCACCACACATTATGTTGCCCGAACAACCACGCGGCGATGCCGATATTGCTTAGGACGCCCGCACTGCAGACCAGATAGAAAAACAGCAGCCCTTTTATGAGAGACAATCCTTTTAATTTCTTGTCACGATAAGTCGACAGATTATTGATAAAGAAATTACTCGTCATCGCGACAGATGTCGCGCCAATCTGGCTGGATGAAAATCCGGACTTAACCACTTGCAGGCCGATGCCGAGCGCCAGAAGATGCACAAAAATACCGATGCCGCCGACAAAAACGAACTGGACGAATCGAACGGGCAAAACGCCACGCGTCGCCTTATTCGCCAGAACGCCGACAAAGTCCCAAATAGCCTGCATATCGAATTTTGACGCGCCATCTTCACGTTTACGAAATTCATATTCGACTTCCGCAACCCGCAAAGAAGAACCCGCCGTCATCAAAATATCCATCAAGATCTTGAACCCCGACGTCGCCAGACGTCCGGCGATAGATTCAAAAGCGTCGCGGCGCAGGGCAAAAAAACCGCTCATGATGTCTTTTACATCCGTCGCCACCGCTTTATGCGCCAGAAGCGTCGCCAGTCTGCTGGCCAGCGCCCGGTTGTTGCTGAACCCGCTGCCACAGGAACCGCCCGCGACATAACGGCTGCCGACGACAAGATCGGCGTTTTTGTGTTTGATCATTTCGATCATCCGGGGGATGACGGCCTCATCATGCTGTAAATCGCCGTCCATCACGACAACGACAGGGGCTGCCGAACTTAAAATGCCCTCGATGCACGCGCCCGAAAGGCCGCGCCGGTTAACGCGGCGCAAACAGCGAACGCGCGCGTCTCTCTGTGCAATTTCTTTAACGGTTTTCCACGTCATGTCCGAGCTGTTGTCATCGACAAAAATGACTTCCCATTCGTAACGCGCAAGGGCATGCGTCAATTTATCGATAAGGGGCCTGACGTTTCTGGCTTCATTGAATGTGGGAATCACAACCGAAACAGAAACACCTGCCGCAGATGGCGCGGCATAATTTAACGATGCGAAGGATGGATTGCAGTCATCGACCGCTGACAACGCTCTTCTCATATTTCTGTTTTGCTTTTCCGGATGGCGTGGAACATTTGCATAAGTTCATAGGCCGTCAGCCTGAAGCCAAGCTTAAGCACACCGGCATTTATGCCTACCAGCAGCAAACCGCCATGGATTTTTTTGCCGTCCGATCAAACAACCCGAACTCTAGCCATTGTAAAACCTCACTTTTATTCTAGAAAGGTTCTGGCACTGCCGTTGCAATCGACTTCCCAAGTTCAATCTCTTTAAAAACTTGGAGGAAGAAATGAGCATATCGATTTCCGGCATTGGCAGTTCGTCAATGCCATCTATGGTGTCCGGCGCAAGCCCATATATGGCTTCGCCTCAACAAAAAATGTCCGGCCTGTACAACAAAATTGATGCAAGCGGATCGGGTTCAATTACCCAATCCCAATTCAACACGGCGTTCCAGACATTAAACCCTCCAACTGCCTTCAAGAATGCGGGAGCAAGCGCCGTATGGAATGCCCTTGATCCCAGCGGAAGCGGACAAGTGTCACAGCAGGATTTTATCAACGGCATGAAAAATCTAATGGTACAGCTTGACGTTCTCCCCGAAAATGTCGCCAAAATGAGGTAGAGTCTGTAACCCTGAAGAAGGAGCAGACTGATGAAGAAGCGATTCAGCGAAGAACAGATTATTCGAGTATTGAAGGAAGCCGAGGCCGGAGCCAAGACGGGCGACCTATGCCGCCGTCATGGTATCAGCGAGGGAACGTTTTACAACTGGAAGGCCAAGTTTGGCGGCATGGACGTGTCGGACGCGAAGCGTCTGAAGGCGTTGGAACTCGAGAATGCGAAGCTGAAGAAGCTTTTGGCGGAAGAGATGCTGAACAAGCAAGCCTTGCAGGATTTACTCTCAAAAAACTGGTAACGCCCGCACGACGCCGGGAGGCTGTGGCCAAACTGAAGGAATGGCACGGCTTCTCGGAGCGGCGGGCATGCCGAGAGATTGGGGCTTCGCGTCGGCGTTTACATTATTGCTCACGCAAGAACGACGATGCCCTGCGCGCGGCCATGAAGCGCATTGCCGCAGAACGGCGGCGGTTTGGCTATAAACGGCTGGCGGTTATGCTTCGGCGCGAAGGCTTTGTTAGCAATCTGAAGAAAATCTATCGCATTTATCGGGAGGAAGGACTGATGGTCAAACGCAGAAAAGGCCGTAAACGCGCCATTGGTACGCGGTTGCCGTTACCGAAGCCGGACAGCATCAATCAGGTCTGGAGCTTGGATTTTCTAAGCGATGCGCTGTCGGACGGGCGGCGGTTCCGTGTGTTGAACGTGTTAGATCAATGTAGCCGTGAATGTCTGACGCTGGTGGCGGATACGTCGATTGGCGGCGCGCGTGTCGTGCGGGAACTGGATGTGTTGACCTCTCGCTACGGCAAGCCTTTGTGCATCGTCAGCGACAACGGCACGGAGTTTACGAGCCGCGCCGTTCTGGCGTGGGCGCAAGAACACCGCATCGAATGGCATTACATCACGCCGGGCAAGCCCAGAGAAAACGGCTACACCGAAAGCCTGAACGGGCGCATTCGCGATGAATGCTTAAACGATCATGTGTTTGAATGCCTCGCTCACGCTCGGCAGATCATTGCGGCGTGGCGGGACGATTACAACAACGTCCGGCCTCACGGCAGCATCGGTAACATGCCACCAGCCGCCTATCGCGTCAGTCTGCTCTCGACTCTTGCGGTCGAGCAGCCTGACGCTTGCTCTCAAGCCCAAACATGACTATTTTAACCCAAAGACTCTATCTCCCTATGGAGACAC
>JAGWIK010000005.1 GCA_028866275.1 Alphaproteobacteria bacterium
TAAATGGCGGGGCCGGGCAAAAAACTGGTCGCGCAAAAACAGGGCGGGTTGCCCGCGCAAGGCGGGCCGCGTCCGCCGCAGCCGGAGGCATCGCTGCCCAACGCCACCGTGGTTTACGGCATCGGCGCAAGCTTCATGTTCGTGGCGGCGGTGTTTTTGCTGATCAACGGGCGATGGTTTTCGGCATTGGGTGTTATCGCTCTGGGGCTGGGCCTGACCGGCTTCGCGGTGCATCTAATGAAACATAGATAAACATGGCGATTGAATGAGGAAAGCGTGTCAGCTATGAATAAAATAAGCGAATCACCAGCCGGGGCGACAAAAATGGCCATACGCGCAAGCATGTTAACACTGTCCGTGGCGGCCCTGATGCTGGCCGGATGCGCCGACATCGACAATGCCTTTAATCCGCCGCCCAAGGTCGAGAATGTCGCGACCCAGCCGGATATCGTTTCCGTCAAGCTGGCGCAGGCCGCCGCCAAGGCGTCGAAAGCGCTGGACGAAATTTC
Source organism: Alphaproteobacteria bacterium (assembly GCA_028866275.1). Classification (GTDB taxonomy): domain Bacteria; phylum Pseudomonadota; class Alphaproteobacteria; order UBA9219; family UBA9219; genus CAIXLI01. The sequence continues at coordinate 510 of JAGWIK010000005.1, forward strand.
CAACATCGAGCAGCAGAAAAACCCCGGCGTGCCGCCGGTGCAGGATGATTACAGCAATGTGCCGCCGAACCTGATGCAACCGGTTTCGGTGCGTTGGTCGGGCCCGATCGAACAGATCGCGCGCACACTGGCCGACCGTGCGGGCATGCGTTTCCGCGTCAAGGGCCGCGAACCTGCCGCGCCGCTGATCGTCAATGTCGATGCCTATCAGGAACCCATTATCCATATCCTGCGCGACGTCGGATTACAGGCCGGAACCCGCGCCGATCTGGACATCGATTCATCCGCGGGCGTTGTCGAGGTGCGTTATGCCGCCCAAGATTATTCCCGTTAAGCCGATGCGCACCATCATCGCCCGCACGGCGGCCCTGGCGGCCATTCTCTCGCTGGTCATCGTGCCGGCCTATGCTTCCGATTCCAACCTGCATCTGGAAAGCAGCGCGGGCAGCAATGCCGGCACGGGAACCGCCGACGTGTCGGGCATCAAGATCATTCCCGCCGACAGCGACAGCGGTGTATCGCCGCCGCCGCCGGAACTTTCCGACCTTGAAAACATGTCGTCGGACGGCGACGACGCCATCAAGCCGAATGCCGTCGGGTTGCAAATCCGCGCCGATGCCATGCGCGAAGCGGCCTTGTCCTACGGCGCGCGCGGCGGGTTGGCCCACCGCACCTTCGAAATCCAGCGCCGGTTGGCCGAATATGACGCCAGCCTGTCGAAAACCTTCGATTTCAAGCGGTTGCTGATCACCGCCCCGTCGAATTTATTGATCGAGCCGCCCATCGTATCGGAAGCCGACCGCGCCGTTCTGGTCAACGGCAACGGCCAGCAGGCCGCCGTCGCCGACCGCATTTATAGCATCAACCGCGCCGCGCGCATCGTCACCGCCGCGCGTGACTGGCATTTGTATCTGGAACGCGACTGGGGCCGCGTCGATCCGCCGCCCGCCGTTTTGTTGCCCAAGACCGACGAGGAAAAAGCGGCGTGGGCCGCCTATGTCAAACAGGGATGGGACGCCGGCGTCAAGCAGGCCGACGATATTTTTGAATCCGACCTTGACCGCATGACCAACGATTTCGTCGGTATGGTGCGGTATCGCGTGTTGCTGGCCCAGGGCATGATTTCCGCGCCCTATGCGCTGGCGGAAAATCGCGGCGTCACCGGCGGCGGCAATGAAATGCGCATCGGCGACCGCGGCGTGTCGATCACCGGCCAGTCGCAGCTGATTCCGCAAAGCGGGTCGTGGACCCCGGCGACGAGGTAGGCGCGATGACAGACGCACCGTCTGAAAGCGAGCTGTTAAGCCAAAAGATTCAAGCCCTGACCGTGAAAATCGGGACATGGCCGGACGAGCCGTTGCGCATCGGCGAAGAGCATCTGGACGATTTGCTGTTATGGTGCGTCAAGCAGGGCGCGAGCGACACCTCGGTTCAGACCGATCGCCCGATTTATATCGAAGTCGACGGCATCCTGTTCCCCGTCACGCGCCGGCCTCTGGATTCCGCCGACATGGCCAATGTGCTGGCGCGGATTTACGGCCCCGACGCGCTGGCCAAGCTGGCGTCGGGCCGCGATCTGGATCTGTCTTACGAAGTCCGCCCCGACCGCAATACCCGCGTGCGTTTTCGCGTCAATATCACCGCCATTCTCAGCCGCGGCCGCGATTCCGTGCAGGTCACGCTGCGCACGCTGCCCAACCTGCCGCCGACGCTGAAAGATCTGGGCATCGAAGAAAAAATCGTCGAAAACTGGGCGCCGCGTCAGGGCTTGATCTTGGTCACCGGCCCGACGGGCAGCGGTAAATCGACCCTGCTGGCCGCCGGATGCCGCATGCTGATCGAACGCGAACAGGGATGCGGCAAGATGTTGGGCTATGAATCGCCCATCGAATATGTCTATGACGCGATTACGGGGCCGCGATCCCTGGTGGCGCAATCGGAAATTCCCCGCCATTTGCCCAGTTTCGCCGCCGGCGTCCGTAATGCGCTGCGCCGCAAACCCAACATCATTCTGGTCGGCGAAGCGCGCGACCGCGAAACCGTGACGGCCGCCATCGAGGCGGGGCAAACCGGCCATTTGGTCTTTTCCACCGTGCATACGATCGGCGTCGCCGCCACCGTGCGCCGCATGGTCAGCGTGTTCGACCCGGCCGAACGCACCGAACGCGCGTTCGCCATGATGGAAACCCTGCGCATGGTGGTGACGCAGGCCCTTGTGCCCAAAGTCGGCGGCGGGCGTTTGGGATTGCGCGAATTTCTGGTTTTCGACGAAAATGTCCGCGAAACCTTGCTGGATCTGCCCATCGAGAAATGGACGGCGGAAACGCAGCGTTTATTGACGCGTTACGGCCAGACGATGGAACAGACCGCGACCAAGGCGTTCAAAGCCGGCTTGATCGACCGCCGTTCCTATTTGCTGCTGACCAAGGGTTTTTCGGGCGACGAAGCCGATTACGGCCGCGACCCCGACGAATTGACCATCGACGATTTCTAAAACACATACCCCACGCCGGCAATAGCATGAACGCTCGTGCCGAGAGGGCCGGCGCCGGTGGTGCCGGTGATGCCGAGGGTGGCGGTGATGTGCTGGGGCAGGGCGGCGTTGAGCGTGGCCCCGAACTCGCCCCAGGTCTGGTTCGAGGCGTTGCCGGCAAAGCTGGCAGAGCCTATGGAGGCGACCATGCCGGCATGGGTGTCGAAGGCATGGGCCGCAGCCCCCGACAGGGTGACGCTGAGCGGGGCGTAAAGGTCGCGGCCGAGATTATGGGTATAGGACCCGCCAATCCGCACAAGGCTACATTTGATGGTTTTTGATGCGTGGAATGCGTAATGTACGTCGCTAGTGCGACGGCATTCCATGAATATACATGAAGGGATGACTGATATTATGGGCAGGTGGCAACGGCATAGCTTCATCAGAAATTTTTGGAGAAGGGGTCTGAATTGCTTTTATGGTCTCTTTGCGTTCAGCGATGAAGAATGCACGGCTAACTTCATATTCTTCCTGCAAATCTTCAGCATTTTTCTTGGTCGCGGCAGAATTTCTGCGCGATCGAGCCAGTGCGGCTTCACCTTGGCAAATTTTACGGAAAGTCTGGTAGGTCGCGTCTTTTGCTTCTGAATAATAGATAGCTCTCAAGCGTTCAATGCTAACCCCGTTTATGGAACTAATTTTTTTATTCGCCATCAGGGCGGGTAGTTCTTTTGTATAAAATATGCCCCGCTCGTCGGCCCCACAAACTCGCGTCTCGACATCGCCCTTTGCAACGGAAACTAGAACCACGGACGCAAACATCATAACGGCAGTAGCATATCGTTCATAAAGCAATCGCCCATTTTCATCCTTCTCGTTAGCGTATATGCCTTCAAGATAGGTGTAGATGTTTTTCTTGGCCACAAAGTTATCCAGCCTTCTGCCAATATAAGTTCTATCGATAATCGTATATTGGGCATCATCCATCCATGAAGCACGAGGGTGATTGCGCTCGAGTCCCATAAAGGCATTTGAGACGCTGCGGCGCGGGCCGGAGTAAAGCAGAAGCTTGCCGATTATTTTAAAGGCATCTTCGACACCTTTTTCGTTGATCCATGCTTGGACTGCAGGGATAATGTCTGCATCTGTCGGTCTATGCGGAAGCCGCAGATCATCGCTTGTTGACACTTCTGAGGCTGTTTCAGCCATCATCATTCTCCAATTGCAAAGATGATGATGGGATTAGTGTAAACCGAGAGACAGACAGCGAGCAGAGCCAGCTGCTGCGCCCTTCGGTTCAGCGGGATTTAATTTCAGCTTTTTTTTAAAGTTGTTGGGATTGTTGTCATATTCCTGTATCGCGGTCCTGAGTGCTTCGGGAACAGGTTCCGCGGTGAACCTGTTTTTACGGGCGGTATTGTAAAAATTATCGCCCTCGCTTCCGAGAGCAACAAAATGCAGATAGCGATAATCCAGTCCGCCAACTTCGGAATCGTGAAGCGCAAAAACTTCTCGCATACGCCCATCGATCAACACGGCATATGAATAGCCTTCGGGCTGCCCCAAGGCAATGCCGGGCTGATTGCGCGTAATGCGATCAAGAACTTTTGGCGTGTCTGTCATGAATGTCTGCCAAATAGCTACAAAGGGCTTTTTAAAAGTTTGCGTCAGAGGCAACATAGTCTTTCTCCCGCCGTTTTTGAAATGGTTTCACAAAAATTAATGTCCAAAAATAGGCTGCAATTTTATTATTTCATTATCCGACATCATGACATCAAAATTAATTTTATAAATCAATAATTTAAAAAGAATTAATACGCCTATAAGTGGTGGTTTTTTAACAGCAGAAGTAAACCCAATAAGAGGATGTGGTCTTAGTGCAAGCCATTGGTAAATTTTTGTATTTTTATCTGTGTCCGTTTTTACTCGAATGTCCTGAGCTGTCTTTGCCGTCCTCCAAGTGTTAAGTATAGTTCTGTTGGATGTCCTTCAAAACACATACCCCACCCCCGCAATACCGTGGACGCTCGTGCCGAGGGGACCGGCGCCTGTGGTGCCGGTGATGCCGAGGGTGGCGGTGATGTGTTGGGTCAGGGCGGCGTTGAGCGTGGCCCCGAACTCGCCCCAGGTCTGGTTCGAGGCATTGCCGGCAAAGCTGGCAGAGCCTATGGAGGCGACCATGCCGGCATGGGTGTCGAAGGCATGGGCCGCAGCTCCCGACAGGGTGACGCTGAGCGGGGCGTAAAGGTCGCGGCCGAGATTATGGGTGTACGACCCGCCAAAGCGCATGATGTCATACCGCATCACCCCGCCATCGATGGTGGCCAGGAACGGGCCGCCGGTTTCGGTATAGCCGGCGTAACGCAGCCTCTGCTGCCCGACCTCGCCATAGGCCGTGGCCTGATTGTCATTGTCGATATCCCAGCGCAGCCCCGCGCGGGCGTAATCGGCCCATTGCATGCCGCGCGTGTTGCCGGTCGAGCTCTGTTGTCCGCTATAGGTGCTGTAATCCCGGGTAAAGCCGTACCTGTCGTCGGGCGTGACCCAGCCCCCCAGCTCGGCATAGGGGCGCAGGGCTTTGTCTTCGTCCCCGAACGGGTCGTCAAACGTATAGCGCATGGCAGCCGCCACCGTGGGGGCGTCGTCCTCGGTCATATTGGTGAAGTCCTGATGCCCGTAGGCCAGACCGCCCAGCAGCGTCACGGCTCCTTTTGAAGCCTGTCCCCCCACCATGCCTTCGGCGCTGCCGAACATGGAAGACGCAAACACATAGTTCTGCGCCGTCACCGGCCGTTCGAAGCCCAGCAGCTCGTTCCCCACCGCCCGGCTGGCCACCATGGCCGCCTGCGTATCGCCGGCCATGCCGTTCAAGGACGATGTCTGCTGCGTCCCCGACGACAGGTTGGCCCCCGGGGCGACATAGGTGGTGCCGAAGAACTGGCTCAGATTGCCGGTCAGGACGGTGCTGCCCGCCAGAAACTCGACAAGGCCGTTGCCGGTGATCGCGGGACTGAACACATAATCCTTGCTCGTATGATTGAACACCAGCGTGCCCGTCCCCGCCCCAAACGCCACCGTATTGGCCTCCAGCGTTCCCGGCGCCACTGCGGCCGACCCGGCGGGGGATCCGATGTTCAGCGTGCCGGTGCTGCCAGATGCGTAGGCGATGTAGACGGTGCTGGTGCTGGTCGTGGTAACGCCATTGTTTGTATAGGTCTGGCCGCTGCCTGTCGTAACGGTTCCCCCGTCGGAGATCGTCAGGGTGCCGGTGCCGCTGTAGCCGATATTAAGGTCGCCGCTGTTGTTCCAGATCGACCCCATCCCTGACACTATTGCAGTACCGCCCCCCGTTGACAGATCTCCTATATAACCTCCAACACTATTGACAATACCGCCGTCTGTTACGTCCAACGTTCCCGCACCAAATTCGCCGATATGCATTCGACCATATGTCGTTAATCGGCCCCCGCTCTGGATAGCGATTGTTCCAATGCTACCCGCGTATGTACCATCATTGATATCGGCCTGACCTGTGCTTGCAAGGGGGTTACCGGAGCCGACAGTGACTAAAGCATCACTGCTTACTGTTAGAGAACCGGTCCCATGAAATCCGACGAAGACGTTCGCTACGCTGTTCCAGTTTGATCCAGCGCCAGTCACCATCACACTGCCTGATGAACCGCTGCTGTTACCAACGTAACCATTATTGGCCTGCACATTTCCACCATTCTCGATATTCACTGTGCCGGTGCCGCCCGCTCCGACATAGAGACCGCCGTTGTTGGTCCAACTCGACCCGCTGCTTGTCACAGTCGCCGTGCCGACGGAGCCAGCCTGACTGCCGACGAAGCCGTTGGCATCGCTTACCGTGCCTTCATTACGAACAACCAGAGTTCCCGTTCCAGCAAAAGCGACAGTAAGAGAGCCGGCACTGGACCAGCTCGAGCCAGAACCGTCAACGATTGCAGTTCCGGTTGTGCCTGCACTGGTGACAATGTAACCAGTGTTATCCGTGACTTTGCCGCCATTTAATATGTCGAGAGTACCGTTTCCGCTATTGCCGACTCGCATGTCGCCGGAATTGACCCATGCAGAGCCTGTGCCGGTCACGGTGGCTGTTCCGGTCGAATTTCCTACCCATCCAATCAGACCATTGGTATCGGTAACCGTGCCGCCGCTGTTGATAGTTAGGTTCCCCGTTCCGCCGGATGACGCACCGAGATTAATGTATGTTGCCACCGCACCCTGTGTACTAATGGTTGCGCCAGTGACGGTGTTGATATCTGCCGTATCTGATGTCCCCGGCACACCATTCGGTGACCAGTTGGTCGATGTCGACCAGTCAGAGTTTGTGGTACCTGTCCATGTGTAGGTTGTGGCTGCTTGGGCTGATGCGGGAAGGGCGGCACAAATGGCAACGGCAAGCGCAAGAACAGATATGCCCGCCGCGCGTTTTGGGCGTCGGGGGTAAAAATGTTTGAAAAGGCATGCATGGGCGACAAACTGCATACGCCCATGCAACAAAATTGCTTTTAAGATATCGTTAAACAATGCACATATCGGCGGACATATTGGCACAAGCAAGCTCCCCCCTTCCGGCAATGCGGGCAAAGGTCACCAGAGGAGGATCCTCTGGTGAACTGGGAGTTCGAAAATCGCTATCAGGCGATTGCAATGGCCTTTAAGACTCCGGCGGACCGGAAGCTCTGGACATGCGCCACTGCCTCCCAGTCCGTTGGACCGAGGGCAGCGTTATGACGGCAACGCCCTGCACACGCCGACGGAAAGCCGACGTCACAGGTCCCATGAAACGATGTTCGAAAACGAATCCTGTTTTCGGACAGGCTTCATACGACTAACCGCTGATAGTGAGGTTTCGACACCCCCGAGATCGAACAAGGCATCCGCCGATATTCGACCTGTCACGCAAAGATGCCAGAGCAACGGTAAATGACAGGTTAAAGAATTGCGCGGCCGCGCCATGTTGGGGCCGCGCCTTGCCGCCGCCGCGATTTTCAGTAATTATTAGCCATTCATCGGTCATTCTTGAATCCGCACCTGTCATCGGAACGCATCATGGATCTTCACTGGCGCAATACGCAAAAACCGGCGCGATTTTTCGCGCTGGACGCGCGCGCCTTCGCCGCCGTTCTGGTGTTTTTGGTTCATGCGCGGCTGTGGACTTTCGGTCTTGTCGTTATCGTGATGTTGATCTTCTGGATCGCGGAACGGCGCGGATTGACTTTCGAAGCCGCGTTACGGGCCTTGCGGGCGTGGCTGGCGGGCGCGCGGCGTCCGGCGTTGCGGTCGACCCTGCGCCGTCATTGGACGGATTTCGGTTAAGAATTTTCGCCGTTAAAGCCATTTTAACCCTTGGCGCGCGACAATTGGGCGTAACTTTTGCGCGAAGTCTTCCCCCATGAATCTGATTATCGGCATCCTGACCGTCGTCGGCTGTACCATCGGCGGTTATATGTTCGAAGGCGGCAGCATCGAAGTGCTGATCAAGGCCGCGCCGCTGGAAATCGTCATCATGGGCGGCACGGCGGCGGGCGGTTTTATCATCGCCAACCCCAATGTCGTCATTCGCCGCACCGGGCGCGCGATGGGTTTGCTGTTGAAAAAACCGAAATATGACAAGAAGGCCTTCGTCGAGCTTCTGTGCATGATGTATCAGGTGTTCAAACTGGCCAAGACCAAGGGTTTGCTGGCGCTGGAACAGCATATCGAAAAACCGGAAGACAGTTCGCTGTTCGCGCAATTCCCCACTTTTTTGCATGACCATCATGCGGTCAGTTTTTTCTGCGATTATCTGCGTCTGGTGACGTTGGGCGCCGACAAACCCTATGAACTTGAAGCTTTGATGGATGAGGAGCTGGAAGTCCATCACAGCGAGGACGCCGCCGTCGTCACCGCGGTTCAAAATATCGCCGACAGCATGCCCGCCATCGGTATCGTCGCCGCGGTGCTGGGCGTCATTCACACTATGGCGTCGATTACCGAGCCGCCCGAGGTTCTGGGCCGTTTGATCGGCGGCGCGCTGGTCGGGACATTCATGGGCGTGTGGACGGCCTATGGCGCGATCGGCCCCATGGCCAATTCGCTGCATGCCATTCTGGAGGCCGAAAGCAAATATACGCAATGCCTGAAGGTCGGCATTCTGGCGCATCTGCAGGGTTGCGCGCCGTCGGTATCCATCGAATATGCCCGCAAGGCGATGATGAGCGACGTGCGCCCGACTTTCGCGGAAGTGGAAGAAGCGACCGGCGCCCTGCCCGCGCCGACAGCCTAAGGGAAAAAGATGGCCGACCAGCAAGCCCCCGTCATCATCATCCGCCGCAAGAAAAAAGGCGGCCATGCCGCGCATCACGGTGGCGCGTGGAAGGTCGCCTATGCCGACTTTGTCACCGCGATGATGTCGTTTTTCCTGTTGTTATGGCTGTTAAACGTCACCACCGACATTCAACGCAAGGGCATTGCCGATTACTTTGCCCCGGCCAGCGTATCGAAATCGGAATCGGGCGCGGGCGGCATTTTCGGCGGCCAGACCATCACGTCACCCGGCGCGGAAATTTCCGACACGTCGCAGCCCACGACGCAGGACGTCGCCATACCCACCGTCGGCAAGGGCGATCAGGGCGACGAAGACACGATGGGCAAGGATTCGGACGCGGGCGGCAATGCCACCGACGGCCCCAGCGCCAAGACCCCCAATAACCAGGGCGATACCGCCAGCGGCGCCAGCACGTTGAGCAAGAACGAACAGGCCATGGTCGCGGCGATGGAAAGGGAAAAAACCGCATTCGACAGCGCCGAACAGGCATTGAAAAAAGCCATTATGGACAGCGCCGAATTGCGCCCCTATGCCAACCAGATCATCATCGACCGCACGCCCGAAGGTTTGCGCATCCAGATCGTCGACCGCGATAAATTTTCACTGTTCCCGTCGGGCAGCGCCATCCCCTATGAACGCGGACAGGAATTGCTGACGCTGGTCGGGCGCGTCATCGCCCGTTTGCCCAATAAAATATCGGTGACGGGCCATACCGACAGCATGCCCTTTACCGCAGGATCGGGACGCGACAACTGGACACTGTCGACCGAACGCGCCAATGTCAGCCGCGAAATTCTGGTCAAAGCCGGCGTCGACGAAGACCATATCGCGCGCGTATCCGGTCTGGCCGACCGCGAACCTTTCGTGCCCGATCCCAAAGATCCGCGCAACCGCCGCATCAGCATCGTGCTGCTGCGCCAGGCCATACCGCCCGCGCCCGCAACGCCGTCCCCGCCGGCGGCGGACGCGCCGCCGATCGCGCCGTAACGGCTTGTGATAACTTGTTGAATCCTATGCACCGACAGGCCATAATTCGGCTTCCGTTTTTCGTGTCCGTATCCCCTAGCTGCAATGTCCGACCCCAGATCTTCGAAGTTCGACCTGCCGCCGCGCCGCGAAACCGTGCTGGCGCGCATGCCGCGCAACGTCAAAATGGTAGGGACGGTTATTTTGCTGGCGCTTGCCATTTTGCCGCCGGCATGGATGCACGGCCGCAAACTGCATGCCGGCACTGGCTTTCATGAAAAAGCCTTTCCCGATGCCCTGAATACGTCCGGCGCAGGCGATGGTCAGGGCGAGATCGTCAAAACCGATATTACCGCCCCCGCGCTGAACGACCAGAATGACCGCAGCGTTAAACTGCTGCCCGCGCCCGACATGCGCCTGACGGCGGACGACGCGCTGGGCAGTTTGCCGCGCATCGCCGACGACGGCACGCAGCCCTGGCGCGCTTATGCCCGTCCTTTTGACACCGCGGATCGCCGGCCGCGTCTGGCTATTGTCATCACCGGTCTGGGGTTGTCGCGCGCCATGACCGACGAGATTATCGACCAGACGCCCCCCACCGTGACTTTGTCATTTTCCGCCCAATCGCCCGTGGTCGGCGCGTGGATCGCGCGCGCGCGCCAGCAGGGGCATGAGGCGTTGCTGCAAATTCCCATGGAACCGTTCGATTACCCGCGCAGCGATCCGGGAGCCGGCACCCTGTTAACCAGCCTGCCCAACAGCGACAATCTGGAAAGGCTGCAGAATTTCATGCGCCGCGCCTCGGGCTATGTCGGCATTACCACTTTGTCGGGGTCGCGCTTCACCACCGACCCCGACAAAATGCAAAGCGTGTTGCAGGAAATGCATGATCGCGGGTTGATGATATTGGACGCGCGCGTCGCGCCGCACAGCGACGTCACCGATCTGGCCCGCGAAGACGGCGTGCCCGTGGCCACGGCCACGCAAAGAATCGACACCGACCTGTCCCCTGCTGCCATCGCTGCGGCGCTGAGCGATCTGGAAAAAACCGCCATTTTACGGGGCCGCGCCGTCGGCGTGGCGGCGGCGACCCCGGTATTGCTTGACCAATTGCAGATATGGGCCAAAACTCTGCCCCAGCATGGCGTCGCCTTGGCCCCCGTCAGCGCTATGGTAAGGTAATCGTCAATAATCATCGCAGCAGGTTTTTTATGTCCGGCACCCCCATCGATTTACGCAACCTGCCCTATCGCCGCGGCGTCGGGGTCTGTCTGTTCAACGCGCAAGGGCTGGTCTTGGTGGCGGAACGCCGCGACCGCGCCGGGGCGTGGCAAATGCCGCAAGGCGGCGTGCAGGGCGACGAAGACATCGCCGTGACGGCGTTGCGCGAAATGAAAGAGGAAATCGGCACCGACCGCGCGCGGATTATCGCCAAGCTGCCGCAGAAAACCACCTATGAATTTCCCGACTGGCTGCAAAACCGGCGCATGACCAGCGGCGGGGTGTTTCGCGGCAAATATCGGGGACAGGAACAGGACTGGTTCGCCTTGATGTTCGAAGGACAGGATTCCGACATCGACCTGTCCGGCGAACACGAACCCGAATTTCCGGAATTCGTGGCATGGAAATGGGTGGAACTGCAAGAAACGCCGAACCTCATCGTGCCGTTCAAAAAACCAGTTTACGACGCCGTGGCCGCGGGTTTCGCCTCCGTCGCCGCCGCCATACGGCGCGGCGAGACGCTGCCGCCGTGGAAAGGGTAAGGGTGAGGGTGATGAAGAAATTTATGACCGCCACGATGCTTGCGCTGATGGCTTGCGTACCGGCCTATACCCCCGCTTGCGCCGACGACGCCGGGATGAACGGTTCGGGCGATACCATCGCCGCCGTGGTCAATGACAGCGTCATCACCACCGTCGATCTTGACCAGCGCATGACCTTGGCCATTTTGTCGTCGGGCCTGCCCGACAACGACGATGTGCGCAGCCATTTGTTGCCGCAGATCCTGCGCGCCATGATCGACGAACAGCTGGAAGTGCAGGAAGCGCACCGGCTCGACCTGAGCGTCAGCGACAGCGAGGTCGACGCCGCGCTGGATAAGATCGCCCACGACAACAATATTCAGGGCGGCATGCGCGCCTTTATCGCCGCGCGGGGCGGGTCACCCGACGCGCTGGCGACGCAGGTGCGCGATGCATTGCTGTGGAATAAAGTGGTGCAGCGCGAGTTGCGCCCCAAGGTGGAAATCGGCGACGACGAAATCGACGCCGTCATCGCGCGCCAGCGCGCCAATGCGGGGAAACAGGAATTTTTGCTGAGCGAAATCTTCCTGCCCGTCGAAAACGCGCATGATGACGGCCAGGTTCACGATCTGGCCGAAAAGCTTCTGGGGCAATTGCGCAACGGCGCGAATTTTCCCGCCGTCGCCCGTCAATTTTCGCAAAGCGCCGACGCCGCGCAGGGCGGCGATATGGGGTGGATTCAACGCGGCCAATTGCCGCCCGAGCTCGACCGCGCGTTGAACGGCGCGGCCCCGGGCGAGATCAGCGACCCCATTCGCGCCGCCGACGGTTATTACATTCTGGGCGTGCGCGACCACCGCACCGTCAGCGTCGGCGACGGCACGGTAACGCTTGAACTGACGCAGGCCTTTCATCCCTACAACGCGGCAAACAAAGATGCGGTGATGGCCGACGCCGCCCGTTTGCGCCATGCCTTTAAAAGCTGCACGACGTTGAACGCCACGGCGGCGGCGTTCCCCGGCTGGACGATTCAGAAACTCGGCGCCATGGATCCCGCCAAAGCCCCGCCATGGCTGGCCGCCACGGTGCGCGATGTCGCCGCGGGCGGCAGCAGCGCGCCCCTGGCCACCAATAAAGGCGCGGCGATTTTATTCGTATGCGGCCGCAGCGAAGGCGATCAAGCCGATCGCAACGCCATTTTGCAATCGATCGGCACGGAAAAAATGGAATTGCAGGCGCGCGGGCTTTTGCGCGACCTGCGCCGCAACGCCTATATCGATATCAGGCTTGGGAAACATTCATAAGGGCCGCCTTGACGTCGGCCACCACCGACGTCCAATCTCCCTGCCGGGGTTGACGGAACAAACGCGCGGTCGGATACCACACCGTGTCGGCGCGGCCCGTCAGCCAGCGCCAGTCGGGCGCGAAGGGCAACAAAATCCATACCGGCTTGCCAAGCCCGCCCGCCAGATGCGCCGTCGCGGTGTCGCAGGTGATGACCAGATCCATTTGCCCGATCAGCCGCGCCGCCGCCGCAAAATCTTTCAGCGCGGGCGCGAGATTTTCGACCGGCAGGCGGGGCAGCAATGCCGCATCGCCTTCTTTCATATCGCGGTTGAAGCTGTAAAACGCGGCGCCCGGCGTGTCGAACAGTTTCGCCATCAGACGCAACGGAACCGAACGTTTTGCATCGCCTTTATGCAAAGCGCTGCCGCCCCAGACCACCCCGATTTTGCGCGCCATGCCCGCCGCCGGCAAAAACGTATCGGCGTCAGGCGATAACACCGGCAGATAAGGCACGGCCGCGGGCACGGTGTCGCGCGTAACGCCAAGCCAATAAGGCAGATCGAACGACGAGCAATGAAAATCGCAAGGCGGCACCTGGCCTTCATGGGCGATGACGGCATCGGCGCCGTCCCAATCCGCGAAAAAGCTTTTCAAAACAGGATGCACGGAAAATACGACCCGCGCGCCGCGCGCGCGCAGGACGGGCAGAAACCGCGCCAGCATCAGCGTATCGCCGAAACCCTGTTCGTCACAGACCAGAAGCGTCTTGCCGGTCAAATCCTCGCCCCGCCATAACGGAAACGGCATCGACAGGCGTTTGAGTTCGGGGATGCTTTTGAAGCGCGCGCGATAATGGGCGAAGCCCGATTTGTAATCGCCGCGCAGCAATTCGACCAGACCCAGATGCCAATGGCGGTTGCCATATTCTTCTTCATCCACCGCGCGCGCGCCGTCGCCCACGATAGCCTGTCCCGCGACATCGACGGCCTGACGATAGGCGTCATAGGCTTTGTCGAGTTCGTTCATCGATTGATAGCTTTGCGCGATATTGTCCCAGATGTCGGCGCGCCCCGGCTCCAACGCCAAAGCGCGGGTATAGGCGTCAATCGCGTCGGCATCGCGGTTCAACCGGTTCAACGCCACGCCATAGCCGAACCAGGCGTAATGGTTTTGCGGCGCAATCTCGATCGCGCGCCGGCCGGCGGAAAGGGCCAGACGATAATCGCCGGTTTTTTCCGCGACATTGCACAAAGTAATCCAGCCTTCGCCGTAACCGGGAACGCGCGCCGTCAGGTCGGACGCGATGATTTGCGCTTCCTCGATCTGCTTTTCATGCACCAGCGACAAAGCGAGGTTATTGGCGGTGTCCGGCGAGGCCGGATCGAGAGCCAGAGCGGCGCGATAAGAATCGATGGCCCGCGGCCAGTCGCCGGCGGCGCGCAACGCGTTGGCAAGATTGTAATGAACCTGCGCCATATTCGGCTGCAAGGCGCGCGCTTGTTCAAGCGCGGCAATCGCATCGGGCAATTTCTGCGCCGCCATCAACACGTTGCCGCGATGGAAATGCAAAAGGCCTGAAGCCGGATCGATGACAACCGCGCGATCGGCATAACGCAGGGCGTCGTCGAACGCGCCGCGCGCGCCCAGAACAACGGCCAGCAACGCACAGGCATCGGCATGGCCGGGATTATCGTTCAGCACGGCGCGGTACAGCCTTTCGGCATCGGCCATAGCGCCGCGGCGATGCGCGGCGATGGCGGCGTCCAGCGTTCCGGCGGCGTCCATCCGTCACACTACCGCGAGACGCAGCACATTCGTCGCCCCCGGCGTGCCGAAGGGAACGCCAGCGGTAACGACGATGGATTGCCCCGGTTTGGCCAGCCCGTCGCGCGCGGCGATGGCCGTCGCCTTGTCGACCATTTCGCTGAAGGTGGCGACATCGGCGGTGCACACCGCATGCACGCCGAACGACAGCATCATGCGCCGCGCGGTTTCCAGTTTCGATGTCAGGCATAAAATGGGCACATCGGGCCGTTCGCGCGCCGCGCGCAGCGTGGTCGACCCCGATGTCGTATAGGTCGCAATCGCCACCGCGCCCACGGTTTCCGCGACTTGCCGCGCCGCCGCGGTAATGGCATCGGCGGCGGTATGTTGCGCGGGTTGATGCTGGGCCGCCAGGCTGGTGTGATAAAAGGGATCGTTCTGGGTATGGGTGGCGATGCGGTTCATCATCGCCACCGCGTCGACGGGATAGTCGCCGCTGGCGCTTTCCGCCGACAGCATGACGGCGTCAGCACCGTCATAAACGGCAGTGGCGACGTCCGAGGCTTCGGCGCGGGTCGGCGTGGGGCTGGTGATCATCGATTCCAGCATCTGCGTCGCGACGATCACTGGTTTGCCGGCGCGGCGCGCTTCGCGCACGATCAGTTTCTGCGTGCGCGGCACGTCTTCGGGCGGCATTTCGACGCCCAGATCGCCGCGCGCCACCATTACCGCGTCGGCCAGTTCGACAATCGCCTGCACATTCTTGACCGCCGCCGGCTTTTCCAGCTTGGCGATGATCGCGGCGCGCGCACCGATGATCGCCCGCGCCGCGGTGATGTCTTCGGGCCGTTGCACAAAGGACAACGCGATCCAGTCCACGCCCATATCAAGCGCGGCGGCCAGATCGGCGCGATCCTTGTCCGTCAGCGGCGACAGCGGCAACACGACATCGGGGACATTGACGCCCTTGCGGTCGGACAGGGCGGTTCCCGCCACCACCACGGTGTCGGCGAAATCGGGGCCGCATGTCTCGACACGCAGCCGCACTTTGCCATCGTCGCACAAAATCTCGCATCCCGGCGTCAGGGCCGCAAAAATTTCCGCATGCGGCAGACACACGCGGGTTTCGTCGCCCGGCGTCGCGTTGCGATCAAAACGGAATTTCTGTCCGGCGCGCAAATCGATGCGCCCCCGCGCAAAAGTACCGACGCGCAATTTGGGCCCCTGCAGATCGGCCACCACGGGAATGGGCCGTCCGGTTTCGCTTTCGATGGCGCGGATCATCTGCAAGCGCGCGCGATGGTCGTCCGCCGTGCCGTGGCTGAAATTCAGCCGGAACATGTCGGCCCCGGCGTCGAATAACGCGCGGATGCGTTCGGGCGTGGATGATGCCGGCCCGAGCGTGGCGATAATTTTGGTTTGGCGTTCGCGATGCAGGGCGGAAACGGTCATGACAGCCTCGACAACAGGGGTCAGAAACAGGGGAAGGAACAGGCAGACGGCGCGGTCAGGCTGTCCACCGATCCCCCGCAGGATTTATAGCATGAATTATAAGGGCTTTCGCAATCGGCCAGACAGGCGTTGCGATTGGCATTGCATGTGCCGTCTTGTTCGAAACTGCTGGGGTCGCGGTCGACCGGCAGCTGCGCATTGAATCGTTGCTGCGCATAGCGGTCGAAGGCTTTCGTGCTCATGGCCTGCATGTCGTTGATGCAGGCGCGGTAATCAAGCCCGCAGGATTGCGCGCAAAAATCGTGCGATTTCCGGCACTGGTCGACGCACATCATGCCGCCCGGCGTCAAAGGCGGCGTATAGGCGTAAAAAACCCGCGCCGTATCGCCGCCGCAAGCCGCAAGCATAAATATCAGGGCGAGGAGAAAACAGCGCATGGGGAAAAGGACGGGAACAAACGAATCACCCCCGACCATAACATGGATAAAAAAGATTTTGGGGGTTGGCATCCCCCCGAACATGGGGTAGAAGTCGTTAACTTCTTGTTCATCTTTTGCCGTTCCGTCTTATGCTGGTTCGCCGTTCCCGCTCTTCTGGATGGTCGTTTGCCGCGGCCCTGATGCCGTGGCGCAGCTTCGGCCAGCGTTTTTCCTTTTATTTTTTTGCCGGCATCTCCTTGGCGTTGCTGGCTGCAGCTCAAATGCAACCAGAAGTTGCATCAAACATGCGCACGCATGTCATGGACACGGTAGCGCCGGTTCTGGACGCCGTGGCGCGGCCCGTCGCCGCCGTTGAAAGCCTTGCCGCCTCCATCCACGACACGCTGGCCTTGCGCGCCGACAATGAAAGATTGCGCGCCGAAAACGCCCATCTGGTCGAATGGCAAAATGCCGTCGTTCAGCTGGAAAAAGAAAACCGCGATTTGCGGAATCTGCTGCATTTCAAGGCCGAACCCGGATCCGCCTATATTTCCGCGCGCGTCATTGCCGATACCGGCGGCGCCTACGCGCGCAGCCTGATCGTGACCGCAGGCAAAACCGACGGCGTGCGCGACGGCATGGCGGCCATGACCGGCGACGGGCTGGTCGGCCGCGTCGCCGAAACCGGCGATTGGTCATCGCGCGTGCTGATGATCACCGATTTGAATTCCCGCATTCCCGTGATCGTCGCCGAAACCGGCGACCGCGCCATTCTGGCAGGCGACAATTCGTCTCAACCCAAATTATTGTTTTTACCGCGCGACGCCGCGGTGCGCGACGGCATGCATATTCTGACATCGGGTCATGGCGGCGTATTCCCGCCCGATCTGCCGGTCGGCACCTTGCACGAAACCGCGCAAGGCGAGGTCGACGTCGTGCCGTCGGCCGATTTGGGACGGATCAACGATATCCGCCTGATCGATTTCGATTTGAAAGGCGGGTCATTCAACACCATCAACGCCCGCCTTCACGCTGAAGGCCGCGCACAATAATGGACGCCTTTTGGCAAAGGCTCGATTTGTGGCTGCGCCACATCATGCCGACAGCCGTGGCATTGATCATGGTTTTGCTGAGCGTCGTGGCATGGCCCTTGCCCTATCTGGGTTCGGTCATGCCGCCTTTGGGTTTTATCGCGCTTTATTACTGGGCGACGCATCGGCCCGACCTGTTTCCGGCAGGGGCAGCCTTTACCGTCGGCCTTCTGACCGATCTTATCAACGGCTTGCCGTTGGGGGTTTCGGCTTTTTTATTCACGGTGGCGCATCATGTCATCCTGCGCCAGCGCCGTTTCTTCGCGGGCCATTCGTTTCCCATGCTGTGGTCCGGTTTTGCGCTGGCCGCCGGCGTCCTGACGATAGCGCAATGGCTTGCCGTCAGCCTGACGGGATGGCAGATTGCGCCTTTCGCGCCGGTTCTGGCGCAAACGGTTTTGGGGGTCGCCCTTTTCCCGTTGCCCTGCTGGGCGTTTATTTTGATGCAGCGCGCGGCGTTGACCGCCGTTTAGGACAAACATGGCCGGGGATAACGACAAATCGCGTACCTTTACCCGCCGTGCCGTGATGATCGGCGCGGGACAGGTCGGGCTGTTCGCGTTGCTGGCCGGACGTCTTTATTACCTGCAGGTGGTCGAAGGCGCGAAATATCATGAAATGGCCGAGGAAAACCGCGTCAGCCTGCGCGTCATCGCGCCCGCGCGCGGCCGCATTCTCGACCGCGGCGATGTGCCGCTGGCCCTGAACGACCAGACCTATCGGGTCGTCTTGCTGCCCGAACAGGTCGAAGATCTTGCCGATACGCTGGACAAAATAAACGACTATATCCCGCTGGACGACGACACGCGCCAGCGCATAACGCGCGAATTCAAAAATCGCGACGGGTTCAACGAAATTGTCGTGCGCGACGATTTGACCCGCGACCAGATGGACGTGATCGCGGTGCGCACGCCCGACATGCCCGGCGTCGATATCGACGCGGGCGAAGTGCGGTCCTACCCTTATGGCGCCACGACGGCGCATATACTGGGTTATGTCGGCACGGTGTCGCAACGCGATCTGGACAATGAAGATGACGACGACAAAGGCGTGTTGAGCGTGCCCGGTTTTCGCGTCGGCAAAAACGGCATCGAAAAACAATATGAAGACGAATTGCGCGGCACGGCGGGCGACGTCGAGTTGGAAGTCAACGCGCGCGGCCGCGTGGTCGAGGAAATGGCGCGCCACGACCCCGTAGCCGGCGACGACCTCACATTGGCCGTCGATATCGGATTGCAGCAATTCACCCAGCAAAGGCTGGCGCGCGAAGAAGGCGGCGCGGCGGTCGTGCTGGACATCGCCAGCGGCGCCGTGCTGGCATTGGTCTCGCAACCCGGCTTCGATCCCAATTTGTTTACCTTCGGCATCAGCCAGGCCGATTGGGACGCGCTGAACAACGACATCCATGCGCCGCTGCTCAACAAGGCGATTTCCGGCGTCTATGCCCCCGGGTCGACATTCAAACCCATCGCCGCGATGGCCGGTCTGGAAGCCGATATCATCGACCCCGACGCCACCGTTTATTGCCCGGGCTATTATCAATTGGGCGATCATAAATTTCATTGCTGGAAACATAGCGGCCACGGCAACGTCAACATGGCCCAGGCCATCGCGCAGTCGTGCGACACTTATTTTTACGATCTGGGCCGCCGCACCGGCATCGATAAAATGCAGGCGATGGCCATGCGTTTCGGCCTGGGCCACAGGCTGGGCATCGACTTGCCGCACGAACGGCCCGGCCTTGTGCCCAGCCGCGCATGGAAAATGGCGACGCAACACGAAGAATGGCAACAGGGCGAAAGCCTGATCGCCGCCATCGGCCAGGGTTACACCTTGGCAACGCCGTTACAATTGGCGGTCATGGCGGCGCGCATCGCCAATGGCGGTATGGCGATCACGCCACACGTCGCGCAAAAAGTAGGCACATTACCCATTGCTGCCCCGTCCGCGCCCGTCATGGGGTTTGATCCCGCGCATCTGGCCGTCGTGCGCCGCGGCATGGAAGACGTCATCAATTCGCCGTCGGGCACGGCCTATGCCGCACGCATTCTGACGCCGGGCATGGAAATGGCAGGCAAAACCGGCACGGCGCAGGTGCGGCATCTCAGCGAAGCGCAGCGCGCCAGCGGCGAAGGCATCAATGCCGATATCCCGTGGAAAGACCGCGACCACGCTTTGTTCGCAGGCTATGCGCCCATATCCGCGCCGCGTTTTGCCATCGGCGTCATCGTCGAACATGGCGGCAGCGGCGCGCACATCGCCGTGCCCATCGCCCGCGATATCCTGATCGAATGCCAGACGCGGTTTAAGGTTTAGACGCAGGCGGCGATTGATCGGGCGCGGCCGGAATTTGGACGCCGTCGCCATTGTCGGGCGCAGCATCCTGATCGCCCATGCCGGCATCCGGCGCCAGCATGATGCCGGCTTGGGAAAATCTTTCTTGCTCTTTATAAAAATATTCGACGGCGCCATAGATCAGCGCCGCAGGCACGGCAGCCCACAACAGCACGATCAGCAACGCGCCCACGGTCGGCACGATATGGCTGCGCGGCGGCGTCGCGCGCAAATCCGGGACAAGGACGCGCACGCGGCGCGCAAGGCTGGGATAAAAAGAAAGCCAGCATCCTATTTTCATCAGGGAGGTTTCAAGCGTTTCTTCCTGACCGACAAAGGCCTGCATATTGACTGCGGGCGCATAGGTCTTTGACGCCGCCAGCAGCGCCAGCGCATTGGCCGCATGCTGCGGCGCGCTGCAAACGGCGGCGCCGTATCTGTCGCAGGTATGTTCGCAGGCGCGGCTGTAGGCCGCCCCCAGAAACGGGACGATATAGGCCGGCGCGCGCAACCATCTCCAGCTCAAATGGCCCCGGTCGAGATGGCCGATTTCATGGGCGATGACAAAATCCAATGCGTCCGTATCGGACCCGCACGCGGCAAGAATATCGCTGTGCAGTACGATAAAACGGCGCGACCCCAGCTTTGTCGCGAAAGCGTTGAGAACGCCGTTCGATTGCATAAGATAAATGTCGGGAACCTTTGTGCCGAAACGCCCGCACAACGCAACGACGCGCTGATAAAGGCCGGGCATCTGGTCGGGGCCAAGCTTGACCGCCGAGCCGCGTATATGGGCGATCAGCACGACATGGGAAAAAAACAGGATGACCGCGATAAAGAGGGCATAAACAAGCGGAAAGATCGATATGGCAATCGCCGCCCACAACAGCAGGCCCATGAGACTCATCACGATTTTGAGCGGGATTTCGCTCCCCCACGGCTTGACCCGAACCGGTGTCATATCGGAAGAAACCGTGGCGGCGTCGGCAAAAGTCATCGTCTTGGCTCCATGCAAAAAGGGCGCCCCGAGCATGCCGAGAAAGACCTAAGAAAGAATTAATCCTTGCCTCTAGGCGGTAAAAGCCGGCTTTGCATTAAACATGGCCGCTTTTTCCAACGCCGCCGCCGCCGTGAACAAGGTGGCTTCGTCAAACGCGCGGCCGATCAATTGCAGCCCCATCGGCAGGCCGTTCTGCGCCACGCCCACCGGCACGCAAATGCCGGGCAGTCCCGCCAGATTCAACGTCACGGTGAAAACGTCTTCCAGATACATTTGCAACGGGTCGTCCTGTTTTTCGCCGATGGCAAAAGCCGTGCCGGGCGAAGCGGGCGTCAGTATCGCGTCGCATTGTTTGAACGCGTCGAGAAAGTCGTTGCGGATCAGGCGGCGCACGCGCTGCGCCTTGCGATAATAGGCGTCGTAATACCCCGCCGACAAAACATAGGTGCCGATCAGGATACGACGGCGCACTTCCTTGCCGAAACCGGCAAAACGCGTCGCGGCATACATGTCGTTAAGATTTTCGCCCGGCATGCGCAACCCGAACCGCACGCCGTCATAGCGCGCCAGATTCGACGACGCTTCGGCCGGCGCGATGATGTAATAAACCGGCAACGCATATTTGGTATGCGGCAAGGTAATGTCGATAATTTCCGCCCCGGCGTCGCGCAACATTTGCGCGCCCTTCTGCCATAACGCGTCGGTTTCCGGATTGATGCCGTCAATGCGGTATTCGCGGGGAATACCGATTTTCATGCCTTTGACCGACCCGCCCAGCGCCGCGACATAATCGGGCACCGGCGTGTCGATCGATGTCGAGTCTTTTTCATCGAAGCCCGCCATGACGCGCATCATCAACGCGGCGTCGGCGACGCTGCGCGTTATCGGCCCGGCCTGATCGAGCGACGAGGCAAAGGCGATGATGCCGTAACGCGAACACCGGCCATAAGTCGGTTTTATGCCCACCGTGCCGGTAACAGACGCCGGTTGACGGATCGACCCGCCGGTATCCGTGCCCGTCGCGCCCATGGCCAGCCGCGCCGCGACCGAAGCCGACGACCCGCTGGACGACCCGCCGGGAACCAGATGGCGCGCCGCCGCGGCCGGGTTGGGGCCCGACCACGGGCTGATAGTCGGTTTGAACGCGCTGGTGACGCCGCCGGAACCCATGGCGAATTCGTCCATATTGACTTTGCCCAGCATGACGGCGCCGGCGTCGAACAATTTCTGCGTCACCGTCGATTCATAAGTCGGCACAAAATTATCGAGAATGCGGCTGGCCGCCGTGGTGCGCACGCCCTTGGTGCAATAAAGATCCTTGATCGCCAGCGGAATGCCATCCATATCGCCGGCCTGACCCGCGGCGCGGCGCGCGTCGGATTGTTTGGCCTGCGCCCGCGCGATATCGGGCGTTTCGAGCGTGAAAATATTCATGCCGCGCGCGTCGGGACGTTCCATGGCCGCCAGATGCGCATCGGTCAGTTCCACCGCGCTGAATTTCTTGGCAGCCAGTCCCGCGACGGCTTCGGTAATGGTAAGATCGGTAAGTTTCGTCATGTCATTCCTTTTTTATCCGGGCGCGGCGGCGTCCTTATTCAATAACCTTGGGCACGGTGAAGAAATCCGCCGTTTTCGACGGCGCGTTGGCAAGGATATCGGCAGGTTTGCCGCCGTCGGTAATGACATCGGCGCGCAAACGCAAATGGGCGTCGTTCGGGTTGGCCAGAGGTTCGACGCCGGCGACATCCACTTCGTTCAGTTGCGCGACCCAGTCGAGGATTTTGTTCAATTCGCCGCCCACCGCGATTTGTTCGTCGACGGGGATTTTCAGGCGCGCCAGATTGGCGATTTTGGCGACGGTTTTTTGGTCGATAGTCATGAAGGTCGTGCTTTCGGTTTGCGCAAATAACCCATTACCCCTATCATTCCTTATGCTTATTCGCAACCTGTCCGAACTGCCCGCACGGCTGAAAAAAGGCCAAACCGTTATCGGTATCGATTACGGCAGCAGGATTATCGGCGTCGCCATATCCGACCCCGGGCTGACCGTGGCGTCACCGGTCGCCGCGCTGATACGGCGCAGTTTTGCCGAAGACGCAGCGTTTTTGGTTAATCTTGTCGCGGAACGCAATGCCGGGGCTTTCATCGTCGGTTTGCCGCGCGGGCTGGACGGCAAGGACAGCAAAATGGCGCAGGCGGCCCGCGCCTTTATCCGCACTCTTTTCGAACGCGGCGGCTTGCCCGATCCCGATATGCCGGTGGCGTTCTGGGACGAACGGTTTTCGACCGCCGCCGTGCAGCGTTTTATGCTGGAAGACGATATGTCGCGGCAACGCCGCGCCGCAACGATCGACAAGGCCGCGGCGGCCTATATCCTGCAAGGCGCGCTGGACGCGATGCGTCGGAACAATCAGGGCCGACCCTAACCCCCGCCGCCGCCGGGTTTGGTCAATTCGCCCACCACATTGAAGATCGACGACATGACCCAGGCGATGATACTGCCGACGACAGCCATGCCAAGATTCCGCGCCACGACGGCCTGAGCCTTCAATGTCAGGATCTGTTCGTTGATCCATTCTTCGGTGACCTGTTCGATCACCTGGCCGACATCGGCGCGTTCGGACAGAATTTCAAGATCGATCACGACGGCAGGATCGGGAAAATTCATGCCGCTGATACGCAACGACTCGCCCAGATTACGCCCGCGCAGCACCTGTTGCCGCGCCGCGCTGATGCGTTCCTTGATCCACGGATTGCCTTGTTCTTCGAGAATTTCCAAAGACCGTTTCAACGGCACCTGCGCGCCGAGCAGCGACGACAGGCCCAGCAAAAACCCGCTGCCCTGCAATACGCGATACCACGCCCACGGCGGATACAGATCGAATTTGGCGCGGATCGATCCGCGCCATACCGACAGCGTCGACGCGATCAGTACCGCCAGCACAACAATCGCCAGCACGACATAAAGCCCGTAGGCGGTGATGAAATCGGAAAAAGCCGCAACGCTTCCCATGGCCGCGACGACATGCGCGGGCGCATTGGCGCGCATGTTGGCGATCAGGTTGACGCCGAAGGTGTAAACAACGAACGACACCAGAATGAACATGAAGACCGGATAGCCGATGGCGTAGGTTACCGCTTCCTTCATTTCTTTTGATTTTTCGCCCATCATCTGGATCGACGACAGGGCCTTGGCCAAGGTGCCGGATTCTTCGCCCGACCGGATCATGTACAATTCGCCGGTCGGGACCCACCCTTCCATCGCTTGCGACAGGGTTACGCCGGCGCGGTCTTTCAAAAACCATTCCTTCAACGCGATGGCCGCCGGCTTGTTGGGATATTTGCCCATTTCCGAGGTGTTTTGATACAGCCGGTCAAGCGCGCGCGACAAGGCTTCGTTGGTTTTCAACATGCCTTCGAGTTTGCGATAGATGCGAAAACGGTTTTTGCGGTTGGAACGGAATTGCAGCTTGATAAGCTTGGTTTGCAATTCGTCGAGGGATTGTGAAAGTTCGCTCATCGCATCGGCCCCAGTTTCTGTTCGACGTCCAGAACTTCGCGTTCGCGCGCGAAGGGGCCGAGTTCGAATTCGGCATCATCGGGCGACACTTCGCCCAGCGCGGTCTTTTCCATACCCCGCCACAGCATGGTAATGCCGTTCAGGCCCGCGGGCGACAGCCAGTATTGTTCGGCTTCTTCCATGCGGTTGTCCTGAAGCAGTTCCATCAATTTGATATCGGTTTCGATAATTTCGGCGCAAACGGTGCGGCCGGAACGGCCTTTATAGCATTTGGGGCAGCCGTCGGGATTGGCGACATAGACATTGCCGAGATCGGGTTCGACCAGACATTCCAGCGGCGGCTTGCCGGCATTGGCGGGGTTGCGCCGCGCCTTCATCAAGGCCAGACCCGCGCGCAGGCGGCGCGCCAGCTCGATCATCGGATAATTGAAAGATTGCGTCATTTCCTTCAAGGGAATGCGGCAATGCTGGCACTGGCTGCGTAACAAACGCTGGCACGCCATACCGCGCACCAGATGGTGGTCGTAAACGATATAGGGTTCGATGCCGATGTCGCGTAACCGTTTCGGCGTCGCCAGCGCCGAATAAACGTGGCCGGTCGTATAAACCTGTCGCCCCGTCAGGGCGAGGCGGAAGGCGAATTTGGCCGTCTGCAAGTCGCGGATTTCGCCGAGCATGACGATGTCGGGATCGAGGCGCAGCGCGCAGCGCATGATTTCGACGAACGTTTTTTCGCGCTGTTCGTCTTTGACCGACGCCGACACGCCGATCTGGCGCGCGCCGATGATGCCGCCTTCAGGGGGGTCTTCGATCAAAAGACAGTTCAGCCGCATTTCCGTTTCGGACATGCGGCGGTTCAACGTGACGCGCAACGTCGTGGTTTTCCCCTGATTGACGGGGCCGGAAAAAATACGCAAACCGCCCGGCGACGCGCGCAGCGACTGCACGACCTTGAGCTGTTCTTGCGAAAAACCCAGCGAGTCGACATCGGCCATGACGAAATTCTCGCCGAACAGATGCGCCGAGTCATATTGCAAGCGCATGTCCAGATAGCGCCCGTCATTCGCCAGCGGAACCCATTGGCACCGCACGGAAATAACGCCCTTGGGCAGGGCAATGACTTCCTTGCCGCGCGCGTCGGATGTCAGCATCGCGGCTTGCGGTTCCTGCCAGTTGGCGGTCGCGCCCGACTGGCCGATGGAATGCGAATAGACGGCGGCGAGGAATTGTTCGCCTTCGCGCTGCGTCCATGACTCGATCTGGCGCAACGCGCCATCGATGCGATATTGCACCACGGCGCGCCCGTTGACGGACTCGATATGGATATCGTTGGCCCCCATCTGCACGGCCTGATCGAGCGTGGCCACGATGCGGCGGCGTACGGCGTTGTCGTCGAATTGCGACGCATTGTTTTTACGGTCGGCGTATAAATAGGCCTGAACGATAATATTGGGCGTGACATAACGCGGTTCGTCGACCTTGATGCCCTGACGCTTGGCGGCCTGCGCCACCGAGGTCACCAAGGGCGACCGGCGATGCGACGCGCTGACAAGCCATAAACCGTTGCTGAACAAAGCGCAGAAGCTACGCGCTTCTTCCGGAACTTTAAGCTCGCCGCCTTCGGCGGTCAGAACGTCGCCGTTAAAAGACAGCGCGATTTTACGTTCGTCTTCAATCTTGACGGCGTTGTCGGCCTGCGCCTGAACGGCCGCCGCCTGATTTTGCGCCTGATCGGTCGAAGCAGGCAGCGATTTTTTAAATGTTTTTCCTGCGGGTGGCGATGCCCCGGTCGAGACGGCAGGCGCGGATTGCTTGGCAGGCGTCGGCGCGGGCTGCTTTTTACCCAGCCCTTTCAGTTTTTCTCCCCATTGTTCGATCAAATTAGACACGCCGTTTCCTTCTCAGGCCACCATCCCTCGCTGCCGCCGGCGGCGGCGAGGCGGGCGATCAATTCATCGCGCTGTAGATAGCGTCGATGTTCTTGATATGCAGGCTGCGCATCGACCCGCCGTCTTCAAGCTGTACCGACGACGGCGAGATCGCACGCACCGTGCCAAGCCCGGCAATGCGGTCGCCGAGGCGGGCGATTTTGGTGTCGCCGGCAATCTTGATCGCCGCGACATAGTTGCCGTCGACTCCGGTGATGCGCTCAAGTGTCGCTCCCGACGACGCATGCACGACAGGCTGCACCGCACCTTGCGGTTTGGCTTCGGGCGCGGATTGGGCGAATGTGCCCGCCGCCGGCGCCAGCGCGCTGGCCGGAATGGCGGCGGCGAAATTATGGCTTCCGCCCATGCGGTCGTTCCGGACTTTTTCGAAATCGGCGAGTTCTTTTTCAACGGCGATCATCGCCTGCAACCGCGCCACGGCTTGGCGCGCGGTGTTGATGTCCTGAAGCGTCGTGGTGTCGGAATCGCTGTCCAACTGCTTGACGACATCCCTGGCTTCCTTGGCGGCGCGATCCTCGGCGCCGTTCATGGTCTTGGAAATATCGGCTTCGGCCTTGCCGCTATCGTCGTTGCCCGTCAATGACGCCGGCATGGCCGGCACGGGCAGCGTCGCGGGCGCGGCGGCGGCGGCCGGCTGAAATCCGGCGGCCGGTTCGGCACGCACCCCCGCCCCGGACAACGCGACCGCAAAGACCGCGGCAAACCCGATCACGGGGATTTTTTTATTTACGGTTTTCATAGATAACCCCCTGAATATCCCACGCGGATTGGGGGCTGTTGGGCTCGACGCTTGTCCTTGTGACAATAACGCCGGGCAGGCCAGACAACAGACCATCCGCTTCTGCCGGGAATTGTGATACACGAAGGGTAAAGGAACGCTTAATCCATGGCGGCGGCGGCGGATTCCACGGCCCGTTGTAATTGGGCGGCTTCGGCGGCGGCGGATCGTCGTTCATTTCGGCGATCGTCCCGGGCCAGTCCTGCATTAAATACTGTTTAATGACCGCATCCGGATTGACCAGATCCTGAGGGCCGCGCGGATGCAAGGCGGGCAAAACGACATTTTGCGACCCCGCCGTGCCGCTGGCATTCAGCGTAACGCCGGGCGGGGGGGCGGACATGCCCTTTTCCCGCGCCCATTGCAGATTGATCGCCTGACCGTCGCATTGAAGACCGGTAATACGCCAGCCGGCAACCGCCGCAGGGATTTTCGCCAATCCCCGGGCGCATGCGTCAAACACGGCCGACGGAGACGGTTTGCTTTCCCAGACGCGGTCATATTTGGGCTCGGGCGGTGCTTGTTGCGGCATGCCGGGAATGCCCTGCGTGACATTTTGCAACATGCGCAACCGTTCGGCCTCGGCGGCCGCCGCGGCCGCGTCATCCGCGACTTTTTCCTGCCAGAACCAGACACCGCCGACAACGACGGCGAAAAAGACAATGCCGCCCAGAATGGCGATCTTGGCCTTTTGCGATATTTCGACGGCCTGAAGCTTGATATCCTTGCGATCATCCAGCAAAAGGGTCAGGGGGATGCTGTCGGCGCTGGGAATCGACCAGGCTTCCGGCGCATAAGTGCTTTGCAGGCCGCCGAAGCCGATTTCCTGAATCAACCGGTCGCGCGCTTCGGCTTCGTCGGCAAAAAAGAGATCGCCGTCGGGCACGATAAGATCATCGCGTACGATAACGACAACAATGCCTTCGTTAAGCCGGAAAGCCCCCGCCCACGACCCCGGAATTTGTCCGGCAAGACAGGCCGCCAGCACGGGCATGCCGGCTTCCTGACCCTGCACGCCGCCGCTCAACCCGAATTGGGGAATACGCCCGCTTTTGTTACCGGGACGCACCGCAAAAAAGCGTGCAGGCTCCCCAGACTGTTTTGATTGCGCGGCCGCTTCGCGGGCGATCTGCGCCACGCGGCCCGTGCCGGGACTGTTTTCCCAGTAAAGCCCGGTGGCGTAGCGGCGGCTTCCGACGGTGACGATGCCGGATGGCATTAACTGTGATCCCCTTGCGGATTCATCACTTGCGGCGTGATGGCGATGAACATCATTATGTGGTTGCTGTTGCTGGCCGTGCCGCCGCCCAGCAGGAAGTTGTCGGGACTGCCGACGCCCTGCTTGGTTTGTTGCATGCTTTCCTGATCGACGCCGCCGATGATCAGCGTCGACCCGCTGCGCAGCATCGATTGCTGGACGAAAATACGGTTATCCGTCGTGGGAAGCTGGATGCCGTAGGTCGTATTTGTGGTCATATTATCAAGCCCGATAAGGCTGAGCGAATATTGCAGCAAGATGCGCCCGTCGTCGAGCAGACGCGGCGTCAGCTGCAACGAAAAGCCCTGATGAACCGTGCCCACGGTCGGCGTATAGGTGTTTTGGGTCGATGTGCTGGTAATGGTGCTTTGCGTCACGCTGGAGATATAGGACGTGTCCGTCCCGACGCGCCGCGAGACCGGGCGGTTGTTCAACGTCGTCATCGGGAATTGGGCCACATTGGTGGTGTCGCCGATCGCCGACAGCGCGTTGAATACGTCGCCGACATGGGCCGTAGGATCGTTGGGGCCGTTAAGGATCGCGATCCCCAAAGACCCAAGATAGGACGACCCCAGCGAGCTGGACGTCAGGGCGCCGGTGGCGTCGCTTGGCGCCGAGGCGGACGTGTAATTCAGGCCGGAAAATTTCGAGAGATTTTTCAAAAACGCCGTAAAGGCGACGTTGAAATCTTCGCTTTGCTGCAAATTGACCGCGTAAATCTTGACATTAAGCGCGATCTGTTGCGACAGGCGGTTATTTTCTTTCTTCAGATAGTCCGACACCGTCTCCATAACCTCGGGCGTCGTCGTCACCGTTACCGTGCCGATGGAGGGTGAAACCACCACATTACCCTGCGACCCGACCAACGAGTTCAGCACTTGCGTCAATTCATCCCAGTATTTGAATCCCATCG
The DNA here is from genome assembly GCA_028866275.1 of Alphaproteobacteria bacterium. GTDB lineage: Bacteria > Pseudomonadota > Alphaproteobacteria > UBA9219 > UBA9219 > CAIXLI01. The sequence continues at coordinate 29,790 of JAGWIK010000005.1, forward strand.
TGGTTTTCGAATTCTGGGTCAGTGTATTGGTGGAGCCTGACGTGCCGCCCGACGTGCTGGAGCTTGTCCCGCCGGAGGACCCCGAAGACGAACCGCCAGTGCCGGTGTTGCTGCTGCTATTATCGTCCTGCATGCCTTCGTTGATTTCTTCCGTCCCCGGCAAGGCATCGACGGTGAAAATGCGCGTCTGGTAGCGCGAGATCAGAATCGACGACCCGTCATAGTTCCACGCGATGCCGAAATAGGCCGCGACGCGCTCCAAAAGCCCCGACAGCGGACCTTCATAGGAAATGGGCATTGCTTTATCGGCATCGCCCGTATCCGGCTTGGCCGCAGGTTGAAACCCGGTGGTTGGCGCACTATGTCCGAAGGACAACATACCCAGCGCGGAAGATGAAGATGAATCGGCTTGTACGCCGTGATGTGGCGATAAGGTCAACGCGGAAGCGCGGACGGGAATGCCGGTTTGCGCGCCGATGGCATCGATAATTTGCGACAGGGTCATGGGGTCGGACGACACCAGTGTAATGCCCTTGGGCGATTGATAACGATCCGGCAACGGCATGCCGTGACGCATGCGAATGGCGACATCGCCGCCCCACACTTTGTTAGTGACGGTCAAAGGATCGTAATTGACCGGATTTTTCGGCGTATGTTGGGCGGCATCCAGCCCCTGCTGGGCCTGGGCCGCGCGTTCATCAATCATGCTGCGGGTTTTTTCGGTCTGCGCGCACGAACTGAGCGACAAGCCCACCCCTGCCACAAGGGCGCAAGCCGCCATCCGTCCGGTGAAAGAGCGGGGTCGGGACATCCGGGTGGGACGCATGCGCTTCTCCTAATCCATTTATGTGTTGCCGCGGGCCTGAACAACCAGAACCTTTTGTCCGGCGCCCGCATTCGTGTGCAATGCGGCCACGGGTTGGGGCTGGGCCGTTGCGAATCCGGCCAGAAGCTGGCGCACGGCATCTTCGAAACTGCCGCTGAAATCGGCGGATGCTTCAAGCGGATAGTCATATTCCGCCAGCCATTGCAGCTGAACGCCGTCACGCGCGCACCAGTTGGTCAGAACCTTGCGCAGCGTGTCGCCGCGTTCTGCGCTCCACCCTTCAGGCGCGCCGACATTAACCATCGGCAAAGCGTCGGGAGCCGCGGAGACAATCTGCGGCGCGGGCGCGCTTAAAGGAACGACTGCGGGAGCCGCCGGCGCCGGCGCCCCGGCAGCCGCCACCATATGGGTTATGGTGACGTCATCGCCTTGTTGATGGAAAGCCAGCCCCAGCGGGGTCAGCATGGCGCTGAGCGTGTCCTGCCACGGCAAGCCGCCTTTATAGGAGACCAAAGTGTCCATATCGACGCCCTGATCGATCGAAAAATTATAGCCTGAAGGCAAAATCTGCCGCAAAGCCAGCGCCAAGGGGATTTGCGCGGCAAAACCCTGAACCACGCCGGGCGCGGAAGAAGCGGGCATGCTGATTGTCGCCGTTGCCAGATCGGTCGAAGGCGGCGGGGCAGCGGGTTCGGCGGCGGCGGGCGATGAAGACACAACCGACGTCTGCGATTCATCATTATTTTGATTGTTTTGCGGCGCGGCATCCACCGGCGCCGATGGCGTTCCCGATATGATAACGGGCGAAATCACTTCGGGGGCGGCGGTAGCCACAGGCGGCGCGCCCTCGATAATGAGCGGTTGTTGCGGCGGCACGTAGGCGGGGGCGGGCGCTGTCGCAGCAGGAGATGACGGCGCAACCCATTCAAAGCCAGCCTGCGCGCAGGTTGTCGTCAAAGACAAGGTCACAGCGGCAAGTCCGGCGGCGTAAGCGAGGCGTTTTTTCAACATCAGGGCGGCTCTTGTGTTTCAGGGCAAACAGGCGTGGGACAAAAGCATATGTAAAGTGATTCGGAAGCTTACCTGCTGCCCCGTCTCTCGGCAACAGACTTCACGCATCAAAGGCCCCAAAGGAAAAGATGTGCCCCAAATACCACGGCCGCAGAATGAGGGGGTCATGCCCCTTGGAAATGGGGCGTCCTGACAGGCATAGCCCAAACCGGTCACGAGCGGTTGCGGGGAACCGGACGTTCGCCGGACCAAAGAAACAGGAAAAACCCAAGGCTCGGCCCGGCCAACGGGCGGCGAGACGCAGAGCCCTTGAAGCCCTCCCCCGGTTCATCACCCGGTGATCGTCCACACAAATGGTGCGGTCGAGAAGACTCGAACTTCCACGAGATTTCTCCCACAGCGACCTCAACGCTGCGCGTCTACCAATTCCGCCACGACCGCACGCCGAGCAAGGTAGGGGCATGCCAATAGCAGACCGCCGCCATCCCCGCAACCGGAGAATCGCCCGCCGACGGCGTCAAATGGCCTACGGCTTCAAAGACTTAAAGAAGGCCTCGACACAGGCCGCGCCGGTGGTGGCCAGATCAAACCCGTCGCGTTGTTCCAGCGCGCCGATAATAAGCCCGGTCATCAGGGCCTGCAAAGCCACCGCGGCCTTGCGCGGCGACCAATGCGCGGCCAGCGCTTTTTGTTTGCGCGCCAGGGTCAAAAGCTTTTCCGACGATGCCAGCATGCGGTTTTTGCATTCGGTGCGGCGGTCCATAATCGACGCCATACCTTCGGTATATTCGCAACGCAGGAACATAATGGAACAAACATCCTGCCGCCGTTTATCCGTCGACATCAGTTTTAACGCGTGCAGGCATGATTTCTTCAAATCCGCCAGCGGCGCCGCCGACGGGCTGGCCGCCAGTTCGGCCAGCATATCTTCATGCGGCAAAAACACCCGCATCATCATGGCCGTGCATAATTCGGTTTTATCGTTGAAATGCCAATAGACCGCGCCGCGCGTCACCCCTGCGGCCTCGGCGATCTGTTCCAGCGAGGTACGCGTCACGCCGTTGGCATAAAAAACCCGTTCCGCCGCGTCCAGAATGGCGTTGCGGGTTTTTTCGGCTTCGTCTTTGGTTTTTCTCGCCATCGTCGTATGATGCCTTTTCTTGTATATAATATCCGCGTTGTCGTTCCGGTTGTCGCTCTGCCTGCCTTGGCTGTCTTTCCTGTTTGCCGTCTTTCCTGTTTTTTTGAAACAGGACTGATTTTATCCTTTACATACATTCATGGATGCATGTATATTCCCTTCCAGACCGCCTGTAAAGGTTATACCGTATGCCCGCCTCCACATTGTCGCGACAGTCGCACGCACGCTTTTCCACCCCCTTGACGCTTGCTCTGGCCGCGCTGCTGGCGGGGTGCGCCGTCGGGCCCGATTTCACGCCGCCCCCCGCCCCGGATGCGCCGACCTATGGCGCGCAAACCCCGCCCTGCGTCACGGCGGACGGCGCGCAAATTCTGCAACCGGGTGCCGACATTCCCGCCGCGTGGTGGGATCTGTTCCGGTCACCCGCCCTGACCCGTCTGGTCACGCAGGCGGTCAAAAACAACCCCGACCTTCAGGCCGCCGATGCCGCGCTGCGCGTCGCGCAAGACGATCTGTCCGCGGGCGACGGCGCGCTGTTCCCCACCGTCAGCGCCAGCTATGCCGGGCAACGCGAAAAAACATCGGGCGCGGCAAACAACAATTTATTCCCCGGCTTTATCTATTCGTTGCACAACGCGTCGGTCAGCGTGTCCTATGGCGTCGATATTTTCGGCGGCACGCGCCGCGCCATCGAAGAATTACAGGCGCAGACCGATTATGCGCAATTCGAACAACGCGCGGCGTGGCTGAGCCTGACCGGCAATGTCGTCACCACCGCAATTGATGAAGCATCGCTGCGCGACCAGATCGCGGCGACCACAGCCAGCATCGCCGATCAGGAAAAAGTCCTGAACCTGCTGCAAAAACGTTTCGCGGCAGGCGCCGTGGCGCAAAGTGCCGTCGCCCAGCAACAGGCGACGCTGGCCGCATCGCAAGCCGCTTTGCCGCCGCTGCAACATCAACTGGCGGTGGCGCGCCACGCGCTGGCGACGCTGGCCGGGCGTCTGCCGTCACAAGGCGCGGGGGAATCCTTTACGCTGGCCGACTTGCATTTGCCGCGTCAGATTCCGTTGTCGCTGCCGTCACAACTGGTGGCGCAACGTCCCGACATCCGCGCGGCGCAGGAAAACCTGCACGCCGCCAGCGCCGCCATCGGCGTCGCGGTGGCCGCGCGCCTGCCCGACGTCACCCTGACCGCCGATATAGGCACAATGGCGACGCAGTTCGGCAAGCTGTTCACCCCGGGCAGCGGCTTGTGGGATTGGGGCGGCAGCGTCAGCGAAACCATTTTCGACGCCGGGACGCTGGCCGACAAGGAACAGGGGGCGCGCGACGCCTATATCGAAGCCGCAGCGCAATATCGCAAAACGGTCTTGGCGGCCTATCAGGACGTCGCCGACACGCTGCACGCCCTGCAATCCGATGCCGAATTGCTGAAGGACAGGGCGGCGGCAGAACGCGCGGCGGCCACCAGCCTGACGCTGGCCAAGGTGCAATTCACCGCAGGCGCGATCGCCGCCAGCGATTTAATGACCGCCGAAGCGACGGAAAACACCGCCCGCGCCGATTTAGTCGCCGCCCAGGCCCAGCGTTATGCCGACACCGCGGCGTTATTCGTCGCGCTGGGCGGCGGCTGGTGGCATGACGCCGCGCACGCCGCGACCGGCACAATCGCTTCGAACACGCCCCAGACAGATGAGTCCACGAAAGGCCCCGACCATGATTAAGCGCATGATTTTGATGCTGTTCGCCGTCACCCTTATTCTGGGCGGCATTCTGGGCTTTAAATATATGATGGCGATGGGAACGAAAAAATTCCTGTCGTCGATGCCCGTGCCGGCGCAAACCGTGTCGACCGCCAAGGCCGATATGGAAGACTGGCAGAAAACCATCGACGCCGTCGGCACGGCGCGCGCCGTCAACGGCGCGGACATATCGTCCGAAGAACCGGGTATCGTCGAAAGCCTGTCATTCAAATCGGGCGACGATGTCGCCGCGGGCGCGGTTCTGGCCCATTTGCGCGACGATGACGACATCGCCAAATTAAAGGCGTTGCAGGCCACCGAAAAACTCGCCGAAATCACGCTGGCCCGCGATCAGAAGCAATTAAAGGCGCAGGCCATCAGCCAGGCCACCGTCGACACCGATGTCGCCACGCTTAACAGCGACAAGGCGCAGGTCGACGAACAACAGGCCGTCATCGACAAAAAAACCATCCGCGCGCCTTTCGCCGGGCATCTGGGCATCCGTCAGGTCGATATCGGCCAATATCTGGCGGCGGGCACGGCGATTGTCACGCTGCAGCAGCTCGACCCCATTTATGTCGATTTCAATTTACCCGAACAGGATCTGGCGCAAATCGCCGACGGGCAAAAAGTCGCGGCCCGTATCGACGCCGCACCGGGGGTCAGTTTCGACGGCACCATCGACGCCGCCGACGCCAAAATCGACGAAGCCACCCGCAATGTCCAGGTGCGCGCCAGTTTCACCAACCCCGATCACAAATTGTTGCCCGGCATGTTCGCGCATGTCGCCATCAATGTCGGCGCGCCGCAAAAACTGGTGACGCTGCCGGCGACCGCCATCACCTATAACCCCTATGGCGACACCGTGTTCGTGGTCGACAAGGATAAAGACGGCAAACTGATCGCCAAACAGATTCTGGTTACCCCCGGCGACACGCGCGGCGATCAGGTCAGCATTCTGTCCGGCGTCACGGCGGGCGATGAAGTCGTGACAAGCGGCCAGTTGAAATTGCGCAACGGTGCGCCGGTCAAAGTCGACAACGAAATCCAGCCGCTGAACGATGCCAACCCGACGGTCAAGGATCAATAACCGCAGTCAAGCCGGAACAAGCCGTCCATCAAGGTCACCGCCATGAAATTCACCGACATCTTTATCCGCCGCCCGGTTCTGGCTACCGTTGTCAGCCTGCTGATCCTGGTCGTCGGGTTGCGCGCGCTGGTATCTCTGCCCGTTTTGCAATTCCCGCGCACCGAAAACGCGGTCGTCACCGTGTCCACGACTTATTACGGCGCCGATGCCGACACCGTCGCCGGCTTTATCACCACGCCTTTGGAAACCGCAATCGCGCAGGCCAACGGCATCGATTACATGACGTCGACCAGCGAGAACGGCACCAGCACCATCACCGTCAATCTGCGCCTGAATTACGACCCCGACAAAGCCCTGACCGAAATCAGCGCGAAAATTTCCGCCGTGCGCAATCAATTGCCCGCCGCGGCGCAGCAACCCGTCCTGACCGTGCAGATCGGCCAGACCATCGACGCCATGTATATCGGCTTCAACAGCGATGTCCTGCCGCAAAACAAAATCACCGATTACATCACCCGCGTGGTGCAGCCGCGCCTGCAATCGGTCGAAGGCGTGCAAACGGCGGAAATTCTGGGCGCGCAGAATTTCGCCCTGCGCGCGTGGCTCGATCCGCAGAAACTCGCGGCCTACGGCCTGACCGCCGCCGATGTCAGCACGGCCCTGGCCGCCAACAACTACATCTCCGGCCTCGGCAACACCAAGGGCCAGATGGTGCAGATCAACCTCAACGCCTCGACCGACCTGCATTCGCTGGAAGATTTCCGCAATCTGATCGTCAAGGAAAAGAACGGCGCGCTGGTGCGGCTGAAAGACGTCGCCAACGTGACGCTGGGGTCAGACGATTACGAATCCCGCGTCGGGTTCGACGGCAAGCAGGCGGTCTATATCGGCATTCAGGTCGCCCCCGGCGCCAACCTTCTGGACGTCGTCGCCGGCATCCGCAAAATCTTCCCCGACATTCAGGCGCAATTGCCGCAGGGTCTGCACGGACGCATCGTTTACGATTCGACCAAATTCGTGTCCAGCTCTATCAACGAAGTCGAAAGCACGCTGGGCAAGGCCGTCGGCATCGTCGCGCTGGTCGTGTTTCTTTTCCTCGGCTCGCCGCGATCGGTCGTCATTCCCGTCATCGCCATTCCGTTGTCGCTGATCGGCGCGTTCATTTTTATGCTGGCCCTCGGTTTTTCCATCAATCTTCTGACGCTGCTGGCGCTGGTGCTGGCCATCGGGCTTGTCGTCGACGACGCCATCATCGTGGTCGAAAACGTCAACCGCCATATCGAGGACGGGATGAAACCGATGGACGCCGCCATTCAGGCGGCGCGCGAGCTGGGCGGGCCGATTCTGACCATGACCACGGTTTTGATCGCCGTTTACGTGCCCATCGGTTTCGAAGGCGGCCTGACGGGCGCGCTGTTCACGGAGTTCGCCTTTACCCTGGTGGGCGCGGTGATCATTTCCGCTATCGTCGCGCTGACCCTGTCGCCGATGATGTGCGGGCGTTTTTTCAAGCCGCACCGCGATACGGCGACAAGCTGGGACGAAAAATTGACGGCGCAACTGGACCGCGCCTTCAACCGGCTGCATCGCGCCTATGAACGCCTGCTGAGATCGAGCCTCAATTACATGCCCGTGACGCTGTTATTCGCGGCCATTGTTTTGGGCAGCATCTATTTTCTTTACACCAGCGCGCGCACCGAATTGTCGCCGCAGGAAGACCAAGGCGTCGATATCGCACTGCTAACTTCGGCCCCCACCGCCACGCTGCAACAGCGCCTGATGTACGACCGCAAGGTTTACCAGATCTTCGCCGGCTATCCCGAAACCGACCATGTGTTCCAGCTTGACACGCCCGGCCAGTCGATCGCGGGCGCCGTGCTGAAACCGTGGGACGAACGCACGCGCACATCGAACGACCTGCAGCCCTTGATGCAAAACGCCCTGAACGGCATCGCCGGCGTGCGCGCCGCCGTGTTCCAGCCGCCGCCCCTGCCGGGCAGCCGCGGTTTGCCGGTGCAGTTCGTCATCACCTCGACCCAACCGTTCGAACGCATGAACGACGTCGTGCAAAATTTCATGGCCGATGCCCAGAAAAGCGGTTTGTTCCTGTTTCTGGACAACGACCTGAAAATCGACGAACCGCAGGCCACCGTCGTCATAGACCGCGACAAGACGGCACAGTTCGGCCTGACCATGCAGGATGTCGGCAACGCCTTGTCCGACATGCTGGGCGGCGGCTATGTCAATTATTTCACGCTGGACGGGCGGTCGTACAAGGTCATTCCGCAAGTCGCGCAAATGTCGCGCCTGACCACGCAGCAATTGGACAATTACTACATCCATACCGCAACGGGCGATCCCATCGCGTTGTCGACGCTGGCGCATATCGTGACCAAGACCGTGCCGGAATCGCTGAACCATTTCCAGCAGGCCAATGCCGCGACGATATCGGGCGTCATGTTCCCCGGCGTGGCGCTGGGCGACGCGCTCAAAGCCTTGCAGGGCATCGCGGCGCGCGATCTGCCCGAAGGATACAGCTTCGATTTCGGCGGCCAGTCACGCCAGTTCGAGCAGGAATCCAGCGGTTTCGTCATGACCTTCGCCTTCGCGCTCATCATCATTTTCCTGGCGCTGGCGGCGCAGTTTGAATCCTTCCGCGATCCGCTCATCATCCTGGTGTCGGTGCCGATGTCGATCGCTGGCGCGTTGTTCTTCATCAGCCTCGACAGCACCGACGCCAACGCCATCAAGGCCATGCCGCACGCGGTAGGATGGTTTCTGGAAACGCTGGGCCTCGGCGGGATCGGCAAGGCCAGCATCAACATCTATACGCAGGTCGGGCTGGTCACGCTGATGGGGCTTATCAGCAAACACGGCATTCTGATCACCGAATTCGCCAACAATCTGCAAAAAACGGGGCGCAGCAAACACGACGCCATCATCGAAGCCGCCGCCATCCGCTTGCGCCCGATTTTGATGACGACGGCGGCGATGGTGCTGGGGGTTGTGCCGTTGATCACATCCACCGGCGCGGGCGCGCTGTCGCGCTTTAACATGGGGCTGGTCATCGCCACGGGTCTGGCGGTCGGGACATTTTTCACCCTGTTCGTCGTGCCCGCGATGTATATGCTGCTGGGGGCCGAACATCACAGGGAATAAGGCCGTTATCAGGGATCCCGGCGGGGGGCGGGGCCGCGCACGACGGGCGCGTTCTTCGAACGCTGTGCCGTGTTGCGATCCTGCCGCATTGAAAACAGCAAATTGCCGCCCATCCCGATAGCGCCGCCGCAAACTGCGGCGACGGCAAAGGCGACCAGATCCTGCGGATTCTGAAACGGGGCCCAAATCTGGCCGGGCTGTAAGCCCTGCGAAAAAGAAACCGCCGCCGCCACGGAAGCCGCCACCACCACGCCGGTCTTCAAACGCGATGTCAGGGCCGCTGCGGCCGCACCGAAGCCGGCGCTTATCATGGCCAGCGAACCGTTGAAATTATCATAACCCGCTTCGGCAAAAGCGCTAAGGGTCGAATAGGACACGCCGGAACTTACCGGAACATTATCGGCCAGCACGCATGTGCAGATATAAGCCCCGGCTGTCGCAAAAGCCGCACCGGCAAGCGGCGATATCAACAGGCTTCTGATCGTGTGGTTGCCTTCTTCAAAACTGGACATGAAACGCTCTCTAAAATTTCATAAATCGATGGATGGCTCCTTATAACTTTCCTTGCCCCGTTGTTAATTGCTTTCATACCCTTCCATGTAAAAATAATCGCGCCGTTAACCAATGAAAGCGGTTTCGGCAATAGATTCAATGCCGGATATTTTTGATAACTAATGGAAAGATATGAATAAATATGCAGGCGCAAGCTTTCTTTCACCGATATTTAAGATTTTAGATAAATAATGGGAACATTAGAGACGCATTTTGCAAAAACGCCATTTTAACGGAGACATCCATGATTTTGTCGCACACCAGCATCGATGTTTTAAGCGACCTGATTGAAAACCGCCTGGCCATCATGAGCATCGGCGATCAGGACGATCTGCGCGAAAAAATAGCCCTGAAACGCGCCCTGGCCGAATTGCGTGGCGGCGACATGCCCGCCGGCGTATTACAGGAATTCAACGACATCCCGCGCCGTGGCCGCCGCCGCAAAGTCGGCACGGTCTGACATCCATTTTTTGAAACTTTGACTTTTGCGCAATGGCGCATAAACTCGCGGGGCTTTCTTTTTTCTTTCCCCCGTGACGCGATGAAATTTTCTTTTTTTCCCACCGTGATGCTTGGCATCATTCTGTGCGCCGCGCCCGCCTTGGCGCAGGATGATTCCGGCTATCAGGATAACGGAACCCAAAGCGGCGGCGCGCAGTCTTCGGCCGAACGTCTGGAAACGCGCATTTCATCGCTGGAAGACCAGATGCGCGCGATGAATGGCAGCATCGAGCAGGTACAGTTCGAAACCCACCAGCTTGAACAAACGCTGCAACGCATGCAAACCGACTATGACGCCCGCCTGACCCGTCTGGAAACGGCGCAGGCGCAACAGGCCCAGCAGGCGCAGGCCGCAACAGCCCCGCCGCAGCAGCCCGCGACAACGCCCGCCGCCGGCACAACAACAGCCGCGCCGCCGCAAAACCCCGCGCCGGACGGCACGCTGGGCGCATTGAAAGTACAAAATGGCAGAGTGGTCGGCGGCGTCGATAACCCGCATGCGCCGCCTTTGCCCGCAACCCCGCCCGATTACGGATTGACGGTGCAGGAACAATATGACCGCGCTTTCGGTCTTTTGCGCCAGACCGACTATGCCGACGCGGAAAAAGCTTTCAAGGATTTCATCGACAAAAACCCCAAGGACAAACTGACCGAAAACGCCAAATACTGGTACGGCGAATCTCTGTATGTACAGGCCAAATTCGACGCGGCCGCGGTGGCTTTCGCCGATGCCTATCAACAGGATCCGCGCGGCAACAAAGCCCCCGACAGTTTGTTGAAACTCGCCATGTCGCTGCAGGCCTTGAAAAAAATACCGGACGCCTGCGTTACCTTGCAAGAACTGAAGGTCAAATATCCGTCGGCGTCGGCGGCTATAAAAGCGCGCGCCGCGGATGAACGCCGCCAGATGAAATGTCCGGCGCGTTAAACGCCGTCGACGCCGACGATTTTGCCGGTTTGCTGCGCCCGTTTCTGCCGTTATCGAATCCGGTGGCCGTGGCCGTTTCCGGCGGGCCGGACAGCATGGCCTTGGCTTTTTGCGCGCATCGCTGGGCGCAACAGAACGGCCATCGCTGCATCGGCCTGATCGTCGACCACAATTTGCGGCCCGACGCGGCGGCCGAGGCCGCGCAAACGCGCGACCGGCTGGCGGCCATCGGCATGGAATCCGATATCCTGCGCTGGGATCACGCCCCGATCGCCAGCCGTTTGCACGAACAGGCCCGCGCGGCGCGTTACCGATTGCTGGCCGGCGCCTGCCGCCGCCACGGCGCGCGCGATCTTCTGATCGCCCATCACCGCGACGATCAGGCCGAAACCATCTTGATGCGTCTGGCCAAGGGCAGCGGCATCGACGGTCTGGCAGGCATGGCGGCGCAACGCATCGACGACAGCGACGCCGGAAATCCGGTGCGCATCCTGCGCCCGTTTCTGTCGGTGGCGCGCGCGCGTCTGGCCGCGACATGCGCCGCGGCCGGCCTTCCTTTCGTAACGGATCCCAGCAATGCATCGGACAAATTCGCCCGCGGGCGATTGCGCGCCGTCATGCCGCTTCTGGCGCCGGAGGGATTCGACGCGGATCGCCTGATCGATTTGGGCGCGCGCGCCACCGAAGCCGCCGACGCCATCGATTTCTACGCGCGCGCCCTGTTGCGCGACCATGCGTCTTTTGAAACGGGCGGATCGATTACGCTCGGCCTCGATGCGTTGCGCGAAACGCCAAAAGCCGTGGCGGCGCGCGCCGTCGTTTTATGCCTGCGCCACATCCATGACGACGGCCCCGCGCCGGAACGCGCAAGCCTAAGCGCGTTGCTCGACGCCATAATGAACGGCCTTGACGCGCCGCGCACCCTGCATGGCTGCATCCTGTCGCCGGGCGCGCGCGCCGTCACGATTCTGCGCGAAGCCGGAACCATCACCGATGCCCAACCTTTCCGCGACGGCGACCGGATCGTCTGGGACAAAAGGTGGTGCGTCGAGGGCCACGCCGGATGCGGCGACGGTATCCTGCGCGCGCTGGGAACGCCGCCGCACGACGACATCGACCGGCTCGCCCCCGGCCTGCGCCGTCTGGTGCCGCAGGGCCGCGTGCGCGCCGCCTTGCCCGCCTTGTGGCGCGACGGGGCCATCGCCGCCATTCCGGCTTTCGATAAAGAGGCGGCGTTTCGTCTGCGCTATCGAAAACAGCCCTTTCCCTGAACAGGGAAAATGATTTAAAATCCGCCAGCTTCTTTCACCCCCTGTCGTTATGGCCTATCAAACTCCGCAAAACTCGACCGGCGCCGGCGGCGTGACGCTGGGGGCGCGCATCGACATTTTCCCGTCGATGCCCTTGCCCGAACTCGACACGCCGGGCGGCAAGGCCTATGCCGCGCGCTATAAATCCGAAGCAAGTTCCGACCTGTACGCCATCATCTGCCAGTCCGCGCTGCCGCCGCGTATCGACGCCATCACGGGGCTACGCTCTCTCGACAACCCAAGTCTGGTGCGCTTCATCGATTCCGGCGTCGTGACATGGGCCGATAACGCGCGCGCCTATGCTTTTGTTTATCAAAGACCGTTGGCCCCGCAGATGATAAACAACCTTGACGAAACGCGGACGCCGCTCAGCGAAGACGCCATCCACCACCATTTTATCACGCCGATGATCGGCGCGCTGAATGCCTTGATGGTATCGGGCGTGGCGCATAACGCCATCAGGCCGAATAATATTTTCTGGCGCATCGGCAACGCCGCCCCGCCGCAAATCGGCGAATGTTTGTCGACGCCCGCGGGCATGGGGCAACCTGTGGCGGTCGAACCGATAGAAAGGGCCATGGCCCTGCCTTTGGGGCGCGGCACGGGATCACATGCCGATGATTGCTATGCCTTCGGCGTCGTGCTGGCTTTCCTCGTTCTGGGCCGCAACCCGTTTCAGGGCATGGACGACGCCGCGATCATTGATTTGAAAATGCAACGCGGCAGTTTCGCCGCCATTGTCGGCAACAGCCGGTTGTCGCCGGCGCATATCGAGATTTTGCGCGGGCTTCTGTCCGACGATGCGCGGCAACGATGGACGGCGTCCAATCTGGAGCAATGGTTAAACGGCCGGCGCATGACGCCCAAAGGATCGGATGCCGGACGCCGCGCCACCCGTCATTTCGATTTCATGGGAAGTGAATATTGGCAAGCCGCGCCCTTGGCCGGCGCCATGGCCGCCAATGTCACCGATGCCGCCAAAATTATTGAAAATGATTCTTTGGGCAAATGGCTGCGCCGGTCGTTAAACGACGAAGAACGCGCCAATGACGTCGCAAACGTCGTCAACGAATTGAAACAAAGCGGCAAAAGCAGCAGATACGAGGATCAGCTGGTCACGCGCGTGTGCATCGTTCTGGACCGTGCCGCCCCCATTCGTTACCGCGGGTTGTCGGTCATGCCCGGCGGCATCGCCCCGTTGCTGGCCGAAGCCGCCGCAACGCCGGGTTCACCCAATATCCAGCTTTTGTCCGAAATCATCGCCAGCCAATTGCCGGCCCTGTGGGTCGATATGCAAAAAGACCCGACGCCGGACCAGGTTGCCTTGATCCAAACTTTTGACCGCATGAAGGGTTTTCTGGAAAAAGCCGCGATGGGCAACGGTATCGAGCGCGTGACCTACGAACTCAACCCCGGCCTGCCGTGCCTCAGCCCCATTCTGCGCGGGCAATATGTCGCCACGCCCAAAATGTTGCTGTCGTCGCTGGAACGCGTCGCGGCAAACGGCAACCGCCCGCGCGAGCCCATCGACCGCCATATTGCCGCGTTCCTGATCGTGCGCGACAAACGCGGGGAAAACATGTTCGCGCCGATGACCGCGCCCGAAGGATCGGTCAGGCGGGGCCTCGGTCTTTTGGCTTTGTTCGCCGAACTGCAATACCGCCATGGCCCCGAAAACACGCCGCAACTGGCCGGCTGGCTGTCGCCCGTCGTCGAGCCCGCGCTGCGCCGCTTTCTCGGCAAGGCTTTGCGCGAACATTTGCAAAAACAGGCCAAGGAAGCGGTCGCCACAGGCAATCTGGGCGCGATGCTGCGCCTGATCGACGACCCGCGCCGTCTTGAAACCGACCGGCAGGAATTCATAGCCGCGCGGCTTTTATATCTCAGCATCCAAAAAGAAATCGCCGGTCTTGAATCGACCAACCGCGACAGCGTCATGCGCGGGTCGGGCAAAGCGATGGCCGCGAATATCAGCAGCCTTCTGGCCATTATCTTAATATGCGCGGCCATTCTGCGTGCCATGGCCGGCGCACTCTTCCAATAATATTTATCGTTAAAAGTGCAGAAACCCTGTCGTCGCATGCCGGCGCAAAATGATGGTTTTGCTGCACTGCAAGAACGATTCTTCAACGATTGATCAACCTTGTTGCGCTACACTTCGTTTGTCATCCAACAACCAGTGGTCGCATCATGGATGTTTTTCCCGTCTCTTCGCAAGCCGCATCCTCATCATGGATCGACGCCGGCACCTATGACCGGATGTATGCCGCATCGATCAACGAACCTGAAAAATTCTGGGGCGAACAGGGGCGTTATCTGGACTGGATCAAACCCTATACCAGGGTCAAAAGCGGCGATTTTACCGGCGACGTCCAGGTCAAATGGTTCGAAGACGGCACGTTGAACGTCGCGGCCAATTGTCTGGACCGCCATCTGGCCGAGCGCGGCGATAAAACCGCTATCATATGGGAACCCGACGAAGCGACGGACGCGCCGCTGCATATCACCTATGCCGAATTGCACCGTAAAGTCGGGATATTCGCCAATGTCCTGAAACGCCACGGCGTCGTCAAAGGCGACCGCGTCGTCATTTACCTGCCGATGATTCCCGAAGCCGCCTATGCCATGCTGGCCTGCGCGCGGATAGGGGCCGTCCATTCCGTGGTGTTTGCCGGTTTTTCGCCGCACAGCCTGCGCGACCGCATCATCGATTGCGGCGCGCGGGTCGTCATCACCGCCGACGAAGCGCGGCGCGGCGGCAAGAAAACGCCATTAAAAGCCAATATGGACGAGGCCATATCGTCCTGCCCCGACGTGCGTAAATGCATCACCGTGCGTCACACGGGGGGCGTTGTGTCGTGGCAGGCCGGGCGCGACGTCTGGCTGCACGACGAGGCAGAGAAAGTTTCCAGCCTCTGTCCGGCGCAAGAAATGAACGCCGAAGACCCCTTGTTTATTTTGTACACATCGGGGTCCACCGGCACGCCCAAGGGCGTCGTGCATACCACCGGCGGATACCTGCTTTACGCCGCGCTGACCCATAAATGGGTGTTCGATTATCATGACGAAGACATTTACTGGTGCGCCGCCGATATCGGCTGGGTCACGGGCCACAGCTACATCATCTATGGGCCGCTGGCCAACGGCGCCACGACCCTGATGTATGAAGGCGTGCCCAACCACCCCGACCCGTCGCGTTTCTGGCGCATCATCGACAAGCATCAAGTCACGTTATTCTACACCGCGCCTACCGCCATTCGCGCGCTGATGCGCGAGGGCGAGGACTGGGTGCGCAAAACCGGCCGCGGTTCCTTGCGCCTGCTGGCTTCCGTCGGCGAACCCATCAATCCCGAAGCGTGGCTGTGGTATCATCGTGAAGTCGGCGGCAACCGCTGCCCCGTTATCGACACCTGGTGGCAGACCGAAACCGGCGGCCATATGATCGCGCCCCTGCCCGGCGCTACCGCCCTGAAACCCGGATCGGCGACACGGCCCTTTTTCGGCGTCAAACCCGTTATCGTCGATACCGACGGCCATATATTGGATGGCGCCTGCGAGGGCATTTTATGCATCGACGGCCCGTGGCCCGGCATGATGCGCACGCTGTACAACAATCACGACCGTTTCGTGAAAGGCTATTTCAGCACCTATAAGGGCATGTATTTCACCGGCGACGGATGCCGCCGCGACGAAGACGGTTATTACTGGATCACGGGCCGCGTCGACGATGTCATTAACGTCGCGGGCCATCGCTTATCCACGGCGGAAATCGAAAGCACCTGCGTGACCCATCCGCTGGTCGCCGAAGCCGCCGTCGTCGGATGTCATCACGACATCAAGGGTCAGGGCATTTATGTTTTCGTCACGCTGAAGTCAGGGGTCGACGGCAGCGACATGTTGCGCCGTGAATTAATCCATCTGGTCCGGCAAACCATCAGCCCGATCGCCACGCCCGATTACATCCAATGGGCGCCGGGTCTGCCGAAAACGCGATCGGGCAAGATCATGCGCCGCATCTTGCGCAAAATCGCAACGGGCGAAGCCGATAATCTGGGCGACATCTCAACCCTGGCGGATCCGTCGGTCGTCGACAGTCTGATCAAAGGCTGCCTGATTGGGAAATAGCTTCTTTTCTTTGCGCCAGAAGCGTCATGATCTCCGCCGCCGTTTCTTCAATCGACCGGCGCGATACGTCGATCACGGGACAGCCGAGGCGGGCAAAGAACCGCCGCGCTTCTTGCAATTCCTCGCGCACTTTTTCCGGATCGACATAGGATGTTTCCCGGTTTTCGCTTAACAGATGCAAGCGATTGCGGCGAATGGCGACAAGACTGTCGGCGTCTTTGGTCAGGCCGACGATCAACGGTTTTTTCAATTGCTTCAATTCGTCCGGCATCAGATGGCCGGGGACGAAAGGAATATTGGCGGCGCGAATGCCGCGTCCGGCCAGATAAACGCATGTCGGGGTTTTCGACGTGCGCGAGACGCCCAGAATCACCACATCGGCGTCTTGCAGCCGGTCGATGCCGTGGCCGTCATCCTGCGCCAGAGCGAAATCCATCGCATCGATACGGGCGAAATAGCCTTCGTCCAGAATATGCTGGCGCCCCGGCATATGGCTTGGATTCTTTCCGAACAGGGCCGCCATGCCCGCCAGCACGGGCCGCAAGACGGATACGCAGGGAATGTCATTGTCGCGGCAGAAGCTTTCCAGCTGCGCCCGCAATTCCTCATCCACGAATGTGTAAAGCACAAGACCGCGGTTTTTTTGTATGCCGTCGATCACGGTTTGAAGCAGCCGCGGCGACCGTATCATGTTCCAGACATGTTCGCGGCATTCGACATCGCTGAATTGCGCCAGACAGGCGCGCGACATCGCCGCAATGGTTTCGCCGGTCGAATCCGACACCAGATGAAGATGAAAATCGACGGTCATGTGCTGGGTGTTATTTCTTCAGGAACTTTTAATCGAAAAGCGGGGATAGTGGGGATAAGTCAATCTTTATGCGTGGCGTCTTTTTTTGGTACCCGTTGCCGCTTTCTTATCCCACAACAGAAACAAGCGGGAGAAAATTTTCATCCTGTTCGTGAAAAACGGGGATAAAACGGCTTCTCTTTTTTTCCTTATTTTCCCCGTTATTCACAGAAAGGGTGGAACAATTATTAAAATTGCCTTAATAGATATTTACGAACAGGGTTGTCCGTTAACCGTTTATTATCAATTTAAATCATCGACAGCGAAATTCGTGGATGAAATTTGTACAATCGCTGCCTATATTTAATCCCCATTACCCCCTTGGCCAACCTACTACCTCTAACTCTTAATATATAATTAAGAAGTAAGGAATGCGCGTGGACAAAACCCGTAAACCCCTTCTCGACGTGCTTCGCGGCGAGGTTCCCGAACGACTTCCCATTTGGCTGATGCGGCAAGCGGGCCGCTATCTTCCTGAATATCGGGATTTAAGGGCTAAATCTAAAAATTTCCTTAACATGTGTTTGACGCCGGCGCTTGCCACCGAAATCACGATGCAACCCATCCGCCGGTTTGGCATGGATGGCGCCATTCTATTCGCCGACATTCTTCTGATTCCGATGGCCTTGGGCCTGTCTTTGGATTTCCGCGAAGGCGAAGGCCCGGTCTTGCAGCGTGTCGCCAGCCGCGACGATCTTATGGGCCTGACTTATAACCCGGACAAAGTATTGCCGGTTTTCGAAACTGTGCGTCGCGTTAAAAACACGATGCCGGAAAAAACGGCGCTTATCGGATTCTGCGGCGCGCCCTGGACCGTCGCTTGTTATATGATCGACGGCAACAGCAAAAACGATTTTACCGCCGCCAAAGAATGGGTGCGCGAAAAACCGCAGGATCTTGACGCGCTGATCGCCATACTGATCGACGCCAGTGAAAAATACCTGTCCGCGCAAATCGAAGCCGGGGCCGAAGCGGTGCAAATTTTCGACAGCTGGGCTGGATTGATTTCCGGTGACGATTTTACCCGCTTCATCATCGGCCCCACACGGGAACTTGTCAGCCGTATCAAGAAAAACTATCCCGACATTCCGATCATCGGCTTTCCCCGTGAAGCCGGCGATGATTACGAACCCTATATCCGCCAAACCGGCGTCGACGCCCTGAGCATCGATACCAAGGTCGATATTCAATGGGCGAAACGGCAATTACAGCCCGTCAAACCATTGCAAGGCAATCTCGATCCCGATCTTCTGGTGCGCGGCGGCGAGGATATGAAAAATGCGGCTCGCCACATCATATCCACGCTGGGCCCGCGCCATATCTTCAATCTGGGCCACGGCGTCGTGCCGCAAACCCCGCCGGAGCATGTCGCCGAACTGGTTTCCATCATCAGGAATTTTTCCGCATGACAAAAACAGCCGTTATTTTGTTCAATCTCGGCGGGCCGGACGCGCAAGAGTCCGTCCGCCCGTTTTTATTCAACCTGTTCAACGATGAAGCCATTATCCGCGTGCCGCAACCGTTGCGCTGGTTTATCGCCACGATGATCTCATCACGACGCGCCCCCATCGCCCGCGCTATTTACAAACAAATGGGCGGCGGATCGCCGATCATGCCCAACACGCAGGCGCAGGCAGATGCGCTGGAAAACGCGCTTAATGAAAAATCATCGACCCGCTATAAATGCTTTATCGCCATGCGGTACTGGCACCCGTTCGCCGGCGAAGCCGCGCGGGCGGTCAAGGATTATGGTCCGGATAACATCATCCTGTTACCGCTTTACCCGCAATTTTCGACGACGACGACGCAATCTTCCTTCAAGGATTGGCATCGGGCCGCCGCCAAGGCCGGCATCGCCGCGCCGACCCAAAGCATCTGTTGCTATCCGCAACTGGACGGGTTCGTTTCCGCGCTGGCCGCCGCCATTCGCCCTGTTTACGCCGAGGCGCAAAAATACGGCGCGCCGCGCATCCTTTTTTCCGCGCATGGCTTGCCGGAAAAAATTGTCAAGGCGGGCGACCCTTATGCCGATCAATGCGCCGCGACGGCCGACGCGTTAAGGCGCGCCCTTGCCGTCGACAAACGCGACAGCGTTTTATGTTTTCAAAGCCGCGTCGGCCCGTTGAAATGGATCGGGCCGTCAACCGACGACGAAGTGCGCCGCGCGGGACGCGACAAGGTGCCGCTGGTCGTCGTGCCCATCGCCTTTGTGTCGGATCATTCGGAAACCTTGGTCGAAATCAATATCGAATACCGCCATCTGGCCGCGCAAGGCGGCGCGCCCTTTTTCGGTTTCGTGCCTGCGGTCGGTGCCGCGCCCGCATTCATCGACGGGCTGGCGCAGCTGGTGCGTCAGGGCTGCAAAAATTGCGATTGCGCTTTCGCCGCCAAAACGTAAAGTACGGCCATGCCTTACATCTGGATCAAAGCCTTGCATGTTATTGCCGTCATCAGCTGGATGGCGGGCATGCTGTATCTGCCGCGTTTGTTCGTCTATCACACGCAGGCCAAACCCGGATCCGACCTGTCGGAAACATTGAAAATCATGGAACGGCGCCTGCTGCGCTATATCATGAACCCGGCGATGATCGTCAGCTTTGCCACCGGCTTTGCCATGCTGGAAACGAACGACGCGTTAAAGGCCCAGCTGTTCATGCATATCAAAATGGTTTCCGTGCTGGCGATGGCCGGCGTGCACGGCATGCTGGCGCGCTATCGCCGCGCCTTCGCCGAAGACCGCAACATTCATTCGGGCAAATTTTACCGCATCCTGAACGAAGCCCCGACGGTTCTGATGATCGTCATCGTTATCATGATCATCGTCAAACCGTGGCAAGGCCATTATTTATGGTTAATACCTGGTTTATAAGGTTTTTTCCAATAAAAGCTTGACCCGCGCGCGTCCTTTTGGTATAAAGTTCAAAATCCGGCGTGATTATTTTATCCGCTAAGCGATTTTGCAAGCGTCGGAACCCTCCCCCCACTTGGCGAGAACGACTCCGTAAAAGCGGACTTTCGTACGCCCTTTATCTCAATACAAACGAGTGAACGATACAATGACATCGACTAATTTACGCGAATTAAAGGCCAAAACGCCGGCCGAACTCCTCGTCATGGCCGAAAAGCTCGGCATCGAAGGCGCCAGCGCGATGCGCAAGCAGGATATGCTGTTCGCCATTTTGAAAATCACCGGCGAACAGCCGAACCAGACCATTACCGGCGACGGCGTTCTGGAAGTGTTGCCGGACGGGTTCGGCTTCCTGCGTTCGCCCGAAGCGAACTATCTGCCCGGCCCCGACGATATTTACGTTTCGCCGTCACAGGTGCGCAAATTCAACCTGCGCACGGGCGACACGGTCGAAGGCGAAATCCGGTCGCCCAAGGAAGGCGAGCGTTATTTTGCCCTGCTTAAAGTCAACAAAATCAATTTCGACGAGCCGGAAAAGGCCCGCCACCGCGTCGGTTTCGACAATCTGACGGCGCTGTATCCGACCAAGCATCTGAAACTGGAACTGCCCGATCCGACCAAGAAAGATTACACCGCGCGCATCATCGACCTGGTCGCCCCGATGGGCAAGGGCCAGCGCGGCCTTATCGTCGCGCCGCCGCGCACCGGCAAAACCGTGATGATGCAAAGCATCGCGCACGCCATCACCACCAATCATCCCGAAGTTTACCTGATCGTCCTGCTGATCGACGAACGCCCCGAAGAAGTCACGGACATGGCGCGGTCGGTCAAGGGCGAGGTTATCAGTTCGACCTTCGACGAACCGGCGACGCGCCATGTGCAGGTCGCCGAAATGGTGATCGAAAAGGCCAAGCGTCTGGTCGAACATAAACGCGACGTCGTTATTTTGCTGGACAGCATCACCCGTCTGGCCCGTGCCTATAACACCGTCGTGCCGTCGTCGGGCAAGGTCTTGACCGGCGGTGTCGACGCCAACGCGTTGCAGCGTCCGAAGCGTTTCTTCGGCGCGGCCCGCAATATCGAGGAAGGCGGGTCGTTGACCATCATCGCCACCGCCCTGATCGATACCGGCAGCCGCATGGACGAAGTCATCTTCGAAGAATTCAAGGGCACGGGTAATTCCGAACTGATCCTTGACCGCAAATTGTCCGACCGCCGCACCTTCCCTGCCATCGACATCACCAAGTCGGGCACCCGCAAGGAAGAATTGCTGGTCGACAAGGCGACCATGTCGAAAATGTGGGTTCTGCGCCGCGTGTTGCAACCGATGGGCACGACCGACGCGATGGAATTCCTGCTCGACAAGCTTAAATACGCCAAAACCAATGCCGATTTCTTTGAAAGCATGGGTTCGGGCGGCGGCGGTAACGAAAGTGGCGGCGGTTCGTCCGGCCCGACGGTTCAGCGCGCCACCATTGCGCGGCGCAGCAGTTCGTCCGGATCGACCAATTCCGACAAGGAATAGGTTCCGGCAAGGAATAAACCGTCGAGGATTGAGGCTTGCGGCGCGCGCGATTTTTCGCGACAATGCCGCCGCGATAATTCCAATCAACCGAAGACGGGTGTTTGTCATGAAAAAAACCATGAAAAAGAACGCGTATGCTTTTTTGCTGTCCGGCCTTTCAATGGCCTTGCTGGTGACGATGCCGCACGGCGCCAACGCGGAGGCGGTCGTGTCGCAAACCAAGGCGGGCAGTCTGGAAATCAGCGACGCGCACATGGTTTACAAAAAAGATTCTCTCGACATCTATCTGACCATCAAAAATACCGGCAAGGTTGACGAACAGCTGGGCGGGTTCGACACGCCGATCGCCCATGAAAATCTGGTCGAAGTCGTGGATAAAGACGGCAAGGACGTGCAGGTTCTGGCCAACGAAACCCTGCCCGCCGGCAAGGAAGTCGAATTTTCGCGCGGCGACAAATGGCTGCGCATCGTCGGCGTCAAGGAACCGCGTGAAACCGACATTATTCCTATCAGCCTGTTTTTCCGCCGGTCGCCTAACGCCAATCTGAAACTCGCTCTGGATACGTCCGAAGCGGACAAGCATCCGACGGCGGCGCCCACGGCCTCGTCGCCGGCGCCGTCCGCACCGACCAAGGAAGAAGCCTTCGCGCCCAAGCCCAAACCCGTGCCCGCGCCGGCCAAACCCGTGGTGCCCGGCGCGCCCAAAGCCCCGGCCGCGCCTGTGCCGCCGTCGTCTTCAGCATCGACGCCTTCGGCCTCTGCGCCTGAAACGCCTGCATCCACGACGCATCATTCGTGGCTCGACTGGTTCAAGAAATAATGGGAACCGCAGGTGGAATGCCGGTAACGCGTATCGCCCTGCCCGTGCCGGGCGGGGTTGACCGCGTGTTGCTGCATTCCTGCTGCGCGCCCTGTTCGGGCGAGGTGATGGAAGCGATGCAGGCATCCGGCCTGGACATCACCATCTATTTCTATAATCCCAATATCCACCCGCGCGAAGAATATGACATCCGCAAGGAGGAAAATATCCGCTTTGCCCGGAAAATGAACATTCCCTTTATCGACGCCGATTATGACAGCGACAACTGGTTCGCCCGCGTCAAGGGGTTGGAATGGGAACCGGAACGCGGCGCGCGCTGCACATCATGTTTCGACATGCGGTTTGAACGCACGGCGTTGTATGCGCATGAACACGGGTTTCCGCTGTTCACGTCGTGCCTTGGCATTTCGCGCTGGAAAAATATGGAACAGATCAATGATTGCGGCCGCCGCGCCGCCGCGCGGTACGAAGGCCTGTCTTATTGGGATTATAACTGGCGCAAGGGCGGCGGAGCCAACCGCATGATCGAGATTTCCAAGCGCGAACATTTTTATCAGCAGGAATATTGCGGCTGCATCTATTCCTTGCGCGACACCAACAAACATCGCCGCGATACCGGCCGCGACAATATCGCCATCGGTCAGGTTTTTTACGAATAACCTAAAATTCGCGCTCCACCGTGAAATTCACGATATCGAGCAACGCCTGTTTGACGGGATGTTCGCCGAACAGGCCCAACGCGTCGCGCGCGATGCAGGCGTAATGCTGAGCCCGTTCCAGCGCGTCGCGCAACGTGTTGTGACGGCGCAGCAAATCCTGGGCATGGGCCAGATCGCCGTCGCGTTGTTCGCTGTCGTCCAGCGTGCGTTTCCAGAAAGCGCGCTCCGCCTCCGACCCGCGATGAATGGCCAGAATGACGGGCAGCGTCACCTTGCCTTCGCGAAAGTCGTCGCCGACGGTTTTGCCCAGATTTTCCTGATCGGCGGTATAGTCCAGAATATCGTCCACGATCTGGAACGCGATGCCGAGATTAAGGCCGAAGGTGCGCAAGGCTTCTTCCTCCGACGAAGGGCGACCGGCAACCACCGCGCCGATGCGGCATGCCGCGGCAAACAATTCGGCGGTCTTGGCGCGCACGACTTCCAGATAGGCTTGTTCGCTGGTGGTGCTGTCGCCCTGCGTCGTTAATTGCAGCACTTCGCCTTCGGCAATGACGGCC
Organism: Alphaproteobacteria bacterium; assembly: GCA_028866275.1. Classification (GTDB taxonomy): domain Bacteria; phylum Pseudomonadota; class Alphaproteobacteria; order UBA9219; family UBA9219; genus CAIXLI01. The sequence continues at coordinate 53,500 of JAGWIK010000005.1, forward strand.
GACGCATGCGACAGAATGCGCAACACGTCGATGGATCCGTCTTCGACCATCATTTCAAACGCGCGGCTGAACAGAAAATCGCCGACCAGAACGCTGGCCTCGTTGCCGAACAGGGCGTTGGCCGACGGGCTGCCGCGGCGCATCGTGCTGTCATCCACCACATCGTCATGCAACAACGTCGCGGTATGGATGAATTCGACGCAGGAGGCGAGCTTGATATGCCGTTGCCCCTGATAGCCGCACAGCCGCGCCGCCGCCAGCGTCAATACGGGGCGCATGCGTTTGCCGCCCGCCGCGATCAAATGCCCGGCCAATTGGGGGATCATCGCCACGCGGCTTTCCATGCGTTGGATGATAAGCTGGTTGACGGCGGCCATATCGTCGGCGACCAGCGCGGCCAGCGTATCGAGCGCGGCGGTTTTGCGGCGGCGCGGCGGTTGTTCAAGGGGAATGATGGTGGCCATGACGGGGCTGGGCATGAGGGGTTGGGATAGGCCTGTTTGTTAACACAGGGTTTGTTAACACAGGGACGGATGGAAGAAAATCACTCTTTGCCATCGTTATCGACGGGGTCAGGACAGCGCAGGATAGCCTACCCTTTCGCGCCAGCAATTGATCCATCTTTTCGTGCGATCGGGCAAAAAGAACAAAGCCGGAGCATGCAGCCACGGCTGTTCGGGCTCGTCCTCACAAAACGGCTTGGCGATTTTTAACAAATCTGCGGCCAGTTCGTAATATGCGTTTGTCGCCGTATGGGCGAAAACCGGCGCATCGTCATTGTCGTCCGCCATATAGGCGGCACGCGATCTGATCCGTTTAACCTGGGCCTTGAGCGCCCCAAGGCCCCGGGTATTTCTGGTCGTGATAGGATAGAGCAGCGCCCCGGCGACCAGATCGTCGCATTCGAGCCGGCGTATGACATCCAGCATGTTGTGAGCATTATGCGTCGCGACCGAAAGCCGTTGCGCCGTATCGACGCGCCGGGCCGATATGCCGTGCGTGGGCGCTCTGCGCGTTCTTGTTTTTTCCGTTAAATTCTCAATATCGGCCAGAAGAACCTGCGCGGCGCGGCGGAACGCGATATAGGCTTCCTCGGGCGTAGGGAGGAAGTCGATATCTTCCGGTATTAATTCCGTTACTGTCGCGTCGCATTCCTCATCGCAGCCTTCATAGTATCTGGCCAGCAGATGATCGATAGCTTCGTCGGCGTCGATGGACGCGCTGAGTTTTCGCGTGGATAATCTTTGGGCCATAAAAATAAGTTCTGGAAAAAATTTAATGCGGCATTTTATCTATAAATCCCCGTTCAAACAAGGTTCTTCATATCCGCGTCACGCTTTAACCTTTACCAAACAACCCCTCAATCCCCGCTTTGTGGGCCTGTTTCTTGGCAATCGCCTCGTCGGCGCGGACAATTTCGGCCTCCAGCGCGGCGATATACTCTTCCAGTTCATGCACCGACATATTTTGCAGGTCGCGCGGTTTCGCCTTGCCGGGCCGCGGTTCAAATTCGTCCGGGTTAATCATCATGACCCCCCGTCAACAAAGCCGCGCTTTTGCCCTGCCCCGGTTGCCGCCATTCGACGCTGTCGAACGCGCCGCAATGCACGCAAACCGGTTGCCATATTTTATGCGCGCCGCCGCACGACCGGCACGACCAGACAGAATCCGGCGCGGCGTCAGCCGATTTAATCATCCACGCGGCGGCGGCGCGATCATCGCCGCGTTCGCGCCGTTCCAGCCGCGCCAACAATTGGTAAACGCCGCGCGTCGCCGTGCCGTCATTGACGCAGGCCGTCAAATGCCGCCGCGCTTCGCCCCATATATCGGCATCAAGCGCCGCCAGCGCCAGAGCCATACGGCTTTCGAGGCTGTTTTCGCGACTCCGGCATAAATGCTCGGTCTGTTTATAGGCATCGAGCCTGTCCTGCGCCAGACCGCGCAGAATATCGGCCAGTTGCGGATGCGGCATTTCTTTCCATGCTCGTTCAATGGCGCGCCGCGCCGCGCGGGCATTATCGGTGGCGGCCAGCGTTTCGGCCAGATTGATTTGCGCGGGCAGCCAATGCGGAGCCTGTTGCGCAGCCTGTTCGGCGGCGCGCAGCGCCGCGTCTTTGTTTCCCGTCGCCAAGGCTTCACGTGATACCGCGATGCGCAAGGCGGCGCGCGTTTGCCGTCCGGCGGCGGGGTCCAGCAGGCGCGCCGCCGAAGCCTGCGTCAAAGCCTGCTCCGCCTCGCCCCATTGGCCGCGCCGCGCCGCGCTTTCCATCCGTATCAGGTTAAGCCACGGCGTTGCCGGTTTGGCGCGGCGGCATTCGTCGATCAGCCGGTCGACCTCGTCCCATTTGCCGGCTTTTTTGGCGTCGGCGATCAGCCCGCGATAGCCCAGCACGGCGGCGTCCGCATCGCTGGCCAGCGCGCGGAACAGGCTGCGCGCGCTTTGCGCATCTCCCGCCAATTGCGCGGCCTGCGCCTGCAGCCACAAAGCCAGCGCGGGATGCGCGGCGTTCTTGCGCGCCGCGACGGCCAGTTTTCCCGCCTCTGTCGCGTTGCCCGACGCCACGGCGACAAGCCCGCGCGCCAGCGCGTCATGCCCTTGCTGCAATTTGCCGATGCGCCGGCGCAGTTTCCAATGCACGGGCCCGTGGCGCAGAAAATGCCACAGCCGCCACAACAGATGCAGCGCGTAGGCGAAAATCAAAACGCACAGCCCCAAAAACGCGGCCGAGGTTTCGATAACCGTGCCATGCCAGACAATGCGCGCCGTGCCCGGTTTGTCGGCGAGCCACAAGGCAAGGGCCGCCAGCACGGCGATTTGAATAACGAAAACGAACAAACGTATCATGGCGAAGCTCCGTCGTTGGAAGACGCGCCGAAATCCGTTGCCAGCCTGTTCAATGCGGCATCGACGGCAACGCGTTCCTGCAATTGCGCATCCCATGAAGCCAGATCTTTTTGCGCGTCATCGGGCAATCGGGTAAAGGCGCTTTGCGCCGCGGCTGCATCGCCTCGCGCCAAAGCGTCTTCCACCGCGTCGAACGCGGCGTTATGCACTGGCCGCACCGAGATCAGGCGCGACAAAGCATCCAGCGCGCGGGCTTTCCATTCTTCCCGCCATGACGACGCTTGATCGGCGGCGTCGGCAACCGGCGCGTTTGCGATCGCCGGTTCATGCGCCATCAAATCGGCGCGCAATTGCGCGGCCGTCGCCACGCCTGCGGTATGTGAAAACAAAATGGCGGTTTGCGTATCGATATCGGGCGCGTTGGCGGCGCTGCCCGCTTTGACCGCGTCATCGAACGCGGCCAGCCGGGTGGCGAAAGGCGCGCCTGCGTCGACGGTCTGGCGCAAATCCCAAAAAGCCAGCGCGGCGGCGACCCATTGCCGGGTTTGTCGCTGCCTGTTGCGGCTTTCGCCCTGCAACTGCGCCACTTGCGCCTGCAGCGTCTTGACCGTATCGGCCAAGGCGTTCGCGGCCGTGCCGTCATTGCCGGCCGCCGGTTGTACGGGGGCGGCCGTGCGCGCTTCGAGCATGCGCACGCGGTCTTCCAGCGCGGCGATGGCGCGGGCATTTTGCACGCTTTGCGTATTCGGCATGACGGTCGCCGCGGGCGCGATAAAATGCTGCGTCACCCACGGACAGCGCAACGCGGCAACACCGCCCGCGCCCGCTATCAGAACCACAACCAATCCCATGCCCAGCATTTTGCGGGAACGGCTTTTTTTCCGGGGTGCGGCGGGGACAAGGTCGGTTGAGGCCGGGGACGAGGTCATGTGCATTCCCTATAGATGGTCATGAATCAGACAGTCGAGCATCGCTTCTTCGTTAGGCGCCGCGGCGACTTTTATTTGCCGCCACGGCAGAATATCCAGAATATCCGCGACCGCCTGACTTAAACCCGTGGCGGTGACGTCGCGGCAGGCCTCGGTCAGGTTTTCCCGCATCAATATCTCCGTCAGCAACGTCGCGCTGCGCGGCGAGAAAACAGGGACAGACGCGATGCCGCCGGATGACAAAGCCTCGCGCGTTGCGGGCGCAAAGCCGGTTGCCGCCACCGCAGCGTAAACGCGCCACGCCGTCACGTCAAATCCGGCCTCGATCAGGGTGTTTTCCATCGCTTCCCGCGCAACAGCGCCCGCAATATGCAGCAAAGACCTGGACGGCGAGGGCGGATGCGCGGCGATAACCTGCCGCGCCAACGCCGCTCCATCCTTATCGCCGCATATGACATGCGAAAAGCCCGCGCGCCGCGCGGCATGGCCTGTTACCGCGCCCACGCAAAAACAGGGCAGGCCGGTTAATCCGGCCAGCTCGCCCGCACGGGCGGCGAGGCTGTCGGGCGCGTGCGCCGAGGTTATCAGCACGGCGGCGAAGGATCCGGCGGGACGGGGCGTGTCAAGCCTATCGATGCGCAACAACGGGTCGATAAGGCAATCGAACCCATGTTGCTGCAGCAAGGCGGCCCAGCGTTCGCTGGCGGTGCGGGGCCGCGTCAGAAGAATTTTTTTTGCGCCGCCGCGTTGCATCACGCCGCAAAAAGATCGGCGGGCGATTGCGCGCGCAATTCATGACCCAGCGCATAGCCGATAGCATCGGCATCGCGCGCCGCGCCGCGCGATGTCAGGCGTTTCATATCGGTGCCGTCGGCGCGGGCGACCAGCGCGTCGATATGGAGAACGCCTTCGGCATCGAGCGTGGCATGCGCGCCGGCCGGCGTGTGGCACGACCCGTCGATGGCGCGCATCACCGCGCGTTCGGCGATAACGCAGGCCGATGTTTCGGCGTGGTTAAGCGGCGACAGCAAGGCGCGCATGGTATTGTCTTCGGTACGGATTTCGACGCCCAGCGCGCCCTGCCCCGCGGCAGGCACGATTTGCGTTGCCGAAAGAATTGACGTGGCGCGTTTTTCCATACCCAGGCGGGCCAGCCCGGCAAGGGCCAGCAATGTGGCGTCGGCGACGCCGTCGTCGATTTTTTGCAATCGCGTTTCGACATTTCCGCGCAACGGCACGACGCGCAGATCGGGTCGCAGCGCCAGAATTTGCGCCTGCCGCCGCAGGCTCGACGTGCCGACAACGCCGCCCGGCGGCATATCGGCGAGGGTCGAGGCTGTGCGGCCGATGAAAACGTCGCGGGGATCGTCGCGGGCGATGATCGCGCCGATGGCCAGGTTGGACGGCAACGCGCTGGCGACGTCTTTCATCGAATGCACCGCCATGTCGATATAACCCGACAGCAGCGCGTCTTCGATTTCCTTGGTGAACAGGCCCTTGTTGCCGCCCATATCGATAAAGCGGCGGTCTTTATGTTCGGGACGCCAATCGCCCGTGGTGCGAATGGGCACGATGTCGATCACGGTATCGTCGGCCAGAGAAGGGTGCGCAGCGAAAAGACGGCGGCGGATTTCTTCGGCCTGAATAAGGGCCAGCGGGCTGCCGCGCGTTCCCAAACGGATGGTTTTCTTCATTGCTTCCTGCGTTCTTTCTTTCCATCTTCCGGACTGGTGGAAAGCACTTCGCCCCTTTTGCGTTTTATATCCCGTCAGAAAGTTCGGAAAAATCCGATCGATTGCGTAGATGCAGCCGGAAATTTTTCCGGATTTTCAAGTCGATGAAGAACAGGATGGGCCGGAGACGCTGTATTAACAAATTTTTCACCATAGAATCAATTAATTAGTTTCTCGTTTTGCGGCTATTCTTGTCTATGTGGCAAGACATGGGCATGACAGGAGATAAAGCGAAACATGAGAACGGCAGGAAAAGGCTTAAACGCTGATATTCACGGTCGTACCGCGTTCCTCGCCGTCGTTGGCGTCGCCATCGTCCTTTTCGCCGTTTTTGTCCTGTGCCGTATGTTTGTCTGGCGTTTGGTCTTTGTGGTCGCGGTTTTGGTAGGATTTTTCGCTTTTGGGGGCGGGATCGACGGCGTTTTGCACCAAAGGCGCCACGGCCTGCGGGGTAGCGACGGCCTTGGCCGCGATGTCCTGCGGCAAGGGAGCCGTCAAAATCGGCGGTGGTATCGACGGAATCTGCATGGGGCCAAAATTTCCGAAGCTAAGCGCGGCGAATATTATCACGCTACCAGAATAAATAAACCTTTAACATTTCAGGGGGTATGCTGGGCTGTCCATAACCCCCAAGGCGAGGAAAGCCTTCGCATGCGCCTTTTTTTGAATAATTTATATATATCATCGACTTACAGTTTCCATAGGGGGACGGCATGATGAGCATGGTCAAAGAAAAGCTGCCGACAATGTACGATCTGGCGCGCGACCGGTCGGAACCTGCGCGCATCGAACTGGCCGGCATGCTGGCCGATATTTTCCTGAACCCCGACGCGGTGTTGTCGCTGCGCGAAGAAGAAATGGCCAATGAACTGATCGATCAATTACTATTGGCCGGATCGGCGGCGGTGCGGTCGCAGCTGGTGCATAAATTTGCCGACATGTCGCGCATGCCGGCGCGCATTGCCAAGGCGTTGGCGCGCGACAGCATCGATGTCGCCGGCCCCGTTTTGCTGGCCAGCACATGTCTGGCCGATGATGATCTTATTCAGGTTGTCGATATGAAGGGCGGCGATCACGCGCTGGCGGTGGCCTCCCGCGCCGAAATCAGCGCAGCGGTGGCGGACGCGCTGGTCACGACCGGCGATATGCGCGTGATGATCGCGGTCGCGGAAAATCTGGGCGCGCATCTGTCCTATCGCGCCGTTGATGTTTTGGCCGACGCCGCGCGTTACGCCGCGCCGTTGCGCGCGCCGGTGATGCGCCGCCCCGAATTGACCCCCGATGCGGCGATGAAGCTTTATTGGTGGGTCGAACAGGATCTGCGCCGCTATGCCCTGCAGCGCTTCGGCTTCAACGCGGGACAGATCGACCGCGCTTTGGCCGACACGGTCGCCGCGTTTCTGGGCGACCACGCGCATGAAAAAGACAATGACGCGGTGATGGCGCAGGTCGCCGACTGGATGGAAGCGCATGACGCGTTGACGCCGCAGGTTCTGCCGCAGGTTCTGCGCATGGGGCATTTCCGTTTGTTCAACATGTTGCTGTCGCGGATGTCGGGCCTGTCCCTGTCCTTGATCGACACCATCATAGCCGAAGTCGGGGGACGCGGTCTGGCCGCGATCTGCCGCACCATCGGCATCGACAAGCCCGGTTTCGTTTCGTTGTTCCTGTTGGCGCGCGGCGGCAGGCCGGGCGAGCATATCGTGCATCCGCGCGAATTGGCGCAAGCCCTGGCGGCGTTCGACCGCCTGTCGCCCGCGATTGCCGGCGATCTGTTGCACAGCTGGAAAGCGAATCCCGATTATTTCGTCCGCCATATGCAGGAAGCGGCCGCCGAAAGCCGCACGCAGGTTTAAAAAAACCGCATATCCGCGAAACGCAGCGCGTAAATGCCGGCCGCAAGACCGGCGCATAAAAACGGCGCGAAAGTGACATGCGCGATGCGCCGCCGCGCGATATGCATGGCGGCGATCCACAAAACCGCCAGACACGCGCCGATTCCCCACGCCACGATCACAGCCTTCAACCCAAAGCATGCCGCCGCCAGCATCGACCATTTGGCATCGCCCATGCCCAGCGCATCATTTTTGAAAAACAGCCGCCACATGAAATTGACCGCCCAGACGGCAAGGCCGGCCTCGATGCCGTGACGCAAATGCATCGCCGCGTCGGGCCATGATTTTTCCATGCCCAGCAACCCCGTCAGGGCCAGAAGCCCCAGAAAAATCGGCGCTTCCGGAATCGTGGTGGTGCGGATGTCGTGAAGGGCGGTCAGCGCAAGGACAAGAACCACGATCGCCGTCGCCCACCACAAGGATGACGGTATCCCGGGCGCGGACTGAACCAGAACATGCCGGACGACGCCTTCATAGGGAAAAACGAGCATCGTTACGGAACGCAATGGCTGTCGGGAGTCCCGCTGGCAGGCAGCGTGATCCAGACCACGAATTTCTGCGACGTGCTGGACGGGTCGTAAATCACTTCCGACGTTGCGCTGAAAGCGGTCGAGCTGTTGAATTTCGTCGCGGCGCGCGTCAGCCCGTCGACCACGGTGGGCGTGCTGCCCGATGTCGGCGTGGTCCAGAAGCAACGGCCGTGGTCGTCGCTGGGCGTCGCGCTCCACGCGTCGATATAGGTCCATTCGTTGAAACCCGATGTCGGCGGCGGCAGCAATTTATCGACCCACATCGGCGTGCCGCCCATGGGCGTGCAGGTGATGTTGCGCACGATCGTGCCGGTGCTGGTATCCGATGTCGGGTAATAATCGTTGCTGGCGGGCGGATTGACCGATCCCGTCGACACCGCCATTTTATATTGCAAATTGCATTCGTTGATGGTGTTGCGGATCAAATTGGCTTGGGCCACGACATCATTGGTGATGCGGTCTTCGCTGCCCGCCGTCTGAAATCCGCCGCCGCCCGAGGCCATCACGGCGGCAAGAACGCCAAGAAGGGCGAGCACAAATAAAATCGGCCCGATGGCGATGCCGGCGTTGGGAGAGAATTTTTGTTGCATGGCCATGATGTTCCCCGACAATCAATGGGCGCCGGCGGCGCCTTCCTTAAGCACATAGCGTTTGCCGCAATAGGGGCAATCGGCGAATCCGTCCGGCCCCATCGTCAGGAAAACGCGCGGATGGGCGGAGTCCCTGTCGCCGTTGCAGGCGATTTTGGCGGTGTCGACGGTGATGGTTTCACGGGGAGCGGTGGCGATCATGGGGATAAACAGGATGAATATATTGTCGCATATTGTCGCGAGGGCCGGACCGTGCGATTATCGCCGCGAACCAACCGACATGCAAGCACCGATGAACGTTTTTTCGCCTGAATCCGCCGGTCTTTCCCCCGCTGTGGAAATTGCCGATCTTACCAAGACCTATCGCGGCGGCAAAGGCCGCCCGCCCAAGGATGCGTTAAAGGGCATCAGCCTGTCGATCCCGCGCGGCAGTATTTTCGGCCTTCTGGGCCCCAACGGCGCGGGGAAATCGACGCTGATCAATATTCTGGCCGGGCTGGTTCTGAAAACATCGGGCACGGCGAAAATCTGCGGTTATGACGTCGACGCCGATCAACGCATGGCGCGGTTGTCGATCGGGGTCGTGCCGCAGGAACTGAATCTCGACGCGTTTTTCACGCCGCGCGAATTGCTGGAACTGCAGGCGGGGTTGTACGGCGTGCGCCGCCGCGACCGCCGCACCGACGAATTGCTGCGCGCCGTCGACCTGACCGACAAGGCCAATTCCTACGCCCGCACATTGTCCGGCGGCATGCGCCGCCGTTTGATGGTGGCCAAGGCGATGGTGCATGCGCCGCCGGTTCTTGTGCTGGACGAACCGACCGCGGGCGTCGATGTCGAATTGCGCCGGTCGTTATGGGCCTATGTGCGCGCCTTGAACAAGGCGGGCGTCACCATTTTGCTGACCACCCATTATCTGGAAGAAGCGCAGGAACTGTGCGACCGCGTCGCCATCATCAATCACGGCCAGATCGTCGCCAACGACACCACGGCGAATTTGCTGGCGCGGCTCGATAATAAAAAACTCTGCGTCACGCTCGACGCCGATATGCCGGTTCTTCCCGATAATCTGCGCCAGCAAGGATGGGAACAAACCGGCCCGCGCCAGCTTGCCGTCGCCTATCGACCCAGCGAAGCGGCGGTCGGCAATTTATTGCGCGTGCTGCAAATGAACGGCGCGGGCATCGTCGATCTCAGCACCGACGAAGCCGATCTGGAGGACATTTTCCTGCAATTGACGCGGAAATAAACGCTATTCCGGTTTTTCCGCTATTTCCACCCGGTTGCGGCCGTTATTTTTGGCGGCATATAGCGCGGTGTCGGCGCGGCGGATCAAATCTTCAATGGTGCCGTCCCGGGCCGATAATTGCGCGATGCCGATGCTGACGGTGCAGGGAATGACATTATGTTCGGCGATAAGGGGGCGGTTTTCGATATGTTTGCGCAGACGTTCGGCGACGTCATAGGCGGCGTCGATCCCCGTTTCCGGCAACAACACCGCGAATTCCTCGCCGCCCAGCCGGCCGATCGAATCCGACTGGCGCAGGCTTTCTTCGGCGCGTTTCACCACACCCTGAATCACGGCGTCGCCCGCGGCATGGCCATAGGTGTCGTTGACGGGTTTGAAATGGTCGATATCGATCATCATCACCGTCATGTCGCGCGCGAAACGGCGGGCGCGGCGTAATTCCTGTTCGGCCTGGTTCTGGAAATAACGGCGGTTGCTGATGCCGGTCAGCGCGTCGGTCGAGGCCTGACGGAACAATTCCGCTTCCATTTCCTTGCGGTGCGAAACGTCGTTGAGCGCGACCAGCACCGCGGGCGTGTTATCATAATCGAGCGTGATGGCGGCCAGTTCCGCGGTGAAAATGCGGCCCTGACCGGTTTTCATCTTGACCTCGATATCGCGCAGATCCGACACGCTTTCCAGCAGCCGGAAAACGCTGTCGCGGTCGGCGGATTCGACGAATAAATCGAAAGCGCGCGTGCGCAATAATTGTCCCGCGCTTTGCTGGAACAGCAAACAGCTTTTCCGGTTGACGAACAAAATCTGTCCGTCGCTGCGGCGCGCGATGTAAATCGGGTAGGGCAGGATTTCCAGAACCGAACGCAATCTTTGTTCGTTCTTCAGCAGATTATGTTCCAGCTCGACCTGTTGCGTGATGTCGAGCGCGGTCAGCATCACCGCTTTGCCGCCGCCTTTCTCGTCCCCGTTTTTTTCGTCGCCCCAGCCGACGACGCGCATCGTCACCGAAACCCAGATCTCGCGCCCGTCCTTGCACAGGCCGCGGGCGCGCCCGACGACAAAAGGTTTTGCCCCGCGCATAAGATCGTCATATTCGGTTTCAAGGCGGGGCCACACATCGTCGGGCACAAGGCCGCGCAATAAAGGCATGGCCATGATGTCGCGGGTGGTTTTGTATCCGAACAGATGCGCGAACGCCTTGTTGACGTAAAGCGGTTTGAAATTGCGGTGGATGATGACGCCCTGCACCGCGTCGTCGATAAAAGGCCGGAAATCAGGCGTCGCGAGAACGCCGTGACGGCGGTCGGCCTGTTTGGGGTTGCGGCGTCGGCCTTTGCGGCGCACGGGGGGTGTGTCTGCGGTCATTCATAAAAGGGCGGCAGTTGCAAGGCGACCCTATCATAGCCGGCAGAGGTTAGCTATTGCTTACTGCCGGTCATATGCCGGTTGTGTTTTCGAAGCCGGTATTTTCAATAACGCGCAAAAACGGCTTTGCTTTTTTACGGGGCATGGCGGCGCGTTTCTTTTCCGCCTCGGCTTCGCGCCGGTGACGCAGCAGGCGGGCGATTTCGGGCGCGCGCGTCAGTTTTTCGATCTCCTGCGCCGTGCGTTCCAGATCATAGGGATCGCTGATCGGCAATCCCGCGATGCCGTTTTCCGACATCCAGACCCCGTAATAAATAAGCCCGATCAAACAGGATAAATCATGGAACAATTCGCTGACGCCCAGTACCGCCGCGCGAAACGACGCGTTGTTCCACCCGTGCCGCATGGCGGCGCGCGTCAGGGCGTGAATGAAATCATTGCCGAAATCCGCGCTGTCGGGCTGGCCGCGCATCGCCGCGCCCATCCAGCGTTTCATGGCGTCGCGGTTTTCCATGATCATTTCCGATTGCGGGTCGAGCTGCATCGGCAGCCACGCAATATCGCCGAGCGCGTGGCGGACGGCCTCCAACCCGATGCGTTCGGCGCGGAAATAACAAAAACCGTATTTGTCGGAATCAAAATCGGGCGGCAACGGGTTGGATGTCAGGATGGCCTGCCGGTCGCGCGATAATTTTTCGCGCGCCTGTTCGAAATGCTTCTGCAAATCGTCCAATGTCAGGATCGATGCCATGCCTGATTTCGCCTCCCTTGCACCCACCTCTTTATTCTAAGGGTAAAAAATGACGACATCGTTAATAAATCGAAACGATGGGTGGATGCATGAAAGCTTTTGATTTCAGGGCAAAATGCAGTTATTGGGGCATATGCGTACTTACGATGTCATTGTTATCGGCGGCGGGCATGCCGGATGCGAAGCGGCCACAGCTGCGGCGCGCGTCGGCGCGCGCACGCTATTGTTGACGCATAAAATAGAAACCATCGGTGAAATGTCGTGCAACCCTGCCATTGGCGGGTTGGGCAAGGGCCATCTGGTGCGTGAAATCGATGCTTTGGACGGCGTGATGGGCCGCGTCGCCGATGCCGGCGGCATCCAGTTCCGCGTTTTGAACCAAAGCAAGGGCCACGCCGTGCGCGGCCCGCGCGCGCAGGCCGACCGCAAGCTGTATCGTCAGGCGATGCAGCGCGTTATTTTGACCTATCCCAATCTGGATGTTCAGGCCGATGCCGCCGAAGACCTCGCCACCGATGATAAAGGCGCCATAACCGGCGTGATGACGGGCGCGGGGGAATATATCCGCGCCGCCGCTATTGTCGTTACCACCGGCACTTTTTTGCGCGGCCTTATCCATCTGGGCGAAGAAAAAACGCCTGCCGGACGTATCAATGAACCGCCGTCGCGGGGGTTGAGCGTCGCCCTCGAACGGCTGGGCTTTCCTTTGGGGCGGCTGAAAACCGGCACGCCGGCGCGGCTGGATGGGCGTACGATTGACTGGGCGCGGCTGGCGATGCAGCAGGGCGACGAAAATCCCGAAGCTTTTTCAACCTTGACCGAAAAACTGCCCAATCCGCAAATCGCCTGCGGCATTACCCATACCACCGATAAAACCCATGAAATCATCCGCGCCAATCTGCATCGCGCGCCCATGTATTCCGGCCAGATAACGGGCGTCGGCCCGCGTTATTGCCCGTCGATCGAAGATAAAGTCGTGCGCTTTGCCGATAAGGAAAAGCACCAGATTTTCCTTGAACCTGAAGGGCTGGACGATACCACCGTTTACCCTAACGGCATTTCGACTTCCCTGCCCCGCGACGTGCAGGAAGCCTTTATTCGTTCGATTACAGGGCTGGAAAAGGTGGAAATCATCCGCCCCGGCTATGCCATCGAATATGATTTCTGCGATCCGCGCGAATTGAGGCAAACGCTTGAAACGAAACGTGTTTCAGGCCTTTATTTCGCCGGACAGATCAATGGCACGACGGGATATGAAGAAGCGGCGGCGCAAGGCGTTATGGCGGGGTTGAATGCCGCGCTTAAGGTCGCAGGCAAACCGGCTTTCACCCTTGATCGTTCCCAAGCCTATATCGGCGTGATGATCGATGACCTGATTACGCGCGGCACCAACGAACCGTACCGTATGTTTACCTCGCGCGCCGAATATCGCCTGACTTTGCGCGCCGACAATGCCGATCAGCGTTTGACCCCCTTGGGCATCGCCATCGGTTGCGTCGGGCCGGAACGCCGGCAGGCTTTTGCCGCCAAGCTGGAAGGGTTGGCCGCGGGACGCACCCTTATGGATTCTCTCCGCGCTTCGCCCAACAAACTGGCCGGCTTCGGACTTAAAATCAATGCCGACGGTGTGGTACGCTCGGCACTTGACCTTATCGCCTATTCCGATATCGATTTGGCTGCCTTGGTCAAAATCTGGCCGGAATTGGCCGCTTTGTCGCCGCAAGTGGCCCGCCAGCTGGAAATCGATGGAAAATATGCCGGTTATATCGAACGGCAGGATGACGATATCCGCGCCTTCCGCCGCGATGAAAATCTTGTTTTGCCCACCGATATCGATGTCGACGCCATCGGCAGCCTGTCGGCGGAAATTCGCCAGAAATTGAAAAAGATCCGCCCGGAAACGCTGGGCGCGGCGGCGCGCATCCCCGGCATGACGCCGGCGGCGGTAGTCGCCCTTTTGCGCTATGTGAAAAGGGATAAAAGCAAGCGGGATGTGGCATGAACGCCGAACAGGAAGATTTTATAAAATCACACGCCGTTTCCCGTGAAACTATCCACAGCCTGTCCACATATGAAAAAATGCTGGTCGAATGGAGCGGCAAATTCAATCTGGTTGCCGCCAGCACCCTGCCCCATATCTGGACGCGCCATTTTGCCGACAGCGCGCAATTGGCGCGCTATATACCGGCCAATGCCAAAAATCTTGCCGATATGGGTTCGGGCGCGGGTTTTCCGGGTCTGGTTCTGGCCATCATGCGGCCCGATATCGACATTACCCTGATCGAAGCGACCGGTAAAAAGGCCGATTTTCTGCAGGCCGTTATTGATGCGCTGGAATTGAAGGCCAGCATTCGCCGCGCCCGTATTGAAGATATTCATGATCTGCGCGTCGATGTGGTGACGGCGCGGGCGCTCAAAGCGCTGCCGGAATTGATGAAATATGCCAGCCGGTTGATTCATAAAGACAGCCTGTGCCTTTTTCCCAAAGGCCGCAATGCCGTACAGGAATTGACAGACGCCGCCAAATATTGGACATTCGAATGCGAGACTCACCCCAGCCTCAGCGACGATTCCGGTTCTGTGCTTGTGATTAAAAAACCGGTTTATAAATCGTGGCGCAAGTCTTGAGCAAGAAGGGTGGGATATTCACCCTGTTTTGCGGCTTTCATGGACGTTCTGGCTCCCCGTTGTAAAATCATCTCCGTCGTCAATCAGAAAGGCGGCGTGGGTAAAACCACGACCACCGTCAATTTGGCCACGGCGATGGCTGCGGTGGGCAAACGGGTTTTGGTCGTCGATGCCGACCCGCAGGGCAATGCTTCGACCGGCATGGGCATTCAACGTGCCGAACGCGGCGCGGGTTGTTATGAATTGATGTTCGACGGCATGTCGGTCGAAGATGTCGCCGTGCCGACGATTATTCCCGGCCTGTCGGTCATTACATCTTCCGCTGATCTGGCGGGCGCGGAAATCCAGCTTGTCACCACGGAACGGCGCGAATACCGCATGAAAGACGCGCTCGACCGCAGCGCCAAGGATTACGATGTCGTTTTTATCGATTGCCCGCCGTCGCTTAATCTTATCACGCTTAATGCCTTGATCGCGTCGGATTCCATTCTGGTTCCTTTGCAGCCGGAATTTTACGCGCTGGAAGGCATGACAAGCCTGTTGCAAACGGTAGAAGCCGTGCGCGCGCGTTTTAATCCGCAGCTGGAAATTCAAGGCGTCGTGTTGACGATGTATGACAAACGCAACAGCCTGTCCGACGCGGTGGCGCGCGATGTGCGCGCCTATTTCGGCGACAAGGTTTACGAAACCGTCATTCCGCGCAATGTGCGCGTATCCGAAGCGCCGTCTCATGGCAAACCGGTTCTGCTTTATGATCTGAAATGCCCCGGTTCGCGCGCCTATATGCAATTGGCGGGCGAGATGCTGAAGCGCGAATTTCCCGCGGCGGCCGAGGATGATATCAAGCAGGCGGTTTAGTATCTGGTTTAATGAGGATGTGCGGGCGAAAAGCAGATAAAAATTTCCGAACCGGAATGACGGTTCTTTCGACCGCACGTCGCGCCATAAAATTAGAATCATTCTAATATAAATGGAGAACAGGAAATAACATGAATGCATCGACACCGGTAAAACCTTCGCCGCTTGGCCGCGGCCTGTCCGCCTTGTTCGGTGATGCCGACGCGTCGTATCAGGCGCCGATCACGCGGGTCAATGGCGGTATCGTCGCGCCCGCGCCGACGGCGGCGACGCCTGCGGCAGCCGGCGTGTCGTCCGGCGGGTTGCAGAAAATGCCCGTCACATGGTTGAAGTCGGGCACATTCCAGCCGCGTCGCCATTTCGACGAAACCGCCTTGAAGGAACTGGCGGAATCCGTGCGGGAACGCGGCATTCTGGAACCGCTTCTGGTGCGCGCGTTGCCGGGGGCCAACACCTATGAGATTATCGCGGGCGAACGGCGGTGGCGCGCGGCGCAAATAGCGGGCCTGCATGAAGTGCCGGTAATGGTGCGCGAACTGACCGACCGCGAAGCCCTGGAATTCGGCATTATCGAGAATGTGCAGCGCGAGGATTTATCGCCGCTGGAAGAAGGCGAAGGCTACAAACGGTTGCTGGAAGAATTCGGCCATACGCAGGATGCGCTGGCCAAAATTGTCGGCAAAAGCCGTCCGCACATCACCAATATGATGCGTTTGTTGTCGTTGCCCGACGAGGTGCGGCAATTGATCGCCGACGGTAAATTGAGCGCGGGCCATGCCCGCGCATTGGTTCCGGCGAAAAATCCGGTAGGGCTGGCGCGGGAGATTGTCAAAAAGGGCTTGAATGTCCGCCAGACCGAAGCTCTGGCCAAGCGCGATCAGGACAATCCGGAAATTCATAAAAAGAAGGCCGACCCCCAGGCCGATGCCGATATTGTCGCGCTGGAAAAGGAACTGGAACGCGTCATCGGGCTCAAGGTTAAGATTGCGCCTAAAGGAAAAGGCGGGACGCTGTCGCTGGCCTATCACGATCTTGACCAGCTGGACGACATCATCAAGCGGTTAAGGGGGGCATAGCCTCCACTTGATAGATTGCGCAACTAATAAGTTTCAGGCAAAATCGCCCGTCTTTTGTTTACAACTGGAAGCGTTTTCATGAGTGGTGGCAACAATCAAGGCGATCCCGCCATCGCTTTGCTGCTGGCAAGCGTCGCCTTCGGCGTGGTCGGTTGGCTGATTTGGCGTACCTCGCACGATTTCTGGATCGATCATTTTTTCCGCTGGCTGCGTTTTGGCGAAGTGTGGACGATCAACCTGTTCATGAACCACCGTTATGACGGTTGTTTGCAGTGGCTGCGTTATGCCCAGACCGAAGGCCATGCGCAGCCGCCGGGCATATATAATATGACGTCTGCCTGTTTCCGCACCTATCTGTCGACAGTGCCTGCCGCCGATCTGCCGTCCTATTATGAAATGTCGATGCCGCCGTTGCTGGCGATCGGCGCGATGGTCGAAAGCTATATACGCTGGCCGATCGCCGCGTTTCTGGCCGCCATTCTCGGCTATGAATTGTTTTTCTCGCCGCATGATAAATTCAAGGTGCGCCATTCGCTGGAAACCTTCATCGCGGCGCAGGCCAAGATGTGGCCCATCATTACGCCTATTCTGAAGTTCAACCCGTCGCAGTCGGGCCGCGTGCCGGGCAGCCCCGTGCCGGATAAATTGCCGCTTTTTGCCGAAGCCCTGTCGCCCGAGGAATGGATCGCCTGGTGCCGCATTCCCGTGGTCAACGGGATTCCCGACCGCGACGCCGCGCGCCGCGCCTTCACCCAACAATTGGGGCCGCGCTGGAACGGCGTCGGTTCCCTGCCGCCGCATATGCTGGCTTTGTTCGCCGCCTTTGCCTTAAAAGGCGCGCAGAAACGCGACGAAAGCGACAATCTATTGGGGCGGTTGGCTTTGTGCTGGTCGCCGGACAAGGGCTTCCGGATGGACGCCGCGCTGGCGGCGGAAGTCAAAAAGATCGCGTATGATTCCGCTATCGGCGGCAAGGCCGTCGCCATTGCCGACCAATTTGCGTGGCGTACGACGGCGATGCTGGGCGTGTTGCGCTGGGCGCGGTCGCAAGGCGGCGTTCTGGCGCCGGCGCAATTCGTGTGGCTGCGCGCCGAAGACCGCGCCTTGTGGTATCCCTTGAACAATCTGGGCCGCCGCGCGTTTCACAGCGAAGGCGCGGGCGCCATGGCGCATTTCATGGCCGAACAAGCGGCGCAGAAGCCATTGCCCATTCCGCGCATCGAAACCGCGATTGTTACGTTGAACGCCTATCTGCACGATCCCAACAAACGGCCCATGGCGATTCCGCCGCGCGAAGGGGCCAAAGCCTGATTATTGTTTATCGAGCAGATTGACGTGATAGGATTTGCTCTGAAGAGGGTATCATGACTAAAAAAACCGAAGCGCGCTGCGTCGGCGCGACGCTGACTGTCGGGTTCCATGCCGCCAACCCGCCCTTGATCTGGCGGTTCGATCTGGAACGCAACCACAGTTTCACGCTGGCGTTGCAGGGCGAAGACGGCGATTGGGAATTGGGCGTGACGTCGCCGCGCGGCGATTTTTATCCCGTCGTGCATTTCGTCGCGCGCGAAGATGCCGAGGAAGCTTTCGCCAAGGTGGAGAAAATTCTGTCGCGCCGCCGTTTCGGGTTTCTGGGCGGCGTTGCGCGCGCGCTTTTGTATGTCGCCGTCGCGGCGCTGGTTATTACGGGCGGCGTGGGGCTTTTCGGCCTCTATGCCAGCCATACGCAAAGCGCATCGCCGATTGCGGGCGTCGCCGCGCCGGGGCAAACGCCCCGTTTCGGCGTGCCGTTGCCGGCGAACCAGATTTTACAACCGCCGCCGCCAGCGGCGGGGCAATAAAAAAGCCGGGCGGTTTGCCCGGCTTTTTCTTTTTGGCGTGCGGCGTCTTTAGTTACCTTTAGTTACGGCGGCCGCCCATCAGTTCCAGCATGAACTGGAACGCGTTGATGAAGTTGAGGTAGAGCGTCAACGCGCCGAACACGGCCATTTTATCGTTGGCTTCCTGCCCATAGGATTCGGCATAGGTTTGCTTGATACGTTGCGTGTCCCACGCCGTCAGGCCGGTGAAAATCGCGACGCCCGCGATCGACGCCATCCATTGCAACATCGACGAGGCGAGGAAAATATTGACGACCAGCGCGATCATCAGCCCGAACACGCCCATCATCAGGAACGATCCCATGCCGGTCAGGTCTTGCTTGGTCGTGTAGCCCCACAACGCCATCGACCCGAAAGTCGCGGCGGTGACGAAGAAAGCGCGCGCGATGCTGGCATCGGTGAAGACGAGAAAGATCGCCCCCATCGACAAGCCCATAGTGGCGCAGAACAGCCAGAACATGGTTTTCAGCCCGCCCAGCGAGATGGTCTGCATGCGGAAATTCATGATCATGACAAAGGCCAGCGGCGCGAGCATCACGATCCAGCGCAGCGGCGATCCGAAAATAATTTGCGCCAGAACGGTATGGGCGACAACCCACGCCAACGCGCCGGTGATCGCCAGCCCGCCGCCCATATAGGCGAAGACGCGCTGCATATGCGCGCGCAAACCGGCATCGAAGGTGACGCGGTCAAGCCCGGCGACGCCGGAACGGAAAAACGGATCGGTCATGGCAACCTCATGTGAAAGGAACTCGTGCAGTTAATATGTGCCTGCGCGCGCGGGATTTCAACTGTGAATGAAATAAATAAGGCAGGACAATGAATTAAGCCGAGATTTTGGCGGCGAATGGCTGTGGAATTTGCGCGGCGTCGTAGGGCGTCGCTTCGTACAGCGATGCGACCCAGTTGGCGTAGATATGCGCGGTGTGCCGCCAGTTATTGACAGGGTCGCGCGCCGGGTCGTTGTCGGGAAAATAGTGCCGCGGCAACGGCGTCGCAGGATCGGCGGCGCTGTCGCGCAGATATTCCGTTTTCAACGTGTCGGTTTCATATTCGGGATGGTTCAGGATATAGACGCGGCGCGGATAGAAATGCGCGCCGTCGTCGAAAGGCACGGGCTCGACCAGAATATTGGGGCCGGATTCGCCGGATATCGCCACGGTTTCCAAGGCGGCGCAGGCGGCAATGGCCGACGCGTCGGGGTTTTTCCAGCGCGACACGGGCACGGAAAAACAATCGGGGAATCCGAACAGCAAGCCGGTTTTATCGCTGACGATGTGATGATCGAACAGGCCGAAGGTTTTCTGCGCCCCCTTGTGGCTGTCGATGTCATGGAAATGTTTCAATGCCGCCTTGGCGCCCCAGCACAGGAACAGCGACGATAAAGTGTTGGTCGCCGACCAGTCGAAAATCGCGCGCACTTCGGGCCAGAAACTTTCCAGTTCGACCCGCGGCTGCAACGCGTTGACGCCGGTGACGATCAGCCCGTCGAATTTGCGGTGTTTGATGTCGCGCCACGCATTGTAAAAAGTGCGGATATGCGCGGCGGGCGTGTTCTTGCTGTCACGCCCCCCGGCGATGCTGTCGACATAGGAATCGGTGGCGACGAATGTAACCCGCACCTGAAGCGGCGTGTGCCCCAGCCAGCGCGCCAATTGCCGCTCGGTGGAAATTTTATCGGCCATCAGATTAAGGATGGCGATTTCCATCGGGCGGATATCCTGCCGTTCGGCGCGGCTGCGTTCAATCGCCTCGGCATCGCCCAGCGACGGCAGGAAGGGATGCGGGTCGGATGCGTTGACGATGACGGGCATGGTTATGGCCTTGCCGATATGCCTTCGACGCCGGGCAGGTTCCACAAGGCGTCGACCGCGCGTGACGGGGCTCCGGTGGTGTGAACGAGTAATGTGCGTTCTTCTTTGGTGTCCTGAGGCCTGACGGTCAGAAGGGCGGCGATCCCGAATTCGTTATCGACAATGGCGCGCGCGATGGGATTATCGGACCTGCCCTCTTTGGAAATTTCGCCCAACACGTCGATGGCGCGGCGGTCCAGCAGGATGGAAACATAAGGCATTTTTACTTCTCCATTCAAAATTCGCGTTATGCGAATAAACAACCGCCGCTTGAAAAAAGGCGCGGACGGCAAGGCCCTTGAGCTGCCGTGGAAAAACGGCGGCGTGGGCGATAAATGTGTTGAAAGGCTGGAAATAAAAAAGCCTCGACGCATCTGTCACCCACCAGGGATCACAGTGCGGAGGCTGTCAAGGCTTCCAATGCTGTGACGCTTTAGCTGTTGGTGACGCGGCAGCAAGCTATCCTGTCAAATCCCGCGATCCGGCGAACCGAATGAAGAACATGCTATGAAATTTTCGCCGCGAAGGCAAGCCTTTCGCCGGTTGCCGTTATTTGGCAATGCGGAATTGATCCTTGGCGCCGCGGATCAGGCCGAATACGGCGGCAGGGTCGGCGTCGGCGGCGGCAAAACCGGAAGCCGCCAGCGCGCGGCGCAGGTCGGGCGCGTCGGCGCGCAAAAACGGGTTACAGAGTTTTTCATTACCCAGAAGGGCGGGGATGGTGGGTTTGCCCAGCCGGCGCAGCGCGGCGATTTCGTCGGCGCGTTGTTTCAGCGCGTCGTTGTTTTTGTCGAGCGCGCGGGCAAAGGCGGCGTTGCCTTCGCTATATTCATGCGCGCAATAGACCAGCGTGTCGTCGGACAGGGCGCGCAACATTTTAAGCGATCCCCACATCTCCGCCGCCGTGCCTTCGAACAGACGGCCGCAGCCCAGCGAGAATAAAACATCGCCGCAGAATAACGCCTTGAGCGACGGGAAATAATAAGACACATGGCCCGATGTGTGGCCGCTTGTGCCCAGCACCTCGCCGCGCAGGGTCGAAAAAGTCACGACATCGCCATGCGCGACGCCGCGCGACAGGCCGGCAATGCGGGATTGTTCGCGGGCGGGTCCTATGACGGGCGCGCCATATTCGCGTTGCAGTTTTTCATTGCCGCCGGTGTGATCGGCGTGGTGGTGGGTGTTGAGGATAAGCGACAGGAACAGGTCGCGTTCCCTTAATGCCTTCAGCGCGGCGTCGCCGTCGCCGGGATCGACGATCATCGCCAGCCCCAGATCGGCGTCGCTGACCAGGAAGATGTAGTTGTCGGCAAATGCCGGGACAAGCTCGATATGAAAGGACATTGACGTAAATTTCACCGATTTGTGCTAATAGAGAGTTAATGTACAGCGACATCGTCGATTTACGCGATTTTTACCAAGGCCCTCTGGGACGGGCGGCGCGGCATTTGCTGCGCGCGCGGGTGGCCGAGCTGTGGCCGTCGGTCGCGGGCGAACGGGTGCTGGTTCTGGGCTATGGCGCGCCGTTGCTGCGCCCGTGGTTGGGGCAGGCCTATGCGTCTTATGCCTTTATGCCGGCGGCGCAGGGCGTTTCATACTGGCCGCGCGAAGGGCCGAATGTGGCCTGTCTGGTCGATGCCGAAAATCTGCCCCTGCCCGACGCCAGCATCGATCGGGTTATTGCGTTGCACGCGCTGGAAGCGGTGGCGGAACCGGGGCCGATGCTGCGCGAGATCTGGCGCGTGATGAAATCGGGCGCGCGGTTTCTGGCCGTCGTGCCGAACCGCCACGGATTATGGGCGCATAGCGACCGCACGCCGTTCGGCAGCGGCCAGCCTTACAGCCTGCATCAGATGAAAACCGCGCTGCATCAGCAAGGATTTCTGGTCGAACGGGCGCGGCACGCCCTTTATATGCCGCCTTCATCGTCGCGGTTGAATCTGTCATTGGCGGCGCGGGTTGAAACCATCGGCGCGCGTTTGTTTCCGGGCTTCGGTGGCTTGTTGCTGGTCGAGGCGGGCAAGCAGCTTTACGCCCCGCGTGCGGGCCGCAAGGCGCAGCGGCATCGGTTGATTTTGCCCCTGCCCCTGCCGGCGGCGGCCCCCGTTCCCGCCACGCGATGGGGTGAAACTGTCTGATAAAGCTTGGTTTTACGGCGATTTCGGCGTAACCTTAAAGTTGTAGACAGGTTTTTGCATCTCGCTGGCCCAAGGGAAGGTTTTCATGTCGCTTAAGACCGCCGCCGCCAATCCCGACAAACAGGCTTTGGCCGATTGCCGCGCCCAGATCGACCGCATCGACGCCGTGCTGCACGACATGTTGCGCGAACGCGCCGAGGTTATCGACCATGTCCGCAAGCTGAAAGGCAAGCTGCCCATTTATATACGTCCCGGCCGCGAAGCCCAGATGCTGCGCGCCTTGATGGCGCGGCCGCAGGGCAAATTGCCCGACGGGCTGGTGGTGCGTTTGTGGCGGGAAATGATTTCGGCCTTCACCCTGATGGAAGGCGGGATGAAAGTCGCGGTGCCCGTGCCCGCCAAGGGGCCGGATTTGTGGGATGTCGCGCGCGATTTTTACGGAAGCTTCACGCCGTTGGTCGAAGTGCCGTCCGCCGTC
This sequence comes from Alphaproteobacteria bacterium, assembly GCA_028866275.1. Taxonomy (GTDB): domain Bacteria; phylum Pseudomonadota; class Alphaproteobacteria; order UBA9219; family UBA9219; genus CAIXLI01. The sequence goes on from JAGWIK010000005.1 coordinate 76,295, forward strand.
GCCGCCATCAAGGCGGTGCAGGCCGACAAGGCGGCTATCGCGCTGGTGCCGTTTCCCAACGGGAAAGATAAGGATGCATGGTGGCCGTTGCTGGCGGGCGACCCCAAGAATGCGTTGACGGTGTTCACCACCCTGCCCTTCGAACAATTGAAGCCGGGGCGCGGCAATGCGCGCAACGCCATGCCCGCCGCTTTGGCCGTGGCCAAGCTGTACCCCGAACTGACCGGCGACGATCGCAGTTTTCTGGCGTTGCAGTGCGCGCATGTGCCCGAAGCGGAAATGAAACGGCTGCTGTCCAAAGCGGGTTATAAATTGTTGCAGTTGCTGTCGCAAAGCGCGGGCCGCGGCGGCAGCGCGCCGGTTTTGTATCTGGCCGAAACCGACGGCTATGTCGGACGCGCCGACACGCGTTTGTCGCGCCTGCGCGCAATGATGGGCAGCCGGTTGCAGCATCTGGCGCCGCTGGGCGGCTATGCCGTGCCGTTGAAGGCGGGCCGGCGGTAGGTCAGGAAAGATTGGGGCCGGTTTTTGCCGCGGTTTGTCGGGCAGGATGAACAGGCGAGGCAGGGCCGGCGGTACCGTTGGTCGATGCGTCCGGAGATGCGCCCAGAGCGTAATATCGCCAGCCGTTGGCGTCCAGATACCGGGCGGTGATGGAGGGGTCTTCGCCTGATCCCAGAAGGGCTATTTTCTCTGCACCGAGGGCGTGGGCAAAATCGGGTTGATGCTCGGCGCCGTAAAAAATGACGGCCCTTTCAGAACCGGCTGCTTTTTTTATATTCTCGGCAATGGTGCCGTCGGACGCCAGCCTTTGCTTCACAAAATTGTTGTTTATAATTTGATTGATGCGATCAACATCTGCAGCAGGCAGTTTTGATATGTAATCCGCGATAAAATTTCTTTGCCATTGTATTTGGTCGGGCACGCTCATGGCTGATACCCGTTTGGCCAGGGCGGGATCCTTATTGATGGCGTCTTGCTCTGCCTGTGCTATTTTTTTCATAAAATCCGACAGGTCTTTGTTCGATGGCGCCTCTACCGAGGTGTCGCTGTCGGCGTTATGAACGGCTATGCCATATTTCTTGGCGTTCAAAATCATGGCGGCGCGCAACGCGAATAATTTGTTGCTTTGAGCCTCATTCTCGAAGGTAAGTTGGTAATTATTCCCCATCCCCTTGACATAATCGGCCGCGGAGATTTTACCGGCTGCGAGATCGTCCGCCAGATATTGCAGGCTCGGGGGAAATTCGATGAAGATATTTTTGACTCCGGCCGCGGCCAATGTGGCCATAGTGCTTTCCTGCGCCATGAAGGCCGAGATGCTCAAATCGCTGTGGTCGGTGTCACCGAGCCCGATGAATTGGGCGTTGCCGGCAAGATCGCGGGCAAGGCTTCGGTTGATTTGAGCCGTGGCCCGGTGTCGCGAGGCCGTAATGTGTTGCGCCGATGCGTGGTAATGGGGCGTCGTCGCCGCTTTCGACATGTGGGGGGCCATCAACGTGGCCGCCACGAGCGCGGATTTGAACATGCCCTGATAAGGTTTTCTGCGGGATGGCATAAATTTCATTTTCGAAAATGACGACAGTATGGTTTGAGAATACCCTTTAATCATTCAAAACTTGTTTAAATTCTATGGTTAAAAAAGGGTCAAGATTTTTTATCTGCGTTGTGCAACAACAGAGGCCGTATTCGGGAAACGGGCAATGATTCCAGTGCGGCGGTCTTCATTCGGGCTTATCGGCGTCGGCGCGTTCGGCGCGTTGGCGGCGCGGCATCTGGCCGCGCATTTTGATCTGGTTTTGCATGACGATATCGTCGATACGGCCGTTCTGGCGCGCGATACCGGCGCGCGCGGCGGGTCGCTGAGTGATGCGGCGGCGTGCGATATCGTCATGCTGGCGGTGCCGGTGCAGAAAATCGCTGATGTCGCGCGCGATATTGCGCCCTTGCTTCGCCCCGGCGCGCTGGTGGTCGATGTGGGATCGGTTAAGATCAAACCCGTGGCGCAGATGCTGGAAATTTTGCCGCCGCATATCGCCGTCGTCGGCACGCATCCTTTATTCGGGCCGCAAAGCGGCAAGAACGGCATTGCCGGTTTGAACATTGCGGTGTGCGAAGGCCGCGGCGGCCGCGCGGGCGAAGTCGCGCGTTTTTGCGCCGACGCATTGGGGCTGCGGGTATTCGAGGTGACGCCCGAAGATCATGACCGCCAGATGGGCTATGTGCAGGCCTTGACGCATTTGCTGGCCAAGGTCGTGGTGGCGCTCGACCTGCCCGACATGCAATTGACGACGCGCACCTATGAATTGATGCAGCAGATGGTCGATATGGTGCGTTACGACTCGGACGAATTGTTTCGCGCCATCGAACGCGAAAACCCCTTTACCGAACAGGCCAAGAAAAATTTCTTTGCCGCCGCCCGCGCATTGGAAGACCGGCTGGCGTCAGGAGGATGATGCCGTTGCCGGCGGCGCTTCCGGCCATTCGATCGCCGGAAAGGTAAAGACGCGCACCGGGCCGAAAAACAAACCGCCCAATTGCACGGTGATGGGAAATTCCATGCCCTGCCCGTCTTTGCCCTGCGCCGGTTTGGCGAACAGTTTCATCGCGGCGTCCAGCATGCCCGCGTCGCGCGCCGCGACATAGCCGCCTTTCATCAAGGCCTGCATGACCCGGTCGGGGTCGGCGATCGTGCCTGAAAACGCGCCTTCGGGTTGCAGGTCGTCGTCAAAGCCCATCGTGCCGGTCGATGTCATTTGCAACACGCCCCAGTCGATGTCGAGTTTGTCGAATTCGACCACGCCGCTGTCATTGTTCCATGCCGCGACATCGGCGCGTTCGCGCACGTCGGGCACGCGGCCCATCACGCGCATCGTCACGGCGACATGGTTGGCCGCGGGGCCGAACGGCAAAGGCATGGCGTCCGGCAAAGTCAGGCCGGTGGCGTCGCCGTCGATGGTCAGGCCGGGCTGCCTGTGGTTTTGCGGCGGCGTGTCGGGGCGCGATACCGACGCATCCAGCGCGGCGGCGGCAAACAGATAATGCGGCGCAAGGCCCAGTTTGGCGTTGTCGAGTTGAAGCTTCGCGCGTTTCCATGTGCCGTCGGGGGCCAGCGTGACGTCGGCGATCCCTTTGTCCGTGGCCAGGGTCAGCGCGTGCCCGGCATCGTCGGTCGGGGCCTGCAGCGTGACGTTGTTTTTAAAGCGCGCTTGGTAATCATGCCAGTTCCACGGCGTGACGGCGATGTCGATCGCGTCGGCGTGGAAGGCGATGCCGTCGGTGTTTTTCCAGTCGAGATTCGACAGGCGCATCACGATATGGCGGGGAAAGCCGAAGATGCGGCGGTCGTCATAGCTGATATGATATCCGTCGGCGCGGCCCTGGGTGATCCAGCCGTCGATGACATGGCGGTATTGCGCCGCAGCGGCCAGCCACAACCCCCATGCGGCGGCGGAAAGGATGACGACGACGGTTACGGCGGTGATGAAAAATGTGCGCGGGGAAAAAGCGGCAGGTTTCATGGGCGGATTCCGGAAATGAAGACACCCGCAGTGTAGCGCAGAAAAAAATGTTGCGCGAAAAAACTGCAAGCCGGCGGTGACAGGATGGCAATACGGAGGGCGGGGATCGGGGCCGGAGCGGTTGGCGATTTGAAAACCAGCCAAGCTCCGGCAGCCAATGCCTAAGGCAGCGCGGGAGGTCACCCGCGCGCTGCCTTCTCTCTACTCTAGGCCCGGTCAAACTAGTCAAAAACGCGGCTCCAAGTCAACAAGATGTTCTTGTTATGTTCTTAAATATATTTTTTATTTCGGATGTGGAATGTCTGTGTCGGGTTTGGGTTGATGGCGAGGCGGCGTTAACAAAGAAGGGGGATAGCCAAAGGGGGCTTCTCTCTAACTGCATGTAAAATATGAAATTTGTTTACTTTTTGGTGGGGGTTTTGTGATAAGGTCGAAAAATGATCGACCCCGCCGATAATCTTGTTTTGCCCTTCCAGCTGGAATCTTCGCATTTGCGCGGCCGCGCCGTGCGGCTGGGGGCGGCGCTCGACCTTATTCTGCATCAACATGCCTACCCTGCCCCCATCGGCCATTTGCTGGGTGAGGCGGTGGTGCTGGCTGTCGCTTTGGCGGCGGCTTTGAAATATGACGGCGTTTTCACGTTACAGGCCAAGGGCGACGGGGTGGTGCGGTTGCTGGTCGCCGACGTGACCAGCGACGGCGGTGTGCGCGCCTATGCGCAATTCGATAAAGATTTATATGAATCAATAAATTATGCCGATATTCCGGCAGGTATCCGCTTGCTGGGCAAGGGGCATATGGCTTTTACCTGTTCGCTGGCCGGACAGGAAGAACGGTATCAGGGTATTGTCGCGCTGGAAGGCGCGACATTGGCCGAGGCTGTGCAGCATTATTTCCGCCAGTCGGAACAGGTGCCGACCGGCATTATGGCGGCGGTGGATTGCGATGCCCACGGGCGGTGGCGCGGCGGCGGGTTATTGGTGCAGCGTATGCCGCGCGAAGGTGGCGTCAATGTCGAAAGCGCGACGCCCGAGGCCGAGGATTGGACGCGGGCCATGATGTTGATGGGCACATGCACGCCCGGTGAATTGACGGCGGTTGATGTGACGGCGGACGCGCTGTTGTACCGTTTGTTTCATGAAGAAGGCGTGCGGGTCTATGATGCGCAGGCTTTGCGGCATCAATGCCGCTGTTCCGACACGCGGGTGCGCGGCATGCTGCGGTCCCTGCCCCGCGCGGAAATCGAAGCTCTGGCGGTGGAGGGGCTTGTCACCGTGACATGCGAATTTTGCAATAAAACCTATGGTTTCGACCGGCCCGCGCGGGACGAATTGTATAAAGACGCCGCCGGTTTAACCGGGCGTTAACGCCGCCGGTGATAGAATGCTTCATTGTATTTTTTTGTAACACAATGATTATAAACAATAAATTGTGTTTGCGCGGCGTTTGGCCCCTGCCCCGCCTTGACAGCGGGTAAAACTTGGCCTTATCTGAAAGCCGCGGGCGACATCGATCGCCGACCGCGACCGAGAGGGGTTTCCGGGCCGGATGCAGGCCTGCCGTTGTCAGACCCTGAATTCAAAGGCCAGAATCCTTTATCCTTGTGAAAGAGCAATGCTATGAAACTGTCCGTTAAAGGCAAACAAATCGATGTCGGCGACGCCTTGCGCGCCCATGTCGAAACCCAGTTGAAAGACGTCGTGGCCAAATATTTCGCCGACGGGCTTGACGCTCAGGTGACCTTCTCGCGCGACGCGCATTTGTTCTGCGCCGACATTACCGTTCATGCCGGACGCGGCATCACCTTGCAAAGCGCGGCGTCGGCCAGCGAACCCTATCCGGCTTTTGACGCGGCCCTGGCCCGTCTTGGCGGCCGGTTGCGCCGTCACAAGACGAAATTGAAACAACATCATCACGAAGCCGCGCGCGAAGCCGAAGCGGTTATCGCCAACGCGTTCGTTCTGCACGGGGAGGCGGAATCCGAAGAAGAGGCCAATGACAACCCCGTGGTGGTGGCCGAAATGACCACGCCGATCGAAATGCTGACGGTCAGCCAGGCGGTGATGCGGCTGGATCTGGGCGACTTGCCCGCCTTGATGTTCCGCAATCGCGCCAATGGCGGGCTGAACATGATTTATCGCCGCCCCGACGGGCATATCGGCTGGGTCGATCCCGCCGAGACCGTCGCCGCCAAAAAAGCCGGTTAGGCCCTACAACATGACCCAGACTGTTACGATGCGTGACGTGCTTTCCCCGCAGGCCATCGCGGCCGCATTTGCCGCCGCGACCAAGAAGGACATATTGCAGAATATTGCCGAAGCCGCCGCGCCTTTGGCCGGCGTCGACGGCCATGCGGTGTTCGACGCTTTGTGGGAACGCGAAAGGCTGGGCACCACCGGCGTGGGGCAGGGTATCGCCATTCCGCATGCGCGCGTGCCGGGGCTGGACAAGGTGTTCGGTTATTTCGCGCGTCTGCCGCAAGGGGTGGCGTTCGAAGCGATCGACGACAAGCCGGTTGATCTGGTGTTCTTGTTGCTGGCGCCCGAAGATGCCGGGGCCGACCATTTGCACGCGCTGGCGACCGTGTCGCGTTTGCTGCGCGATGCCAAGCTGTGCGAAAAGCTGCGGAGCGCCAAGGATGCGGCGGCGATTTACCGCATTCTGGTCGACAGCGTCGTCGCCGAAGCGGCGTAACTTTATCCTTTCATTTCTTCCAGCGGCCAGCGCGGCCGGGCAGGGGTGTCGAGCGCGTCGGTGAGGCCGAGGCGCAGGCGTTCAAGGCCTGCCCATGCCACCATCACGCCGTTATCGGTGCACAGCCGCGCGGGCGGCGCGTCGAAAGGCACGTTATTTGCGGCGGCGACGGCGGCAAGTCGCGCGCGCAGGCTTTGGTTGGCGGCGGCGCCGCCTGCGGTGACAAAGGCGGCGGGTTTTTCGTTTTCCAGCATTGCAAAAGCGTGGCGGGCGCGGTCGGCGACGGAGTCGGCGATGGCGGCTTGCAGGCTGGCGGCCATGTTGGCGACAAGGGCGGGGGTGATATCGCGGCCTTGCACGGCGGTGCGCACGGCGGTTTTAAGGCCGGAAAAGGAAAAGTCGCAATTGGCGCGGCCAACCATGGGGCGGGGCAGGGCGAAGGCGGACGGGTCGCCGTTACGGGCCGCCTGTTCGATCAACGGCCCGCCGGGATAGCCAAGGCCCAGCAATTTGGCGCATTTGTCGAAACATTCGCCGATCGCGTCGTCGATGGTGCGGCCCAGCACGCGGTAATCGCCGACGCCGCGCACGAACACCAGCTGGCAATGGCCGCCCGACGCCAGCAGCAACAGATAGGGAAACGGGATGTCGCCGGTCAAACGCGGGGTCAGCGCGTGCGCTTCCAGATGATTGACGGCGATAAAGGGCAGGCGGCGCACGGCGGCGATGGCCTTGCCTGCCATGGCGCCGACCATGACGCCGCCGATAAGGCCGGGGCCGGTGGTGGCGGCGATGCCCGATAAATCGGCGAATGTGATATTGGCGTCGGCCATCGCGCGGGTGATGGCGCCGTCGATGACGTCCAGATGCGCGCGCGCCGCGATTTCCGGCACGACGCCACCATAGGGTTTATGGTCGGCCAGTTGCGACGCGACGATATCGGCGCGGATCGTCCGCGTGGAGTCGACGATGCCGATGCCCGTGTCGTCGCAGCTGGTTTCGATGCCCAGAAGAAGCATTTTTGCCGATATCCCTGTTTTCCCTGCTTTCTTTAGCCCCTTGTTTATCTTTTGTCGCTACCCATTTCTATGATAGATTCCTGTAACGAGGTTGGCTCATGCTGTCACGCAATCTTGAACGTACCTTGCATCGCGCTTTGGCTCTGGCCAACCAGCGGCGGCATGAATATGCGACGCTGGAGCATTTATTGCTCGCTTTGACCGACGACAGCGACGCCGTGGCCGTGTTGCGCGCCTGCAATGTCGATCTGGGGCAATTGCGCGCCGATCTGGTCAAGCATCTGGATAATGAGCTGACCGGCCTTGTCGTCGACAGTTATGACGAGGAAGCCAAGCCGACCGCCGGTTTCCAGCGCGTGCTGCAACGCGCCGTCATTCATGTGCAGTCGGCGGGGCGCGAGGAAGTCACGGGCGCCAATGTTCTGGTGTCGCTGTTTTCCGAACGCGAAAGCCATGCGGTGTTTTTCCTGCAGGGCCAGAATATGACGCGTTTCGACGCGGTCAATTATATTTCCCACGGCATTACCAAAACGCCGGGCGGCGAAAACGAAGCCGCCAATGACGAGGTCGATGCCGAAGGCGGGGATAACGGCGGCAGCCAGAAGAAAGTCAGCGCGCTCGAAGCCTATTGCGTCAATCTGAATGAAAAGGCGCAAGAGGGCGGCATCGATCCTTTGATCGGGCGGGCTGACGAAGTCGACCGCACCATACAGATTTTATGCCGCCGCCAGAAAAACAATCCGCTTTATGTCGGCGATCCGGGCGTGGGCAAGACCGCCATTGCCGAAGGGCTGGCGCGGCGCATCGTGCGCGGCGAAGTGCCGGAAGCGTTGCGGCCGGCCACGATTTTCTCGCTGGATATGGGGTTGCTGCTGGCGGGGACGCGATACAGGGGCGATTTTGAAGAAAGACTGAAACAGGTGCTGAAGGAATTGAAGGCGATTCCGCACGCCGTTCTGTTCATCGACGAAATTCACACCATTATCGGCGCGGGCGCGACGTCGTCGGGGTCGATGGACGCGTCGAATTTGTTGAAGCCCGCTTTGGCCAACGGTTCGCTGCGCTGCATCGGATCGACGACTTATAAAGAATATCGCAATTATTTCGAAAAAGACCGCGCGCTCGTGCGGCGGTTCCAGAAGGTCGATGTTAACGAACCGTCGGTCGAGGATGCGGTCAAGATTCTGGCAGGGTTAAAGCCGGTTTACGAAGAGCATCACAAATTGCGCTTTACCGACGAAGCCATTCGCAGCGCGGTGGAATTGTCGGCGCGCTATATCAACGACCGTAAATTGCCGGACAAGGCGATCGATGTCATCGACGAAGCGGGCGCGTCGCAGATGTTGTTGCCGCCGGAAAAACGCAAAAATATGCTGGGCGTCGAGGATATCGAAGGCATTGTCGCCAAGCTTGCCAGAGTTCCGCCCAAGAGCATCGGCGCGGACGACCGCGAGGCGTTGCGCACGCTCGATCGCGATTTGAAGACGCTGGTATATGGGCAGGATACGGCGATTGCCGCCTTGGTGTCGGCCATTAAATTGGCGCGCGCGGGGTTGCGCGATGTCGAAAAACCCATCGGTTGTTACCTGTTTTCGGGGCCGACCGGCGTGGGCAAGACCGAAATCGCCAAGCAGATGGCCGCCAGTCTGGGGCTGGAGCTGAAACGTTTCGACATGTCGGAATATATGGAAAAACACAGCCTGTCGCGCCTGATCGGCGCGCCGCCGGGCTATGTCGGGTTCGAACAAGGCGGGTTGTTGACCGACGCGGTCGATCAGCAGCCGCATTGCGTGTTGCTGCTCGACGAAATCGAAAAAGCGCATCCGGATTTATATGCGATTTTGTTGCAGGTGATGGATCACGGCAAATTGACCGACCATAACGGCAAGGTGGTCAGTTTCCGCAATGTGATTTTGATCATGACCACCAATGCGGGCGCGGCCGATCTGGCCAAGCCGGCCATCGGTTTTGCCCGCGACGCGCGGTCGGGCGAGGATACCGAAGCGATCAATAAGCTGTTCACGCCGGAATTCCGCAACCGGCTGGACGCCATTATACCGTTCAACCCGTTGCCGCCCGACATCATCGAAAAAGTGGTGGAAAAATTCGTGTTGCAGCTGGAAGGCCAATTGGCCGAACGCGGCGTGACTATCGAATTGAAACCCGAAGCGCGGGCGTGGCTGGCGAAAAAAGGATATGACCCGCTGTACGGCGCGCGGCCTTTGGCACGCGTCATTCAGGAACAGGTGAAAAAACCGCTGGCCGAGGAATTGCTGTTCGGGCCGTTGCAAAAAGGCGGGGCGGTGACTGTCGGGCTGGATGAAGCCGCGGACAAATTGACGTTCGATTGTCAGGCCGCGCCGCCGTCGAAACCTGCGGCAGAGAAAAAGCAGGATGAAACGGTGCGCGGGCGATAGGAGTCAGAAGGCGAGATTATATTCTTTCTGAAACAGCTCGAAGCTCAGCAGCGTCCAGATCAGTTTTTCATGATTGAAGCGGCCGGCGACATGCTGGGCGAGGATGGTTTGCAGAGCCGCGCGGTTATAGAAATCGCGGGTGCGCGAATGATCGCCCAGCAAATGATCGTGAACGTAATCACGCAGGCCGTCGCGGAACCACAGGCTGACCGGCACGCGGAAACCGACTTTGCGCCGCGACAGGATTTCAGGCGGCAGGATATGCCGCATCGCGGCGCGCAGAATCCATTTCTGCGTGCCGTTTCTGATACGGAAAGTGTCGGGCAGGGCGGCGACCAACGCCGCTAGTTCGTGATCCATGAACGGCATGCGCGATTCGATCGACGCCGCCATTGTCATGCGGTCGCCGCGTTCCAGCAGATTGTCGGGCAGCCATGACCGTTGGTCGAAATAAAGGCAGCGGCGCAAAGGCGAAATGTCGGGCGCGTCGGTAAAGGCGAAAGGATCGACGGCGCGCGGGGTGATAGCGGCATTGACGAGCGCGGCTCTGTCGGCAAGGCTCAACGCGCCGAACCAGCGCGGCAGCCGGTCATGCGCGTCGCGCAACGCGAAGGCTTGCGCCACGGTGCGCGCGCGATAAAACCGCGCCGGCAGGGCGTCGATCAGGGGCGCGATCAATTTGTCATGCACCGGCGCGGGCACAAGGGATTGGTAGCGCGCCGCCCACGGTTCGAATCTGTGCTTGGGATAGCCGGCCAGAATTTCATCCGACCCTTCGCCGGTCAGCACCATTTTGACGCTTTGCGCCGCGTGGCGCGACAGGGTCAGAAGCGCCATGTCGGTGGGTTCGGCGACGGGGGCGTCGCGGAAACGAATGGCTTCGGGCAACAAGGTGATGACATCGCCGGCGCGCATGCGCCATTCGTGGTGGTTGGTGGTGAATTGTTTGGCGATTTGCGCCGCATAAACCGTTTCGTCGAACGCGGCTTCTTCGAAACCGACCGAGAAGGTGTTGACGGGAAGCTGGCTGTGGCGGCTCATCAGCGCGACGATGGCCGCGCTGTCGACGCCGCCGGACAGAAACGCGCCGAACGGCACATCCGCGATCATGCGCAACCGCACGGACTCATCAAGCTTGTCGGTGAAGGCCTGCACCGGATTGTCGCGCAACGCGGCGGCCGGCGGCGGCGGTTGTTCGCCGTCGGGCGGCACGGCATAGGGGTTTTGCGACCATTTGCCGTTCTGCCACAGGGCATAGCTGCCCGGCATTAATTTGGTAATGCCGTCGAACATCGTGTGCGGCCCCGGCACATAACGGTCATGCAGGTAATCGAGCGCGGACTGTTTGTCCTGTTTTGCCGCGACGCCGGGATAGGCCAGAAGGGCCTTGATTTCCGAAGCGAAGATCAGGCGGTCGCCGTCGTGATGCAGGAACAAAGGTTTCTTGCCGAAACGGTCGCGCGCCAGAAGCAGCATTTCGCGCCCCGCATCCCACAGAGCGAAAGCGAACATGCCGCGCAACCGGCGCAGGCTGTCGAGGCCCCATGCCCGCCAGGCGTTCAGCAGCACTTCGGTGTCGGAATGCGTGGAAAAGATGAAGCCTTGGGCTTTCAATTCGTCGCGCAGGGACTGGAAATTATAAATCTCGCCGTTAAAGACCAGCGCGATTTGATGGTCGCGCGACACCATCGGCTGCACGCCGCCTTGGGGGTCGATAATGGCGAGGCGGCGATGGCCCAGCGCAACGGCATGTTTTCCGTCGCGCGTCGCGGCATGATACGCGCCGTGCCCGTCGGGGCCGCGATGCGCGAGGGCGTCGGTCATGCCTGTCAGCGCGCCGGCGGCGGCGTTTTTTTCCTGAAGGTCGATCCAGCCCGCGATGCCGCACATGTTACAGCCACCAGTCCCAGCCGCGCGGGCTGAGATACTGCATCGGCTGGAATTTGGCCTTATACGCCATTTTACGCGATGCCGCGATCCAGTAACCGAGATAGACAAAGGGTTCGTCGCGCCGTTGCGCTTCGGCGATCAGCGCGAGGATAAGGAATGTGCCGAGGCTGCGGCGCGCGTCATCGGGGTCATAGAAACTGTATACCGCCGACAGCCCGTCGCCGACATTGTCCGTGATCATGCAGCCTTTAAGCATGCCCGCGCCGTCGCGCAGAAGGTGCAGATGCGTGTCGGCGCCGCCTTCCTGCAGCATGGCGGCAAAGTCGGATTCCGTCATGCGCGCCATGTCGCTGTCGCCGTGGCGCGAGCGTTGATAGGCCATGAACAGGGCGAAGAGTTCCGGCGTCGGCGCGGCGTCGGCGCGCGTCCATGTCAGGTCTGTATTGTGCGCCATAACGCGGCGTTGCGACCGCGACGGTTGAAAGACGCGCACGGGTATGCGCACCGGCGTGCAGGCGTTGCAGTTGGGACAGGCGGGGCGGTACACGACATCGTGGCTGCGGCGGAAACCGGCGCGGCACAGCGCGGCATTCACGACGGCGGGGCCGGGATCGCTGTCGCCGTCCAGGCGGGTGAACAGCTTGCGTTCGACTTGCGCGGGCAGGTACGGGCACGGCGCGGGGCCCGACAGGTAAAAACGCAAATTCTGGTGAAAGGCGGGCGGGATGGCGGACATTTACGGCTCCAGCCCCAATCGGCGCAGGATTTTTTGCAGATGGGCCCGCGTATGCGCTTCATCAATGCCGGTGGGCACGGTGAAATCGGCGCGCGCGCGTTTCGCCTTGTCCGGCATTTGCCGCGCGACGATGGCGCGGAATTTTTCTTCGGTCATATGCGGACGCGCCATCACGCGGGCGCGTTGTATTGCGCGCGGGGCGGTGACGCACATTGTCACGTCGCAGCGTTTTTCGCCGCCGGTTTCGAACAGCAGGGGGATTTCCAGAATGGCGGCGCGGGCTTTGCGCGCGCGGGCGTTTTTTAAAAACGCGCGTTCGGCCTTGCGGATCAAGGGATGGAGAATGCGTTCGAGCCGTCGAAGTTTTTGCGCGTCGCCGAACACCGCGCGGCCCAGAATCTTGCGGTCGATGGCGTTTTTCTTCAACGCTTCGGGAAAAATGCCGGCTATCGGCGCGACGGCGTCGCCGTCTTTTTTTAGCAAAGCATGCACGGCCTTGTCGGCGTCGTAAATCGGATAGCCCATTTTTTTCAGAATGCCCGCCGCCGTGCTTTTGCCCATGCCGATGCTGCCGGTCAGGCCGATAATCAACATGCGGTCGGGGCGGGCGCGGGACATGTCTTTATTTATCAGCCAGAATGTAATCGCGCAATTGCGGCGTGACGGCGGGGTCTTGTCCGAAAAACGCGGCGAAAGACGGCCGCGCCTGATGCAAGAGCATGCCCAGCCCGTCGATCGTTTGGTGGCCGCGTCGCCGCGCCGCGCGCAACAACGCGGTTTCCAAAGGATTATAGACGATATCGGTGACGGCGGCTGTGGCGGGCAGCGCGTCAAGCGGGAAGGCGAGTTCCGGTTGCCCCTTCATGCCCAGCGAGGTTGTGTTGACCAGAAGGTCGACGCCGCCGAGCGCGTCGGCCGCGTCATGCCATGCGACGGGCGTGATGCTGCCGGCGGGGGTTGAAAAATCGCGCGCCAGTTTTTCGGCGCGGTCGACGGTGCGGTTGGCGATGCGGATATCGGTAAAGCCCATATCGGCCAGCGCGACGATGACGGCGCGCGCGGCGCCTCCGGCGCCAAGAACAAAAGCCGTGCTGTCTGGTTTATAGCCGCCATGCAGCAAATTTTGCGTAAAACCATAGGCGTCGGTGTTGCGGCCGTGAAGCCTGCCGTCGGGTTCGACAGTGACAAGATTGACCGCGCCGATGCGGCGCGCGGTATCGTCGGCCGTGTCGATGACGGACAGGGCCAGTTCTTTCAACGGCACGGTCAGGTTGACGCCGCGCAACCCCTGGGCGGGCAGGGCGCGCAGGGCGGATTGCAGATTCTGCGGTTCGACCGGCAGGGCGTCGTACCGCCCGTCGATGCCATATTGCCGCAGCCAGAAACCGTGCAGGCGCGGCGACAGCGAATGGGATATGGGCCAGCCCATGACGGCGGCTTTGAGAGGAAAAGAGGTCATGTCGGCAGCATACTAAAGTTTCTTTTGTTTGTAAGGGGATGAGGTTAGAATCCGCGTCCCTGACCTTTTTCGGCCTTTTTGCATGCCCGAAATCCTGCTTTTGATCGCTGACAATGCTTTGCGCGACGCCGTGGACGAACAAATCGCGGCATCGCGGCTGGGCGAGGTGCGGCCTGCGGTTCAGGGCGTCGCGCCCGATATGGTGATTGCCGACGCGGCGGGGTGGGCGCGCGGGGGCGGGGTGGAAAAACAGGGCGAAAAACCGGTGTTTTTACTGTTGGGCACCGGTAGCGAGGAAGAAGGAAGTTTTGCCGAGACTTTTGCCCTGCCGGTGCGGCTGGGGCATTTGCTGATGCGGATGCGGTATTATCTGGAAACGGCGCCTTTGCTGCGCAACCGCAGCGTCGATTTTGGCAATTGGCGGCTGGAGCCGCAAAGCCGCCGCGCGGTGCCGTTGGCGGGCGGCGATGCCGTGCGGTTGACGGAAAAGGAAACCGCCTTGCTGGCGTTTCTGGCGGCGCGGGATGCGCCGGCGTCGCGCCGCGATATTCTTGCCGCCGTGTGGGGGTATGACGAACGTATCGATACCCATACGCTGGAAACCCATATTTATCAGTTGCGGCGCAAGCTGGATGCCGGGGGCGGCGACTGGCTGGTCAGCGAAAAAGACGGGTATCGGCTGGCGCGGGTGCGCGGATGACCGGCGCGGGGATCAAACGTCTGTTGGCGCTGGCGTTGGTGATGCTGCTGACGGCTTGCGCGGGCGGCGGGGACGGCGGTTATGCCTATCATAATCTTATCGGGCGCGGCATGGCAAAGACCGATCCCGATCCCGATCCGGTGCGGCGCATCGTGATGGAATACCCCTATAACCACGAAAAACTTGATGTGGTTTATTATCATGACGGTCATTACGACCGCCGCGCCATGCATGAAATCGACGTGCTGTTCCGCGATCGCCACGCCGATGTCGTGGGCAGGATCGATCCCGCTTTGATCGATTACATGGTCGATATACGCAAAAGGCTGGATTTGCCGGCGACCGTGGTGTTCCAGATTCTGTCGGGTTATCGCACGCCCGCGACCAACGCCATGCTGGCGCAGACCAACGGCAATGTCGCCAAGGAATCGCTGCATATGCGCGGCTGGGCGGTCGATTTCCGTATTGCGGATGTCAGCGGCGCGGCGATTGCCGCTGTGGCCCTGACGATGCAGCGCGGCGGGGTTGCTTATTACCACGAAGACAATCATGTTCATATCGATATCGGCAATATTCGCACATGGCATCTGGCCGGAAATCAGGGATAGGACGCAGGATGGAAACGCAGGAATTGTTGCAACAGATGATGCGCAAGGCTTTGGCCGCCGGGGCCGATGCCGCGGATATTCTGGTGGCGGATTCGTCCGATGTGTCGGTTGCGGTGCGGCTGGGCGCAGTCGAAAGCCTTGAACGGGCGGAATCATGCGATATGGGTTTGCGCGTTTTTGTCGGCAAGAAACAGGCGATCGTGTCGGGCAGCGACCGGCGGCCGGCGGCCATCGACGATATGGTGGCGCGCGCGGTGGCGATGGCGAAGCTTGCGCCCGAAGATGAATTTTGCGGCATCGCCGCGGCGGACGAGGTGGCGCGCCGCTTGCCCGTTCTGGAAATGGCGGACGATACCGATTTTTCCGCCGAGGAATTGATCGCGCGCGCGCGCGAGGCCGAAGACGCCGCCCGCGCCGTCGCCGGCGTCACCAATTCCGAAGGCGCAGCCGCGGGATGGGGCGCGACGCGGACGACAATGGCGGCCAGCAACGGGTTTACGGGCAGTTATCGCCGTACCGGCTATTCGATAAGCGCCACGGTTCTGGCGGGTGAAGGCACGGGCATGCAGCGCGATTACGATTATGCCAGCCGTGTTTTTGCCGGCGATCTGCCCGCGCCCGCGGATATCGGCCACCGTGCGGGCGAACGCGCGGTGCGGCGGCTGCACCCGCGCAAAATGCCGACGGCGCATGTGCCGGTCTTTTTCGATCCGCGCATTGCGGGCGGGTTGATCGGCACGATGATCGGCGCGATTTCGGGCGCGGCGGTCGCGCGCGGCACGAGTTTTTTGAAAGACAAACTGGGCCACAGGATCTTTCCCGACGCCATCACAGTGGTCGACGACCCGCATCGCGCGCGCGGGATGCGGTCGCGCGCTTTCGATGCCGAAGGCATTCTGCCGCAGCGGCGCAAGATTATCGACAAGGGCGTGTTGACGACATGGCTTCTGGACTTGCGGTCGGCGCGGCAGTTGAAGATGGCCAGCACGGGGCACGCCGCCCGCGGCACGGGCGGGCCGCCGTCGCCGTCATGCAGCAATGTCTATGTCGAAGCGGGCGCGATGACGCCTGTTGATTTGATGCGCGATGTGGCGCAGGGTTTTTATGTCACCGAAACCATGGGTATGGGCGTCAACGGCGTGACCGGCGATTATAGTCAGGCTGCCGCCGGATTCTGGATCGAAAACGGGCAGATCGCGTTTCCGGTCAATGAAATGACGATTGCGGGCAATCTGAAAGACATGTTCATGCATATGACGGCGGCGAACGATCTGGCGTTCGAACGCGGCATCGATGCGCCGACCTTGCGCGTCGACGGCATGACAGCAGCGGGGGTATAAAATATGCACAAGATCGTACGGGTTATGAAAAAAATAATAATTGGCGCGGCGTTGCTGGCGGTTGCCGCCGGCGTCGCCGGCTCCGTCTATGCGGCGTGGGTTTTCTATCGCGCCGAACCGGCCTATGCCGGCCATATGAAAATGTCGGGCCTGTCCGCGCCGGTGCGTATTTTCCGCGACGGCTATGGCGTGCCGCATATTTTCGCGCAGGACAAAGACGATGCGGCTTTCGCCCTTGGGTATGTGCACGCGTCGGAACGTTTGTTCCAGATGGAAATGCAACGCCGCGCGGGGCAGGGACGGCTGGCGGAACTGGTCGGGCCGTCGATGCTGGATGTCGACGAATTCACGCGCACGCTGGGTTTATACAAACTGGCGCAAAGCAGTTTCGAGGCCATGTCGCCCGACGCGCAGGCTTGTTTCAAGGCTTATGCCGCCGGGGTCAATGCGTGGTTGAAGACGCATCAGGACAGGTTGCCGCCGCAATTCGCCCTGCTGCATGACACGCCCGCGCCGTGGGTTCCGGCGGATTCGCTGGTGTGGCAGAAATTGATGGCGCTGGAATTGAGCCATAACGAACATCTGGAAATCCTGCGCGCCAGACTGGCGCAGAAAATGCCGCGCGATAAAATGGCGTGGCTGTTCCCGATGCCGCCCGCCGGCACGCCGGTGACAACGCAGCCTTTGGCCCTGCCGGCGCCGCCGCAGGCCGCGCGGGATGTGCAGGATAAATTGGCGGGATTGCTGGGGCTGGATCATGCCGCGTCGAATGAATGGGTGGTGGGCGGCGCGTTGACGCAAACCGGCAAGCCGATGCTGGCCAACGACCCGCATCTGGGCCTGGAAGCGCCGATTTTATGGTATCTGGCGCGTATCGTCACGCCGCAGGGCAGCGTCAAGGGCGCGACCGTGCCGGGGCTGCCCATCGTGTTGCTGGGCGAAAACGATCATGTGGCGTGGGGCTTTACGACGACGGGCAGCGATGTCGAGGATCTGTTCGTCGAAACAATCGACCCCAAGGATCCGTCGCGTTACATGACGCCCGATGGTTCGGCGCCTTTTGCGACGCGTGAGGAAATCATTCATGTCAAGGGCGGCAAGGATGTTGTTTTGCATGTGCGCGTCACGCGCCACGGGCCGGTGATATCGGATGTCAGCAAGGATGCGGCGTCGGTGGCAAAGCCGGGGCAGGTGGTGGCGTTGGCCTTTACCGGATTGGGCGATAAGGATAGGACGGCAGAGTCGTTGTTGCGCATTGACGATGCGCCCGATGCCGCCGCGTTGATCGACGCGTTGAAATTGTATCAGGCGCCGCCGCAAAATATCGTTTATGCCGACGACAAGGGCGCGTTCGGCTATATTAATCCCGGCATCGTGCCGGTGCGGAAATCGGGTGACGGGCTGATGCCGGCCGACGGCGCGTCGGGCGATGATGATTGGGTCGGAACCGTGCCGTTCGATGAATTGCCGCAAGTTGCCGATCCCGCCGCCGGTTATGTGTTCAATGCCAACAATGCCGTGGTGGGGCCGGATTCGAATGTTTATTTCGGGCAGGATTGGGAAGAACCGTACCGCGCCCGCCGCTTGCAGCAATTCTTCGACATTATGGGCGCGACGGGACAGAAATTCACGCTGGCCAAGATGGAAGCGATGCAGGCCGACCATTTGTCGCTGGCGGCGCGGGATTTTTTGCCTGTGCTGGCGGCGTTGAAGCCGCAGGATGCGCGCCAGACGCGGGCGCTGGAAATGCTGGGTGGGTGGGACGGCGTCATGGATGCGGCGCGGCCGGAACCGGCGATTTTCGATGCGTGGCTTTATGAATTCCACAAACGCATGTTCGCGCAAACCGGCGTCGATATGTCGGAAAAAGGCCCGTTCGCGGCAATGACATTGATGTCGCTGATCAAAAACCACGCGCAGGATTGGTGCGGCGATGCCGATTGTCACGGCATGATGCTGCAAAGCCTGACCGACGCGCTGGATTTCCTGACGGCGCGGCAGGGGCCGGACATGGCCGCGTGGCGATGGGGCCGCGAGAATGTCGCGATGCTGACGAATAAATTCTACAGCCATATTCCGCTGCTCGACGATTTGTCGAACCTCAGCGTCGAAAGCAGCGGCAGTTTTTATACGCTCGATCGTGGCGGCGGGTTCGATCATGACGCGGCGCATCCGTTGTCGCGCACGCATGGCGGCGGGTTTCGCGGCATTTACGATCTGGCCGATCCGGACAAGTCGCTGTTCATGATCGCGACCGGCGAGTCGGGGCATATTTTCTCGCCGCATTACGGCGATCTGGTCCCCATGTGGAACAATGTCATGGGCATTACCTTGTCGGGCACGGCGGCGCAGTTGAAACAGGCGGGCGATCCCGAACTGGTGCTATCGCCATGACCGGCAGAATCAAAACCGTGGTTCTGGTCGATTTGCCGCGTGAAAAATCATCGGGCGGGCATGTCAAATACTGGGAACGCGTGGCGCAGGCGGCCGTGGCCGGCGCGGCGGACGATATCGATCTGACGGTTTATTTTTCCGGCGCGGCGGGCGAGGAGATACTGTCGCCGCAGGTGCGGTATCGTTATCTGCCGCCGGTGTTCAGTACCGAAAGGTTGAAATTCCTGCCTTATGTGCCGGCGCATACCGATCTGGCCGGATTTCATCCCGCGCTGGCCGCCGAATTGCCGGCCTATGATGTCATTCATACAACCGATGCCTGTTTCGCTTTCGCGCGCACGGCGGAACGGGTGGCGCGGTGGAATAATATTCCGCTGGTAACGTCGTTTCATACCGACACGCCGGCCTATACCGAAATTTTTACGCGCCAGACTTTGGTGCATTTGCTGGGGCGGCGCGTCGGGCTTTTCATCGCCGACAAAATCGGCGTTGCGGCGCGCGAAGGACGCAAAAAGCAAAAACGCGTCAAGGCGCATTTGCGCGCCTGCGCCGCCATACTGGCGATGCGCGACGAAGACCGCGCGTTGGCGCACAGCGTCGGCGCGGACGGCAAAGTGCGGCCCATGCGATTGGGCGTGGATAAAAAGATGTTTACGCCGGATGCCGCCGACCGCGCCGGGATCGAACGCGATTACGGCATCGCATCCGGCAAATGTCTGGTGCTGTTCGTCGGCCGTGTCGATGCGGGCAAGAATGCGTTGATGCTGGCGCAGGCCTGCGCGCAGGCGATTGCCCAAGGCGCGAACCTGCATCTGTTGATGGCGGGGTTGGGGCCGCAAAGCGACGAGATTAAAAAGACTCTGGGCGGTGACGTAACGCTGGCGGGGTGGGTCGAACCGCAAGCCTTGCCGCGCCTGTATGCCAGCGTCGATTGTCTGGCGATCGCGTCGGATGTCGAAATCGGCGGCATGATCGGGCTGGAGGCCTTGTCTGCCGGTTGCCCCGTTCTGGTATCGCGGCACAGCGGCGTGGCGCAGGCTTGTAGCGCCTCGCAGGCCATGCATATGATGGAAAGCGGCGCGGATGCCTGGGCGCGGGGATTGCGCGATCTGGCGGGCGATGCGGAACATCGCGCGTCGTTGCGCGCGGCGGCGTTGGAATTCCGGCAAACGCGTTTAGCCGGGTGGGACGATGTGTTGCGGCAGGATTTCGCGCCGGTGTGGCGGGAAGCCGCGAAAAAACGGGGGTAGCATGTTCGGACGCAGGATATTGATGCTGGTCGCGCATCCCGATGATGAAATTGTGGCCGGCGCGGCGGCGGTGATGCGCGCGCGCGCGGCGGGGGCGGAAGTGGCGGCGTGTTATCTGACGCATGGTTGCATCGCGCGCGATACGGTCTGGCCGTGGCAACGCAAATATTACGATGTTGCGGTGGCGATGCGTCGCGCCGAAGGCGAAGCGGTGGCGGCGCAAATGGGTGTGACGCCGCTGGGCTGGGCCGACCGTCCGGCGCGGCATTTGTGGCAGCATTTGCCGCAAGTGATGGAAGAGGCCAGTGCCGCCGTGGCGGCGTGGAGGCCCGATCAGGTTTGGGTTCCGGCCTATGAAGGCGGCAATCCCGATCACGATGCGTTGAATGCCGTGGGGTTCGCCTTGAAAAAACGGGTCAGTGTTCTGGAATTCGCCGAATATAATTATTTCGGCGGCCACGCGCGGTCGCAGCAATTTATTTCGCCCGACGAGACCACGCGCACGATCGATTTGACCGAGGACGAACGCCGCGCCAAGCGGGCCTTGCTGGGCGTTTATGCGTCGGAACGCGGGAATTTGTCTTATGTGAAATGCGACCGCGAAAGCTATCGGCCTATCGCGACTTATGATTATTTCCAGCCGCCGCATCAGGGCACGTTATGGTACGCGCGGTTCCAATGGGTGCCGTTCCGTCATCCGCGCGTCGATTTCACCGATCCCGCCGCCGTGTCGGCGGCGATTACGGCGTTTCTGTCACGACAGTAAGGCGCGCAGTTTGGATATGACCTGCAGATGGACGAGGTCGTTCCATGTCGCGAACATCATCAAGGACAGCACCAGCGCGAATCCGAGGCGGAAGCCGTATTCCTGAATTTTTTCGTGCAGAGGGCGTCCGCGGATTTTTTCGGCGGCATAGAACAGCAAATGCCCGCCATCCAGCAACGGCACGGGGAACAGGTTGACAAGGCCCAGATTGATGGAAATCACGGCCATGAACCAGACCAACGCCCAGCCGCCGCTTTGCGCCACCTGTCCCGACATTTGCGCGATGCGCAGCGGCCCGCCGATTTCATCGGATGCGCGCGTGCCCATGATCATCTGCCCGATGGCGCGCAGCGTGCCGGTGGTCAGGTTCCATGTTTCGATGCCGGCATGCTGTACGGCTTGCAAAGGCGGCCATTTCTTATATTCGATTTTATCCGACACGATGCCGATTTTGCCCATGCGGTGATGGCCGCCGAAACGGTCGGTCTGGTCGGCGATTTCGGGCGTCAGGGCGACGGTGCTGTCGACGCCTGCGCGGTCGATCGTGATATGGATCGGCGTGCCTTCGTTCAGCGCGACGATGCGTTTGATGTCTTCGAAGCTGGCGATGGCGTCGCCGTCGATGGAGATGATTTTGTCGCCCGGCTGCAATCCGGCCTGCGCCGCGACGCTGTGATCTTGCACCGCGCTGATCAAAGGCGGGGAAAAGGGCTGCCCCTGAAAGACGAACAAAACGGCCAGCACCAGAATGGCGAACAGGTAGTTAAAAGCCGGGCCTGCGGCGACGATGGCGAAGCGTTTTTCCACGCTCTGGTGGAAAAAGGCGACTTTCTTTTCGTCGTCGGACATGGTTTTTACGGCGGCGTCGGGCGTGCTGGCGGGGTCGGCGTCGCCGAACATTTTGACGTAACCGCCCATCGGCAGCCATGCCACCTGCCAGCGCGTGCCGTGTTTGTCGGTCCAGCCGAACAGCGACCGGCCAAAACCGATGGAAAAAGACAAAACCCGCACGCCGCAACGCCGCGCCACCCAGTAATGGCCCAATTCGTGCACGAACACCACGACGCTGATGACGATGACGAAGGGAATGGCGTAATGGTGGATGAGGGATATGAGATCGTGCATGGATATTCCGTTCTTTCAGGGGCCGCTTTGCGCACTGTCGCACATTGTTGCGGCCAAAAAAAGACCCGGCGCGCGGGCCGGGTCTTTTCGATCGATCGTGCCGCGCGTTACGCCGCTTCGCGGGCGCCGTGCAGCAGGAATTCGATCTGATCCTTGACCGCCAGTTTTTGTTGTTTCAGGCGGTGGATTGCGATTTCGTCGCCGCCGGCGCGCGCTTCCTCGGCGCGCAGCATCTGGTCAAGGCGGGCATGTTGTTTCTTCAGCGAGTCGATACGATTTTCAAGTGCCATAACGAACCTCCTTCAGATTAAGGGTTTATCTTGGGATAGGAGGAACTTTATCACGAAACGCAGGCATGGGGATGGGGAATTTTTTCGCATCCGCAACAACGGCAACAAGATACGAAAAAATTGTCGCGGCGATTCAGGCGGTAAGCGCGCAAACGCAACTTTGTTGCTTTTTTTGCGACCGCGCACAAACAAGGTGAATGCGTCGTTAAGGATAACGCGGCGTTAACGGCGGGCGTCAGCGGTTATGCTGTTTTGGCGGCTGTCGGGCGGGCGTTTTCACCGCCGACAGGATCGCGCAGCACATAGCCGCGGCCCCACACGGTTTCGATGTAATTGTCGCCGCCCGCGGCATTGGCCAATTTCTTGCGCAATTTGCATACGAACACGTCGATGATTTTCAATTCGGGTTCGTCCATGCCGCCGTATAAATGATTCAGGAACATTTCCTTGGTCAGCGTCGTGCCTTTGCGCAGCGACAGCAATTCCAGAATGCCATATTCCTTGCCGGTCAGATGCAACGGTGCGCCGTCGACTTCGACCGTGCGGGTATCGAGATTGACGATCAGCTTGCCGGTGCGGATGACGCTGTCGGAATGGCCCTTCGAACGGCGGATGATGGCGTGGATGCGCGCGACCAATTCGCGGCGGTCGAACGGCTTGGTCAGATAATCATCGGCGCCGAAGCCCAGGCCCTTAATCTTGTTGTCGAGTTCGGACAGGCCGGACAGGATAAGGATCGGGGTGGTGACGCGCGCGGCGCGCAGGCGGCGCAACACTTCGTAGCCGTCGATGTCGGGCAGCATCAGGTCGAGGATGATGATGTCGTAATCGTAAATTTTGCCGATTTCCAGACCGTCTTCGCCCAAATCGGTGGTATCGACGATGAAGCCTTCGGCCTGCAGCATCAATTCGATGCTCTTGGCTACCGAGGTATCATCTTCAACAAGCAGAACGCGCATAATTTTGCCTCATAGGTTAAGACGGCGTGTGTCACGTTAAGCATACTGTAACATAAATTTTAATGAATGGTAAACTTTATTAACAAAAAAACAGGGTGGGAAAGTTTTTTGTATTTTATATCAATATGTTAATTGATTACCCTTTTGGGGGTTCGGCCACTTTTGCAGCGGTAGCGGCGGCGAAGAAGGCTAAAAACAGCGACCAGACGATGTTCCAGTTCGCCATCGACAGGCCCAGAAATGTCCAGGCGATATGGTCGCAATGCGGTACGGTCATTTGCAAAAGCTGCCGGCGCAGATCATCGGGCGATGTGCCGTTTAACGGCTGCACGGCGCAACCGGGCGTGCCGACCCACCAATGTTGTTCGACGCCGGTGTGAAAGACGGCCAACCCCATGCCGGTTAAATAAATCGCAGTCAGCAGGATTAACAGGACGACGCTGTGCCGCGCATAAGGTTTCCACGCCCACAGAATGGCGGCAATGATGGCGGCGGCGTCATAGGGCACGCGTTGCCACAGGCACAGAACGCAGGGCTCCAGACCGAAACCGAATTGCATGACGAGCACGAAAGCCAGCGAACCGAGGCTGGCGGCCAGCAGAAGCTGCGCGGCGCGGGGCAGGGTCAGGCATCGGGCGAGGCATTTGGTCATGGGGCACATGGGGCGGCAGGGTAATGAAAAGCGGCGGGAGATGGAAGATAAATATGTCCGCCGCTATACCCGCGGTTTTGTCCTTATCTCCTCTTTCTTCTCTGCCGTCTTTTCTCTATCTTCTGTGTCTCCGACCTCGAACCCCTTAGATGTTTTATGATTACGCCTCGTACCCCTGCCGGAACGCTTGAACTTTTGCCGCGCGACCAGATGATTTTCCAGCATATGATGGATGTCATTCGCCGCATTTATGAAAAATTCGGCTTTGTGCAGATCGAAACGCCGGTTTTCGAATTAAAGGATATTTTGCTGACCAAGTCCGGCGGCGAAACCGAAAAACAGGTTTATTTCGTGCAATCGACCGGCAGCGTGCAGCAAGGCTATGACGCCGATATGGCGTTGCGGTTCGATCTGACCGTGCCGCTGGCGCGTTATGTCGCGGAACATGAACGCGATCTGGCCTTTCCCTTCCGGCGGTACCAGATGCAGCGCGTTTATCGCGGCGAGCGCGCGCAGCGCGGCCGGTCGCGCGAATTCTATCAGTGCGATATCGACGTTATCGGCAAGGATAAACTTGGCATCGGTTATGACGCCGAAGTGCCCGCCATCATCGTGCAGATTTTCGAAGCATTGAAAGTCGGCGATTTCACCATCCATTTCAACAACCGCAAGATTTTGCGCGGGCTTCTGGCCGGTTACGGCGTCGCCGAGGAAGAACAACAAAAACTGGTGCTGCGCGAACTGGACAAGCTCGATAAAATCGGCGCCGATAAAGTGCGCGCGGCGATGGTCGCGCTGGGGCTGGCGGAAAACGACGCCGCCGAATTGCTGCGCCTGACGGGGCATGCGGGCACGAAGGACGAAGTTCTGGCGGCGTTGAACGCCTTGCCGATTGACAACGAAATGTTCAAAACCGGCGTGCATGAAGCGACGCAGGTGGTCGAGGGATTGCGCGCTTTGGGCGTGGCGGAAAAACGCACGCGGTTGAATTTGTCGATCGCGCGCGGATTGGATTATTACACCGGCACGGTTTACGAAACCCAGATCGACGCGCATCCCGAATTCGGGTCGGTCTGTTCGGGCGGGCGCTATGACGATCTGGCCAGCCATTATACCAAGTCGAAACTGCCGGGCGTCGGCATTTCCATCGGTTTGACGCGGCTGTTCGAATGTTTGCAGGCGAATAATTTACTGCCCGCCGCGCCGCCGACGATACAGGTTCTGATCGCGCAGCTGGACCCGCAATTGCGGGCCAACAACCTGACATTGGCCAGCGATTTGCGCCGCGCCGGCTATGCGGTGCAGGTCTGGCTGGAAGACGGCAAGCTCGACAAGCAGTTTAAATATGCCGACAAGCTGGGCATTCCTGTGGCGTTGCTGTGCGGCGGCGATGAAATGGCCAAGGGCACGGTGGTGGTCAAGGATATGAACGCCAAGACGCAAAGCGAGGTAAAGCGGGGCGAAGTTGCAACGGCGTTGCGCGGCATTCTGGGGGTATAGCCTGTGGCTTTGTGGCGCGCGACACCGGAACCCGAATTGCCGTTGCGTTTGCCGCGCGCGCGGTCTTTTTGGGCGGCGCGCGCGCTGATCATGTCGATCTTCGCCGCGATGGCAGGTGTTGCGGCGTGGCATGAAATGGAAACGTCGCAATTGCAGGCGCGGTTTTTTTCGCGTTACGACCGCGGCATTTCGTTCCAGATGCAGCCCGACGTCAATCCGTTGATGCGGTTTCCCAAATACGGGCCTTACAATGCGCGGCTGGGCTACAGCTATATGCCGTTTTTCATCAAGGCCATTCAGGCCGATGATTTTACGGTCGCGGCGCAGATGCGCGCGTCGCCTGCCTATACCAAATTGCTGCGCGACGGATTTTATCCCGTCTACCGGCCCAAGACGGTGGCGGGGTTGACGCTCTACGACCGGCACGGCGAACAGATTTACGCGGCGTCCTATCCGCGCCATGTTTTCGCCAGCTTTGGCCAGGTGCCGCCGCTTCTGACCCATACGCTGCTTTATATCGAAAACCGCGATTTGCTCGAGCCGGGGCCGGTGACGCGCAACCCGGTCATCGAATGGGGACGGTTCGCGCATGCCGCGTTCGGGTTCATCGCGCGACATTTTGTTCCGGGATTCAACGACGGCGGCGGCAGCACGCTGGCGACGCAGACGGAAAAATTCCGCTTTTCGCCCGGCGGCGCGACCGATGGCGGCATCGAGAAATTGCGCCAGATTATTTCCGCGTCTTTCCGCGTCTATCTTGACGGGCCGGACACGCGCGCGGCGCGGGAAAAAATTTTGCTGGATTATCTGAACAGCACGCCGTTGTCGGCGCGGCCCGGTTTCGGCGAAATCAACAGCATCGGCGACGGGCTGTGGGCGTGGTTCGGGTATGATCTGCCCGACGTCACCGCCGCGCTGAACGGCAGCGAAAGCACGCCCGACGGGCTGGCGCGCAAGGCGCAGATGTACCGCGCCGCGCTGGGGCTGGTTCTGGCGCAACGGCGGCCAAGTTATTATCTGCAGACGAACCGCGGCGCGCTCGACGACCTGATCGACGCGACGCTCGACCGGCTGCAGAATGCGGGCGTGATTTCGGTCGCGCTGCGCGACGCCACCAAACGCGCCACGCTGGTTTTCCTGCCGCACGCGCCGGAATTTCCGGAACCGCCTTATATCGAAGAAAAAGCCGTCGACGCGTTCCGCACGCGGTTGCTTGGCCTTTTGGGGCTGCGGCGGCTTTATGAAGTCGACCGGCTCGACCTGTCGGCGCAGACGACGATCGACCAATCCGCGCAGCGCAAGCTGGTCGACTTCCTGAAACAGGTCGACGATAAGGATTTCATGCAGGCGCATGGATTTTACGGATTCCGTTTGTTGTCGCCCGACAATGATTTGTCGAAGATAAAATGGAGCGTGGTGCTGTACGAACGCGGGGCGAACAGCGACAAATTGCGGCTTCAGGCCGATAATATCGACGGGCCGTTCGACATGAATGACGGCGTCAAGCTTGATCTCGGCTCGACCGCCAAATTGCGGACGATGGCGACCTATCTGGAAATCATCACGGAATTGCACCGGCGCTATGCCGGATTGTCGAAAGACGATTTGCAGGATCTGGCGGACGACGCGCCGGACGTGCTGACCAAATGGGCTATCGGCTGGTTGATCGATCATCCCGATGCCGATTTGCCGTCGATGCTTGATGCGTCGCTGGATCGACAATATTCGGGCAATAATGACGAAGTTTTCTTCACCGGCGGCGGCGAGCATGTTTTCCATAATTTCGAAGCGTCGGAAAACAACGAAGTGATGGATCTGCACGAGGCGTTCCGGCGTTCGGTCAATCTGGTCTTTGTGCGTTTGATGCGCGATATCGTCAATTATACCATCGCGCAGGACGCCGCGCCCAAGGATGAAATTCTGGACGACCCCGACGAGCCCGCGCGCCGCGCCTATCTGGAACGTTTCGCCGACCAGGAAGGGCAGGAATTTCTGGGCCGTTACATCGCGGATTACAAAGGGCTGGACGCCGACCAGCGGATGCAGAAAATGCTGGCGCACGCGCATAAAGGCGCGACGGCGCGGGCGGTGCTGTTCCGTTCCGTGTTTCCCGACGCGACGTTCGACGCCTTCGCGCAATTCATGGCGGCTTACCCGCCCCGCGACCCGCCCGATGCGGCGCGGCTGGCGCGGTTGTATCGCGATAATGCGCCGGGGCATTATGATTTGTCCGACCGCGCCTATCTGACCGGGATGAATCCGATGGAGTTGTGGCTGGTGGCCTATATGCAGGCGCATCCCGACGCGTCGCGTCGCGAGATGATGGATGTCAGCTATCCCGTGCGTATTCAAAGCTATGCCTGGCTGTTCAAGCCGCGCATGCTGCGCGCGCAGGATACGCGTATTCGCATTATGCTGGAAGAAGACGCCTTCGCGCATATTCAAAAACGCTGGGCGCGGCTGGGGTATCCGTTCGATTATTTGGTGCCCAGTTATGCCACCGCGATCGGCAGTTCGGCCGACAGGCCCGGCGCGTTGGCGCAGCTGGTCGGCATTATTCTGGCCGACGGGCGGAAATTACCGGTCGAGCGATTCGAATCCATTACTTTTGCCGCCGATACGCCGTACCAGACATTGTTGAAGCATGACGATACCGCGCCCGCCGAACAAGTGATGAACCCCGCCGTGGCGCGCGAATTGCGCGGGTTGATGCGCGAAGTGGTGGACGAACCGCGCAGCACCGCGACGCGGGTGGCGGGTGCCTATCACGACGCCGACGGCAACGTCATTCCGGTGGGAGGCAAGACGGGCACGGGCGACCAGCGATTCGATGAATTCGGCGCGGGCGGGCGCATCATTAATTCGCGCGTCGTCAACCGCACGGGGACTTTCGTATTTTATATCGGCGATCGCTTTTTCGGCGTGGTCACCGCGCATGTCGCGGGCGAAGACGCCGCGCAGTACCATTATTCCAGCGCGCTGGCGGTGCAGATGCTGCGCCAGCTGGCGCCCATCATTAATCCGATGATTAATGAAGACGCGCCGCCCGCGCCGCAGGCCGCGTCGGATTTGTCGCCGCCCGTGCCGGTCAGCCAGCCTTTGCCGCCATGATCGGGCCGTGCCGCAGATACGGGCGGCGGGCCCGGGAATTGATGGCGGTGTTTTTGGGGTTGACCGTCATCCTGCCGGTCATTGTTTCGTCACCGGCCGCGGCGCATGCGCGGCACGAATCCACCCATGCGCATGGGCAGGCATCGCCTGAAAAATCCTTGGGCCGTTTCGACGCGTGGCAGGCCTATGTCATGATGCAGGGCGGCCAGAAGACATGTTACATGGTGACGACCAAGACGGTTCAAGCGGCGCGGTGGGCGCGGGCGCAGCCTTACATCATGATTACGCACCGGCCTGTCGAGGCCAGCACCGATGTTTTCAGCTATAACGCCGGAACGCGGCTTGATTCGGGCCGCGGCGCCGCGATACGTGTCGGGACGACAGATTTCGATTTGTTCGCCGTGCATGATGTCGCGTGGGCGCGGCTGGTGCAGACCGATCATGCCATTGCCGCGGCCCTGATAGGAAAAACGCAGCCGGCGGTTCCCTCGACCGTGCGGGTGACGGCGTGGCCGGATCGCGCGCATACCGCGGCCTTGGTCGATGTTTTCGATGTGACCGGCGCGCCCGCGGCTTATCATGCCATTGGCGTGGCGTGCGGGCTTATTCAGGAACGGCGTGCGCCCGCGCATCATCGCCACGCTCACCGTCAACCGGTTCACAGGGCGGCACCTCACGACGCGGCGTTACCAAAATCTTAACGATGCGCCGCCAGAATACAGGACATGTCACCTTTTTCCGCGCGAAAGAAACGGGGTTTTACCCTGATCGAGCTGGCCATCGTTCTGGGCGTTGTCGCCTCGATACTGGGCGCGTTGTGGGCTTTGGTCGGCATTGCCCGGGAAAAAGCCAGGCTGGCGACGGCGATCGATGCCGTGACTTCAACCGCCGATAATGTGCAGGCGCTTTATGGTTCGGCCCCCGCGATTGCCGGCGGTTATACCGATCTTAACGGATCGCTGACGTCAATGTCGGGATTGGTGCATGCGGGTGTTTTTCCCGAGGCGTTGGTGCAAAAAACGATGACGACCTGTTCTTTTGGCGGCGGCGCGGAAAACTATGTCGCCAGCCCGTGGACGGCCTATAGCCCGTGCGGGGCTATACATGTCTGTGCATGGAATTATGTGGGAACGACGGTATGCCCGGCGACGTCGGCGGCGCGGGAACCTTATTTTGCGGTTGAAGTGACGCAGCTGGATTATGACGCCTGTACGGCGCTGGCGTCCAGCTTTGCCCCCAATGGCGGTACGACGCCGGTGGATATTTACATCAATGGCAGCGGCGTTGTCGCGGCAGGCGGCGCGTTGCCGGTGTCGGCGGCGATCGCGACCGGCAAATGCAGCAGCACGATGGCAAACACGGTCGATTTTGTTTACCGGCTACGCCCGCAGGGTTATTAAAGGTTTTGCGGACACGCCGTTCTTGACCTTGGCGCGTAAAGGCGGTATTGCCGTGCCCCTTGGCCCCGGGATCAA
>JAGWIK010000069.1 GCA_028866275.1 Alphaproteobacteria bacterium
CATGACGACACTGAGAAAAAATCCGGTGTTATCCTGAGTAAGGGTGACATCGGCCTGCGTTTTCAAATCTGGCGTCGGGATTTTTTTCTGCTGGGCGATATAGGCGAGCGCGCTAAGGAAACAGGCGCTGTAACCGGCGGCAAACAGCTGCTCCGGATTGGTGGTGGTTTTGCTGCCCGGCTTGCCGAGTTGCAGCGACAAAACGCCGTCGTCGCTGGTGACCTTGCCTTCACGGCCGCCGATGGATGTCACATGCGCGGTATAGAGTGTCGTCATAAGCCCCTCCTCCGATAAAGTGGATCAGAGCGCTACCAATACACCTTTTTTATAAGGGGGCAATATGGAGCGGTTTGCGGGTGTTTTATCAATGGCTGCGCCATGTTATAGTCACGGGCAATAATTTCCATAAGATTTGATGATGTCGGCAAGAGGCGTGTTTGGCGGAGCGTATTGTCGTCGTTTTTTGATGTTGGCAAAGTCGTTCTCGATGGGACTGAAGTCTGGGCTGTAGGGCGGCAGGAAGAGTATGTGGTGGCCGTGTTCATGGGCAATGGCTTCCAGGTCTTTCTTTTTGTGGAAGGCAGCGTTGTCATAGATGATGGTTGAGTTGGGGCGCAGTTCTTTGCACAAGATATGCCGCGTCCAGTCATTGACCAGATCGGTATCGGCGGTACCTTCAAACAACATGGGCGCAAGAAAGTCCTTGCCTCTGCGCGCGGCGATCAGGCTGGTTCTTGGCCTGCGGTGGCCGGAATGATCGCCGTAGACTTTTTGTCCCCGCAAGCTCCATCCGTAACGACGACACGTTTCGGGTTCGAAGCCGGATTCATCGATATAAACAAGGTCATCCGAACCACGCATCTGCATAATGCGCCGCAAGGTTTGCAAATAGACTATGCGCTTTTCCGGATCGCGTTCTTTGTATTTGAGCGTCTTTTTTTGCGCGTGATCTTCATGCGTCTCAGTGCCTTGCCAATGACGCTGCGATCAACACCACAGTGTCGGGCATGCTCTTGCAATGTTGCCTCTGGATTATCTCGGACACGCGCCCGAAGATCATCTTTGTCCAGTTTGCGCTGACGGGGCACGCCCTTCTGCTGCGGCTGCAAATCCTTCCGCGCCAGCCAATCCCGAACACACCACAGGCTTATCTCATAACGACGTGCCGCTTCCGCTTGGCCTCCGCCATTATGCACAAAAGCCACTACTTTCTTCCGAAAATCTACGCTGTAGGTCATTCCCACAGCGAATCACGCCACCCTTAACAAATCGTTACGGAAATTATTGCCCGTGACTATAGTTGTGTTGCGCCTTGGTGCGGGGAAAATGCGTCTTCGATTGCCGCATCTCCGGCAAGTGCCGGAACGGAGAATAGAAAAACGAGCAGCAGCAATTTTTCATACCATCGCGCAAACATGCGGAATATCCCTGACTAATTAATTGTGTTTGTTCTACTTTTGTTCTTATTAATTGTCAAGGGATTACAGTAAAAAATACACACCTCTTCATATTTAAAATTGCATCAAAAATG
>JAGWIK010000006.1 GCA_028866275.1 Alphaproteobacteria bacterium
TACGCACAAAAAGCTCCTTTCAACGACTGGTGGTACTGGTCGGAATGTCTGGTCAAGCGTCTGCGCACGATGGGCGATCTGTATCGCGAGAACGGCGAGAACGAACGCGCCGATCAGGCGCATGACTGGGCCAAGCGGTTGAAAGACAATTGCATGACGCCGGTGGTGGCGGCGCGCAAGGGGTTGAAAACCGACGAACAGAAAGCCGAAGTCAAGAAGTTGGAAGAGACGGCGATTTTTGCCGCCGCCGACATGTTCCGCGAGCTTCTGGTCAACCTGCCCTTTATGTCGAGCGCGGTTCAGGATTTCCTGTCGGTGAATTGGCAGGACTGCAAGTGGGAAGACCCCAACGAACCCGAAGAAATCGACGAGGATACCGGTTTGCCGGTGCGCAAAAAGAAAAAGAAACAGACGGACGGCCGCATTACGGAATTATTCTGGGGCCCCAAGGCGCGGCAGGATGAAGGCATCCGCAGCGGCAAGCCCGAGGATGGCGGCCTGCCCGGCATTTTGATGAATCTGCTGGCTGCGGAAAAAACGACATCGAGCCGGTCGCCCACCGAATATGGCCAGGCGATGCTGGCGTCGGCGGCGCAGAGCGGGCTTGCCACCACGATGAACCAGATGGAAAAAATGGGCATTCAGGTCAATTTCAAACCCGGCGGATCGATTTGATGACAAACGAAGATTCCGAAGAAGGCCTGATCGAAATTCACGGCGAGGAGGATTTTGCCGCGATGCGCGCCGCCGGACGGCTGGCCGCCGATCTGCTGGATTACATCACGCCGTTCGTCGTGCCCGGCGCGCGCACCGGCGATCTGGACGATATGTGCGACGCGTTCACGCGCGAGCGCGGCGCGGTGTCGGCGCCGTTGGGCTATCGCGGCTATCCGCGCGCCACATGCATGTCGATCAACCATGTCGTGTGCCACGGCATTCCGGGCGACAAGGTTCTGGAAGAAGGCGACATCGTCAATATCGACGTGACGCCCAAATTGAACGGCTGGCACGGCGACAGCAGCCGCATGTTTTTCGTCGGCGGCAAAACCAGCCTCAAGGCACGGCGGTTGGTCGAAATTACTTATGAATGCCTGATGCTGGGCATCCAGCAGGTGCGCCCCGGCGCGACTTTGGGCGATATCGGCCATGTCATCCAGCAACATGCCGAAGCGGCGCGTTTTTCCGTAGTACGCGATTTTTGCGGCCACGGCACGGGACAGACGTTCCACACGCAGCCGTCGGTTTTGCATTACGGCCATAAGGGCGAAGGCGCGGTTTTGAAAAAAGGCATGATTTTCACGATCGAGCCGATGATCAACGCCGGAAAATACGACATCAAGGTTTTGTCCGACGGATGGACGGCGGTGACCAAGGACAAATCGTTATCGGCGCAGTTCGAACATACGATCGGCGTCACCGAGACCGGATGCGAGATTTTCACGAAATCCGCCAAGGGTTTCGATTGCCCGCCCTATATTGCCGGCGCCGAGGGCTGAAATCGGCATATCTGCCGCAATTTCAGGAAAAATTAAGATTACGGTGCATAAACTGTTGGCTCTTTTGTCAAAACGTGTCAATGCCACGGAGTTATGTCAGAGCTTCCCAACATCGACGATTTTCTTTCGGCGTCCGGCGACATCGCCTATGACTGGGATTTGCGCACCGACGCGATCACCTGGTTTGGCGCGTGGCAGAAGCTGTTCGGCGACGCAGCCCCGCCGCCGGATTCGCAAGCGTTGTATCACCTTATCCACTCCGACGACCGGCATATTGTGTTCAGCGGCGAAAACACCAAGATCGACCGGCAGTTCAGGCTGACGCTTGCGTCGGGCGGCGTTATCTGGGTGCATGAACGCGGCGACGGCGAAGGCGACGCGGGCAATCCGTCGAGACAGCGCGGCATCTGGCGGATGATTCCGCCGCCCGCGCAAATCGCCTCGTCCGATGCGCAGAGCCGCGACCCGCTGACGGGGTGTTTTAAACGCGGCATTCTGCTCGACCACCTGACGCGCGCCATCGAAACCGCGCAAGGCACCCGCCGCGCCGGCGCCTATCTTGTCGTCAGCATCGACAAAATGTCTTTCGTCAACGAAGCCGTCGGCACCGAAGGCGGCGACGCCGTGTTGCGCGGCGTCGCGGCGCGGCTGGCCCAGATTATCCCGACGCGCGCCGTTTTGGGACGCGTCAGCGGCGACATTTTCGGCATTCTGCTGCCCGAACCGCTGGGCAACGATTTGCAGGCATTAGCCGAACGCATCGTGCAGGATTTCCGGCATTCGCCCGTGGTCGCCGCCAATACGTTGCTGCATATCACCGTGTCCATCGGCGGCGTGCGTTTTCCGTCCATCGCCCGGTCGGCCAACGAAGCGATGATTTACGGCGAACAGGCATTGCACATGGCGCATCAGCGCGGCGTCGGCAGCATCGTCGAATATATCGACAGTCCCGAACGCGCGCAGGAAAACCGCTTGCTGCTGGAGCTCAGCGAACGCATCAAACGCGCGTTTAAAACCGACGGCTTCCGCCTTGCCTACCAGCCGATCGTCGACGCCGGAACCGGCATGCCCGTTTGTTACGAAGCGTTGGTGCGCATGTTCGACGATGCCGGCAAACCGATACCCGCCGCGATGTTCGTGCCGATGATCGAACAGCTGGGGCTCGTCGGCGAACTCGACCGGCTTGTGCTCGACATAGCGATCCGCGATATGCTGGCGCATCCCCAGCTGTGCGTCGCCATCAACGTGTCCGGCCTGACCGCATCGCACAGCGGCTGGCCCGATCATTTGCACAAAACGCTTACGCCGCACCCCGACGTGGCGCGGCGATTGACCGTCGAGATCACGGAAACCGCCGCGATCGCCGATATTGGCGAAACCCAGCGTTTCGGCGATACGTTACGTAATCTGGGCGGGCGGCTGTCGCTGGACGATTTCGGCGCGGGGGCGACGTCGATCCGTTATTTGCGCGAACTTGACCTGTCTTATATGAAAATCGACAAGGATCTGTTGAAAGACATCCTGACCGACAGCGAACAGCAACATCTGGTATCGGTATTGATCGAATTGGCGCGCGGGCTGGGCATCCAGACCATTGCCGAAGGCGTGGAAACCGACGATGTCGCCATATGGCTGCGCACGGCGCGCGTCGATTATCTGCAGGGCTATTATTTCGGCAAGCCGTCGCTGGATATCCCGCCCGATAATCCGCGCCCGTTGCCATAAGAGCGTTGCGCGCAAGGGCCGCCGCGCTACAATCCCGTATGTCCGATCTTCTGCAAACTGCCGTCGCGTATCATCAGGCCGGAAACGCGGTCGAGGCCGAGGGCGCCTATCGCGCTTTTCTGGCCGGCCAGCCGCACCATCGCGACGCCTTGCGGTTTCTGGGCGGGCTTTATCTGCAAATGGGACGTCCGGCGGAAGCCGTCGATTATCTGAACCGCGCCGTAGCGATTAATGCCGACGTTGAAACCTTGACCAATCTGGGTATCGCCTTGCGTGGCGCGGGACGGGGTGCGGAATCGCTGGCAGCCTGTGAACGGGCATTGAAGGCCGCACCGCACACAAGCGCGGCGCGGCGCAATTACGCGGCCGCCTTATTTCTTGCGGGCAAAATAGACGCCGCGATTGCGTGGTACCATCAAGCATTGGACGCCGACCCCGACGATTTATCCGCCCTTATCAATCTGGGCCTTGCCTATAGCGATATCGGGCGCGGCGATGCCGCCGCGCCGTGGCTGGCGCAGGCGCAAGCGCGGCTGGAACAAATAGCGGCGGCGAATCCTTCCGACGCCGCGACGCTTAACCAGCTGGGCACCATTTTGCAACGGCAAGGCAAACTGCAGGACGCGCTGCCTCCCTATCGCCGCGCGCTGGAAATCCAGCCCGGTTATGCGCAGGCCGCGCTTAACCTTGCCACATGCCTGCGCGCGCTGGGCCATCCGGCCGAGGCCGTCGACATGTGCCGTTATGCCATCGGGTTGATGCCGGATTCGTCGGATGCCTATACCAATCTTGGCGTCTTTTTGCAGGAAACCGCGCGGCATGACGATGCCGTCGCCGCTTTTGAAAACGCGCTGCGCCTAAATCCAAACTCCCTTCTTGCCAAGCGGAATATGTCTTTTTCCCTGCTGGCGCTGGGAAGATATGACGAAGGTTGGGCCATGCATGAAACCGGGCTGGGCATCACGTCGATGCGCGGCAAGAATCCGTTTCCCGAACGGCGGTGGACGGGGCAAGACGTCACGGGCAAACGTCTGTTGATATGGTGCGAACAAGGCATGGGCGATGATTTGCAATTCATCCGCTATGCGCCGTTGTGCAAGGCGCGTGGCTGCACATTGGCTGTCCAATGCCCTGCGCCGCTGCGTCGTTTGTTTGCCACGGTTTCCGGTATCGATCGCCTTGTCGATCATGTCGGAGCTGACGATTTCGATGTCCACGCCTCGCTGATGAGCCTGCCCTATATCTTTGGCACGCGGCTGGAAACCGTGCCTGCGCAAGGGCCGTATTTGCGCGCGCCGGATGACGCGCGGGCGCAATGGGCGGCGCTGTTTCCGGCACGCACCGGCAATCTGCGTGTCGGGCTGGTATGGGCCGGCAATCCGCACGAAAACCAGATCAACGCCCATCTGACCGACCGGCGGCGCAGCATGGCTTTGGAGACGTTACGGCCTTTGTTCGACGTGGCGGGCGTTGATTTTTACAGCCTGCAAATGGGCGCGGCGGCGGTGGCGCAGATTGATGTGTGCGGCTTGCGTTCCCGCATCGCCGATATAATGGGCGATGTGCGCGATTTCGCCGATACGGCGGCGATTATCGAAAATCTGGATCTGGTCATATCGGTCGATACGTCCGTGGTGCATCTGGCGGGCGGTTTGGGCAAGCCGGTATGGGTGATGTCGCGGTTCGATGCGTGCTGGAGATGGTTACAGAACCGGCCCGACAATCCGTGGTATCCGTCCGCCCGCGTTTTCGGTCAGCCCGCGCCCGGCGATTGGGCAAGCGTGGTCGATCGGGTTGCCGCGGCATTGGCAGCGTTCAAGACCCCATAAACCGCCGCACATCTTCACAAGCCAGCGCGACGCGACGGATCAAGTCCTGCTTGGTGGCGGCATCGGCTTCGGCATCCTGCTCGGCCTGTCCGCACAACACCTGCAGCGTACGCGCCCCGAAATTGGCCGCCGACCCTTTCAGTTTATGCGCGGCCTTTTTCCACGATTCATTATCGACCGTTACCATCGATGCTTCCATCAAGGCCAGAACTTCTTCCGCACCGGACATGAACATCGACACGACGATTTGTTTTTCTTCCTCGTCGTCGCCGATATAATCGCGCAAATGAGCCAGATCGACCGGCGCGGGCGATGCGGCGACGGCGGTGGCGGCGGCAAGCGGTTTGAGCGCACCGCCGCCACCGGCTTTGAGCCACTTCATCAAAACTTCGAGCATGCGCGGCATGGTGATCGGTTTGCTGACATAATCGTCCATTCCCGCCGCAACGCATTTTTCACGGTCGCCGATCATGGCGTTGGCCGTCATTGCCACGATGGGAATGCGCGTACCGCTGCCGTCTTCGCGCGCACGGATAGCGCGGCTGACATCATACCCGTCCATGCCCGGCATTTGACAATCCAGAATAATAAGGTCGTATTTTTCCGCAGCGCTTTTTTCCAGCGCCATGCGCCCGTCTTCGACCGTGTCGATGGATTTGAACCCCATTTTCATCAGCAGTTTTCTGGCGAAAAACAGATTGATGGGATGATCGTCGACAATCAGGATGCGGTAAGGCGAGAAGTCGTTTCCGTCGAGGACATTCGCTTTGTCTGTATTTTCCGCCGACAAACGCCGTGTCTGTTCGGCATCAGCCACGGACAACGGCAGCGAGAACCAGAAGCATGAACCTTTGCCGACGCGGCTTTCGACGCCAAGAGCGCCATCCATGGCTTCGGTCAGAAGCTTGCATATCGTCAACCCCAATCCGGTTCCGCCATATTTACGCGTGGTTGAATTATCGGCCTGGGTGAATTTGCTGAAAATACGGTTGATATTTTTTTCTTCGATGCCGATGCCGGTATCCTCGACGCGGAAAATCATGTCGACTTTGCCGTCATCGCGGCGGCGCGACGATATGTCGATTTTGACGCCGCCCTGTTCGGTGAATTTCAGCGCGTTGCCAACAAGGTTGGTCACAATCTGGCGGATGCGCGCCGGGTCTCCGACCAGGCATTCCGGCGCAACCGCGCTGTAGAAAAACGAGAAATCGAGCTTCTTCTGCCGCGCCGACGGTTCGAACAGGCGCACGACATCGGCCATCATCGCGACCAGACTGAAAGGAATCTGTTCCAGCGTCAGTTCGTTCGCTTCGATCTTGGACAGGTCGAGCACATCGTTGAGCAGAAGCATCAGCGACTCGCCCGATTGCACGATGACATCGACCAGTTCGCGCTGTTCCGTATCGAGCGCGCTGTCGCGCAATAATGACGCCATACCCAGAACGCCGTTCATCGGCGTGCGCAATTCGTGGCTGACATTGGCCAGAAAATCGCTTTTGGCGCGGCTGGCGGCTTCGGCGCGTTCGGTTTCCTGACGCAGCACTTCTTCGGTTTGTTTAAGCCTCGTGATGTCGTGGTTATATAGCGTGACGATGCGTTCGTCGCCCAGCAGGTTCGGCGTAATCGATTGTTGATAGGTGATGCTGCCGACCGCGACTTCGCGCGTTACGGTTCGCCGCTGGCTGAAGGCGCGCAGCGCGATTTCGGTAATATCGGCCAGCAAAGGATGATCGACGCCCTTTTGGAAAATGTCGGAATAGCGGTTAAACGCCGCCGGATTGACATACAGCAATTTGCGATGATCGATGTCGAAACGGATCAACGGGCTTGGGTCGTACAGCGACAATTGCGCCAGTTCTTCAGCTTTTTTCTGGGCCTTTTTGGCGGTGTCGCGCGCTTCGCGCAATTCCTTGGCCGTGGCATTTTCCGGTTCGGCGTTTTCGGCGATATGCACCACGTTATTTTCCGTCCGGATTTCTGGCATGATGTCGGAGGCAGAAGCCATCACCGCCTCACATCGTCGCGGCGGGCACGCATTGCCCGATATAATGCAGCAATTTGGCGCGCGTGAACGGCTTGGCGACAAAGCCTTTGGCCCCCAGTTTCATCGCGCGCACGATTTCGTCGCGGAAACTGTTGGCGCTGAGCATGATGACGGCGTTGCTGGCGTCGATTCTGGAAATCTGTTCCAGAACGCCATGGCCGCTGACATCCGGCAGGCCGATATCCAGAAACACCAGATCGGGCGCGTGGTGCAGATAGGTCCGCACCGCTTCGTGTCCCGACGAAGCCGATATCACCTCGTAATCGGCTCCCAACGCGCGTTTGGTCAGGAACAGCGAGGCAGGATCGTCTTCAACCAGCAGGATACACGGTTTGGGGCGTTTCTGCCGCGCGGCTTGCGCCAAGGCAAATACCGCCGAGGCGTGGCTGTCGATCCTGATTGGAGTCGCCGATGACGGACGCGGCGCAACCGGCTGGGCGCGCAGCGTTTTGATTTTGTCGGCACAGACAATGTCGATGCTGATATCGTTCTGATCGATCGGGCTTGTTTTCAACAGGGTTGCGCCCGCCGCGGGCAAAAACGCCGCCAGAACGGTTTGCAGATTGCGGCACGCTTCGTCGTCGAGCCCGCGAATGACCGTGACGATATCGCCGTCGGCGCAATAATAAACGCCGCCTTCCTTGTCCGCCGCGCAATCGGTCAACAGGCCGAAAACAATTTTTTCGGCTTCTTTCTTTTCGGAGTCCTTGAGCGCGGACAGGCGGAACACAAAACCGCGCCAGCCGGGACGGGCTTCGCTGCGAATGGTTTCCAGCGCGTCTTTCAGCCTGTATTCCGCTTCGGATTTGATGATTTTCATTGCCGCCTCCACAAAGACTTACGGCTTTATCTGCACAACCCATGCCAGAAAATAACTAATAAATTTCAATTGGTTATACATGCGCGCCCGGTTCTACGCCGGAATTTCCCATTATGGGTTTCCAAATCGGCGCATGCGTCCCGTTTCTGGAATTTTAAGTTTTTTCCACCACAATGCCGGCATGGGCACAATTCTGATCGTCGACGACAGCGAATTGCAAAGACGGTTGACCGCCGATCTTCTCAAACGGCGTTTCCCGCACGCCTGCGTCGAGGCCGAAAGCGCGGCCACGGCGTTGGCGATTTTGCGCAAGGATATCAGAAGCGATATTTTCACCGTTCTCCTTGACCTGTCGATGCCGGGCATGGATGGGCGCGAGGCCATTCCCGTCATTCTTAAAATGCGGCCCGGCATGCCGATCATCGTCATTACCAGCACGCAAAATACCGCCGATGTCGTGCAGGTCGTCAAATCGGGCGCGTTCGATTATCTGGTCAAACCCGCCAACCCCGATTTGCTGCACAATGCCGTGCGCAAGGCCGAACAATTCGCGGCGATGCAACAGGAAATACAACGTTTGCGCATGATGTCCGGCGCGGCGGGGTTTGCCGCGTTGATCGGCCCGTCGACGGCGATGCGCGCCGCCGTCAAAATGGGGCAACGCGCGGCGGTGTCGGATATTACAGTGATGATCACCGGTGAAAGCGGCGTGGGCAAAGAAGTTATGGCCCGCGCCATTCACAGCGAAAGCGCGCGCGCGGGCAAGGCGTTTGTTGCCGTCAATTGCGGCGCGTTGCCGAAGGATTTGGTGGAAAGCACTCTGTTCGGCCACGTCAAAGGCGCGTTCACCGATGCCGTGGCCGACGCCGCGGGCAAATTCCGTGAAGCCGAAGGCGGCACGCTTTTTCTTGACGAAATCGGCGAATTGCCGCTGGCGGCGCAGGTTAAATTGCTGCGCGCCCTGCAACAGCGCGAAGTCGAACCGGTGGGCGGCGGCAAAACCGTGCCCGTCAATATCCGCATCATCGCGGCGACCAACCGCGATTTGGAACAGGCGGTGCGGCAAGGTTTTTTCCGCGAGGATTTATATTACCGCCTGAACGTCTTTCCCATTCCGATCGCGCCGCTGCGCGATCGCGCCGACGACATCCCCGTGCTGGCGGCGCATTTTCTTGAACGCTATGCCGCGCAGGAAAATAAAAAAGTCACCGGTTTCGACGCGGCGGCGGCGGCGTGGCTGCGCGCCCATCCGTGGCCGGGCAACGCACGCGAGTTGGAAAATCGCATTTATCGCGCGGTGCTGTTGTGTGAAGGCGAAACGATCGCCCGGACCGATCTGTGCCCGCCTTCGGTCATTGCCGAACCGGCGGCGCGCGGCGTGGCGCCGCTTGCGATACGGGATGAGTCCGGCGCCGGGGCTTTCGTCGTCAATCTGGTCGACGAAACCGGCGCGTTCAAAACATTCGACGCCATTACAACCGAAGCCGAAAACGCCGCGCTGCGTTATTGCGAAGGCAATATCACGTTGGCCGCGCAGAAACTCGGCGTCGGCAAATCGACCTTGTACCGGCATCGACAGGGATAAAAAAACCCGCGCCGTGGCAACGGCGCGGGTTTTTCGAGAGCGATTTTTTTATTTGTTCGCTTCGGCTTCGATATACAGTTTCACCTCGTCGCCCAAGCCGGGCAAATAGGCATTCATGCCGAAGTCGGAACGTTTGATCGTGGCGGTGGCGCTGAAACCGGCCGTTTGTTTTTTGAACATGTTTTCGCCGATTTTATTCAGCGTGACGGTCAACACTTCCGGTTTCGACACGCCATGCAGCGTCAGCACGCCATCGACCGTCGCCGTGTTTTTGCCGGTTTGCACGACTTTCGTGCTGGCAAAGGTCGCGGTGGGATAAACGGCGGTGTCGAAGAAATCTTTCGACGCCAGATGTTCGTCAAGCGCGGGCAGGCCCGTGACCAGATTGGCGATGGGTATCGTGACATCGACCTTGCTGTTTTGCGGCGCCTTGTCGTCGAGCGTCACCGAGCCGGTGATCATCGCGAATTTGCCCCACGGGTTGGAAAAGCCGAAATGGTTGATCGTCCACACTACCGATGTATGCATCGGGTCGATCGTATAGGTATCGGCTGCATGCGCGGGCACGGCAGCCAAAGCCAGCACGGCAACCAGTACGCTGTTACGCAGGAATGTTTTCATGTCATCCTCCCTTTATTTGGTGAATTTGGCGGTGAGCGTCGCGACGCGCGCGCCCAGATGTTCCGCTGTTTTCAGGTCGCTGGCAATGGGGCCGTTTTCGGGGCCTTGGTCGGCGTTGGATTGCGCCATCGCGCCGAGGAAGCTGCCCAGGCGGTTCAGGTCTTCGACCGAGCCTTTGCTGTTATTGTTGCCGGGCAGCAAATCCAGCCCGACCCACAGCATGCCGTGTTGCGCGGCAAAGATTGCGAGCGTCTGCAATGTGTTGAGTTTGTCCCCGCTCTGGCTGGCGGAATTGGTGAAGCCGGCCGCGATTTTGTCTTTCCATTTGCGTTCGTACCAGGGCTTCGAGCTGTCATCCATGAATTTCTTGAACGGCGCGCTGACGCTGCCCATATAGGTCGGGCTGCCAAAGATAATGGCGTCGGCGGATTCCAGTTCGGCCCACGGCGTTTCGCCTTCGGCGACATTGATCATTTTGACTTCGGCGCCGGCCACGGAACCTGCGCCGCGGGCCACGGCCTTGGCCTGTTCGGCGGTGTGGCCGTATCCGCTGTGGTAAACGACGGCTATTTTCATTGTTCTGTCTCCTGTTGCTGTGTTAACGGGTCGTGGTTGTAATTAAGAACATGGTTCTATATAGTAACCATGGATGGCGCTGCCAAGCAGGCACCATTTCATATTATAGGAACAAAAAAGTAACCGAGGCGATCATGGCGCACAAAAAGAAATGCAATCCGGCTGCGGATACGCCCTGCCCTTTGCGCGAATTATTGACGCGGCTGGGCGACAAATGGAGCATTCTGATCATTCACGCGCTGGCGCGCGCGCCGCAAAACCGCGCGCGTTTTTCAGAATTGCGGCGCGAGATCAACGGTATTTCGCAACGCATGCTGACGGCGACGTTGCGCAATCTTGAACGCGACGGCATGTTGACGCGCGAAGTCTATCCCGTCATTCCGCCGCGCGTCGATTACACCTTGACCACGCTGGGCAAGGATTTGCTGCATCCGGTTCAGGCGCTGGTGGCGTGGGTCGAAGGCAATTGGGGCAAGATCGAACAGGCGCGCGCCCGTTTCGACGCGGCGAACGGCAAGTCAGACAAGATTGCGTAACGCCGCTTCCCATGCCGTCGCGCGCGCGGCCCAGCCGTAGTCGCGGCTGGCGCGTTGCGATTGTTCGAACAGGCGTTCGGCCCACCCGCGGTCATTGATAAAGGCGTCAACCGCGCGGCGCATGGCAGCGCGGAAATGTTGCGTCAACGCGTCGCCATCTACGCCGCCGTCGCGCATGGTCATATCAACAAGATCGGCGAAACCCATCGTCGTTTCGCGCAGCGCGCCCAGATCGGTGGCGACAATCTGCATACCCGCCGCCATCGCTTCGGCCACCGACGTGCAAAAAGTTTCACGGTAAATGCACGGGTAAAATAAAAACGCGTCATGCCGCAATGCCGATGCCAACGCGCTTTGCGCCACCGCGCCATGACAGGCAATGGCCGGATTTTGCGCGGCGCGCGCGAATAGACCGGCATAATCGCTATCGTCGCCCTGATAAACGCCCATCGAGGAAAACACGTCCAGATTCGTGTCGCCGTCGAACCCATCCATCGCGCGCACCAGAACCGACAGGCCGCGAAACGGCGTCGCGGTATAGGCGGCGCGGTTTTGCTTGGCGCGGCGCAGGGCATCGGCATCGGCAAACATATTTTCGAAAACCGGCGCGATGCCGTTGCCGATCACATAAGGCTGGTGCGACGGGCCGAACGCGGTTTCGATTTCGTTTTGTTGCCAGCGCGACACGAAAATGGCGGCGTCGATCGCCCGTTTGGTTTCCGGTTGATGCAGGGCCTGCATCGACGGTTGGTCGGGCAAGGCATGCGCCCAGAATAGGATACGCGCATCCGGCGCGGCGGCTTTGACCGGTGCGGCCGCCGCGGGCGCGTTGCACAGGACGATGACATCGAACGCGCGCGCCGCGAAAAAGCCGGGGGCGCGCAACGCATCGGGCGCGACATGCGCGACGCCCATGACCGTTCCTGCCGTATCCTGCGGCAGGTTGGCGGCCAGCGTCACGCCGTGGCCGCGCGCCGCGAGGGCGCGCGCCAGATAACACACCGCCGATTCCGACCCGCCCAGCGGGGCGGCATCCGGCGTTGCCACGGTGAATCGCGGCGCCGACAGGTTGATGAACAGAATCTTCATAGTCGGAATCCGTTCACAAAAAACATGCCCGCAGAAAGGGGTTTACTGCCCCGGCAGGCTGCCGGGCGTGTGCTGGCTGAGATCCGGCATGGGGTGGCTGAGATCGCCCAGCAATTCACGGATGAAGGTATTATCGTTGCCATAGGCGGGCGTCGCGCCCGGCGCGGGGGTGACATCCGCGGCCTTGGACAGATTGAGGTTCTTGACATCGGCGACGACGCCTTTGTCGTTGAAATCGATTTCGATCGCTTGCTGTTTCAGCACTTCGGGATCGAGAAACGAATATTGCTGGGTGCGGCGTCCGATGTAATACCAGACCTTGTCGTCGAAGGTGGCGACATGTGTCGGCGTGCCCAATTTTGTTTCCACATCCTCGCGGGTGCTGACGCCGGGTTTGATCTGCGCCAATGCGTCCGGATCGACCAGATCGCCGCGCGTGGCCACGGTCGGCGCGCAGGCGGCAAGGACGGCCAAGGCAAAAGCGGCAGAGGCAAGGATAAGCGTTTTTTTCATGCGACGGGCGACAACAGATTCCATATAGGTTATACCTTCACAAAAGACGTAGAGGGTCAAGCCTCAAGCGCAGCAGATCAGGAGAAAGCCG
The DNA here is from genome assembly GCA_028866275.1 of Alphaproteobacteria bacterium. Taxonomy (GTDB): domain Bacteria; phylum Pseudomonadota; class Alphaproteobacteria; order UBA9219; family UBA9219; genus CAIXLI01. The sequence continues at coordinate 12,926 of JAGWIK010000006.1, forward strand.
ATGTTTGAACCGACCCCCGAATTTTCACGCCCTCTGACCGCCGACCGCCTGCCCGCCGCAGGCGTGCAGGAAAATTTGACGGCCAAACCGGTGGAACGCGCGGCCTTGGCCAAGCGTTTCGATCTTCTCGACCTACCCGCCCTGACCGCGCAGCTGACCGTCAAGCCGCAACTGAGCGGCACGATCGCCGTCGCCGGCACGATACATGCCGATGTGGTGCAAAGCTGCATCGTCACGCTGGAGCCCGTCGCGGCGCATCTGGATATTGCGGTGGATATGATGTTCGTCCCCGGCGAAGAGCCGGGTGTCGGCCATGAAGCCAGCGAATCCGATATGGACGCGTCTGAATCGGAAGTCGATTATTTCGCCAACGGCAAAATCGATATCGGGGAAATGGTCGCGCAATATCTGGGGGTTAATCTGGATGCCTATCCGCGCAAATCCGATGCCGCCCTGCCCGCTCTGGGCATCGGTGCGGGAGATTCCGAAAGCGGAAATGAAAGAACCAACCCCTTTGCCCGGTTGGCCCTGCTGGCAAAAAACGGCAAAAACAAAGGTAAAACAAGCAACTAGACGGGCGACCCCGCGGCTTTCCGATGCAGCTTGCATCTGACGGCAAAATTCTTTAGATAATGGCCGTCGCGCGTTGCCCGATACCGCCGTCCAGATACTGCTGGTTTGTGCCGTCCGGGGACGCGTTTTATTTTCGTTTTTTAGACTGTGAGTTCTGGCCATGGCCGTTCCTAAAAAGAAGACTTCGAAATCGGTTCGCAACATGCGCCGGTCGCACCACGCTTTGTCGGCCACCAATTCGGTCGAATGCCCCAATTGCGGCGAACCCAAATTGCCGCACCATGTGTGCACCGCGTGCGGTCATTATGACGGCCGTTCGGTCGTTAAATCGAAAACCGCTTAACCCCGCGGGCGGGCGTCATGACCAACGCCGCCACGTCTCTTGCCGGCAAGAGCGTTATCGCGCTTGATGCCATGGGCGGCGACCACGCGCCGGGCATCGTCGTCGACGGCGCGGCATTGGCGCGCGAACGCCACCCCGAATTGCGTTTCATCTTCTTTGGCAACGAATCCGACATTGCGCCGTTGATTGCCAAACATCCTATTTTGCGGGATTGCAGCACGCTGCGTCACACGCCGGATGTTATCACCTCGGATACCAAGCCGTCCTTGGCCCTTCGGCAGGGCCGCCAGTCCAGCATGCGTCTGGCCATCAATGCCGTCGCGGCGGGCGAGGCCGAGAGCGTGGTGTCGGCGGGCAATACCGGCGCGTTGATGGCGATGGCCAAATTCGTCCTGAAAACCATGCCGGGCATCGACCGCCCCGCCATTGCCACCATTATTCCGACGCAGACCGGCGAAACCGTGATGCTGGATCTTGGCGCCAATATCGAATGCGACGCCGAAAATCTGGTGCAGTTCGCGTTGATGGGCGCGATTTTCAGCACCGCCGTTTTGGGCCATCCGCAACCCAGCATCGGGCTTTTGAACATCGGCACCGAAGAATTGAAGGGCCATGACGAAGTGCGCATCGCCGCGTCGATTTTGCGCGAGCGCCCTATTCCCGGCCGGTTGCACGGCTTTGTCGAAGGCAACGATATCACGGCCGGCACGGTCGATGTCGTCGTGACCGACGGGTTCAGCGGCAATATCGCGCTGAAATCCATCGAAGGCACGGCGCATCTGATCAGCCATTTCCTGCGTCAGGCTTTCGCCTCGTCGCTTATCGCGCGGCTGGGTTACCTTCTGTCGATGGGCGCGTTCCGCCGGTTGAGAAAGCGCGTCGATCCGCGCCGGTATAACGGCGCGATGTTTTTGGGGTTGCAGGGCGTTTGCGTCAAAAGCCACGGCGGCACCGATGCCGAAGGTTTCGCCAACGCCATCGGCGTGGCGCGCGATCTTGTCGCCCGCGGATTCAACCAACGCATCGCCGAAGAGCTGGCGCGGCAATATGGCATCACCGCCACGGCTGAAGACATGCCCGTCCTGCCCACGGGCGACGCATCATGATCCGCGCCATCGTCGCCGGATGCGGGGCTTATTTGCCGGCGCGCGCCGTGTCCAATGCCGACCTGATCGCGGAAAAACATATCGACAGCGACAGCGAATGGATCGAACGCCGTACCGGCATTACGCAACGCCATATCGCCGCCGCGGACGAAAAAACATCCGATCTGGCGACCAAAGCGGCGCGCAACGCATTGGCCCACGCCGGCATCGACGCCGCCGCCATTGATGCCGTGATCGTGGCCACCACCACGCCCGACGACCGCTTTCCCGCCACGGCGGCGAAAGTGCAGGCTGATCTGGGCATCGCCCACGGCTTTGCGTTCGATGTGCAGGCCGTGTGTTCGGGCTTTGTCTATGCCTTGACGATTGCCGACAATTTCATTCGTTTGGGTCAGGCGCGGTGCGTGCTGGTCATTGGCGCGGAAACTTTTTCCCGCCTGCTCGACTGGAATGACCGTACCACCAGCGTCCTTTTCGGCGACGGCGCGGGCGCGGTCGTTTTGCAGGCGCAAGAAGGCGCGGGCACGATGGCGGATCAGGGTATTTTGTCCACGCATCTGCACAGCGACGGACGGCATTATGAATTGTTGCGCACCGATGAAGCGGGTTTTGTGCGCATGGACGGCAAGGAAGTGTTCCGCCACGCCGTGACCAACCTGTCGGACGTCGTCGACGAGGCTTTGGCCGCCACAGGATTGAAGCCCGAACAAATCGATTGGCTGGTTCCGCATCAGGCCAACCAGCGCATCATCGACGGCACGGGGAAAAAACTGGGCCTGTCGGCGGAACGCGTGGTGTCGACCATTGCCCTGCACGCCAACACATCGGCGGCGTCCATTCCTCTGGCGCTGGCCACCGCCGTGCATGATGGCCGTATCCGGCGCGGGCAGATTGTTTTGCTGGATGCGATGGGAGGCGGCTTCACATGGGGCGCGGCGGTTGTCCGCTGGTAGCTTTCTTTCCTGTCCGCCCATCGCAATCAAGATTTGCGCGCCAGCGCGCGCACGGGGGCGGCGGCTTCACATGGGGCGCGGCGGTTATTCGCTGGTAACCTTCTTTCCTGTCCGCCCATCGCGATCAAGATTTGTGCGCCAGCGCGCGCACGGGGGCGGCGGCTTCACATGGGGCGCGGCGGTTGTCCGCTGGTAGCCTTCTTTCCTGTCCGCCCATCGCGATCAAGATTTGCGCGCCAGCGCGCGCACGGGGGCGGCGGGGCTTCACGTGGGGCGCGTCAGTTATTCGCTGGTAGCCTTCTTTCCTATCCGCCCATCGTATCAAGGTTTGCGCCCCAGCGCGCGCGGACATTTACCGCGGTATCTGTCGCCGTTCGCCCGCGACGCCTGCGTCGCCCAGCGCGGGCAGTTGGATGACAAACCGCGCGCCGATGATTTTGCCTTCGCCGTCTTTGCGGTTTTCGGCCCAGATGCGTCCGCGATGGGCTTCGATAATCTGTTTGGAAATGCTGAGCCCCAGCCCCGAATGCGTGCCGAATTTTTCGTCGCGCGGGCGTTCGCTGTAAAAACGGTCGAAAATAGCGTCGAGCTTGTTTTCCGGAATCCCGGGGCCGTTATCTTCGACAAAAACCTGAATGCGCCGCCCGACGCGCGACGACACGATCGTCACTCCCTGCCCCGGCGGCGAGAAAGACAGCGCGTTGTCGATCAGATTCTGGAACACCTGCATCAAGCGGCTGCGCACCCCCAGAATCATCATGGCGTCGTCGGGCACTGTGACATCCAGCCGTCCCGGTTCGCCGCATTTGGCGGCGTTGAGGCGGTAATAGTCGCGCAGTTGCGCCAAGGCCTGCGCCAGATCGATGGCTTCCAGTTCGGCGCGGCCCAGTTCGGCGTCGAGCCGCGACGCGCTGGAAATGTCGGTGATCAGCCGCGTCATGCGGTCGACATCGTCGCGGATAATCAGCATCAATTTCTGTTGCGCCGCCGGATCCTGAACGCGGGCTACGGTTTCGACCGCGCTGCGCAAGGATGTCAGCGGGTTTTTCAATTCGTGCGCGACGTCGGCGGCAAAATTTTCGATATCGCCGATGCGGCGCGCCAGTGCCGTCGTCAGGTCGCGCAACGCGCCGGACAGGTCGCCGATTTCGTCGTGCCGCGCCGTCATGTCAGGGATGGCGTCGTTGCGCAGCAGGTTGGCAAAGCCGGTGATGCCGGCGTGGCTGCTTTGGCCGAGGCGTAAGACTTCGGCGGCCTGCGCCAGCTGGCGGATGGGCCGCGCGATGGCGCGCGCCAGATACAAAGACAGCAAAATGGTGATGAACAAAGTGAAAAAGAAAATCTGCAGAATATTGATGCGCACCTCGTAAATCGCATGATCGATGGATTCATCCGACCGCGACATCACAACCGCGCCCAGCACGCGGCGATAATGCTGAACCGGCACGGCGACCGACAGCAACAGCCCGCCGTGCGGGAGGCTCCATACCTGTCTGGCCCTGTCATCGCGCAAGGCCTGCGCCGCGACGTCATAGGGCCCGCCGCGCTGCGTCGTTTGTTCGTCATAGACGGGATAGGCGTGGCGTTCGTGGATAATGTCGATGGCGTCGAAAAAATCGGCAATCGCGCGTTCGCCCCATCCGACCGGCTGCGTGCCGACCGCCGCCAGCGGTTCCGCTTCGACCTTGCCGTTGCGCAGGCCCAGCAAATTGCGGCTGTCGGCCAGCAGGGCTTCGTCGGCGCTGAACAGCTGCGTGCGCGTTTCGGTGGTTTCGGCCAGCCGCCGCACCATCATGCGCGCCAAAAGCGGCGACAGGATGCTTTGATCGTCGTCGTTGATGACGACGGCATTTTCGGCGACCGCGCTGGCGACGATGCGCGCCTGCAACAGCATGGCGTCAAGTTCGGTGGCGACGATGCGGTCCTGGTAACGCCCCAGATACAAAAGGCTGCCCACCAGAATGGCCAGAGCCATAATATTGACCGCGAGGATGCGCAGTAGAATCGGCGATACCGCGCGTTCGGGCCGCGCATGTTCGGCCTGTTCGTGATCCGTCTTTCCGCTTTCGCGATAGGCGGCGGACACGAGGACGGACGGCACGGCGGGCGGGACTGTCACCCGTTATTCCTTGTAACGATAGCCGACGCCGTACAGCGTTTCGATCTGGTTGAAGTCGTTGTCGACATCCTTGAATTTCTTGCGCAGCCGCTTGATATGGCTGTCGATGGTGCGGTCGTCGACATAGATCGATTCGCCATAGGCGGCGTCCATCAATTGATCGCGGTTTTTGACATGGTCGGGGCGTTGCGCCAACGCCTTGACCAGCAGAAATTCGGTCACCGTCAATTCGACATTCTGGCCTTTCCACACGCAGACATGGCGCGCGCCGTCCAGTGTCAGGTCGCCGCGCACCATGATGGCGGCAGGATCGCCCGTCGGTTGTTGCCGCGCCTGTTCGCGGCGCAACAAGGCGCGGATGCGTTCGACCAGCAGGCGTTGCGAAAACGGCTTCTTGATATAATCGTCCGCGCCCATGCGCAGCCCCATGATTTCGTCGACTTCTTCGTCTTTCGACGTCAGGAAGATGACCGGCATTTGCGCCGTCGCGCCCGACTGACGCAACCGCTGCAGCAATTCCATGCCGTTGAGGCGCGGCATTTTGATGTCCAGCACGGCGAGATCGGCCGGACGCGCCGTCAAACCGCGCAGCGCTTCGTCGCCGTCGGGAAAGGTGCGGACTTCGAAACCTTCGGCTTCCAACGCCATTTGCACCGAGGTCAGGATGTTACGGTCGTCATCGACCAACACGATATTTTGCGACATGTGGTTACCCGTTTCTTTACCGGTTGCCGTTGTTTTCCTTGTATTGCTGCGTCGCAGCGTGCGGAAAAGCTGTGTTGTTTCCGCGCCGAAATTAGGTCTTTTTTATGAAAAAAGCTATAGAATAACTCTGGCGCGCCTATCAACGAACAGGCTTACCCCGGGCCATTACGCACCATGCAGGACATTACCCAACATCTGGCGCATATCGGCATCGACGGCCTTGCCGACCTTCATATCAACCTGTCGCCCGCCGCGCTGTACGAAAAGGCGATGCAGCGGCAGGAAGCGATGCTGACATGCGACGGCGTTTTATCGGCCCGCACAGGGGCGCATACCGGCCGGTCGCCGGGCGATAAATTCGTGGTGCGCGATGCGTCGACCGACAGCACGGTCGATTGGGGCGCGATCAACCAGCCTTTGTCCCCCGAACAAAGCGTCAGAGTGCAAGCCGGCATGGCCGCGTGGTTTCGCGGACGAGAAATGTTCGCGCAGGATTTATTCGTCGGCGCCGACCCCGCCCACCATATGCCGGTGCGCGTGCTGACCGCCAACGCGTGGCACAGCCTGTTCGCGCGCAATATGTTCATTCGTCCCACGCCGCGCGAGCGCGGCGCGGCGCACGACCCGGCCTTTACCGTTTTGCATGCGCCGGAATTTGCCGCCGATTTGTCGGGCACGGGCAGCGGCGTTTTTATCGTCATGGATTTTACCCGCCGCATGGTTTTGATCGGCGGCACGTCCTATGCGGGCGAGATCAAGAAAAGCCTGTTCTCGGTGATGAATTATCTGATGCCCGCCAAGGGCGTGTTGCCGATGCATGCCTCGGCCACTGTCGGCGCGCGCGGCGACACCGCGATATTCTTTGGCCTGTCGGGCACGGGGAAAACGACTTTGTCCGCCGATCCGCTGCGCACCCTGATCGGCGACGACGAGCATGGCTGGACGGACGGCGGCGTGTTCAATTTCGAAGGCGGGTGCTATGCCAAGGCCATTCGCCTGAGCCCTCATGCCGAACCGCAGATTTACGCCGCGGCGCGGCGTTTCGGCACGGTACTGGAAAATGTCGTGACCGATCCCGTCACGCGCGCGGTCGATTTCGACGATGCATCGCTGGCCGAAAACAGCCGCGCCTGTTATCCCATCGATTACATTCCCAACGCCAGCGCCACCGGCATGGGCGGACAGCCGCGCAATATCGTGATGCTGACCTGCGACGCCTATGGCGTGTTGCCGCCCATCGCCAAATTGTCGCCCGAACAGGCGATGTATCATTTCCTGTCGGGATATACCGCGCGCGTCGCCGGCACGGAATGCGGCGTCACCGAACCGCAGGCGGTTTTTTCGCCCTGTTTCGGCGCGCCCTTTATGCCGCGCCCCGCCGAGATTTACGCAGAGCTTCTGGGCCGGAAAATCGCCGCGCACAAAACGGATTGCTGGCTGATCAACACCGGATGGAGCGGCGGCGGCGCAGGAACCGGAACCCGCATGCCCATTGCCGCGACGCGCGCGCTGGTCGACGCCGCCCTGTCGGGCGAGCTGGCGCAAGGCCCCTTTGCCACGGATGCCGCGTTCGGCCTGTCGATTCCGGAGTCATGCCCCGGTATCGACGGCACGATTTTGAACCCGCGCGCGATGTGGGCGGATAAAAACGCCTATGACATGCAGGCGCAGAAAGTGACCGCTTTGTTCCGCGACAATTTCGGGAAATTCGCCGGAAAAGCACAGGCGGATGTCGCGGCGGCGGGGTTTTGACGCCCCCTTTTCACCGCTTTAAACTCGTGTTAACCATAAATGGTGCATAAGCGAAGGCGCATCCTGTTTTTCAATGCCCCCTCTTTTTCAATTCCCCATGAGGTTTCCGATGACCACCACCCCGCACACCGTCACCCTGACCGACGACGCCACCGGCAGAAGCTGGAAACTGCCCGTCATGGAAGGGTCGACCGGCCCCAATGTCATCGATATTCGCAAATTGTACGGCGAGACCGGTTTTTTCACCCATGACCCCGGTTTTACCTCGACCAGTTCGTGTGAATCCAAAATTACCTTTATCGACGGCGACAAGGGCATCCTTCTGCATCGCGGCTATCCCATCGCGGAGCTGGCGGAAAAGAGCGATTTTCTGGAAGTCGCCTATCTGCTGCAATTCGGTGAATTGCCCGATCCGGTGCAGAAAAAGGAATGGATCAAGAACATCACCTATCACACCATGGTGCATGAACAGCTGAGCACCTTCTTCAACGGTTTCCGCCGCGACGCCCACCCGATGGCGATCATGTGCGGCGTGGTCGGCGCGCTGTCGGCCTTCTATCACGACTCGACCGACATTCACGACGAAAACCAGCGCGAAATCGCGTGCCACCGCTTGATCGCGAAAATGCCGACTTTGGCCGCCATGGCGTTCAAATTCGCATTGGGCCAGCCTTTCGTGTACCCGCAAAACAGCCTGTCTTACGCCGAGAATTTCCTGTACATGGCGTTTTCGGTTCCAGCCGAACCCTACAGGATCAACCCGGTTCTGGCGCGCGCGATGGATAAAATCTTTATCCTGCATGCCGACCACGAACAGAACGCGTCGACATCGACCGTGCGTCTGGCGTCGTCGTCCGGCGCCAACCCGTTTGCCTGCATCGCGGCGGGCATCACGTCTTTGTGGGGGCCGGCGCATGGCGGCGCCAACGAAGCGGTTTTGAAGATGCTGATGGAAATCGGCAGCAAGGACCGCATCCCCGAAATCGTCAGGCGCGCCAAGGACAAGAACGACAGCTTCCGCCTGATGGGTTTCGGCCACCGCGTGTACAAGAATTACGATCCGCGCGCCAAGGTCATGCAGCAGACCTGCCGCGAAGTTCTGGCCGAACTGGGCATCAAGAACGACCCGCTGTTGGAAACGGCGATGGAACTGGAACGCGTCGCGTTGCAGGACGATTACTTCATCGAAAAGAAATTGTACCCCAACGTCGATTTCTATTCCGGCATCATCCTGCGCGCCATGGGTTTCCCGATGAGCATGTTCACCGTGCTGTTCGCCCTTGCCCGCACCGCCGGCTGGGTCGCGCATTGGCAGGAACAGTTCCGCGAGAAGGAACAGAAGATCGGTCGCCCGCGCCAGCTTTACACCGGCGCCGTCGAACGGTCGTTCGTGCCGCTGGATCAACGTAAATAATACAGTAACTTACCGGCCAAAATGGCGGGCGCGCCTTTTATGCGCCCGCCATTGTTTTTTTGTGTGTCTTTTTATGGCTTTTTTGGGGCAGTTTGTGATATACAGCGCGCATTGATTCCATCTTGCGTCAAGAGGCCCGATGACCGCCGCTGCAACCGCGTCTGTGCACGACATCACGGAAAAAAAGGATGCCGATATCCGTCTGGGCAGCCTTGAAGTGCGTCTGGCCAAAACCCCCGAAGATATCGAACGCGCGCAGGAACTGCGCTATCAGGTTTTCTATGAAGAAATGGGCGCCAAGCCGACGCCCGATATGGCCGCATCGCGCCGCGATTTCGACGCGCATGATGCGTTTTGCGACCATCTGCTTCTGATCGACCACGCCCGTAAAAACAAAAATCCTGTTGTCGGCACCTATCGCCTTATTCGCCGCGACGCCGCCGCCAAGTGCGGCGGTTTTTATTCCAGCGCGGAATATGACGTGTCGCGCCTGATCGCCTATCCCGGCGAGATTCTTGAACTGGGCCGTTCCTGCATCGATGCCGACTATCGCACCGGCCCCGTGATGCAATTGCTGTGGCGCGGGTTGGGCATGTATATCGCGCGCCATAATGTCGCGTTGATGTTCGGCTGCGCCAGCCTGCCCGGCACCGACCCCGACGCGTTGAAAATTCCGTTGTCGTACCTTTATCATCACCATCTGGCCCCGCCCGCGTTGCGCGCCAAGGCTTTGCCCGAACGGTATGTCGATATGAAAATGCTGCCGCGCGAGGCGTTTGACCCGACGACGGCGTTCGAAGAGCTGAAGCTCGACCCGCGCAGCGGCAGCAACAGCCTGCCGCCCTTGATCAAAGGCTATATCCGCGTCGGCGGTTTTGTCGGCGACGGCGCGGTGGTCGACCACCAATTCAATACCACCGATATATGCATCATCGTCAAAACCGACCTGATGACGCGCAGATATCAACGGCATTACAATCTGGGCGGCAATCCCGATATCGCCCTGCCGGTGCAATAATCCGTGGAATAATCGGCAAAATCATGCGAAAAAGCCGCGCATGAACAATGTGCATAATTACGTTCAAACAGCGTCCGGCATCGTCAAGGCGATTATTTTTCTTGCGATGGTCGTCATCCTTGTGCCTGTCGCGCTGGTTTACAAACGGCTGCGTCCACAGGACGGGTTCCGTTTGCCGATGCTGTTCCACAAGCTGACGCTGCGCCTGCTGGGCATGCGGGTGCGGGTGCATGGCGATATCAGCGCGGCTTCGCCGACTTTCTTCGTCGCCAATCACGCTTCCTATCTCGATATTCCCGTTTTGGGGTCTTTGCTGGCGGCGTCCTTCGTCGCCAAATCCGAAGTCGCGGGCTGGCCTTTGTTCGGGTTTTTGTCGAAGGTGCAGAATACGATCTTCATCGAACGCCGCGCCGCCCGCGCCGCCGATCAGCGCGAGCAATTGCAAGACCAGTTGGCGCAACGCCGCAATATCATTCTGTTTCCCGAGGGAACGTCGTCCGACGGCATGACCGCCCTGCCTTTTAAAAGCAGCCTGTTCGCGATTGTCGAGGATTGCGCGCACGACATCGCCACGGCGATCCAGCCCGTTTCCGTCACCTGCACCGAGCTGGACGGATTTCCCCTGCTGCGCGAGGAACGCCCGCTTTATGCGTGGTATGGCGACATGACCTTGGGCAAGCATTTATGGCAGGTCTTCCGGCGCGGCCATTTCACCATTGATGTGATTTTTCACCCGTCGGTGACGCCCGCTGCGTTCGACAACCGCAAGGCATTGGCCACCGCTTGCCAAGATATGGTCGCCCGCGGTATTGAGCGGTCCCTGAACGGTCGAAAACCATTGGGCCTGTTGGATAAAGAGTAGATGATGACCAAAAAATTTCACATTAAAATCCGGGGTTGCCAGATGCCGTCCGCGAAAGCGTGAATCGCCGGACAAAAAACGAAAAGAACTTCGCATGACCAAAAAGCTTCATATTAAAACCTGGGGTTGCCAGATGAATGTTTACGACTCGAGCCGCATGGCCGATGTCGTGGCGCCGCTGGGCTATGCGCCCAGCGAAACCGCCGAAGGCGCGGATCTGGTTATTTTCAATACCTGTCACATTCGCGAAAAAGCGTCGGAAAAACTGTTTTCCGAACTGGGCCGCCTGAAACCGATGCAACAGGACAAGGCCGCCAAGGGCGAACGCATGATCGTGGCGGTAGCGGGTTGCGTGGCGCAGGCCGAAGGCGCCGAAATTCAACGGCGCGCGCCCTATGTCGATATGGTGTTCGGCCCGCAGACCTATCACCAATTGCCGGAGATGATCGCGCGCGTGACGCGCCAGTCGGGGGGCGTGCTGAACACCGAATTCCCGCCCGATTCCAAATTCGACGCGTTGCCGCAACAAAGAAACGGCGATGTGTCGGCCTTTCTGTCGATACAGGAAGGCTGCGACAAATTCTGTACTTTCTGCGTCGTGCCCTATACGCGCGGCGCGGAATATTCGCGCGGCGTCGCGGCGATTATCGCCGAAGCCGAAGTGCTGGCGGCCAATGGCGCGCGCGAAATCACCGTGCTGGGCCAGAACGTCAACGCTTTTCACGGCGAGGGGCCGGACGGCGCGGTTTGGGGGCTGGGCCGCTTGCTGCGGCGGCTGGCCGACATCCCCAATATTAAACGCCTGCGCTATACCACGTCGCATCCGCGCGATATGGATGATGATCTGATCGCCGCGCATCGCGACGTGCCGCAATTGATGCCGTTTCTGCATCTGCCCGTGCAAAGCGGGGCCGATGCCGTTCTGGACGCGATGAACCGCAAGCACACATCCGACGATTACCGCCGCATCATCGACAAATTGCGGGCGGCGCGTCCCGATATCGCGTTGTCTTCGGATTTTATCGTCGGTTTTCCCGGCGAAACCGATGCCGATCACGCCGCGACGATGAGACTGGTGCGCGATATCGGTTTTGCCTCCGCTTTCTCGTTCAAATACAGCCGCCGCCCCGGCACGCCCGCCGCCGCCATGGTTCAGCAAGTCCCGGAAACCGTGCAGGATGCGCGGTTGCAGGAATTGCAGGCCTTGCTGCGCGCGCAACAGGAAGCGTTCAATCAAAGCCTTGTCGGCAAAACCATTCCCGTGCTGTTCGACGGCGTTGCCCGCAACGACAGCGGCAGGCATGAGGGCAGACAGATGCATGGCCGCGCCCCGTTCATGCAGTCGACCTATATCGCCGCGCCCGCCGCCGCACCGGAAAGGCTGATCGGCCACGAATTGGCCGTGACGATCACGCAGGCGCGGCAAAGCAGCTTAATAGGTGAATTGGCGCAGGCCGGTTAACCAAGATTGACTTCGCCCGCGAAACTTGGTTGTGTCAGACATCCCATTGAATGAATCGGAGCTTCCATGCGCAAAATTTTCCTGACCCTGGCCGCGGCCCTGTTGTTGCTGTCGCCGTTGGCGCATGCCGCCGATGCCCCCGCGCCGGCTTTCACCGACGCGCAACGCGCCGAAATCGAAAGCATCGTCAAGGATTACCTGACCAAGGAACATCCGGAAGTTCTGGCCGAAGGGCTGCAGAACCTGCAAAAGCAGGAACAGGACAGCGCGGACGCCAAGTCGAAATCCGCCGTCAATGACGCCAAGGCCCGCGTTTTCGATGATCCCAATTCCCCCGTCGGCGGCAACCCCAAGGGCGATGTCACCGTGGTTGAATTTTTCGATTACCAATGCCCGTATTGCAAAGCCTCGCACAAAGCGGTGACCGAACTGCTGAAAGACGACAAGAATGTGCGTTTCATCTATAAGGAATTCCCGATTCTTGGCCCCACATCGGTGACCGCCGCCAAGGCCGCGCTGGCCAGCGTCAAGCAAGGCAAATACATCGTGTTCCAGAATGCGTTGATGAATGCCCCCTTCTCGCACAACGCGCATCCCGATGCCGACAACGCGTTGATCTATCAAACCGCGAAAGATGTCGGGTTGAATGTCGATAAATTGAAGAAGGACATGGAAGACCCCGCGATCGAAGCCGATTTGAAGGCCAACCTCAAATTGGGCGAAGATATCGGCGTGCGCGGAACTCCGATGTTCATTGTCGGCGACAATGTTTACCCCGGCGCGCTGCAATACGACCAGTTGAAACAAGCCGTCGCCGACGCGCGCGCGGCGGCCAAAAAATAACCGCGCGGCAATGACGAAACCCGTTCTTGTCCTTAACGGCCCCAACCTTAATATGCTGGGCGTGCGTGAGCCGGATAAATATGGTTCGGCGTCTTTGCAGGATGTCGAAGCGATGTGTCGCAGCGTGGCCGCCGCCCACGGTCTGGCGGCCGATTGCCGCCAGAGCAACGATGAGGGCGCGTTGATTTCGTGGCTTCAGGCGGCGCGGACAAGCCATGCCGCGATCATCATCAATGCCGGCGGGTACAGCCATACTTCCGTCGCCTTGCTCGACGCGTTAACCCTGAGCGCGCTACCTGTGGTTGAGGTGCATATTACCAATATTCATGCGCGCGAGGAATTCCGCCATCAATCCCTGTTATCTCGCGCCGCCCGCGCCGTTATATGCGGGTGTGGCGTCGACGGGTACAGCTATGCTATGCAGACGGTCGCAAAACTGCTAGCAAGCTAGTTCGTTAATGTTCAACAACCGATAGAAGAACCATGCCTCCGAAATTTGACCTCGACATCGACGCCGTGCGCAAGCTTGCCAAATTACTTGAAGAAACCGGCCTTAGCGAAATCGAATATGAAGAAGGCGACCGCAAAATCCGCGTCGGCCTGCAAAAACACGCGGTTCAGGTCGCGGCCCCTGTTGCCGCCGCGCCCGCCGCGCAGGCCGCCGCCGTACCTGCTGCCCAGACCAAGCCGGCTTCGTCCGGCACCGCTGTCAATTCGCCGATGGTCGGCACGGTCTATATGGCCGCGTCCCCCGGCGCCGCGCCTTTCATCAAGGTCGGCGACAAGGTCAAGCAAGGAGATACGTTGCTGATTGTCGAAGCGATGAAAGTCATGAACCCCATCAAGGCCCCCAAAGGCGGCACGGTTGTCGAAATTCTGGCGCAAGACGCCGCGCCGGTGGAATTCGGCGAACCGCTTGTCGTAATTGAATAGGTTTGCCGTGTTCGAAAAAGTCCTGATCGCCAATCGCGGCGAAATCGCCCTTCGCATCCATCGCGCCTGCCGTGAAATGGGCATCCACACCGTGGCCGTGCATTCGACCGCCGACGCCGACGCCATGCATGTGCGTCTGGCTGACGAAAGCGTATGCATCGGCCCGCCGCCGGCCAAGGACAGCTATCTGAACATTCCCGCCATTCTGACGGCGGCGGCGATTACCGGCGCGGACGCCATTCACCCCGGCATCGGGTTCATGTCGGAAAACGCCAATTTCGCCGAAATGGTGGAACAGCACGGCTTTACCTTTATCGGCCCCACGCCCGAGCATATCCGCATCATGGGCGACAAGGTCACGGCCAAGCAGACCGTCAAGGCGCACGGCCTGCCCACAGTGCCGGGTTCGGACGGCGCGCTTAAAGATCTCGACGACGCCAAAAAGAATGCGGCCGACATCGGTTATCCGGTTTTGATCAAGGCGGCGGCGGGCGGCGGCGGCAAGGGCATGAAGGTGGCGCGCGATGCCGCCGGATTGGAAGAAGCCTATACGCTGGCGCGCGGCGAAGCGCGCGCGGCGTTCGGCAACGACGAAGTCTATATGGAAAAATACCTGGAAAAGCCGCGCCATATCGAAGTGCAGCTTTTGGGCGACACCCACGGCAACGCCGTGCATTTCGGCGAACGCGATTGTTCGATCCAGCGCCGCCACCAGAAAGTTATCGAAGAAGCGCCGTCGCCCGGGCTGAATGCCGACGAACGGGTGCAGATCGGCGAGCTGGCCGCCAAAGTCATTCGTAAAATCGGCTATCGCGGCGTCGGCACCATCGAATTCCTGTACGAACAGGGCAAATTCTATTTCATCGAAATGAACACCCGTTTGCAGATCGAACACACCATTACCGAAATGGTGACGGGCATCGATCTGGTCCGCGAACAGATCCGCGTCGCCGCCGGGTTGCCGCTGAGCTATACCCAAAAAGACATCACCTTTAGCGGCCATGCCATCGAATGCCGCATCAATGCCGAAAATCCGGAAACTTTCGCGCCGTCGCCGGGCAAGATCGTCGGGTACCATCCGCCCGGCGGGCTGGATGTCCGCGTCGACAGCGCCTTGTATGACGGGTATCGCGTGCCGCCGCATTACGATAGCATGATCGCCAAATTGGTCGTCCACGGTACCAACCGCAACGAATGCCTGCTGCGCCTGCGTCGCGCGCTGGAAGAATTCGTCATCGGCGGCATCGACACCACATTGCCGCTGCATCGTCGCCTGATCGCCGAACCTGATTTTATCAACGGCGATTACGACATTCACTGGCTGGAACATTATTTGGAGAAGAAGTAAGCTTCTTCTTTAAAATCCGTTCGAAACGCCATGTCCAACCGCCTGCCTATCCTGACGCCGACGATTTTGTTACGCGCTTATGCCGCGGGGGTATTCCCTATGGCCGAGAGCGCGCAGTCGCGCGAATTACGTTGGTATGACCCGCCGGTGCGCGCCATTATCCCGCTGGACGACAGGTTCCATGTGCCGCGCCGCCTTGCCCGCACGGTGCGCCGCAATCCGTATCAGGTCACCGTCAACAAAGCATTCGCCGATGTCATGCAGGGCTGCGCCGCGCCCACCGGCCATATCGCCGATCATGGCCGCGACAGCACATGGATCAACCGCGATATTCTGCGCCTGTACACCGCGTTGCATCATCGCGGCCATGCCCATTCCGTCGAGATATGGCGCGATAAGAATCTGGTCGGCGGATTATATGGCGTGTCGCTGGGCCGCGCTTTTTTCGGCGAAAGCATGTTCAGCCGCGATACGGACGCCAGCAAGATAGCCCTTGTGCATCTGGTCGCGCTGTTGCGGCATTGCGGATACACGCTGCTGGACACGCAATTCCAGACCGACCATCTGGCGCGTTTCGGCACGGTCGAGATTACGCGCGATATTTACCAGCATTTACTGGCCGGCGCGATCAAGGAAAAGGCCGCGCTGTTTCCGGCCAAACCCGACTGGGCGGCTATTTTGGCGACACCTGCCGCACCAGATCATGCAACGGGACAAGGGTAAACCCGTCTTTTTCCGCTTGCGGAATCCATGCCTGCAATACCGCCAGCGTCACCGGATGCGGATGGCCAATAGCGACGGCATAGCCGCGGCGGCGCGCGATATTTTCGGTTTCCTGTAATTGCTGGCGTACCGCGTCCGGTTCCTGAATGTCGTCGAGAAAAACATCGCGCCCGATGGACGGCAAGCCTTCTTCCCGCGCGATTTTCAGCCCGACCGATTGCGCGCTGGTGCGGGAATCCAGATAAAACAAATGCCGTTGCTGCAATTCCCCGACCACCATTTTCATGCCGTCAGGCCAGGCCGTGAATTTGCTGCCCATATGATTATTGACGCCGTCGAAGCCGGTAAAACTGGCCAGCGCATCGTCGAACCGTTGTTGCAAAACCGGCATCGGCAAGGACGTGAACAGTGCCCCCGGCCCCGGATCTTCATGCCCCACCGGCTCCATCGGCATATGCAAAATCATTTCGTGGCCGAGGCCGGCCGCTTCCCGCGCCTGTTCGCGCAACCGCACGGCATAAGGCAGGAACGACAAGGTCACCGGCGCGGGCAGTTTTTCGATGGCCACCGCGCTGTCTTTATAATCGACGCCGACATCGTCGATGACGATCGCGATTTGGGGTGCGGATTTGGCTCCGCCCCCCGGCATTGCCGGTTGTGGCGGCGGAGACGATAGCACAGGCGGCGGCGGAACGGGTTGCGCGGTTTTTTCCTCGGCCCCCGACGCCGTGGCAGGCGCGGATTCAGGCGGCGGCGCCGACGGTTTGACCACCCTGACCGTCACTTCGGCCGGCGGGGCAAGCCGCGCGACGGGCCTGTGGCCCGGCGGCACCAAAGCCAGCCACGCGGCACCGGCGGCAAAAACCAGCCAGAACAGGGTTTTGAACAGTTTTTTGCGTGATGATTTTTTCATTGCTGCATCCGCTGCGGGAACCGCATATTATTCAGGCAATCGCAAAGAAAGAAGTCTTTTATGCTCCTCCTCATCGATAATTACGACAGTTTTACCTATAACCTTGCGCATTATCTGGGCGCGGCGGGGGCGGAAATTGACATTCGCCGCAACGACGCGCTGACGGCGGCCGAGGCCATGGCCCTGCGCCCGTCGCATATCGTGTTGTCGCCGGGGCCGTGCGGGCCGGAACAGGCGGGCATTTGCCTCGACCTTATCAAAATGGCGCATGACGCGGGCACGCCGCTTCTGGGCGTGTGTCTTGGCCACCAAAGCATCGGCCATGCCTTTGGCGGCGATGTCATTCGCGCGCCGATCCCCATGCACGGTAAAACCGACGCCATCCGCCACAAAGGCGACAGCGTGTTTCGCGGCCTGCCGTCGCCGCTGACGGCCACGCGATATCATTCGCTGATCGTCAAGCGCGACACGATGCCAAAGGAACTGGCCGTCACCGCCGAAAATGCCGAAGATTTGGTAATGGGTTTGAAACATATCAGCCGCCCCATCCACGGCGTGCAATTTCATCCCGAAAGCATCGCCACCGAACATGGTCATGCGATGATCAAAAACTTTCTCGATACGCCATAAAATGCTGTTGAACGATTTCACCAAGAAGATATGGGCAAAACGTTCTTTGTCGGCGAACGAAGCGCATGCCGCGTTCGATCTGATCTTTGCCGGACAAACGTCACCCGACGCCATCGGCGCATTCCTGACCGCCCTGCATAACAAAGGCGAAACGGCGGACGAAATTCGCGGCGCCGCGGAATCGATGCGCGCCAAAGCGGTGACGATCGCCGCCCCGCCCGACGCCATCGATATTGTCGGCACCGGCGGCGACGGGCGCAACACGCTGAATATTTCTACCGCCGCCGCGCTGGTCGTCGCCGCCTGCGGCGTGCCGGTCGCCAAGCACGGCAATCGCGCTGCGACGAGCCGGTCGGGATCGTCGGACGTTCTGGCGGCGCTGGGCATCAATCTGGAACCGCCCTTCGCCATTCTGGAAAAATGCCTGCACGACGCCAATTTGTGTTTTCTGTTCGCGCCGCGCCACCATCCGGCCATGCGCCAAGTCGCCGATGTGCGGCGGAAGCTTGGCACCCGCACCATTTTCAATTTGCTGGGGCCGTTGACCAACCCCGCGAACGTCAAACGGCATCTGATCGGCGTTTATGCCGCCAAATGGATGGAACCAATGGCGGAAACGCTGCGCCAGCTAGGCAGCACGACCGCGTGGCTGACCCATGGGCGCGACGGGCTGGACGAGCTGACGACGGCGGCGGCCAGCGATGTCGTCGCGCTCGACCGCGGCCTTATCGGCGCGTTCGTTCTGAAACCGCAGGATGCGGGCATTACGCCATTAACCACACCCAATGCCCTGACCGGCGGCGACGCCGCGCATAATGCCGGGGCCTTGCGCCGGTTGCTGGACGGCGATAAAAGCCCCTATCGCGATATTGTCGTGTTAAATGCGGGCGCGGCGTTGGTCGTCGCAGGCAAGGCGCCCAACCTGTCGCAGGGCGTCGGGCTGGCGGCGACGGCTGTGGATTCGGGCGCGGCGCGCGATATTTTAAAACGGATTATCGATATAACCAATCAGGTTTAAAAAATGAGCGACATTCTGCAAAAAATATGCGCCGACACGCGGCGCGCCGTCGAACGGGCCAAAGTCGCCAAACCGTTCGAGATCATGCATCGTGAAGCTCTGCGCGCGCCGCCGCCGCGCGGATTTGGCCATGCGCTGCGCGCCGCAAGCGAACGGGAAAAATTCGGGTTCATCGCCGAGATTAAAAAAGCGTCGCCGTCGGCGGGGTTGATCCGGCAAACATTTTCACCGGCCAGGCTGGCCGAGGCTTATGCAGAAGCGGGCGCGGCGTGTTTGTCCGTCTTGACCGACGCGCCCTATTTTCAGGGTTGCAATGACGATCTGATCGAAGCGCGCGCGGCCTGCCGCCTGCCGGTGCTGCGCAAGGATTTTATGCTTGATGTCTGGCAAGTGGCCGAAGCGCGCGCCATCGGCGCGGATTGCATCCTGATCATCATGGCTGCCGTCGACGACGACACCGCCGCCGCGTTACACAAAGCATCCGCCGATTACGGCATGGATTCGCTGATCGAAGTGCATGACCGCGAAGAATTGCAACGCGCGTTGAAATTGCCGTCGCGGCTGATCGGCATCAACAGCCGCAACCTGAAAACCCTGAAAATCGATATGGCCAACGCGGCGGAGCTGATCCGCGCCGTGCCGCTAGAACGTTTTGCCGTCAGCGAAAGCGGCATTTCCACCCCCGAAGATATCCGCCGTATGACGGATGCGGGGGCGCGCGGCTTTTTGGTCGGCGAGTCGCTTCTGAAACAGCCCGACCCGGGCGCGGCCTTGAACGCCTTAAGGCGCTGAAGGCTTGGCCACCGGCGGCGCGGGCAGCGGAATCGCCGTCGATCCGATAACAGCGGGAACGGATGAAACCGCGGCGGGAGCCGCGGGCGGCGCCGGCGGATTAACGATGTCGCCTTTGCACCCGATGACCCATACATCGTAAATCGGGTCTTGCATCGCCGACAAAGCGGGGCTGGAGGCGAACATCCAACCGTCGAATACGGGCACGGGTTGCGCCGTGCCGGGTTTGATTTCCTCGATATCGAGATAGGCGGCGGATTCGGGCGGCGTTTCTTCGGGCAACGTCACGCGGCATGTCCGTGCCGTCACCGACAAAGCCCCGAACGACACGGTCTGGCCGATTGGCAAATCAAGTTCGGCGACGCGCGCCGTCATTTTATCAAGCGCGCGCACAACGGCGATTGTTTCGCCCTGGGTCGGGACGGTGGCGCGGGCCGCCACCGGCAGCAAAGCCGCCACGACGCCAAGGACGACCGCCGCCCGCATCAGGGATGCGCGGGGGCGGACGCGCCGGAAGAACCGCTGTCGCCGCGTTTGTTGCTGTAAATCAACTGGCCGATCAAATCGTCAAGGCGCAGCGGAGCCTGTGTGTGGGTGATACGGCCCGTGCCGTCGGTTTTGACCATGGTTTCGTCGACGCCGGGTTCCAGCGACATATATTTGCCGCCCAGCAGGCTTTCGGTCGCGATCATGGCGATCGTATCGGTCGGCAATTGCACCGACGGGCTGATCGTCATCGTGACCCGAACCAGAAACTGGTCGGGGCCGGGATCGGTGATCAGATTCATCGACGAGACAGACCCGACTTTAACGCCGTTGATATCGACATCCGTGCCGTCTTTCAGACCGTCGACCATGGGGAAATTCGCCGTGACGGTATAGCCTTCGACCCTGTGGAGGTTCGCGCTCGAATAGGCGAAAGTCAGGAACAGGGCCGCGAGTGCCAGCACCACCGCGCCCAGAATTGTTTCAAATACATTATGGCCCATCTTTTATCCTTCTTTGCCTATTGTTCGGGGTGCCAAGCCTGATAATCGCCGGTGGCTTTGGGGCGGTCGAGGCCTTCCAGCGCGGGCGGCATCCATGCCTGCGGCGTGCCGGTCATGTTCATGACGGGCGGTTTCTGCCACGGTTTGCGGGCGGAATCGGGTATCGGCGCGTCGGCCAGATGATGAAGCCAGATATGCCATTCCGGCGGCACTTTGCTGGCTTCGGGTTCGCCTTTGTAAAAAACCCAGCGTCTTTCGCGCAATCCTTTGGGCGTTTTGCGCGCGCGATAATACCGATTGCCGAATGCGTCACGCCCGACTTCGCGCCCGCAAAATTGCGTGTGCAGCAAAGTGCCTATTTGCGACAGGCGACGGATGAATGAGAGATTTTCCATAAAGTGCAAACCGGAATCGTCGGAAGACAGAACCTTAACGGTTATAGTTGCTTATTTTATCTTGTCCAGCGGGTAGAAAAGGCCGGTTACCGGATCTATACCGGCTCCATGACCTCGCCGGTTATCTGGGGACAATGGGCGGTATCCGCCTGCGGGCAGTCATGCGCCGTGCGTTCGTTGCAATAAACGCACAAGGCCTGCGCGTCGGGCAGGGTCACGCTGGCCCGCGTGCCGGAAATCCCCTTGCCGCGCAAATGATGCAAGGCGCGGGACAAGGTTTCGGGCTTGATCCCCAGATAGGATGCGATGACCGCCTTTTCAAAAGGCAAGTCGATATCCACGCCGCAACTGCCTCCCTGCTGGCGCAGGCGCAGCAGAAACCATCCGACCCGCCGTTCGGCGTCGTGCAGGGTCAATTGTTCGATATGATCCTGCATATCGCGGGCGCGCCGCATATTTTCGGACATCAGGTTGCGTGTAAAATGCGCAGACCGTCCGCACAGGTCGCGGATAAACCCGATGGCAAAGCTGACCACCGTCACCGGCGTCAACGCCACGATATCGGTCAATGACTGCATCCGGCCGGCCGGAGCAAAGTCCGGAAAGAAATCGCGCGCGCCGATAATTTGCAAAATCGATTCATGGCCTTCGGCATTGCCTTTGCGCAGCCCCGCCCAGCCATCGACGATCAAGCAGAAGCGCAGGGCCGCTTCGCCCGCGGCCAGCAAGGTTTCGCCTTTGAGGTGGCGCGACACATGCGCGGCCCCGGCCGCGTCGGCCAGATCGTCGGCGCCGATGCCGGCGAAAAGGGGCATGGTTTCGACAAGGGACAAAGGGGTAACGGTCTGTTTCATGACGGGTTTTACAAACAAAAGAAGCCACTTTCGTTCTTTTTGCGCCAAAACTTGATCAAGATCAATCGGCCCGTACGCGAAGCAAGTTAGGCTTCGTATCTATGACCGGCGTATTTCCCGACAAGTCCCTGAATTTCTGGCTGGAACGGCCCGTTCCGCGCTACACCAGCTATCCCCCCGCCCCCGCGTTCCATCCCGGCGTGGCGGCGGATGCCTATGCCGCGTCGCTGGCCGGACTGTCACCCGACACGCCGGTGTCCCTTTACCTGCATATCCCGTTCTGTCGGGATTTGTGCCTTTACTGCGGGTGCAACACCACCGTTACGCATCGCGACGACCGCATCGACACGTATATGGGCGCGTTGCAACGCGAGATCGTGCAAACGATCTCGGCGATTCCGCACCGGCCCCGCATCGCGTCCATTCACTGGGGCGGCGGCACGCCCAATATTTTAAGCGACAAAGCGTTGCGCGAGATGTTCGCGATGCTGGCCGATATGGGCGACATGGATTCCGGCGGCGAAATCGCGATGGAAATCGACCCGCGCCATGCCGGCGCAAGCCAGATCGAAACGCTGGCGGGGTGCGGCGTGACCCGCGTCAGTCTCGGCGTGCAGGATTTCGACGCCGACGTGCAGAAACTTATCAACCGCGTTCAACCCTATGAAATGGTCGAACGAACCTGCGCGATGCTGCGCGACCACGGCATCACGGCCATTAATTTCGACCTGATTTACGGCTTGCCGCGCCAAACGCCCGACAGCGTGGCGCAGACGGCGCGGCAGGTTGCGCATCTGCGCCCGTCGCGCATTGCGCTGTTTTCCTATGCCCATGTGCCGCAGCTTAAAAAACACCAGAAAATTCTGGAAGATGCGGGATTGCCCGACAAATACGCGCGCCTGGCGATGGAAAGCGCGGCGCGCGGGGTTTTGCGCGATGCGGGTTATGTCGAGATCGGCATGGATCATTTTGCCCTGTCCGGCGATGCGCTGGAGCTGGCCGCGACAGAACGCCGTCTGCGCCGCAACTTTCAGGGATACACCACGGACAATGCGACGGCGTTGCTTGGTTTCGGCGCGTCGTCGATCAGCAGCACGCCCGACGGCTATTTCCAGAATGAAAGATTGCTGCCCATCTATCAGGAAGCCGCCGTCGCGGGGACATTGCCCGCGGCGCGCGGGTTGCTATTGACCGACGAAGACCGGCTGCGCGGCAGGGTGATCGAAACCCTGATGTGTTATATGGCGTGCGACGTCGCGGCGATTTGCGCGCAGATGAATATGCCGATGTCGGCGCTCGACAACGCCTTTGCGGCCCTGCACCCGATGCAACAGGCGGGGCTGGTCGCAATCGACGGCGCGAAACTGCGCCTGCTGTCGCCATACCGCATGGCGGTGCGCGTGGCCTGTCAGGCTTTCGACGCCTATGCCGGGTCTAGCATCGCGTCGCGCGCGGCGTAATTTTCAGAATCCGGTCGACGCTGAACAGTTTTTCTTCGCGGCTTTCGGTGCAGAACGCCTTCATGCCGATAAAGGCCGCGCCTTTATACATGTGCCGTCCCAGCGCGCGCGGATAGACCGTGCGCGCGGTTTGTTCGACATTGTCTTTCAGATACAAAATATCCAGCGCGGCCTGATCCTGTATCGCCTGTTCGATCAGACCGATCGTTTCGTTTTCTTCGTCGCCCGCGGCGGGCCGGAAAGCCGTATCTTTTTCCGCGCCGCGTTCCATAAAGGCATGAATGCGCGGATCGGTTTGAATATGCCGCCGCTGCAACGGCGTGGTCAGCGTGATGCCTTCGAACGACGTGCAACGGCTGAGCGCGACATAGACCTGCCCCGCGGCGAACGCGCCCGCGCCGATATCGATGGTCACGCGGTCGAACGTCTTGCCCTGGCTTTTATGTATCGTCACCGCCCAGGCGAGGCGAAACGGATATTGTGTAAAAGATCCGGCGGATTCCGCCTGAATCTGCCCGCCATCCAGCGCGAAACGATAGACTTCCCATGTGTGGCGGAACACGGCCACCGGGTCTTCGCCATCCTGCAACCGCACCACGGCATATTGTCCGGCGTCGGCGTCGCGGCGCACGTCTTCAACCACGCCGATGCTGCCATTGACCCAGCGTCCTTCCTTGTCGTTGCTGAGCATCATGACCTGCGCGCCGATTTTGAACGACAAATCGGGCGCTGCGGGAAAATATTCACGGCCGAAATCGCCTTCGATGGCCGCGTTCGATTGATAGGTCGCGCCGCCCAATGCCGTCAGATGCGCGGCGTTGATGTCGTCGGCGCAGCGGTTGGTCGCCGTCAGATTGATGGAAAACGCGCCGTCGCCGGTCGTCACCCCAAGGCGCCGGTTCAGCGTGTCGATATCCTTTTGCGTCACCGAATTGTCGCGCACGCGGTTCAGCAACGCCACGAACGCGCCGTCTTTCTGGCGATAGACTTTTTCAAGCTCGATCCGGCGCAGGGGAAAATCCCGCATCGCCTGCGCGCTGAAAAAATAGGGCGTGTCGTAATGCGTCGAGAAAATGTCGCGTTCCTGCGCGCCGACCACGGGCGGCAATTGATACAAATCGCCGATAAAGACCATTTGCACGCCGCCGAACGCCATTCCCGGAAGGGGGCCGTGGCGGCGCAGAAAGGCGTCGACGCAATCCAGAATATCGGCGCGCACCATCGACACTTCGTCGATCACTATCGTCTCGATCTTTTTATACAGGCCCGCGTTGCGCGGGGATTTGCGTCCGGCTATTTTCTGCGGCGTAACGTCGATGCCGAAGCGAAAGAAGTTGTGAATGGTTTGCCCGCCGACATTCAACGCGGCGATACCGGTGGGCGCCAGCACGACGATATTCTTGCCCGACTTGCGCCGGAAATGGCGCAGCAGGGTTGATTTGCCCGTGCCCGCCTTGCCGGTGATGAAGACGCTGTCGCGGGTGTCGAGCAATAACTGCAGCGCGTCGGCAAAGCGCGGATTGATATCGGTGTTTTGTTCTTTTTCCGGCGTCGCCGCCGCGGCCCGTTTTCGTATCTTTTCTTTTTTCGGCGGCTTGTCGGCGCGTTTCTGCGCAGCCTGCGTCGGCGCAAAATCAGGCACCGGCGTCACCGGCGCGCCGTCTTCGTCAAGCAGCCCCATCGCCTGCAGATGCGATCTTATGCCGCCGCGCGTTCTGTCATGCGCCGCGGCGATGGCGGCCAAGTCCGTGCCCGCGACATAGGCGTCATACAAACGGCGTTCTTCATCGACCAGCCACGCCGCCCCGTGCGCCCCCGGTTTTGGGCGCGCGGCGTTGTTGTCTTGCGACGCGAGGGTTTCGGAATGGTCGGTCATAGGCCGGAAATTTCTTGTTCCCCATCCGTTCTAGGGCCTCTTCAACGCCAAGGCAAGACCGGTGCGCCGGAAAAAGACATCGACTAATGCTGATACCCCAACGGCGCCGGTGCGCCGTTATTGCCGCGCCCGCCATCCTGATATTGCCGGTTATCGCCGCCCTGCCCGCCATGACGGGAATCGTCATGATGTTGCGGCGCCGGCGCGGGCGCGGCCTGCGGAGCCGGGCCGCCATGATTGCGGGCATGGTCGTCATGGCGTTCCGGCATTTGCCCATGCGGCGCGGCCTGCGATGACGGCATCGGCATGCCGACAGGACGCGGGGCCTCGTCATGCCGCATATTATGCGGCGGTTCCTGATGCCATTCATGGGCGGGCGGCGCGACACGCATTGGCGGGTTGGCAGGCATTTGATGCGGGTGTCCGCGATCGTCAGGCTGCGGCGATGCATGATGGTCGAAATCGCCGTGCCACCAGGCATCGGGCCCGTGACGGCGGATATCTTCACGGCTGTTGATGCGGTGATGTCCCCAATCCCAGAAAGGCACCACCCACACCGCCTGCGCCGCAG
Source organism: Alphaproteobacteria bacterium (assembly GCA_028866275.1). Lineage (GTDB taxonomy): Bacteria > Pseudomonadota > Alphaproteobacteria > UBA9219 > UBA9219 > CAIXLI01. The sequence continues at coordinate 38,578 of JAGWIK010000006.1, forward strand.
GCGCAACCGGTTCGACCAGAACATAGCCGCCGCTGACGACGACGGATTGCGCGTGGTCGGACAGCAGCCGGCCCCCGCGATAGGCCTGCCAGCGCACGCGCTGGATCGAATCCATGACATCGTCGCGCTGGGTGACGAAGGCGTTGCCCAATTGCACCATCCAGTCCTGATTATTCGCCATCAAAAATAGCAAGCGCGGATCGGCCGCCACGGCTTTGACGCTGGCATCCCACGGCTGTTGTTGAAGGGCGGCGGTCAACGTCGCGGAATCCAGCGCCGCGATTTCAGGGTCGTCGCGCCACGTCGCGGCGGCGATCACCTGATCGGGATAGGTCGCGGCGACGAAAATATCCCCCAGCATCCCGTCGGGATAAAGCGCGACGGGGGCCGTGATCTGGTCAAGCTGGGACGGCGTCAGCGCACCGCTGAAAATGACATCGCCGTCGGGCGTTTCCGCGACCGGCGCGTCATACCCCTGCATATAGTCGTCCTGCGCCCGGGCGGACACCGACGACAGCAACGGCAAAACCAATAAAGAAGCGAACAGAAGCCGGCGCGGTGCGTTCATCGTGTTTTCCTTTCGGCGGTGGAGGGCGAGTCTGGGAAGCAATTATGGCCAAAGAACGGCCCTATTATACGCGCGCACACGAAAAGTTGAGCTTTTTTTAACTCTACCCCCATAACCTGCAAGGCGAATTGCCGTTTTCATACCGGATGGATGTTCTACTATGGCCAAAGACTATCTTAAACCGATGCTGGATGTCGGGTCGCCGCGCGTCCTGAATTGCAACGTCATGACCCAGCGCATGCTGGCCAAGAATCCGGAAGGCAAAACATTTTTCCGCTGCAAACCGCTGAACAACCTTGTGCTGATCAAGGACAGCGACCCCGACGCGCGCGGCGCGGCGGCATCGTCGATCGGCACCAAGCTTTATATCCCCTTTAACGAAAAGGACATTTATGAAGGCGGGCGCACCATCTTTTTACACAACGCGCATATCGAACAGGCGTTGATCGATAGTTTCGGCGAAGGCGCGCTGCCTAAGGAATTGCTGGCCGAGGATATGCGCATCATGCATATCCTCGACAAACTACCGTCGCTCGACCCGTTTTTGCTGAAAGACGTTTTCATCCGCGAAAAAATCGAGATGAACGACGCCTATTTCGAAGTCGAGCAATCGCTGTGGGATCAGATTGAATTGTACATCCTGCAAGGTTTTGAACCGCTGGCCAAGGCGGCTTTCCCCGATGCGCTGTCATCCGACGAGGTGGCGCGCAAATTGATCGAGAAAATCTGGGAAGGCCGCGATCTGGAAGCATTAAAACCCCTGGTTCTGGCGTTCCGCCTGCCCGCGGGTCAGGAACTGGAAATATTCGCGGCGTGGAAAGGCATTATCTTTTACGGTTTCCAACGCATGCGGGCGACGCCGTTGGTTACGGAGTTTATCGCCTGGCTCAACGACGTTAAAATTCCCGTCGCCGCCGTGTCGGGTTCGGAACGGGCGGAAATCAAGGCGCAGCTCGACAATGCGCGGCAACAGCTTCAACATGATTGGCATGCGGCGGAAAATGTCCTGAACGAATATCAGGCCAGTTATGACAAGATGTTCAAATTGCGCGAAGGGTCGCAGGATTTCATCGCCTTTCTAAAAAACAGCAACAAGGCCTATTGGACGCTGGGCAACTGTCTGGGCCGCACGGGGCATGCCAGTTATTGCTGGGATATCGTGTCGAAACGTTATCCGAACCGCAAAATGCCGTGGGAGCAATTGCGTGAATTCATCAACCTGACATCAAAAGTCTTTCCCATCGTCAAGAAAACCACCACCGCCGTTGGTTGGTAAAAAGCGACGGCAAAGGGGCGTGCCGCCCTTGAATTGCCACAATATCGGGCGCATGATGCGGACGGATTGAGTCCCCCTTTTTCGGTCGCCCGTTTTTCCCATGTGGATCGTTCGCCTTGCCCTCGACAAACCTTATACGTTCGTCGTTTTGGCTCTGCTTTTGCTTGTCTTCGGCCCGTTGACGATCCTGACGACACCCAAGGATATTTTCCCGACCATCGGCATCCCCGTCGTCAGCACGATATGGGGATTCACGGGGCTGCCGCCTGACGAAATGGCCGACCGCATCACATCCGATTACGAACGCGCGATGACCACGACGGTCAACGATATCGAACATATCGAATCGCAATCCTTGACCGGCATTTCGGTCGTCAAAACTTTTTTCCAGCCTTCCGTCAACCTCGACATGGCGATCAGCCAGATCACCGCCATCGCCCAGACGGTTCTGCGTCAGATGCCGCCGGGCACAGAACCACCCTTGATCGTCAGCTATAACGCGTCGAGCGTGCCTGTCATCCAGATGGCGCTGTCCAGCGCGCAATTGTCCGAGCAGGAACTGTACGACCTCGGCAACAATTTCATCCGCACCCAATTGGCGACGGTTCAGGGCGCGGCGCTGCCTTTCCCCTATGGCGGCAAAACGCGCCAGATACAGGTCGACCTCAACCAGAAAAAGCTGCAAGCGCTTGGCCTGTCGGCGCAGGACGTCAATACCGCCATCGGCGATCAAAACCTTATCATCCCGGCAGGCAGCGAAAAAATCGGCAGCATTGAATATAACGTCAAGCTCAACGCCAGCCCGTCGGCGGTCGACCAGTTGAACGATTTGCCGATCAAATATGTCGGCGGCAACCCCATTTACATCCGCGATGTCGCCCATGTGCGCGACGGCTTTGCGCCGCAGATCAACATCGTGCATATGGACGGCCACCGCGCCGTTTTGATGACGATTCTGAAATCGGGCAACGCCTCGACGCTCGATATCGTCAAACGCGTGCGCGCCGCCGTCGAGAAATTGCGCCCTGCCCTGCCCGACACGCTCGACATGGAGTTTATCGGCGACCAGTCGACCTTCGTACGCGCGGCTATTTCCGGCGTGGTGCGCGAAGGCGTTATCGCCGCCGCGCTGACCGGGTTGATGATTTTGCTGTTTCTGGGCAGCTGGCGCAGCACGTTGATTATCCTTATTTCCATTCCTTTGTCGGTTCTGGCGTCCATCATTGCGCTGTCGGCGCTGGGCCAGACGATCAACATCATGACGCTGGGCGGGCTGGCGCTGGCGGTCGGCATTCTGGTCGACGACGCCACGGTGGCGATCGAAAATATCAACTGGCATCTTGAGCACGGCAAGGAAGTCGTCGAGGCCATTCTGGACGGCGCGCGGCAGATCGCCACGCCCGCGCTGGTGTCGACCCTTTGCATCTGCATCGTTTTCGTGCCGATGTTTTTCCTGACCGGCGTGGCAAAATTTTTATTCGTGCCGATGGCCGAAGCGGTTATTTTCGCGATGCTGGCGTCCTATTTCCTGTCGCGCACCTTGATTCCGACCATTGCCAAATACCTGCTGCGCGCGCACGAAGTCTATTTCGACGCGACGCATCCCGACGCAAAACCGCGCGGTTTCTTCGCGCGCCTGTCCTTTGCCTTCGAAGCGTGGTTCGACCGGCTGCGCCACGCCTACCGGCATATGCTGGAGGCCGTTTTGCACAGCAGGCGCATATTCATTGCCGGATTTTTGATTTTCGTTCTGGCTTCCTTGGGCGTGCTGGCGCCGTGGCTGGGCGCGGACTTCTTTCCCGCCGTCGACGCCGGGCAGATAAAAATGCACATCCGCGCGCCGGTCGGCACGCGCGTCGAAGACACCGCCGCCCTGTGCGATAAAATCGACGCCGCCATACGCGCCGTCATTCCCGCAAAGGAAATTATACGCATCGTCGACAATATCGGCCTGCCGAACAGCGGGTTGAATTTATCCTATAGCAATTCCGCCCCCATCGGCCCCGAAGACGCCGATATCATGATTTCGCTGACGCCCCGCCACCATCCCATCGCCGATTACATCCGCACGTTGCGCCGTGTCATGCCGCGACAGATGCCCGCCGTCACTTTTTCATTCCTGCCCGCAGACATCGTCAGCCAAATTCTGGATTTCGGCCTGCCGGCCCCCATCGACGTGCAGATCGTCGGCCACAACCAAAATGCCGACTATGCCTATGCCGCCGAAATTCTGGATAAAATCCGCCATGTGCCGGGCATCGCCGACGCCCGCATCCAGCAGGCGCTGAACGCCCCCGAATTGCGCGTCAATGTCGACCGCACCCGCGCGCAGGAACTGGGCATCACCCAGCACGATGTCGCCACCGACATGCTGATCTCGCTGAGCGGCAGCTTCCAGACCTCGCCCACTTTCTGGCTCGACCCCAAAAACGGCGTGTCCTATGACATCGTGACGCAGTCGCCGCAATACCGCCTGACATCCATCGACGACCTCAAGAACATTCCCGTGACCGGCAGCCTTGGCGGCGCGCCGCAAATTCTGGGCGGGCTGGCGACGGTGACGCCCGGCGTCGGGCCCGCCGTCGTGTCGCACTACAATGTTCAACCCACGCTGGATATTTTTGCCAGCCCGCAGGATCGCGACCTTGCCGGCGTGTCGAACGATATTCGCGGCATTATCGCCGCCACCAAGGCCGACCTGCCCCGCGGGGCGTCCGTCGTTTTGCGCGGCCAGACCCAAACCATGCAAAAATCCTTTGAAGGGCTGGGCGTCGGCCTTCTGGGCGCGATCCTGCTGGTATACTGCCTGATCGTCATCAATTTTCAGTCATGGACCGATCCTTTCATCATTATCACGGCCCTGCCCGGCGCGTTGGCCGGCATCGTCTGGATGTTGTTCGTCACCCATACGCGCATCAGCGTGCCCGCGTTGACGGGCGCCATCATGTGCATGGGCGTCGCCACGGCGAACAGCATTCTGGTCGTCAGTTTCGCCCGCGAACGCATGGATGCCGGGCTTGACGCCGTTGCCGCCGCGCTGGAAGCGGGAACCACACGCCTGCGCCCCGTGATGATGACCGCGCTGGCGATGATTATCGGCATGGTGCCGATGGCGATGGGCATGGGCGAAGGCGGCGAACAAAACGCGCCGTTGGGCCGCGCCGTCATCGGCGGGCTGATCTTTGCCACCTTTGCCACGCTGTTCTTCGTGCCGTCGGTGTTCAGCCTGATACACGCGCGACGCGCCAAAAACGAAACCGAGGCTTCATGACCGATCCGCACGCCACGCCACGCCCCCCTGCGCCCGCCGCGAAATCGCGCCTGCGTTTCGTGACGATAGCCACGCTTGCGATTTTCATCGCCATAGGCGCGGCGGGCATCGCCAGCCGCGCCGCCGATGCGCGCCGTCTGAAACAGACGACGGACGAAGCCGCCCTGCCTACGGTCGCGGTCATGACGGCGCAAAAAGGCGCCGTGACGCAAACGCTCGACCTGCCGGGCACGATACAGGCCTGGCACGAAGCGGTGATTTACGCGCGCACCGGCGGCTATCTGAAAGACTGGAAGGTCGATATCGGCGCAAAGGTCAAACAAGGCGACGTGCTGGCCGATATCGACGCCCCCGATTTGGACGCTCAATTCCGGCAGGCTCAGGCCGATCTGGCCACCGCTATTGCCAACAACAACATCGCGCAATTGACGGCGCGGCGTTACGCGACGCTGCGCAAGACGGATTCCGTATCGCAGCAGCAGGCCGATACGGCACAGGCCGCGGCCGACGCCGATGCGGCCGCGGTTAATTCGGCCAAGGCCAATTTGGACCATTTGCAGCAGGAAGAAGATTTCAAGCAGGTTGTCGCCCCCTTCGACGGCACGATCACCGCGCGCAACACCGATGTCGGCGCATTGGTCATCGGCGAAAGCAACGGCACGGGGCAGGATCTGTTCCACATCGCCGACACCGGCAAATTACGCATCTATGTCCAGGTCCCCGAAAATGACGCGGCGAGCATAACCCCGGACATCAAGGCCGAATTGCATTTCCCCGAACGCCCCGCGGATGTCGTGCCCGCGACATTAAGCCATATGGCCGATGCGCTGGACCCGACCAATCGCACGCTGATGCTGGAATTCGACGTCGATAATGCCGACGGGCGGATATTGGCGGGCGGCTATACCGACGTGCATATAACCATTCCCGGGCGAAGCGACACGGTTGTTCTGCCCGTCGGCGCGATGCTGTTCCGCGATGTGCCGCGCGTGGCGACCGTCGACGACAAGGGCGTGGCGACCTTGCATAAGGTCAAAATCGGCCGCGATTACGGCAGGACGATTGAAATCACGGACGGCATCGCCCCCGGTGATCGCGTTATCGTCAACCCGCCGGATTCGTTGCAGGACGGCGAACGCGTGCGCATCGTCGGCGACGCGCACGGTGACAATCAGCCGGCCAAATAAGCCAGCGCGCCGCGCGCCGCCGCCACGGCGGTGCTGAAACAGCCTTGCAGCAGATAGCCGCCGGTCGGCGCTTCCCAATCCAGCATTTCGCCCGCGACGAAAACGCCGGGCTTGCCGCGCAGCATGAAATGATCGTCGCAGGCGTCGCGGGCAATGCCGCCCGCGCTGGATATCGCCCGCGCGATGCCCGCGGTTGCAGTCAGGGTCAGCGGCGCGGCTTTGATGCGCGCGGCAAGCCTGTGCGGATCGGCGGGCGGCGATGCATCGCCCAGCGTTTCGCGCAACAGGCCGATCGCCGCGGGCGGCAAGCCGGCCGCCTTGCGCATGAAGGTTGAAAATGATTGGCTGCCGCGCGGCGATTGCAGCCGTTTGGCCAATGCGGCTTCATCAAGACCGGGCCGCAGATCAAGCGTCACGGTCGCGTGGCCTTTGGCGTCAATGGCGTCGCGCAAGGCCGCCGACAGGGCATAAACCGCGCCGCCTTCGATGCCGGTTTGCGTGATCATCGCTTCGCCGCGCACGGCCCGCCCGCCAAAAGACAGGGCCAACGGTTTCAATGGCTGTCCGGCGAAGCGCGAGGCGAAGCCTTGCCGCCACGGCACAACAAAACCGCAATTGGCGGGGCGCAACGGCGAAACCCCGGCGCCCGCCGCGCGCAGAATATCGGCCCAGCCGCCATCCGCGCCCAGACGCGGCCATGACGCGCCACCCAATGCCAGAACCGTGACATCGGGGGTGACGCGCGCCTCTTGTCCGGCGGCATCGACGAATAACAGATGACCATCCCCGTCCCAGCCGCGCCAGTCGTGCCGCAGGGCGAAAGCAACGCCCATCCGGTCAAGGCGCCGCAGCCATGCCCGCAACAAGGGCGAGGCCTTCATCGCCGCGGGGAATACGCGGCCGCTGCTGCCGACAAAGACCGCCTGCCCCAACCCCTCGGCCCAGTCACGCAGGGCCTCGGGCGGAAAAAGATCCAGCACGGGCGTCATCCACGGCGTGGCCGCGCCGTATTTGGCGGCAAAACCCGGCATGGGTTCGCTGTGGGTCAGGTTTAGCCCGCCCCGCCCCGCCATCAGGAATTTGCGCGCCAGGGACGGCATCCGGTCGTAAACGGTGACCCGTACGCCCGCCCCGGCCAGTTTTTCCGCCGCCATGAGCCCGGCCGGGCCGCCGCCGATCACGGCGGCCTTTTTGTTTTCAAACTGTTTCAAGGCGCGTTGACACTGTATTTTTTTCGTGTAAGAGGACTGCGTCTTTAAAGATAAGCATTTCCGGTTTTTCAAGGAGAATCGCACGTGTCGAAAGCCGAATGGGGAACTAAGCGTATTTGCCCGAGCTGTGGCAAACGTTATTATGACATGAGGAAGAACCCGCCGGTTTGCCCGAGCTGCAAAACCGCGTTCGACCCCGAAAACATGATGCGCGCGCGCCGCAACCGCCCCGCCGATAAAAAAGCCGCCAAACCGGAAGACATCATCGACGATCTGCCCATAACGGAAGATTCGGCCGAGGATGCCGAAGCCATGATCGAAGATGCCGAGGAATTGGGCGATGATGGCGTCGACGAAGTTGTCGAGGTCGAGGAAGAAGAAGAACGTTAGGGGTTAGGCCGGAAACGGCCTAGAATAGGCGGATGAAAATCGTCTTTTTCTGCCCGCCGGTTTCCGTCATCAATGGCGGGATCAAACATATCTTTCGCATGGCCGAGGCGTTGATCGCGCAAGGGCGCGACGCCGTCGTGTTCGAACAGAACGGTGAACGGCCCGTCTGGTTCGCATCGACCGCACCCGTTGTCGGGCAAAGTATTTTCAATGACATAAGCGACCATCTTTATGTGCTGCCCGAAGACCAGCCGCGCATTCTGGCCGATTTCGCCCGCCTGCCGCCGCGCAAGGTCATCTATAGCCAGAACCATTTTTACGGCGCGCTGGGCATCGGCTCCGCGCGAAGCTATGCCGATTACGGCGTCACCGACATCCTGTGCAGCAGCCGCACGATTTACGATCACGCCCGGCATCGCCACCCCGCCCTGCGCGCCCATATCGTGCCCTGCGCCGTCGACCCGGCTTTGTTCGCCCCCGCCGCCGGCAAACAGAAGGTTATCGCCTATATGCCGCGCAAACGGCCTATCGAGGCCGTGTATCTGCGCGACATGTTCCGCTTTGCCTTTCCGCAATATAATGATTGGACGTGGCACGAAATCACCAACGCCGGAGAGGCCGAGGCCGCGCGGGCCATGGGCGACGCCGCCGTCTTTTTATCCCTAAGCCGGCTGGAGGGGTTCGGCCTGACGCCGCTGGAAGCGATGGCATCCGGTTGTATCGTCGCTGGCTTTACCGGCATCGGCGGGCGCGAATACGCCACGCCGGAAAACGGATTCTGGGTCGCCGAGGATGATTATGCCGGGTGCATCGCCGCGCTGGCGCAGGCGGTCGCATTAAGCCAGTCCACTGGCCCCGCCCGCGCCGCCTATGCCGACGCCGCCCGAAGCACAGCGCAACGCTTTACACCCGCCACCTTTCAACAGGGCGTGCGCGCGGCGTGGGCGGCGATATTGGGCGGGAAATAGCGTTTTCACGCCTCCGTGGCGGGCGGGCTCACATTTTTTGCAAAAATCTCTTGCCCTTGGGGCAAGTTTCGGTCATTTTGCGCGCCTTACGTCGATACGACCTCGTGTGGGGCCATAGCTCAGCTGGGAGAGCGCAACAATGGCATTGTTGAGGTCAGGGGTTCGATCCCCCTTGGCTCCACCAATTCATCTTTTTTATTTGCAAGAATTGGAAATGCCGTGAAGCGTTTCACATTTTTCATATGTCTTTTTCTAGCACTCGCATCCGTCAAATCTTTTGCCGAAGATACCGCTGTTCCTACGCCGCCTAAACTTGTGAGCGCTGGCGATCGGGCGGCAGATCATCTCACGAATTATCTAAACGAGTTTTATGAATGGTATTTTCTCTCCCGTGAGAAAATTCTTCAGGAACGGGAAAAACAGAAATCCGGCAATAAAAGGGAAAATGCATCATGGCATCAAAGAAATTTGTACATAACCGACGCTCTGTCAGAAAAATTGAAGACATCATATCTTAAGCAACAAAGCGCATATGATGGCGAGCAATCGGCCCCCTTATGTAAAGATCATGATGCGGATGTCGTCACATGCTTATTGAATCCGGCTGACAAACTGCTGGCCCCTGTCCAATCAGGACTTACGCAAATCGATAAGAACGGCGCAACTCTCTCCGTAACTATTCCCAAATATCAATGGAGCGATCAACCTGACAATACAAATCTCAGTACAGCTGATAGCCTTAGCATCACCATTACCTTGGTCGCAGAAAAAGGATCATGGAAGATCGATAAAGTTACCGACATAAGTGGGAAGTGACGGATGGCCTCGAACTATCAATTGGACTATCAAATCGCCCATAACAGAGTTAATTTAGACGAGATCGTGCTGCGCGATAGTTAATGCCAATTGCTTGGCTTTCTTCGATTATCACGCAAAATCCAGCAAGTTCGTCAGTGGCAGAATGGTTCGATATCCTTCCCATTGGCTCCACCACTAGCTATAATTTTATCGTCAAAGCATGTTGTAACCGGGCGTTAAAAAGGCATCAGGCATAAAATGGACAAAGAAAATTACAAAACAACTTTCACCGAAGATGACTCCCCGGGCTGGTCGTCTATTGATAGTGCCTTGGAAAAAATCTATGGAACCCAAAAGCCTCTCATTCACTATGCACCGAAGCTTCCGCCTGTTATAGGGGGCCAAGGACCGGACGGCGTCAGCCTGTATTTGGCCGACGGGTATCTGCATTTTATCAGCTATGGATTTTCCGAACTGCATTACAATGAAGAATCTGCGGGCAAAGAATTCAGCAAGTGGGGCTTTGAACTGACCTTTCGTTTAAAGATTGACACACCTGTAACTCAAGAAACAGCGCCACGTTGGCCCATTTCCGTAATGCAAAACCTGTATAATTACGTCAATAAATCACAACGTTGGTTTGAGCCTATGCAGGCAATCCCCGTCACGGATCGCCCTATCAATCTGGATGTAAATTTAAGCGAGTCTGTAATAACCGGCCTTGGTTTTGTTGAAGATCCAAAATTAAAATCCATAGATACACCCCACGGTAGAGTCCAATTTATCCAAATGATAGGTCTCACACAGAGCGAAGCCCAACATATCAAAGCGGACGCAACCCAGACCTCAATTATTATTAGGAAATTGGGTATTGAGAACCCGCTTTATATTACGGATATGAAGCGCGGCCTCTAAGATCCGCGCTTACCGCCTCGAACATCTAAATTGTATGACGGCACAGTCGTTCGATGCGTGCTGTTTGCCCATTGCGTCGTTTGGCCTTCTGTGGCATCAAGCGCCCCGCGTAAAGCGTATTTTCGGAAAATAAAAAGCGGAGACGATAAAGGTGGTTGACGGAAACGGAGCGGCCGAAACGGCCTGGCGCGTTGTGCAAACGGACGAATCGCGGGGTATATGCGGATACTGGTTGTTCGGAACCGAAGCCGCGGCGGTGGAGTATTTCAAGGACAATGACGGCAAGCTTGCCTCCCTGTTCCCGCCGGGCGGATGGGCAGCGCCGACGGCAAGCATCGTCGACATCCGGGGCACGGGGCTGGGCTTAAGGCTTGCGGCGGAACGCAGAGGCTACATGACGGTCGACGCAAAGGATTCAGATCTGTTCGCGGCCGTTCGCAACCTGCCCGTTCTTGGCTCCGCCCCGATCCGGAAACCCGTGCGCGCGCCCCGGCCCCCGAGATTCGCGGCGGCCCTATAGGTGGCGGCCAAACCCGCAATTGACGGAAGTGCGCGGCCGATATAGGCTTTTTACTGGACAGATTCGGGGGCGCGACATGGAACGTCTGAAGCAGGCATTGGAAGATTTGGACGAAGCGATTTTCGCGCTTGAAGACCGCGTCGCGCTGGACGCCACCCAACAACGCGAAGCCGCGAAACGCCAAGGCGAAATCGTCAAGCAAAGCCGCGCGCGCGAAGTCGAGGTTCTGGCGGTGACGCAAAAAGTCGCCGCGCGTCTGGACCAGACGATCGAGCATGTCGAACGCATTATCCGCCATTAAGGGGACATACGCATGACCGCCAGAACCGCGCCCGCCAAAGTTTCGGTTATCCTGTCCAACCGCGAATATATCGTCAATTGCCAGCCCGGCCAGGAACCGCGTCTGCGCCAATTGGTCGACATGATCCAGCGCGAAATGGATGCCGTCGCCGACAAGGTCGGCAACGCCACCGAACCGCGCCATTTGATGCTGACCTGCCTGTCTTTGGCCGACAAGCTGCTGGAAGCGCGGTCGATGGCCAATGCGGAATTAACCAAACAGGAAGATTTATTCGTCGCCGCCGTCAACCATTTGAAGGGCCGCGTCGAAAACCTTGCGTCGCAGGTTGGCCGGGCGTAATATTGCCGAGGAAGGCTGCTGTGCGACACGACAGGCAGCAATGTCCCCGGGGCCGATAATTAGAACCTCTAGGGAGCTGTCCCTGTTCTGGCCGTGGCCAGAATATATGGCGCCCACCTGCTTATGCAGGCCGCGGAGGAATGCACGCCACCGGTCGATGCGGGGCCTTCCACTTTTCCTCCGACTGTTTCTTTCTCCGGCTTTATGTGCCGCCCATGCCCTTCGCCCTTTCTGAACGCAAACAGGCTATGCGCCGCATCATGCGCGAGGCACGGCTGTCGGCGGCACAAAATAATTCAAATGCCGCCAATATGTTGCGCGATGTTTTTAAACTTAACATCAAACTTGAACATGCCACCGTCGTCGCGGGATATCGCGCCTTTCGCGGCGAGATGGATCCCGCACCGTTGATCCAGCATCTGCGCAACGCGGGCCACCCCATCGCCCTGCCCGTCGTTACGGGCAAGGGGTTACCGTTGGCGTTCCGCCTGTATGACGGGCACGGGCCGTTGTCCGTCAACCCGATGGGGATCGAGGAACCGCCGCCGGAATGTCCCGATGTCGATCCCGATATTTTACTGGTTCCCCTGCTGGCTTTCGACCGCAATCGCAACAGGCTGGGCTATGGAGGCGGATTTTACGACCGCACCATGACAGAATTGCGTCGTCGAAAACCTATTCTGGCCATCGGGATTGGGTACAGCCTGCAGCAGGTCGACGAAGTCCCTATCGGCGGCGATGACGCGATATTGGACAAAATCGTCACAGAAAACGGGGTATTATAGACCGCTTCTCAGCACGGAATTTTTCTTTTATAAACGGGGCACGGCATGTCGCTTGCCCGTCATTCACCCCCTCCTCCAGGAATTCCATGATATCGGTCGTTCGTTTTTTTGTCATTCTTGCCTGCGCCGCGATGTTGGGCAACCCCGCCCGGGCGCAAGGCATCGCTTCGGTGCCGCCAGCCGCACCTGCCGCGCCGACAGCGTCCGCGCCGGAAACCGCGCCGCACGATTACTGGACCAGCGAAAATGTCGACCGCCAGAAATTCCGCGAAACCATGGAAGAAATCCGCAAAGGTTATGAAGATCTGGAAAGAGATCAGGATGCCCTTCTGGACAAATGCGTCAACGTAACGTCGGCACAGGCGGCGCAATGCGCGCAAGAACGCCTGGCCCTTCACGCCCGCCGCGCCGCCCTGCATGAGCGCATGCACGCGCTTCACGAAGCGATGGAGGCCGATCGTCTGGCCCACATGCCTGCGGCGGGTGCGCAAAACAAAGGGCCTTCCGCCGTCCCCGCTGCTCCAGCCGCTCCAGCCGCGGGACAATAAAAAAACCCTTCCCAATTTCTTGGGAAGGGTTTTCATGAAGCGTCTTAAACTTAGGCCGCGTCGACGATCTTGAGATTCGCCGCCGAGGTTTTGCCCTTTTCGGTCGCCAGCTCATAGCTGAGCTTTTGGCCTTCGCGCAGATCGCGCAAGCCAGCACGTTCAACGGCACTGATGTGCACGAAAACGTCCGCACCGCCGGCATCCGGCTGAATGAAACCGTAACCCTTGGTGCCGTTGAACCACTTTACTGTACCTGTCGCCATATTGATATCCTTTAGTCTGGTATTGGCCGGCATCACCACGACAACCGCGCCGAGTTAGCGCCGAAACGCCGCGGGGTTTTCCCTTGGCCGGTATCGGCGACTCTTGCACGGTGATGGTCGGCCGGTCGTTTTATGGCGACCGTATTACGTCAAGCACGCGAGAGTCTTCTAATCTCGCGGATAGAGCTATCTGAAAAAAGGGAAAAAATCAAGGCGCTTTGCGCGGATCAGTCGTTAACCTTGATATCGACCCGATCCATATACCCCGAATCCACATTGGCCCCTTCGGCGCGAACGTCGATACGGCTGGCATCGATGCCCTTGGACCCCAGATAGTCGCGCACGGCCAACGCCCTCTGCAACGACAGGCGGCGCGCGTCGCGGGGCGTCGACCCCGCATTATCGGCATAGGCGATCAGGGTAATGCGGACATCAGGATTGGCCGTCAGCACCGAGGCCAGCCGATTAAGCGCGTCCAGCACGGAATCGTCGATATTACCCGATCCATGGGTGAACACGATCGTCGAGATCGTCGGATCAAGCACCAGATGATTGCCCGGAATCGACGGCGCGGCATCGACCCCATCCTGCAAGGCGGGCGTGGGGGCGGCCGCGACGGCTTGCGCCGCTTCGCCGGCGGCGGCACGGGGCGGCAAAGTCGGGGTGCTGAGGCTGGGGATTACATTCTTGTCCAAAGCGGGCAGCGAGGCCGACGGGCTGGGCAGTTGCGGCGTCACCAATCCAGAGGTTGACGGCGCAGGCGCGGGCGTTTTAACCGACGCTTTGGATGACGACGGCGTCATGACCGACGGCAGGGGTGCGTTGCCGCCTGCCAGCGGCGCCTGACAGGCCGCGGCATTGCCGCCATTGACCCCCGAACATGTCCATGTCCATGGGCCGCTGCCACTGACCGATCCTGTGACGCCGGCGGCACACAAGCCATTTTGCGGTTGCACCAGCGTCGGCACGCCGTTCGCCCCGCCGCACGCGCCGTCCAGCGGCGCAGGCGGCTGCAAAGGCGCGGTGCAGCTGACCGTCATGCCGCCATTTTCGCCGACGCAGCTCCAATTCCATGGGCCGTTGCCGACAACTTCGGTCGCAGATCCATTGGCGCATAACCCGTCGGCGGGCGGCGTGCCGGACGACACGACGCCATTATCCGAACCGCACAGCCCGTCAAGCTTGGGGCCCGGCGGCGACGGCGGCGCGGCTTTGTCGGCGCTGCAGGGAACAGAGTCGCCCCCATTGGCCCCGGCGCACGACCATGTCCACGGGCCATTGCCGTTGACAACACTGGGCGAGCCGGATGCGCACAAGCCCGCGCTGGGCGCGGATGTCACAGCGGTGTTCGCGGTAACGCCGCAAGCCCCGTTGATTTTAGCCTGCATCGACGCCGCGCATTTAACGCTGACGCCGCCGCCCGCCCCGTTGCAGGTCCACGACCAAGGGCCGTTGCCATCGATCCCCGACGGCGTGCCGGAACTGCACAGGCCGGCAAAGGGCGCGGATTGCAGGGCCGTGCCGTTGGCCGGGCCGCAGGAAGCATCGACCATCTTCGGCGTCGCGCAGGATACGTGCGCGCGGCCTTTACGGCATGTCCACACCCACGGGCCACTGCCGCGCACCGCCGACGCTTTGCCATCGGCGCATAAATCGGCCGACGGTTGTTCCGGCGCAGGCTGGGACGCGGCAAGTCCGCAAGACGGGCCGGGTTCAGGCTTGATATGTTTTTTCGTCGAAGGCGATGCCGGCGCAGGCGATGTCGAAACTTCGGGTGTCGGCGCGGCTTGCGGCACCGCAGGTTCGGCGGGCGCCGGCGCGGCAGGTTGCGCTTCGGGCGCGCCGCCGCTCAGCGACAAAGTGCTGCAGGACGACGTGCTGCCGTCATTATCGGTGCAGGACCAGCTCCACGGGCCATCGCCGTTGACGGGGCTGGGCGAACCGACGCGGCACAGATCATGATCGGGCGCTTGATAGGCCAGCGTTTCCGCAGCTTCGCCGCACAGGCTTGGTTTCGTCGCGGAAGCGGCGGCGGGCGGCGATGCCGGTTCAGGCGGCGTTGCCGTCGACGGGGCCGGCGAAACGGCGGCTTCGGGCGCGGGCGAAGAAGACGATGCCACAGAAGAAGGCGCGATACAGCTTTGGCTCGCGCCGCCGCCCTGGCCACGGCATGACCAATGCCACGGCCCGTCACCCGTTACAGCCGAAGCGGTACCGGTTTCGCACAGATCGGAAGACGGTGCCGTTTCGACGGCGACGCCGTTAGCATCGCCGCACGCACCATCGATAGACGCAACGCGCTTGTTCGCCGTGCAGGCGGCGGCACTGCCGCCATTATTGCCGGCACAGGCCCACGACCATGGCCCGTCACCGCTGACGGAGCTTGGCGTGCCCGACGAGCAAAGATTTGTCGAAGGCGCGTTGTCGTAAGCGTTGTTGGCGGCTTCGCCACAAACGCCATCGGTTTTGACTTCAACGGTCGATGCGGGCGGCGCGCAGCTGTTGCTGACCCAGAAATCATGCAGCGAGCCATCGGCGCAGGCCGTACGCGTTTCGCCCTCGATCCTGCCGACATAATTGGCGGGATAGCCGACTTCGGCACAGGTTTTCTGCCATTTCTGGATGTCTTTGTAACAAACGGCAGGAGACGGGGCCGGCGCAGGCGCGGCCGGAGGCGTCGCGGCGGCAGGCCCTGCAGCGGCGGTCGCAGCGGGCGCGAGCGCTTCGGGCTGGCCCGTCGCCAGATTTTTAGGCTCTTGCCCGGGTTGATAGGTGACGCCGTCAACGGTTTGGGGCGCCGCCGGTTGCGCCGAGGCGGCCGCCGCGGGTGTCGCGGTAGATGTCGAGGCGGATGGCGGCAAGGGTAGCGGCGGCAGGGGCAAAGAAGGCTGTGTTGCCGCGGAAGAAGCCGCAGCCGGTTTCGTTGTCGGGCTAAGCTTCTCAAGGACTTCCTGCATGCCTTGCGACATCATCTGGGCGGTCGAGCTGGGCTGTGCAGCCGGCGCCATCAGCGGCGCGGTGGCCGTGGCGGCATTGTCAGACGCGGCGGGCGCCAACGCGGGAAGGCTGGGCGGTTGCGCGGGTTTATTGGCTTCGAGAACGTCCTGCAGCGTGATTGTTCCCGCCGCGACGGGGGAATCGAATGTCGCTTCGTTGGGGCCCGGCGCCATCGGCACGGCCTGGTTGGTATAGGTTTGAACCGCGGGCGCGGCGTAGGCCTGCGCGCCCACACCAAGGGCGAGAACACACACGATGATGGGGGCTACCGATGCCCATTTTCCGGCGGAGGGGAAGCGCAAAGACATAAGGGTCAGAACCTGTAGAGAATCGCCAGTCTAAGGTTTTAAGGTTTGTTGTTTTAAAGCACAAGGGGTTACAGGGGGTTTCCCTCCGTTACACCAGCCCCAGACACAGGCGAACCAGCTTTTCCCCCGCATCTTCGGCCTCAAAAGCCAGATGGATCGGCAAAATAACGGTTTCGGCGCGGAAGTCGGGTGGCAGACGCACGGCGTCTTTTTCGGTCGTCAAAAGACGCGCGCCCTGTTCTTCGGCACGCAGGCGCAGGGCGTCGATGTCGGTTTGCGTGTATAAGTGATGATCGGGGAAATCCGCCGTGCCGACAATGTTCAATTTAAGCGTTTTAGCCGTTTGATAAAATTTTTCGGGCCGCGCGATGCCCGCGAAGGCGATAAATTTGCCTTTGCGCACGTTACCGACGGGCATCGCCGGCCTGATATGGGCCTGAAAAACCGGCACGCGTTTGTATTTGCGGCTCTGCGCGGCAAGGCGATGTTTATCGCGCCCGATGATAATCATCGCGGCGGCGCGCCGCACCGCCGCCCCGAAAGATTCCCGCAACGGGCCGGCGGGCATCATATGGCCGTTGCCCAGACCTGTTTCGCCGTCGACCACCAGCAACGAAGCCGTCGGCGCGAAAAAGGGATTCTGCATGCCGTCGTCCATAATGATGCAGGTGCCATGCGCCTGTGCCTGCAACATCGAGATTTTGCGGTCGCTGCCCGCCCATGTCGGCGCGGCGGCGGCAAGCAACAACGCTTCATCGCCGACTTCCTCGGCATGATGCCGCTGGGGTTCGACATGGATGTTTTCGCCGTTGCCGCCATAACCGCGCGTCACGAAAACAGGTTTTTCGCCGTAGTCGCGGAACAGCCCGGCCAGCGCCAAAGCCACCGGCGTTTTGCCTGCGCCGCCCGCCACGACATTGCCGACGCATATAACGGGGATTTGCGGACGGAACGGCGTCGCCACCAAACGCCGCACCCCGCCCGCCGCCGCAAATCCCCACGACAAAGGCGCCAGCAGGTTGGGCAGCACAACCGACAGACGGTCGGGATTTTTGGCGGGCGGATACCAGAAGCGCGGCGTTTTCATGGGGCGTTCACGTGGTTTTTTTTGGCATCGACAGCCAGGGCTGTAATTCGACGATGATCTGGTCGAGCACATAACGTTTCCGATAGGCGAGCAATTGCGCGGCCTGCGCGCGCTTGTCGCGTTCGGCGGGCGCGTCGAGCAAGCGCCCCACCGTGAAGGCGATTTCATTGGCGTGGTGCAGTTGAATGGCGGCATCGGCGCGCACAAATTCGCGGGCGATTTCGGCAAAATTGGTCATTTGCGGGCCAAAGATGATCGCGGTTTCCAGCTGCGCCGGTTCGATGGGATTATGGCCGCCCCATACGAAAGATCCGCCCAGAACCGTGACCGGGCATAAACGATAGAACAGCCCCAGCTCGCCCATCGTATCCGCCAGATAGATTTGCGTATCGGGCGTTATGGCATCGTTTGCCGACCGGCGCGCGACACGCATTTTTTCCGAAGCCAGATAGCGCGCGATTTCATCGCCGCGCGCGGCGTGGCGCGGCGCAATAACCGTCAGCACATCCGGATGCGCCGCGATCATGGCGCGGTGCGCGGCGAGGGCCATATTTTCCTCGCCACGATGCGTCGAGGCCATCAGCCAGACGGGACGGTTCGCAATCTGGCCACGCAACCGGGTCAATTCGGCATCGTCGCAAGG
Organism: Alphaproteobacteria bacterium; assembly: GCA_028866275.1. Classification (GTDB taxonomy): domain Bacteria; phylum Pseudomonadota; class Alphaproteobacteria; order UBA9219; family UBA9219; genus CAIXLI01. The sequence continues at coordinate 56,953 of JAGWIK010000006.1, forward strand.
CAGAGGCAAAGCGGCGTATTTCAGGTTGCCCAAACATTTGACCGGCGACGCGCCCAGCGCGATAAGCCGCCCCTTGTCGTCTTCGGTCTGGGCAAGGCAAAGGCTGAAGCTGGACAGGATTTCCCGCGCCCAGCCGCGCGCACGATGCCAGCCGCGGAACGATTTATCCGACATGCGCGCATTCAACAGCACGGCCGGAATAAGCCGCGCGCGCAGGGCTTCGAGCGTGTTGGGCCATAATTCGGATTCGATCCACAAAGCCAGACAGGGCCGCCAATGCGCAAGGAAGCGGTTGACGCAGGGCATGCGATCGATGGGGACATATTGATGCATGGCATAAAACGGCAAACGCGGGGCGACAAGCCGCGCCGCCGTTACCGTGCCGGTCGTCAGCAGAATGTGAAGATCGGGATAAACATCGTGCAATTTGTCGATGAGGAGCAGCAAAGAGGTCGCTTCGCCCACACTGGCGGCATGGCACCAAACCAGCCTGCCTTCGGATCTCGGGCGCGACGGGTAACCGAACCGTTCGGCAAAGCGCGCGGCGTCTTCGCGCCCGCGCGCACGGCGGCGACGCATATAAAGGCCGATAAAAGGCGCGCCGAGATCGGTCAGCGTACGGTAAAGGCTTGATAACATGAGGATTTGAATGACGGGTGAAGCGCAGCTGTTGACGATTTATCAATCTTATGGGCTTTATTATCCAGATACAAATGGCTTTTTTTCGAGTTTCCATGGCCCGCACACCCGACAAAGACGACAGCCTGCAAACCTTGATTCAACGACTCGACGCGACGATTGAAAAACCGTCGAGCCGCATTGTCGCGTTTATCAGCGCACGGCCCGGCGAAGGCACATCGACCATCGCCCGCGATTATGCGTTGGCATTGGCCGACATGGGCGAGCAGGAGATTTTGCTGATCGACGCCGGAAAGGTGGATAAGGATTTCTTTGCCATGCATGGGGCCGACCCTGCCAACGCCCTCGCCGATGTCGTCGCTGCGGGCAAAAACGTCCATGACGCCCTCTATGCGCTGGCCCCGCATTTAAGGCTGGGCCGTTGGGCCAAGCCGGGACGCGGACGCGGCGCCATTAATAAATTGATGAAAAACGACAAATTCTGGACGGGGTTGCGCGAACATTTCGGCACGGTCGTTATCGACGCGCCGTCGTTACTGGATTCCGCCGACGGCGTCGCGCTGGCCGCCCGCGCCGACGCCGCGGTGATTGTGGTTGAAGCCGAAGCGACGCGCGCGCCGGTCATTGAACATTTGCGCGACGCCCTGAACCTCGCCGACGCCAAGATCGCGGGCATCGTCATGAACAAACGGCGGTATTATATCCCGACCGGGGTTTACCAGCGGATATAGACGCGCCTGCTTCGAGCATTATACCGCGAACGTCGCCGGTTCCACTTGACGAATCTGCGCGACTGATATCTGCTTCGTACATATTACAAATACAAAAACCATCCGGTTCGCGCGCGTTCCGGCAGGTTCGGAGCGAAGATGCACTTCGCCCGCGTGGCACGATATCTTTTTGCACTGTTTCAGGAGCGCCATGTTTTATGATTCGCATTCCGATCGAACGGAAGATCCCATCCCCTTTTTTGATTCCGTCGCCATCCTTAAATCTGTCCCGCGGTCGCATGCCTATGTTTCGCCCCGGTTGCGACCGATCCCCATCAGGCTTATCGAGTTTAGATATACCGGTCATGAAAATATGGACTGGACGTGCGGCAAAGAAAGTTCGGTCATTAAAAAAGAATTCCGCCGGGAGGCCGTCTATCAGCTTTGCCGTGAATGGGGCGGCACATTCGCCCCGTCCTTTCTTGAGAAAATGGCGGAAGATTGCGATATCCACCATATACGCCCCCAATTTCTGGGCGGCCCCGATAGTGTGGAAAATTTCTGCCTTATGGACAAAAAAACCCATCAGGCGCTGCACAACCATTTCAAGAAACAACTCAAGATATTGGCCGCGGCAAAAGCAAGACTGATGGATTCCAGCAGGGCATGCACGCTCCATTCCGAAAAAGATATTTTATGGAATATCCTTCGCACGCGTGATAACGAACCCGCCCCGCTTGTGCCGATCTATTGGCCCGAAGGAATGTGCCATATCCATGAGCTGCACGGTTTGCACGGGCGCGCGGCGTCACATCCGGCTTTGACGCAATAACCCCATCCGCCGCAGGATTTTTTTGGCCAAAAGGCGTGGCGAGAAGGTCAGCCGCATGCCGTCGACCAGACATTTATTTTCGCCCCACGGCATCAGGGTGTGTACGCCATCGGTATACGCCTTTGCCGAAGGCCTGATATGGTTGACTTCACGTTCGGCGTAATCGTCCGGTGTGCAGGTCGTTATTTCCATAATACGGATCGACCCGCCGTAAAGGCGCGAACAATCCTGTGACGGGCGGTACAGCTTGCCGTCCGCCGTGAAAACCGCGCCGGCGTTGCGGCTGCTTTGCGTGCCGCGCCGCACCGGATTTTTCGGGTGGGGAACCCATGGGCCCGCCAGCGTACGCGCATAAATCAGGTTCAAATTATCATGAGGGTGATCGCTGACATCCGTGTAGGAAATCCACAGCAAGCCGTCTTTTTCAAAAAGAGTCGCGTCGGCCGCCGGTTTGTCGAGAAAGAGCGATACGAAAGGTACCCATTGCCCGTCATTTTCGCGCCATTGGAAGATTTCGAGTTTTCGCGACGCGCTCGATTCCGGCATCATGAAGACAACGCCGTCGAGCCGGAACAAAAACGGAAACGACAGATGCGACCGCGCCGGCAGGTCGATGCGCATTTCGTCGATCAGGCCACCATCGCCGATCTTAAGCGCGGCCAGATGCCCCACATGGCTTTTTGCGTCGCAAATCTCGCACAGGATTGTATCGGTGCTGCCCGGCCACGGGAACGGGTCGGCCATATAGCGTTTGCGGTCGAAAGGCGCGATCCAGCGCACCGGCGGCAACCGCGTCCAATGCACGGCGTTTTCGATGGGTTGATCGACGACGCCGATCATCCAGTGGCCATAGAACAACACGCTGCGCACCCAATCGATCAAGCGGCGCGTTTTTTGTGAAAGACCGGACATGTTTTCCTTATCCATGCGAAACAGGCCGAGTATCTACCACTGCCCCATAGGCGTCAATGCAGCGTCCAACGGTAAAATCGCGCGCGCGGGCGCGCAAGGCATCTTTGTCAATGTCGGACGTCAGGGCGCGCGTCATAGCCTGTGCCAGTGCCGCTTCGTCATTCATCGGCACAAGAATGCCACAACGACCGTCTTGTAAAATTTCACGCGGGCCACAGGGACAGTCGGTGGCAACGACGGGCACGCCCTGCCCCAGTGCTTCGACAATGGCGTTCCCGAATCCTTCGCGGTTCGACGCGCTGACAAACAGGGCCGCATGCGCCAGCCATGCGTCCGGCCTCGCCTGAAAGCCGGGCAGCAGGACTTGATCGGCGATGCCGAGATCGCGCGCCAGTTTTTCCAACGCCGGCTTTTGTTCGCCGTCGCCGAGGATGACCAACCGCGCGGGCCGCGCGGCCACGACGCGGGCAAAAGCGCGCAGCAAAAGCGCGAAATTCTTTTCAAGCTTCAATCGCCCGATGCCAAGAATAACGGGCGTTGACGCGTCGGCCAGCCACGGATGCGGCAAGGGAAATGTCGTATCGGGGACAACGTCATCAATGACGGGGTTATAAATGGTGACGACGCGGGTGCGCGGCGACAGAAAGCCGCGCCATAAATCCGCGAGTTTTTTCGACACCGCGACAACGGTATCAGCGCGGGCGTAAAAAAGGCGCACGGCGGCGGCGAACAGGACAGACGCGCGACAGGCATCGACACCTTCGGTGCCGTGTTCGGTCAGGATGAGTTGCGTTTCGGTGCGCGCCAATGCAACCGCCAACGCGGCGGCGATATTGGTATAGGGCAATGCGGAAATGACCACGTCGAAAGGCCGCGCGCGCAGCAGGCGCGTCAGTTTCCACAAGGCGGCCGCGGTGCGGCGGGCGTTCAGATCGATAATGTCGCCGTCGAACCCAAGCGCGGGCGCAAGGCCGGTTTGCGCCCCGTAGACGGCAACGGTGACGGCGATACCCCGTCCTTTAAGTCCCTGCGCCAGACGCAGCATCGAGAGTTCCGCGCCGCCGCGGTCGTTAAGGCAGAGAAAAAAAAGAACGCGACGCGGCGCGGTCATTTCCGGCGCAACGGCACAGCGCACAAAACCGGCAAACCCGTCGCGCGTTGCAACCGTTCGGGGGTCAAAAAACCGCTGCGCGAAAATTCGGTAAAAGCGGCGACCGCCGCCACAACGAACAACGACAGGATAAAGCCGGCGAGAATGATGAGGCCTTGCAACTTCTTGGGTTCCGGCGGCGCCGACGGCGGTTGAATAACGCGCACGCTGCCCGCGCGGTCGCGTTCGTTGCTGTCATAGGCTTCGGCTTCGTCCAGCTTGTGCGCATAAATCGTGTATTCGCCGTTGGCTACCTGCAATTCCTGCTGCAGATCGTCATAGTGGCGTTCCAGCGCGTTAAGCGCATCGAGCTGCGCGTTGATATTATCGTAACGGTCTTGCAGCGTCGCGCTGGACAACACCGCCATTTGTTTGCGCACGGCATCCCGTTGCGCCAGCAATTGCGTGCGCTGATCGGGCAGCGAATAAATTTTGTTATCGTTTTTGAATTGCTCGATCTGGTTTTGCAGGGCGATGACGCGGTTATGGGTGGCGTCCGCTTCCTGTTTCGCCTGCGGGCTGCGCGCGTCCATGTAAAGCTGGCGGCGTTTATCCATGTAAAGACGCAGCAAGGTGTCGAGGGCTTCGATCGCGACGGCGCGGTCGCGATGTTCAAACGACACGTTGATGACGGAAGATTCTTTTTCCAGATTTATATTAAGATGCTTTTCGAAAATTTCGGCGTCCTTTTCAAGACGGCGCGCGGCTTTCTGATCCGGCGTCAAGGCGGCATCGGCGCCGTCCCCCAACCTGTCGCGCAGAACCGAAACGACCTGTCCCACAAACGACCCATCGGCATTATCGGGAAACCATTTATCCAATTGGGTCGAAAGAAAAGTACGCAGGAAACCGCGCGGCTGCACCGGATACATCCGGTCGAGCCCGACGCTTTGAATGACTTGCTGATGCAGGTCGGAACTGTCGAGGATGGCGACTTCGGCTTTATATATCTGATCTTGATCGAACGGAATCGGCGAAGGCTGTCCCCCCGATGTCGCGCCGGTTTCCGGCTGATAGACATATTCCGATCCCAAACGCACCACCAGCGTGCTGGTGGCCTCGAAACGCGGCACAGGCATGAAGGATACCGCGACGGCAAAAACAAACGGCAAGGCAAAGGCCAGCAGCAGCCGCCGCCTGTATTTGTAATAAAAGACGAGGATTTCGCGCTTGGGCGATTCGAAAGCGGAGGCGGCCATCATTGCGTGGGCGTGGTGTTGATGTTGTAGGCGACGCCCGCGCTGGGCGAGAACGGCAGAAGCTGGCGGATATTCTGGTCGACCCAGCGGTCGCTTTCGACGATGCCCGACGGCGGAACGAGGATCAGATCGCCGGATTCAACCGGCACATTCTGCGCCATGTCGAACCCGCGCTCCATTTGGGCGACATCGATGCGATAGGTTTTTTCATGCCCCGTATCGTCGCGGCGCACCAAAACGACATTGTCCGCTCCGGCGGCCGGCGTCATCCATCCCGCATCGGCCAGTATCTGCATCAGGGTTTCGCCGCCGGTCAAAATGACGGGCCCCGGCTTGGTTACTTCACCGCCGACATAGGCGCGCTGGCTGGCGAAGCTGCGCACAATGACAACCAGGTCGAGCTGTTTCAGATGCGGCGCCAGAACGGCGCGGATATTGGCGGCCAGTTCGTCGGCGGTCAGGCCCGCGGCTTGAATATCCTGGGCAAACATGATGGAAATCTTGCCGTCGGGGCGAACCGTCACGCTTTCATTCATTTCGGGCGCGAAGAAAAATTTGATATCGAGCACGTCGCCGGGGCCGATGCGGTAGACGGCGGGCGCCGCGGGCGGCAAGGCCGGTTCGGCTTTCAGCGTGGACAAGGGCGCGTAATCAGCGGGTTGCGTCGCGCAGGCCGCCAGCGACAGGAGCAAGGCCAACGCGGTGGCGGCAGGTTTAAAGCCCGGATATTTTTTATTTGTTTTGGTCACGCGTTTGACTTTCCCTGAAAACCGACATGGGCATCTTACCGGCAGGTAATAGTTTCAGCAACTTTGGCGGGCGGATTATAATATTAAGAAGTTTATGGTTAATTAAGCGATCGAAGGTGATGATGGGCTTTGTCTTGCGGGGGATCGCATGTTTTTGCTGCGTTTTTTATTAGCCTGCGTGCTGTTGGCCGCTGTACCCGCCTGCGCCGATGCGACGGAACCTGCCCTGCACCGCGGCCTTAATCTGTCAAGCTGGCTGGCCAACGCGCCGCGCCAGCCTCTGTTCGCGCGCGATTTTGCCCAGATCAAGCGCGTCGGGTTTGATCATGTGCGCCTGCCTTTCAACCCCGGTTATTATGGTTTCCGTTTTTCGCCCCAGGGCGGCAACGCGGCACAGGTCGATTTTGTCGCGCTGGATCGCGCCGTGGCTTTGGCCGAACAATATGATTTGCCGGTGATCATCGATATTCATCCGGGCGAAGACTTTATGGACACGCTGCAAAACAATGCGTGGGCCGAAGACGAATTCGTCGACTTATGGAAAACCATCGCCGCGCATTACAAAGACCACGCGTCGTCGGCCGTGATCTTCGAGCTTCTTAACGAGCCGCAATATTACAAATGGGAAGAACAATGGAACCGGTTGAGCACGCGCCTGATCGAAGCCATCCGCGCCGTGTCGCCGCAACGCATCATTATTGTCGATGCGCCGCACGGCGCGGATATTGAGGCGCTGTCTTTCCTGCATCCCGTATCCGACCCGCGCATCATCTATGCGTTCCATTTTTACGAACCCTATGTCATCACGCATCAGGGTATCCATCAGGGTTTTGCCGGCAAGGCGATCCGCTATTTGCGCGGGCTGCCTTACCCGTCGACACTGGCGACGAAACCGCCGGCATCCTATGCCCCCGACGCCCCCGACCCTGCGGAGGCCGCGCGGGAAATTCAGGATTATATCGACACGCCGTGGAATGCCGCGCATGTCGCGGCGCGTATCGCCCTCGCGCAACGATGGGCCACCGAGCATCGCACCCGTGTGATTTGCGGCGAATTCGGCGTATTGCGCAACCATATCGACCCGGCGTCGCGTTATCGCTGGATCGCGGACGCGCGCGCGGCGATGGATGCCGACGGGATCGGCTGGGAATTGTGGGATTACGCCGATTTGTTCGGCATCGCCCCGCCCACCAACCCGACCGCCCCCGACCCCGTCGACGGATCGGTGCGCATGCAAGATCCGCAAAACGGCGAACGCGTGTTCGAACCGCAAGCCCTGCGCGCGCTGGGGCTGGACGAAAAGCCATGAACGTCGCCGATCCCGCATTACGTGACACAGATACGCGACCGGTGGCGGCGTGGATCTGCGCCATCGGATTTTTTATGATTCTTCTGTTGCCGCAGCAGACGCTGAACATAGTCGGCATTCCCTATGGCGACGCCGACGCCAGCGCGGTGGCTAAAATTCATCCCGGTAATTTTTTTATTTTTCTGTCGTTCTTTGTCCTGATCGTCAGCCGCGGCGATCCCATTGCCGACCTGTTTCGCATGGCGCGGCATTACACCGCCTATTTTTTCATGCTGATGATTTATATCGCCATTCTTGTATTCTGGGCGGTTCGCGGCCCCGGCGGGGTCGGCATGATATTGGACACCCATATCGGCATGCCCATAGCCGCTTTGGTTTTTTCCTATGCCCCACCCTCAATGCGCCGCCGTATCACCTTGTGGTTCGTTGCCATTGTCGCCGTTAACAGCGCCATAGGCATCGGCGAATCCTTTACCCATTTGCGCCTGTTGCCATTCGACCCCAGTTGGGAAGTCTTGAAACAGGATTATTTTCGCGCATCGGCCCTGTTCGGACACCCATTATCGAACGCCGTTATCACCGCCGTGACATTGTTCGTCGTGATCGACTTGCCGCTGCACCCCTTTTTGAAAGCCGCATTGATCGGCGAGATGTTGATATCTCTGGTCGGGTTCGGCGGCCGCATGGCCTTGGTCGTTGCCGTGGCAGGATGCGCTTTGCTGGGCGCGCGCGCATTGTGGGCATCGGTGACGGCGCATGGGCTGACGGTGATGCGGTTGACACTGGCACTGGTTGCCGCACTTGCCGTTCCCGCCATTGCGGGAGGTGCGCTTTATGCTGCACTGCACAGCGATATGGGCGCGCGGCTGATGGCTTATGACTCGCTGCAGGACGACAGCGCGCGCGTTCGCGTGCAAAGCTGGAAAGCCCCGTTATTGCTGTCACCAGAGGAAGTATTTTTTGGCGTCGACGGCGACCGCGTCGATCAAATTAGCCAACAGCTCGATATCGCCTCGCCGACCAGCGATATTGAAAATCCGTGGATTTTAATGTTCATGTTTTTGGGCGCGATTATGTTTACGTTGTGGTTATGCGGTCTGGCCGCCGTGGTAAGGCGTTTGACAAGCAACGCATCGCCCGCGCTGACAATGGCCGTCATCGGCTATTTCGTGATCGCGTCGTCATCCAATTCGTTCGGGCGCAAGGATCCGATGTTTTTGCTGTTGCCGGGACTGATCATTTGCGCCAAGATGCTGACAGACAAGGATAATATCGACGCCCCCAATTCAGCAAGCGCAAACCTATCCTTAACGGATGATCGGGTATAGTCGGGTTCTTGCCCTGTGTTTCTTTGCTTCCGGTTGTTTCCATGAAAATCAGCATCTTCGGTTTGGGTTATGTAGGTTCCGTGTCGGCAGCCTGTTTCGCCGCGCGCGGGCACGAAGTTGTCGGAGTCGACCCGAACGAAACCAAAGTCACGCTCATGAACGAAGGCATGGCCCCTATCGTCGAACCCGAGCTGGGCGATCTGGTGCGGGATGCCGCGCAAAAAAAATTGCTGACTGCGACCGGCGATGCCGCCCGGGCCGTCGCGCAAACCGATATGTCGTTTATCTGCGTCGGCACGCCGAGCCAAAGCAACGGCAGCCTCGACCTGTCGCATCTGGGCGTTGTGTGCGACCAGATCGGCGCGGCGCTGGCCCAAAAAACTGCATTCCATGTCGTCGTCGTGCGATCGACCATCCTGCCCGGCACGATGCACAACACCGTTATTCCGCGGCTTGAGCAGGCCAGCGGCAAAAAAGCGGGCGTTGATTTCGGCGTGTGCAACAACCCCGAATTTCTGCGCGAAGGCACGGCGGTATATGATTTCCATAATCCGCCCAAAACCGTTATCGGCGAAAGCGACGCCACATCGGGCGCCCGCGTTCAGGAGATTTATGCCGGATTGCCGGGGCCGATGATCCGTTGTTCGGTCGAAGTCGGCGAGATGGTCAAATATGCCGACAATGCGTGGCATGCGGTTAAAGTGTCTTTCGCCAACGAAATAGGCAAATTCTGTAAAGCGGCGCGCATCGACAGCCACAAGGTGATGGAAATTTTCTGTCAGGACACCAAATTGAATCTGTCGCCTTATTACCTGCGCCCCGGCTTTGCCTTCGGCGGGTCGTGCCTGCCCAAAGACGTGCGGGCGCTGACTTACAAGGCGCGGTCGCTGGACGTTTCCACGCCGATGCTCGGGTCTTTGTTGTTTTCCAACAAGGAACAGGTCGAGTACGGCATCGACATGATTTTACGCGCCGGCAAACGGGCTGTCGGCATTCTGGGCTTCAGCTTTAAGGCGGGCACCGACGATTTGCGCGAAAGCCCCTTGGTCGACGTTATCGAACGGCTGATCGGCAAGGGTTTCGATTTGCGCCTGTATGACGGTAACGTCAATCTGGCGCGGCTGACCGGCGCGAACCGCAGCTATATTTACAAAGTCATCCCGCACATCGAACGGTTGATGGTCAACACGATTGACGATGTTCTGGCCCATGCCGAAACGGTCGTCATCGGCAATAACGCGCCGGAATTTGCAACCGTCGCGCCGCGCCTGAAGCCGACGCAGACGGTGATCGATTTCGTGCGCGTGCGCGCCATTGAAGAAGCGCACGGCGATTATCACGGCATTTGCTGGTAGACCGCATGACCGGCGCGCCCAAAGCCTTCAACGGACGCAAGGTTTTGATCATCGTCCAGAACCTGCCCGTGCCGTTCGATCGGCGCGTCTGGCAGGAAGCCAGCGAATTGACAGCCAACGGATACAAGGTTTCCATCATCTGCCCCGTCGGGCGGGGGTTCGACAAAAAACGCGAAACGATCGACGGCATCGCCATTTACCGTCACCCTTTGCCGTTTGAAGCCAAGGGGGCTTTGGGCTATCTGGTCGAATATAGCTGGTCGTTATTCTGGGAATTTGTTCTGGCCTGCGTTGTTTTTTTCCGCGAAGGGTTTGACGCCATTCATGCCTGCAACCCGCCCGACGATATTTTTATCATCGGCGGTTTCTTCAAATTTCTGTTCGGCAAAAAGTTTCTGTTCGATCATCACGATATCAACCCGGAATTGTACGAAGCCAAATTCCATCGCCGCGATTTTTTCTATCAGATCATGCTGGCGTGGGAACGGCTGACTTTCATGACTGCCGACATTTCCATCGCTACCAATGAAAGTTACCGCAAGATCGCCATCGAGCGCGGCAAGATGCCGCCCGAAAAAGTTTTTGTCGTGCGATCGGGGCCGAGCCTCGATCGTCTGAAAATTCTTCCGCCCGTCCCCGCCCTGCGTCACGGCAAGCCCTTTCTGGTCGGCTATGTCGGCGTCATGGGGCAACAGGAAGGCATTCAGTATCTGATCGAGGCGGCGCGGCACATTGTTTATGATCTGGGCCGTCGCGACATTCATTTTACGCTGGTGGGCGGCGGGCCGTCGCTGCATGATTTCATGCGCATGACCGAAGACAAACAGTTGACGGACTATGTCGACTTCACCGGCCGCGCCAGCGAAGAGACGTTGCTGAACGTTCTGAATACCGCCGATATCTGCGTCAATCCCGATGAAGCCAACGACATGAACGATAAATCGACGATGAACAAAATCGTTGAATATATGGCCGTGGGCAAACCCATTGTCCAGTTCGACCTGACCGAAGGACGATTTTCGGCGCGCGAAGCATCGCTGTATGCCCGCCCCAATGACGCGATTGATATGGCCGCCAAGATTATCGAATTGATCGACGACCCGCAAAAACGCGCCGCCATGGGCGCGGCAGGCCGCGCGCGCGTTGAGCGCGAATTGGCGTGGGATTATGAAGCGCCCAAATTGCTGGCGGCCTATGACGCCCTTTTTGCCGCAAAAACATGACGCGGATTACGGCCAGAATCGCGTGGTACAAAAACCGGCTGGCGGCCATGTCGGCTGCGGAAATCGTCTATCGGGTCGGACAGGCGGCACGGCGCAAGGCCGATTTTTTCCGCATGCGCCATATCGCCGCGACGCCGCGCGATTACGGGGTTTTGCCGGAAATACCGGGGTTGGGGACAAGCCTTGCCTTGGCGCAGATCGATGACACGCTGATGCGGCAATGGGAAGCCGAGGCGCGACGCGCGGAAACAGGCGGATTTTCTTTTCTGAACCAGACATGGCCGCCCTGCCCGCCCGAACATGTTTGGCACATGGATCCCGTTTCCGGGTTTTTATGGCCACGCCATACTTATTGCTTTGCCGTCGATTACAGGCACGGCGGCCGTGCGCGGCGCGGCGACGTGAAATTCGTATGGGAATTGAACCGGCTGCAATATCTGGCCCCCGTCGCCGCACTGGCATTCAAACGCAACGATGCCGCGCTGGCGCAATTATGTTTAAGCCATATCGAAAGCTGGATCGACAACAATCCGCCCTTTCTGGGCGTCAATTGGGCATCGGGCATTGAATTGACGCTACGCCTTGTCAGCATTCTGACCGTCACAAGTCTGATCGGCGCGCAGGCATCGCGCGCCGCGCGCGCCAAGATATGGGCGACGCTGCGTACCCACGGACGGTGGCTGGCGCGCTATCCGTCGCGATACAGTTCGGCCAACAATCACCGGCTGGCCGAAGGATTGGGATTGTTCATGCTTGGCGCGCTGTGCCCGCATTTTCCCGAAGCGGCGGCATGGAAAGAAACGGGTTGGGATATCTTACGCGACGGGGCGCGGCATTTAATTCTGCCCGACGGCGCGGGCGCGGAACAAAGCACCGCCTATGCCGCGTTCAGCCTTGAAATGCTGCTGGCCGGGTTTTACGTCGCCCGCCACACAGGCATCGATATTCCCGCGGATTATACTGGCAAAATCGTGCTGGGCGGCGGCTATCTGCGCTGGCTGACGGACAAAAACGGCAACCAGCCGCGCATCGGCGACGGAGATGACGCCTGTGTGTTCGGGACGTATCGCCCTGATTATGTCGCGTCGGTCGCCGCCTGTGCTGCCGCCGTGACATCGCGCGCCGACATAGCGCCGCCGCGGGTCGCGCCCGATTTACGGCAAATCTTTTTCGGCGTGGCGGACACAGGGGATTTTCCGCCATCCGGCCTGCGTTGTTTCGAGCATGGCGGATTAACGGTGGGACGGCATGTCGGAACGGCAGGCGAGATTTTGTTCGCCTTTGACCATGGCTATCTGGGGTATTTGTCGATTGCCGCGCACGGGCATGCCGATGCGTTGGCAGTATGGCTGCATATCGACGGCATGCCTGTTTTCGTCGATGCGGGAACGTATCTGTATCATGGCGATGACGCCGGGCGCCGCCATTTCCGCAGCACCGCGGCACACAACACATTGACGATGGGCGGTGTGGATTCCAGCGAAATGGCCGGCAATTTCAATTGGGCGCGCAAGGCGCGCTGTACGCTGCGCACCGCCACGTCGCAGGGCGATTTCTGGCGCATTGAGGCCGAGCATGACGGCTATGCCGAAAGATTCGACGCGATCCATCGCCGCGCCGTGCATGCATCGCCTGCGACCGGCGCGGTGATCGAAGACATGATAATCGCCGACATGCCACAACCTGTCGATATCGGCTTCCTGATACATCCCGATCTGGCCGCGCGGCGCGACGGCGCGGATATCGTTATCCTGAAAGGCGAAACGCAGATTCTGCGCCTGCGCCACGAAGGCGGGTTGGAAACGGATATAACAAAGGGTTTTTATTCACCGGCATTCGCCGTCAAACAACCGGCAACACGAATTGTTTTTCGCGGCACAATGCATCCCGACCAGAAAGCCGTGACGCATTTATTCTGGGCCGTTTGACATCGCGTCTTTTTTCGATGGAACCACCTTTTGCAACGCGGCGGCAAAGCGTCCGACAAAGCCGCGGCCCGCGATATAATCGGTCAGCACCCGCGTGCCGCTGGCAAAACGCGCCTTGTAGGATTCATCGCCGCGCATGAAGTCGAGCTCGCGCCATCCTTGATTGATGGCATATTGAATGGTTTCGATCATCATCGCGTTGCCGGGCGAGAAAGCGGCGTATGCCGCATCATAAGTCGTGTGATATAAATATAAAATATTGTCGCGCACAAAACCCATATGGCAGGCGACGATCGCGTCTCCGCACGTCATCCACGACAGATACAACCCGTTGTGCCGCGCCGCATCCTGAGCCAAGTTGTGCAGAAAATCGCAAACGCCCGCATGCGCCAGAATACCGGCAGCCCCGCGCGAGTCAAACCAGTGTTTTTTCTGGGCGTAAAGCGTATCGATAACCGCGGCGGGCACAACATCGCCTGCGCGATAATGATGAAAATCTACCGGGCCGCGCATGCTCATTTTTTCCATTTTGCGCCGCGCATCGCCGCGCAATTTGCGCGATTGCGCCGAAAGCCATGCGTCTCCGGAACCGAAGTCGAGCGTCAGAAAATAATTAGCCTTTGTTTTCCGCGCCGACATCGCGCGCGGTAAAAAGGCCGCCGACAATGCCGCGCTTCGAACATCCTTGATCAAGGCGATATCGTAACGGCCACCGGCCTGCGCGAACTGCCACAACAAACCGTCTGTTGCCGCGTCTGCGGCAACAGCGTCGCCATAATCGAACACGCCATACCCCGCCCATTCGGCCACGCGCACAAATCCGCGCCGCCGCACCGCCAGCGGCAAAACGCCGCGCAATTCACCCGACGCCGCGCGCGCGGTCACAATATGCGGCCTATCGCCCGCAGACATGCCCAGCGTTTCCCACCACAGCCGATATTGGTCATACCCGCCGAACGGGCTGCGTTCAGTTTGTTCGTGCAGCGTCTGCCATTCGCCGCCTATTGCCGTGATTTGATCGGGGCGTTGCAAAATATCGAAACGCAACCCGGCATCATCCACCACAGCGACATTCCGGCATCGCCCCATCATTCGACGCCGCACGCCCATAACATCGAACATAAGCAAGCCGACACCGTAGGATGCGCCGCCAACGGCGACCATCGCCGCCAGCCCTGCCAGATCCGCAGAAAACGGGAAAAAGTCGAGCACAAGCGCCATAAGCGCGGCAGCCAATACGATATGAAGCGCGGGCCGGAACGGAAAATGAATGCAAAAAACCCGCCGTCCGACAATGATGCTGAGCACGAGATAGAGCGCGTACGAAGCCAGCGTCGTCCATGCCGCCGCGATATAACCATAGTGCGGGATCAACAAAATATTGCCGACAAGATTCAAGGCAGCCGCAGGCCCCAGCGTATAAAAAAAGAGCCGCGTTCTTTTTGCCAAATGAAATGCATGATCGAAATAATGCGCGGCAAGGCCGTTTAAAATCATCGCCACCGTGATCCACGGCATGACGCGCAACGCGCCGTCGCGAAAATCCGCGCCGATCAAGAGCGTGCCGATCAGATGGTTGGCAAAAAGCAACCCGACACAGGCCGGCACTGCCAGAGCCAGAATAGCGACGCCGTTGGCATAAGTCTGGTCGCGCGCCGCCGCGGCGCCTTCCTGTTCCATGCGGCGTATTGTCAATGGCAGCGACGCCGTGGCCACCGCCATAAACAAATACTGACCGATGCGATCGGGAAAAGCGT
This sequence comes from Alphaproteobacteria bacterium, assembly GCA_028866275.1. Classification (GTDB taxonomy): domain Bacteria; phylum Pseudomonadota; class Alphaproteobacteria; order UBA9219; family UBA9219; genus CAIXLI01. The sequence continues at coordinate 72,044 of JAGWIK010000006.1, forward strand.
ATCCGGCGTTATAGACACCGACCGCCGCCGCACCGTCAAAAATCTGAATTAAAAAACTGTCGGAACGCGCCACGATGAAGCTGAGCCCGTAATTGACGACGAAGGGCAACCCGAAATGCAGAATGTCCCGCAAATGCGCGGCATCGGCGTTGCGCAGCCGGACAGAGGCCAATTGGCGCGCGTCGAACAAAACCATCGCCGCCAGTCCGGCCATCATCCCCGACACCACGCCTGTCGCCCCGTTATGCAACGCGATGACCAGAAACAAGGCGACCGCGAAGCCAATGACGGATTGTCCGATTTCGATCGCATTGTAACGCGCGATGCGCACGAAATTGCGGTGATAGGCCTGATTGAGGTTGAGCAAGGCGCGTAAAACCGCCAAAGGCGGAGCGAACCATGTTGCTACCCGCCAATCGCCCAAAGGAAAACCGATGATGATAATGACGGCAAGGATAAGGAGTCCGGCGCCGGACAGCAGGTAAAGCGCGTAAAGGGTTGCGGTAAAGGATGCTTCGCGTCCCTGTGCCACCGCCTGCGGCAACAGGCGCGACGCCGCGCTTTGCAACCAGAAGAATCCGACCCCCAGCAGCATCGTCATCACATTGATCGCCAGCGCGTAATGGCCGTATTGCGCGGGGTCAAGCAGGCGCGTGAAGCTGTAGACCGTGGCGAAGGACACAATGCCCGGAACGACGAGCGATGGCACATAGCCGATGATCTGGCGTCCTAGCATGCCGCCACCTTGCGGTACAACACTTCAATCTCGCCGGTCACGATGCCGGCGGCAAAGCGCGCGCGCGCCGTTGCGCGGTTATGCGCTGCCGCGGCGGCGGCGAATTCGGCATCGCCCAGCAAACGACGTAGCCCCGCTGCAACGCTGTGCGCCGTAACATTGTCCAGAACCACGCCGTTGACGCCGTCGGCGACAACCGAACGGATAACGCCCGCCGCGCCGACTAATAACGGCTTGCCGGCGCCCATTGCTTCCAGCATGGCCACCGGCATAGCCTCGCTGCGATAATAAGTGGGCAGCGCGAAGATCGCGCAATGGCGCAGAAGCCTGGCTTTCTCTGCGCCGCCGACATAACCCGGGAAGCGGATGCGCGCGGCAAGACCCGAAATGTCGGCCAGCGCGCGAAGGCTGGCCGCCTCTGCACCGTCGCCAGCCATCACCAGATCGATATCGGGAAACGCGCGCGCGATGCCGGCGAAACCCTGAATAAGCTCGCGCCCGCCTTTTTCAGCGTCAAAGCGCGACAGGAAAAGGATGTAAGGGCGGGCTGACGATGCGTCCGCCATATCCGCCGGTTCTTCATACATCGTGCGCGTCACCGCGATACGCGCGGGGTCGACGCCGAGGGCGACAAGACTCTGCCGGAATTCGTCGCCCAGAACGGTCACGAGCGCGGCCTTGTTCAAAAGCCACGCCGTCAAATGCCGCAACAACGCGTGGCGCGCAACAGTGCGGTAAAAACCGGTATCCCATCCATGGATGTAAAATAAAATGCGGCGATATCCGGCCGCGCGCAGGGCCAGCAGCAGCAACCCATCGCGGATCATCGCCTTGGCGTTGAAACTGGGGTTCAGATGCACGGCGTCAAAAAGACGACGACGCACCAGCCGCATCAGCCGCGCCGGCGCAACGATCAGACGCCACAAAACCGACAGCGGATTTTCACCGCCGCGGCCGGAGCTCCCGACATAGAAGGAAACGATGTCGCTGCGGGTCACATGGCGTTTCATCATATCGACAAAAGCGGAAACGCCGCCCGGCACCGACGGGTCGGGCGAAATGACAAGAACAGCGTGTTTGGGTTCATTATTCACAGTCGCCCACTATGCCGAGGGCGAGGCTTGAAAACAATTGGAATTACGCGGCAATCACCGGGCGCGTATATGACGCACCACCGTCATAACATCGACAAATTGCGACAAATTTTGCACCCGTGCCGCCATGGCATCATCGCCCAGCGTCACGGTAAGGCCGCCTTCCATGGCAGGACGGACATGGCAAAAAGACGCAGTCTGCGCAGACCACAAATCGATGCCTATATCGGCCAAGGGTTTGGCATCCCCCACACACCCCGGTTCTCCTGCGGCATAAAGCCTGTATCCGGCCTGACGCAATTGCGCCGCAGCCAGAACGGCTTCGGGACTGACCGCGTTGGCAAAAACGAAACGCACCGGCGGTGCGTCGCCCACGCTTAACCATAATGCGCCGGAAGGCGCGACGGCACATGGACGCAAACGCACAAGCTTGCCGTCGTAAACGGCCTCCGCCCCCTGCCCCGTCCGGCCGGGTACATCCATATCGATAAGCTTGCCCCCGTACATGTCAGCCAGAGCGTGAGCCAGCGGGTGCGAACTGCGCGCACCCAGCGACGCCGCAATTTGCATGTTACGCGCCCCGATTTGCCCCGGATTGGCCAAAACGGGGTGAGCGTGCAGCAACAGGACGGGGTCGAAAACAATGGCGTCGATCACGCCCAAATGGGCGGCCGTTGCGGCATTCGCCACCCGAACGCCGCAGCGCGACAGCCGCGCGACGGCAACGGCAGCGGCGATCCACGACAAAAAGGGCGAGCGGAGACGGCGCATGGGCATCAAACATTCCCGCCCCATGAATGGGTAAGGGGTTGCCAAGCTATGGCGCGATCTTTCGCGCGAGGGGTGGTGCCCAGGAGAAGACTCGAACTTCCACGACCTTGCGGCCGCTAGCACCTGAAGCTAGTGCGTCTACCAATTTCGCCACCTGGGCTTGCCCATCATTCCGGCAAAGCCGGATATCCAAGCGAGGGTGCGGTATTATAACGCCCCACACGTGGAGTCAAGGAAAACAACCGGCGTCCGGATCAAATGGGTTCAGGCTCGACGACCGGCTTGCCGCCCATACCCAGAGGGGCAAAAGTCACCGGCCTGCGGTGATTGGCGGCATAAACATTATCGGCGTAAAGCATCAACGCATCGACTGCCAGTGCGGCCAACGAAGTCTCGCCTATTTGGCGAAGTGCCTTTTCAGATTCAGACTTAGTGACATCATCGGCTAATTTAATATGTTCAGGGACAAACAATTCGATGACCCCTCGACCACTCCCATTGACGTAATAGCCGGAATGGCGCGTAACGCGGTCTACGGGAACGGCAGAGGCGAACAGCAAAAGCAGCCTTTTACGCTTGAGATCGGCGATCATTTCCCTGGCCGCGGCTTCCAAGTCCTTGGACGACAACAGGGGGTGGGCGACACCGGAAATATTTTCCCCGTCCTGCATCCAGTTGCGGACACGCTTGAACAATTCGGTATCGCTGTGTGGAATTTCGATGTTATCGATGATGATGCTGGGCATAAAAACCTCCTGCTTAATGGGATAGACTATATGGCGAGGCTTTTACCACCCGGCAGCCTACCCCTCAACCGAATAATTGGGGGCTTCGGCGGTGATCTGCACGTCATGAACGTGGCTTTCGCGCAGGCCGGCGCCGGTGATGCGGACGAATTCGGCCTTGTCTTTCAAGTCATTAACTGTCGCCGCGCCGGTATAGCCCATCGCCGCGCGTACGCCGCCCATTAATTGGTGGATGATGCTTTGCACCGGGCCTTTATAGGGCACGCGGCCTTCGATGCCTTCGGGAACCAGCTTGCCCGGATCGGTGCCCGTTTTTTGAAAATAACGGTCGGCCGAGCCGCCCGCCATCGCACCGACGCTGCCCATGCCGCGATAGCTTTTGTACGAGCGGCCCTGATACATCACGACTTCGCCGGGCGCTTCGTCCGTGCCTGCGAACATCGATCCCATCATCACCGCGTCCGCGCCCGCCGCCAAGGCTTTGGCGATTTCGCCGGAATAGCGGATGCCGCCATCGGCGATAACCGGCACGCCCTGCGCACGGCAGGCTTCGGCCACATCCATGATGGCCGTCAATTGCGGCACGCCCACGCCCGCCACAATGCGCGTGGTGCAGATCGACCCCGGCCCGATGCCGACCTTGACCGCATCCGCCCCGGCGTCGATCAAAGCCTTGGCAGCGTCGGCCGTGGCGATATTGCCCGCGATAATCTGCGTGCCGTTCGACAATGCGCGCACATCCTTGACCTGTTGCAGCACGCGGGTGGAATGGCCGTGGGCGGTATCAACGACAATGACATCGACGCCGGCTTCGACCAGGGCTTCGGCGCGCGTCAGACCGTCGGCGCCGGTACCGACAGCCGCCGCCGCGCGCAACCGGCCTTTGGCGTCCTTGCAGGCATGGGGGAAGGCTTGCGCCTTTTCGATATCCTTGACGGTGATAAGGCCGATGCAACGATAAGAATCATCAACCACCAGCAATTTTTCGATGCGGTGTTTGTGCAGCAAGGCGCGGGCGTCGTCATTGCCCACCCCTTCGCGCACCGTGACGACATTCTTGGTCATCAGTTCGGAAACCGGTTGCTGCATATTGGTGGCAAAGCGCACATCGCGGTTGGTGATGATGCCGACCAGTTTGCCCGAAGGCTGTTCTACCACGGGAATACCGGAAATTTTAAAATCGGCCATCAGGCGCAGCGCGGCGGACAAAGGCGCGTCGGGCAGAATGGTGATGGGGTTGACGACCATGCCGGATTCATAGCGTTTGACGCGGCGGACTTCCTCGGCCTGTTCCTGCGGCGTCATATTGCGGTGAATGACGCCAATGCCGCCCGCCTGCGCCAGCGCAATGGCCAGACGGCTTTCGGTCACGGTGTCCATCGCGGCGGAAAGCAACGGGATGCCGAGCGTGATGTTGCGCGTCAGGCGCGTCGTGGTTTGCACATCGGACGGCAAAACGGCAGATGCCGCCGGAACCAGCAGCACGTCGTCGAATGTCAGAGCTTCACGGAGTTGCGCCATTTCATGTCCCCTGTAAGGTTGGGTCGTTGATAATGGCAGGCATGTATAGCGTGAGGCTCCGGCGAAAGTAAAGCGTTATATTGATTGCGCGTTACGGGCGTTTATTGCTAGCAATAAACGCCTATCCCGAATTATGCATGCATCGCATCCTTTATATACGCCACCGGCGCGCCAATGACTTGTCAGATGCCTTTCGCCTGAACCAGGACGAATGGGTCAAGGCCTTGGCGTTGCAAGCCGAAGTCACGATTTTCGACGCGGATTTTGATCTGGAACCGGCCTGCGACCGCGTGCAGCCCGATTTTATTATTTATGAATCGCCGTTATTCAACGCCGTTCCGTTGAATATCCAAAACCCGCGCGCGCAACCGCAAATTCCGCGTTTCGGCCTTCTGACCCAGGACCCGATTTGCGGCACACGTGTGGCGTTTCTGCGCATGCTCGACGCCTTGGGCGCGTTCTGGATATTGTCGCACCTGCCCGAAGCCACGATACGCCAATCGCCCGAATTCGCGCCGCGCCTGATATCGATTCCGATGTTTTTTGATGCCGCGATATTCCGCGATTACGGTTTGGACAAAGACATTCCCGTCAGCGTATTCGGCGGATTGATCGCGCCCGAAATATATCATTGGCGCGCGGCGACGGCGCGCGCGGCAAGCGATAAATTCCCGACTTTTATCTATGCCAGCTCCGGCTATACCAAACCCGCGCCGCGTCATAAATTCGCGGTGGCGGGCGAAGCCTATGCACGGATGCTGAACCGGTCGCATTTTTCGCTGGCCGACCCGACGCGGCTGGATTACCCCGTGCGCAAGATTCTGGAAATCCCCGCCTGCGGCGCGATATTAGTTGCACCCGATGCGCCGTGCCTGCGGCCTTATGGATTCCGCGACATGGAAAACTGCCTTCTGGGCGAAGGCGATGTCTTGATGGACAAAATCGCTGCCGTTGCCGACGATCCCGTTTTGTACGACACAATCCGCCGCGCCGGACACGATCACGTTCATGCGCGTTTCCGCCGCGAAAACTGGCGCGGCATTCTTGATTTTTACGACTGTTTCAGAAATCTGCGCCCCGGCGAAACCCTGCGGCAAAATGGCGTGCTGGGTACGCATCGCGCCGCGCCTGTTGCCGCGGCATCATATGCGGCGATTGACGCACATTTGCCCGCCAGCGAGATTTCAGCCTTTCTTGGTCGCTGGCTTGAGGCCTTAAGCGCGCCGGACGGGCTGCGCCGCGATGCGGATTTTCTGAAAATTCCCGATTGGCTTTTGCATATGGAAGAACCTTTCGTGCTGAACGGCATTGCCGTCCTGTTGAAAGGCGACGCCGCGCAAGCAAGGGAATTACTGGTATTGCCGCAGCGCATGCGCGCGGAACAAACCGGCTTTACCGACTACGACCCGGAAGAAATCGCGTGGCTGATGATTGTCGCCGCATTGACGGGCGATAGCGCCCTGTCCGCATTGACGCGCCGCGAAAGCGAAAAAATACGCCATGTCAGCCTGCGCCGCGTGGCATGGCTGGGACAGGTTCTGGCGGCAGGTGGAAATACCGCAAACCCGCCGCCGGATGTTTTGTGCGCCGCGCCGGATGACCGCGTTTCCATTCATCGCACGGGGCAAATGAATTTCGCCGGCTGGATGGCTTTGATCCGGCGCGTTCTGGCCGCCAACGGGCAAGACGGATTATTAAAATAAGCACAAAAAGTCGGTCCATGGCGCGACGCGTTGCGACCATTGGTAATGGGCGTGGAAAAAGTCGACCTGACGACGCAACGCGGATTCGTCACGCGACCGCAGAACATCCACAACATGTGCGGCGAAGGCATCATAATCAATGGGCATATCGAAACGCGTTTGATCGTCGGGCGCGTCGATGGGAATCAACCGCGCGAACCCCGCCGCCGTTTCGGGCAAAGCCGCGCGCGATGTGGCGACCGCCGACAGACCCGATGCCAGAGCTTCGATCAACGCGATGCAGGATGTTTCCGGCCACGGGTTGGGGGCTAAAAACACCGATGCGCGTTTCATGCGCGCGGCAAGTTCGCCCTGCCCCACCATTCCCACATGCGCAATATTGGGCAGGCCGCGCAACCAGTCGATATAGGCCGCGTCTTTTTCCGGATCGCGCGACGGGTCAAGATTGCAATACATTTCGACCAGAAAATCTTTGCAATGGGGCCGGATTTTTTCCAGCAGCGGCGCAATATGGAACGCGCCGCGCGCGAACGACCCCGCGAACAGAAAAACGGGCGGCGAAGATTTGGCGGGCAGAATGTCCGCACCGGCCGGAAACGAAGCCGCCACCGCCGGATTCATCGCGTTGCGAATGACGGTTTGCCGCCAATGCGGGCGCGCGGATGGGGCGTTGACGCGTTGCTGCCAGTCGCTGACATAGACCACGCCGTCGAACGCGTCGAGCGCGGGGGTAAAGGGATGCGCAAATGCGCTTTCATGCATCCAGGCGATCAACGGTTTTTTGGTATGGGCGCGGACAAGTTCGACCAGTTCGCGACTCCACCGTCCGCAGAAAATATAAGCGTCATAGCCGCCGCGTTCGATTTCATCGCCAAGCTGCGGCAACGGCAACGACGCGATGCCGTGCGCGGCGCAGGGCGCCGTAACACGATTGAAAAAAGTGCACGCAACGCCGGATTTTTGCAATTCGCGCGCCAGAAAACACACGGCCGACGTCGTACCGCCCAGCGGTTCGTCTTTTTCCGGACGCGCGGCGTCGTAGTGATAAACAAAGTCGATGAAGGCAATTTTCATGAAAAAGGGGATTCTCAAACAGGGATGAAGGGAGTATAGTGCGACGAGCGTTCCATGCAATTCCCATCGCGCAAAGCGGATGGAAGCCAATCCGGTTCGGAATGGCTGCAGGTATGGTTGACCTTTGACGTTTCAACCCATCATCATGAAAGGTGACGATCACGATGACAGATAAGCTTTTTTCCCGGCGTCAATTTCTTGCGACAGGATTGCTGGCCTCGATGGTCGCGTCGACGCCTTTGCTTGCCGCGACGAAGTCCCTCGCCGCCATTCCCGTGCCGATGGTCAAGCCGCGGCCGCCGCGTCTTTTGATGCTGGATGCCGGACATGGCGGGCGCGATCCCGGGGCGATTGGCCGGTCGGGCACTTATGAAAAACACGTTACGCTCGACCTGGCGCGTCGCATGGCCGACATCCTGTCGGGCAAGCCGGGCGTGACGGTCAAGCTGACGCGCGACGATGATGTATTCTTGCCGCTGGAAGAACGCGTGCGCATCAGCCGCGACGCGCATGCCGACCTGTTCATGTCCGTGCATGCCGACAGCGCGCCTAACGAGTCGGCGCACGGATTATCGGTTTACACCCTGTCCCCCAAGGCTTCGGACAATTTCGCGCAGCACCTCGCCGACAGCGAAAACAGCGCCGACATGGCGGGCGGGCTTGATCTGCCCCCGGCGGACAAGGATGTCACGGCTATTTTAACCGACCTGACGGCGCGCCACACCCGCAACACCGCATTGCATGCGCGCGCCAGCTTTGTCGACATGGTAGGGAAAAACTGGCACTTGCTGGACAACCCCATGCGCGCCGCGAATTTTGTCGTTTTACGCGCGCCGGACGTGCCGTCGATGCTGGTTGAAACCGGCTTTTTATCGAACCCGCATGACGAAGCGATTTTACGGCAACCGGAAGAGCGCGCCAGAATTGCCCGCATTATGGCGCATGATCTGGCGACGATTCTGGACAGTCCGCTTTTCGCCTGAATTATTCGACCGTCATCAGCCCGTGCGCCTGCGCCCGTTCGAGGAAGGCGATTTCATCAGGCGTCGGCTGGCGTCCCAGAATGTGGTTGCGTTGCGGGAAACGGCCAAAGCGGTGGACGATTTCGTAATTATTTTCCGCCAGCGATAGCCAGTCGGTCTCGCGCGCGCGTTCGCGGATATAGAACAGGGCGAGTTTCTGGTCGCCCATGCTTTCGGAATTGAGAAACGGCAGATAGAAAAGCAATTTATATTGCTTGTCGATGCGGTCGTCGAAATGTTTGATAATGGCGTCGCGCGCCAGTTCCAACGCCATATCGTCGGCGGCAAATGCGCGCGGCGTACCACGGAACATGCGGCGCGGAAACTGGTCGAGCAACAGCATGAGGCCCAGCATGCCTTCGGGCGTTTCTTCCCACGCTTTAAGCTGGCCGGAAACGGCCTGTTCATAAAGCCCGGAAAAACGGCGGGCAATTTCCGCGTCAAGGGCCGGATCGCTGGAAAACCAGCGATTTTGGCCAACTTCATAGATCCAGAAATTAAGAATATCTTCTGCGCTGCCCATAGACGCCAGCCGCCCTGTTTTACGTTTAAGGTGCGTCCATTATAACGCGGGAAAGTTACGAATAAATTACCGAATCTTTCCGATGCGTTTTGTCATACCGGGAAATGGTTCACAAACACTTAAAATGCCGGATATCAAGAAAGCGGGCAGACGTTAACAAAATGTGGAACTGCGCCCCATCCTATCGTATCTTGATTGCGGTTCGATTCACGCATCTGTCCTTTTCCGCTTTCATGCGCAATAAAATTGCCTTTGCCGCGTCGCTCGCCGCTCTTGCAAGCGGGCTTGCTTTCGCCAGCATTCCCGCTTTCGCCGGGAATGAAGGCGTGGTCACGACCGCTGCGCCGGCGACAGCCGTCACCGTACGCGGCGGCGCGCATAAAGATTTCGACCGCGTGGTTTTCGATTGGCCGCGACGGATCCATTATCATCTGCAACATGACAACGCGCAGGCTTCCGTCACATTTGACGCCGCGGGACAAATGCGCTTTACGCCGTTTCTGCAATCCCACCTGACCCGCGCGCGCGACTTTGCCGCGCACACGGATGCCGACGGCCATGTCGTGGTATCTTTTGCCGTCGCCCCCGAGGCCAGATTAACGGACTTCACCAGCGGCAATTCCGTCGTCGTCGATATCGCCGGCGCGACCGCACCCGCGACGACGACAAAAACGACACCGCAGCCAGCCGCAATAAAAGCACCGGCACCCCGGATATCGACCCCGCCGCCGGCACCGGAAAAACCGGCCTCTGCTAAAACGCCTTTGGTCAAAACGCCTCCGGTCAAAACACCTGTGCCGCCACAACCTGCCGCGAGTCCAGCGGCCACGCCTGCCGCAGCTCCTGCCACGCCGGCCCCCGCCACCGAAGCCGCGTCTTTTCTTCCGGCTGTCAAGGAAACGCCGACATTGATCGCCGTTTTCGACCCGCGCATCGCCACGCGCGCCGTCATTTATAATCGCGCCGACTATGGCTATATTATCTTCGAACGCAAACTGGCTCTGTCCGTTTCCGACCTGACGGGCGGCTCGGCGGCGCATATCGATCTGCAACCGCTCGATTTACCCGACAACACGGGTTACCGCTTCCCCCTGCCGCCCGACACCGCCCTGACCGCGACACGCGACGGCACGGCATGGAAATTATTCGTGGCGACGCCTCAACCCGAATTGCCGGTTACAACAGACCTTATCGCCCAACCCGATTTCGCCCTGGGCGCGCGGTTGTTGCTGCCTTTGCCCGACCCGCCCGCGCCCATCCATATGGTCGATCCCGTCGTCGGAGATAATTTGCTGCTGATACCGCTGAGCGAAAGCGAGGCTTTCAATGTCGGCCGGCATATGGCTGACTTCAACATTCTTCCCGCGGCGCAAGGGCTGGTGATCAAACCTTTGACGGACAAAGTCGTCGCGCGCGACGTATCCGACGGCGTTGAAATCACGGCTGAAGGCGGGTTGATGCTGTCGCCCTCGTCCGACACCGGATCGGCGCGCCAATCCGCGTCCAAGGCCAAGGCCGCCGCCGCGGGCAAATCTATTTTCGATTTCGCGACATGGGCGGGAAACCCGGGGGAAAGCTTTACCCAAACGCGCCAGAGGCTGCAACAAACCATCGTCGATGTGCCCGCCATCGAACGCAGCCGCGCCACGCTGGAACTGGCGCGCTTCTATTTCGCCCACGGCAATGGAGCCGAAGCGATAGGCTTGCTGAACATGCTGGCCGACGAAATACCCGATTTGCGCGCGCATGCCGATTTTCTGGCGCTTCTTGGCGCAGCGGATATCGTCGCCAACCGGCCCGAAGAAGGGTTAAGCGAGCTTGCGTCACCCCTGCTGCAGGGTCAGCAGGAAATCGAACTGTGGCAAGCCATCGGCCTGGCGCAGGAACGGAAATGGCCGGATGCGGAAGAAAAATTCGCGATTACGGAACCTATTCTGGCGGGTTATCCCGAACCGTTTTTTTCGCGCTATATGGTTCTGGCCATCGAAACAGCGCTGGCCGCGGGCAAGGATCACGAAGCGGCTGATTGGCTGAATTTCCTGACCAACGCTCCGCATAGCGATGCCATCGCCCCGGCTTTGAACTATCTGCAAGGCGTTATCGAGGCCAAGGCCGGACAGGCCTCGGCAGCCGAGCAATCATGGAAAGCGGCGGCGGCGTCGCGCGACCAGCTTTACCAAGTGCGCGCCGAGCTGGCATTGGTCGATCTGGGCGTTTCGACGGGTTCGCTGACGCCGGCGCAGGCCGCAGACCGTCTGGAAGCCATGCGCTTTGCCTGGCGCGGCGACGATCTGGAGGTCGATATTCTCCATCGCTTAGGTGATTTTTATATCGAGGCCAAGGATGTCAAAGATGGCCTTAATACGCTGGCGCAGGCCGTGGCTCTTTACCCTGAAAGCCCGCTGACCCCGCAGATTCATGCCGAGATGGCCAAGATTTTCCATGACGTCTTTTTGGGCAAGCTGGGCAAGAATTTATCGCCGCTGGACGCCTTGACGCTTTATCAGGAATATCGCGACCTGATGCCGACCGGCAAGGATGGCGACGCCATCATGCGCAACCTTGCCGACCGTCTGGTCGCGGTCGATTTGCTCGATCAGGCCGCTTCGATTCTGGAAGATCTCGCCAAAAACCATTTACAGGGCGCGGACAAAGACCATGTCGCCTTGCATCTGGCCGGCATCCGTCTGCTGGATCACAAACCGGCGGATGCGCTGTCCGCGCTTGACCTGCTGGGCAACGATGTCCTGACGCCCGCGCAACAAAGCGAACGCGATCTTTTGCGCGCCCGCGCCTTGATGGAACTGAACCGCGCCCCTGATGCGCTGGCGCTGCTGAAAGGCAATACCAGCCAGGGGGCCGAGATGCTGCGCGTCGATATCGCCATGCGCACCCAGCAATGGGGCGATGCCGCGACCGCGTTAATGACATTGATCGGCCCGCCCCCGCCGCCGGGTAAAAGCTTGACGCAGGATCAGGCCAACTGGCTGGTCAATGCAGCCATCGCTTATTCATTGGGGCAGGATCAGGCCGGGCTCGACAAGCTGGCGATCGATTACAGCGCGGCCATGGCCTCGACGCCGCAAAACGCGACCTTCAATATGCTGACCCAACCCGACAAGACAGGAGAACTGCAAAATCTGGCGGCGGCGCAAGCGCAAATATCGCAAGTCGACCTGTTCCAGTCTTTCCTTAACAGTTATCGCACGATGTCCGACGATGCGACGCCTCCCGCGACGACGCCAGCCAAAAAATAGCCGGTCTGTGAATTATTCAACGCCATGAAATATCGTCAGCCTCTTTCCCTTCTGTCCGTTTCCCTGATTGCCTTTGCCATGGCTTTGCAAGCCGGCGCGGCCCGCGCCCAGACTGCAACCGCGGAGCCGTTGCGCGTTGTCAAATCGGCGGTTAACGCCGAAGCCGACAATGCCGAATTCTGCCTTGATTTCGACCATCCGCCCGCGCCGGTGTCGACATCCCGGCTGTTGGCGGCGTTGCATCTTGAAAAAAACGGCAAAACCGTTGTTCCACAAAATATCGTTTTATCCGGCAGCGGGCTTTGCCTGTTCCCGCTGGATCGCGGACAATCCTATCACCTTAGTTTTGCCACCGCGGGGTTGCGCGCAATGCCGGATGCGACAGGCGCGGCCAGCCACGGCGAAAAACGGCCATCGACCTATCGCATATCATTTAAAGTGCCGGATCGCGTTCCTGCTTTATCTTTTCTTGGAACCAAGGAAGGCGTCAGCGGCTTCGTCGACAGCGCGCATCTTCTGGATTTGCGCGCGATCAATCTTGCCGCCGCCTCGATCCGGATTTATCGCCTCACCGATCGGGACGCGATGGCACAGGCCTGGCAGAACCGCAGTCAGGTCGCGCTGGCTCCCTCGGAAAGCGCCTATCTGGCGCGCACCAAGGGCACGCTCGTATGGAAAGGGGATATTGCCTTTGCCAACAAGCCCAACACGGCCCAGACGCAAGATTTTTCGCTGAACGACAAAATACCGGACGCAGCCGGCGGGTTATATCTTGTCGTGGCCAGCGCGCCGGCCGCGAGCGACGTTTCGTCCGGTCAGGGGCTCGCGCCATTAGCCGCCGCGTGGGTGACCAAATCGAATTTCTCCCTGCAAGCGATGCGCGACGCCGATGGGGTTCATGTTTTCGCCACGACGGCGCCAACGCCGAAAAACGACGTGCGCATTATCGCGCTGAATCGTCAGTCGGCCTCGGTCGCCGAGGCACATAGCGATAAAGACGGCAACGCTTTTTTGAAGGCCAATGGCGATATCGCGTCTGTTCTCGGCATCGACGATGCGGGAAACGTCGCCTTTGCCGATGTCACGGCCTTGCCACCTTTGTCTCCGGCCGCCGCGCCCGGCCTTATCGTCGCCGGCGATCCATTAACGCCGCCATCCGATACGGCAGCGTTAACATTGTCCCTGCCGGATGCGGGGACGGCGGGATCGTCGACGATGACCGTATCGCGCGCCGGCAGCGATTACGCAACGTTCCCCGTGCCCGCGCTGGTCAAAGGCAATACGGCGCTGTCTTTTCCCGCGCCCGCGCGGCAAGGCGTCTGGCGTCTCGATTGGCGTAAAAACGATTCCTCGTTGATTGCCACGGCGCCGTTGCGCATTACCGATAACCCCGATGCGCCCCGTCTCTCGCTCGGCAGCGACGCCGCAGCAATAAGCGCATCCGGTTCACCGCAAATAACCGTCAAGGCGGTCACAGCGACCGGCAAACCGGCTGGCTTCATCGACGGGCAAGTCGCCGTCGCATGGCAAAATCGCGACATGGAATCCGCCGCGTGGAAAAATTATCAATTCGGAACGCTGGCCGCACAACCGAACACGCCGGACACGACGACATCTTTTGTGATGCCCCCTAACGGCATGACCCAACTGCACCTGCCATTACCGCCGATCCCCACAGAGCCGGGGCTGTATCAAGCCGTCGTGACAGCGCAGGCAGCGCCCGACGAAGGCGTTGCGCCGTCCCCCAGCATGATTCTGCCCCTGCGGCCCACGGCGGCAACGGTCGGCATCAAGCCGCTAGTTATCAACGGCCGTTTTTCCCAGAACGGCGTGGCGCGTTTTGCCCTGATCGCCTTGTCGACGGACGAAAAACCCTGCGATCTTTCCAACCTGACCTATCAGTTTTACGAAGAGGGCCGCAGCTTCGATTGGTATCCCGACAACGGCCAATGGCAATACCGGCGCGAACCGCAATTGCGCCCCATCGGCGGCGGCGCGCTGTCGATCAAAGCGGATGGCAGCAGCATTCTGGAATGGCCCGTTACCGCAGGCAATTACAGGCTGGAAATCTTCGATGCCAATGGAAAATTGCTGGCGCAAAACAAATTTAGCGCAGCATGGGACAACGGCAAGACATCGCTTGCGGCATTGCCCGTGACAATGCCGCCAAAAATAGAAGCCGGCCATAGCGCCGATATCCGTTTTACCCTGCCGGCCCCTGCTATGGTCACGGCGGTTATCGCCGACACGCATATCCGGCAAGTCATCCACACCTTCCGTCCCAAAGGCGACAATGTCATTTCATTCACGCCGGCAAATGACTGGCAGGACGGCGTCAGCGTCACCGTCAGGGCATTGATGGCCGCCCCCAACGGGGTGATGACGGCACAGCAAGGCACGGCGCAGGCCGCCATGAAGCGCGACCATGGCACGATCCCGGCCGCCGTCCCCACAGGTGTTGTCATCATGTCGGCATCTAATCCGCCGGACATCGTTCTGCGCCGTGGCGACCATGCCCTGTTGACTTTTGGCGTCGAAAACCGCGAACAATCGCCGGTTACTTTGCGGTACGGGTTCACCGCTCAACCCGGCCTTAAAATCGAACAGGGCGAAGCGGGAACGATCAGGCTTGGCGCACGGCAAAGCCAATCCTTGCGCCTTGATGTCACCGGAACGCAAACGGGCATCAAAGTTCTGAAACTCGATCTCGCCGCCGCGGAAGGCAAAAAAGACCGCATATCCGCGTCATGGCCGCTGGCCGTCATGCCGCGCCATGCCGCCCTGGACAGCACGGACGAGACAACGGTCACGCCGCGGCGAGAACTTGTGCCTGCGGCCATGCGTGGACATGCAGCCGCGATTTTTGTCGCGCGCACTCCCAAGCCGGGATTGGCGGAACTTCTGTGCGCCGTTTTCAACGGCCGCCCCTTTACCACATCCGAACTGGCCATGGGCGTCAATGCGCTTCAGCAATGGGACGATGTAATCGCCAGATCGGGCATCGCCCCCGGCGATGCAGTGGCCGCCCGGCAACAAGCCTGGATGGTGCGGCTGTTGCGGCACCAAAATCCGGACGGCGGTTTTGGGTCGATGCGCGGCGACGACAGCAATTTGGCCAGCACGGCGTCGGCGCTGATTGCACTCGGCCCCGACACGTCGGACAAAACCCGCGCGCCACGCGCGCTGGCGGTGGCGTGGCTGAAGCAGAAACTTTCCAACAGCTGGGTCGACGACAATGAACGCGACATGCGCGCCGCCGCCTATGCCGGGCTGGCCGCAGCGAATGCCATCGATCCCGCAAGCCTGCATTATTTTTCCGACAACAGCGCGAAGACGACGCTCAGCCCGCAAGCCGATGCCGACATGGCCGCCGCCTTCAAACAGATCGGCGACACCAACGCCGCGGCGTTCTGGATCGGGAAAATGAATGCCGCCCACCCCGCAATGACCATCGGGTTGCTCGACGCGTTGGCGGCCACCGATGCACTGCCATCGAACGATGTGCATGACGCCCTGCAAAAAACGGCCGTCGCTTTTCATCATGGAACGCCGCCCGATTTCATCGACGCCGCGGCCATGTTGAGAATTCTGGCGGCCGACGACAGAAACGCCGGCCAATGGCGATTGCTGACGGGACGCACAGGGCACAACGTAACCGGCGTTTACGCCGTGCGCGCAAGCGATCCGGTCGTGCCGACCCTGCGCAACGGCGACACGTCGCCGGTCGCCGTCACTTTTGCGGCGGTCGCCCAAAACACCCTTCCATCGACCCCATCGCCTGACGGCAGCGTCGAACGGCATATTTATCGTCTGAACGGGGTTGAATTATCGCCGCAGACCAAACCGTTTTTCGGCGAAACATATCTGGTCGAGCTGCGCGGCACGATGTCATCCGGCGGAAGGTTTCTTTTACAAGACGATGCCGACGGCGCCATCGCGCCGATCGGGTGCGCCCTGCCGCCAAAGGTCGACATGCTGTCGTTTCTGCCATGGCTGACGACACGCGATTTGTCGTCTTTCACCGATTGCGAGAAAACGACGCGCGGTATCGGTATCGTTCTTGACGGCAAGGGCAGCGGCAAATTCCGCGCCGTCTATTTCGCCAATGTCGCTGCCGTGGCCGTCGATGCCTTGCCACCGCCGCAGTTGCGTAAAATAAAAGGCAGCCGATAAAAAAGGCGGGATAAAATCCCGCCTTTTCTATAATTCTCGTTTTCAGGTACGATCAATCCACCAAATCGATCGATGATGCTTCGCGGCCCTTGGCTGCGGTTTGCACCATCATCCTGACCTTTTGGCCGGGATCAAGCGCCTGCGCGCCCGCGCGCAAAACGACCGAGCGATGCACGAATACATCGCGCCCGCCATCATCGGGCGTCACGAAACCAAATCCTTTATCGGGTTTGAACCATTTAACGACGCCGGTCATTTCGACTTCCGGCCCTGTGGCTGCGGCGCGCGGTGCGGCCTGCGGCACTTCGCCGACGCCCAGAACCTGAACGATCGACTGCACCTGACGGCCTTTCATGCCGTCATTGATCACAACCAGAAGTTTCGTTCCTTCGGCAACGTCGCGCAACCCCGCGCGATTGACGACCGAGGAATGGATAAACGCGTCGGATGATCCGTCAACCGGCGCAACGAACCCAAAGCCTTTTGTCAAATTGAACCATTTGACGACTGCTTCGGTCTGAAAACCCTGATCCTGCGCAGGGGGCATATCAAAGGAAGACAAGGCATTACCTCTTATCGATTAACCAGAGATAGCGGCGACATTAATGGATTTTTAGCAATTGCACAACAGGCAAAGTTCAGACTTTGTTAGCCTGTTGGGCCTACAATAGAACGAGAAGTCTTCAAGGAAAAACAATCAGATGGGTTTCGACAGATACAAAGGCGGGAAGGCCTCGCCCGTAACGGCAAGCCCATTGACGCTGTCCGCCGCGGTCACGTCTTTGCTTTTGCTTGGAACCTTATACGCGCCCCATCCCGCCCGTGCCGATGACGACCCGTTTCAGATGGACAATGCGCGCTGGATGTCATTCGATCACTATCAGGATGCGACAAAACGTGGGATAGCCGTCGCGCCCGCGCAGGCTCCGGCGAAACAATCCCCTCCCCCTGCGCCGTCAGTCGCACCACAAACGGCCCAAACAACAACATCGCCACAGATCGCCAAACCCAGTCGCCCGTTGAACCTGCCCGTCATGCCCGCCGACAGCGCCCAATTCGACGTGCAAGTCAATTCGACCGCCAATGAAGAGTTTCCGGCATTGCCCGCCGCCACGCCGCCGCCGGCAGGCGAGGCCCCGGCGCTCCCCTCTGCGCAAGGATGGCATTCGCCATTGGCCGAAGCCACCACGAAAAGCGACGGCACCCTGTCGATCCCCGTGCGCATGAGCTTTTTACCCAACGAAGCCATAACCCCACAGGCCGAACCTCAGCACAAATCAGCACAAACCCTTGCCGACACGATCGTCTTGCATCGTCAGGAAGCAGTCGGGGAAACAACGCAACCCAACAAAGCGGACGAACATGCCGCCTGCGCCGCCATCGACACGTACCGCAAGCATCAGCTTGAAGCCATCCGCGGCGACCAGAGAACTTTGAAAGCATTGGAACAGGCCATTTCGACGCTGGGCCTGCAAAAACAGCTGGGATTCATGACGGGGAACGAGCCGATGACAGCCTCGACGCCCAAAGCGAACGCCGCAACCACACAAACAAAAGTCAGATAAAGCGAGACAAAGGCGGAGCGAGCGTCCGAAAGATCAGGCCGTCACACCACCGGTCTCGCTGGCTGTTTTGGTAAAGCCCTGCGCGGTCAATCCTTGGCGCAGATAGGCCACGGCCGCCGCCGACGGCGTTTGCGAGACAATCAAATTGCCATCGACGCTTAGATATTCGGTGATGACGCCCACCGACGGATCGTTGACAATGCGCGGGTTCTGGAACGGAGCCGACGTTGTCGTTGTGTTTGACGGCGCAGCAGCAGAAAGGCTCGCCGACGAGTCGCCCGAAGACGAGGGCGCAAAAGCCACCCCGCCGTACCCGGAAACACTGCTGACGCTGCTATCCATGTGCAACCCCTATCGCTTGCCCTGTAAGAGCCATGACCCGATTTGGTCTGTCAATAAACGAACGCGCAACTAACCGGCATTCTGGCATCTTTGCATTTCGCACACGCGAAAAGACAATCGAAATATACGGTACTGATTATATCATATTTCTTTTTATTGACAAGGCAATAGTTTTGTGAATCGCCCCATCAAAAACGGGCCGCCCACCGCAGGAAAAAATCAGACAACACATTGATAAAGCTGTACAAATCATCAGCGATATCGGGCAAAGTTAATCTTTCCTTTACTCCTGTTTCCGCAAAAAACCTTCGATCAATCTTGCCAACCGTTCGATGCCTTCCCGAATACGCGCCGGTTCATTCAGCGAGAAACTGAGGCGCAACGTATGTCGCCCCGCGCCATCGATGTGAAAAGCGCCCCCGGGAACAAAAGCGATACGCGCCTGTTCAATAGCCGCCTTCAGCAAGGCTGCCGCGTCGATAAAGGCGGGCAACGTCGCCCAGACAAACATCCCGCCTTCGGGTTTCGTCCAGGTCACACCCGCGGGCATATGGGCCGCCAGCGCATCGAGCATGGCGTCGCGTCGCGCCGCATAAACCTCCCGCGTTTTCTGGGCATGCGCATCGATAATGCGCGAAGCGACATCATACATCAGCATCTGGTTGAAAGTCGAAACATGCAGATCGCTGGCCTGCTTGATCAGAACCAGCTTCTCAATGACGGCGCGCGGCGCGACGATCCAGCCAATGCGCAACGCGGGTGCGATGGATTTGGAAAAAGTTCCGCAATAGATGACGCGCCCCCGGTCAATGCCGCCAGCCGCCTGCGCATCCAGGGCGATGAGAGGCGGCAAATTGTCGCCGCCATAGCGCAGCGTTTCATAGGCATTATCTTCGATCACCGGCATATCAAGACGGTGCGCCAGCGCAAGCATGTCAAGCCGTTCCGCCCGCGTCATCGTCGTGCCGGTCGGGTTTTGAAATTCCGGCATGACATAGGCCAATTTGGGGGCAACGCCTTCCCCGGCCGCAGGCGCCACGCCCGGTTCAGGCAAAGCGGCATAAACCGGTTCATAGGCGTTGAAAGCCTGAAGGGCGCCCAAATAGGTAGGATTGGCCGCCATCACCGTGTCGCCAGGCGACAGGAACAGCTTACCCAGAAAATCCAGCCCCTGTTGCGACCCGTTGGTAATCATGACGTTTTCCGGCGCACATGCCATGCCGTGTTTTTCCATGCGCGACGCGATCCACTGACGTAACGGCAGATACCCTTCGCTGACGGAATACTGCAACGCGGCGGCGGCGCGCGCGGGGTTTCCCAGAATAGCGGCGCTAGCCCGCGCAATTTCATCGACCGGAAACAATTCAGGGTCAGGAATGCCGCCCGCGAAAGAAATGATATCCGGTTGATCAAGTAATTTAAGCAGCTCGCGAATTTCCGATGCCTGCATCCGCGCCATGCGCGTGGCAAATTTGTCCGACCATTTCATTTTTCTACAACCTCGCTTCGCCTGCCGCCATAAGGGCGACAGGCGACGATTCTATAATATGGCCGTGCCGAAAACCAAAACAAAACCGTTGCTGCGCCGCAGTTGCGCTTTTCGCGCACAGGCTCCATAGTTACGTCCGGCCAATTGTCCGTTCCGCGTTACCAGAGTGCCCCCATGCTGCCATTCCGCCTTTTCCTAGCTTTGCTGTCCTTGCTGATTTTGGGCGCGCCTTTGACGGCACATCCTTCATGGGCAGGAACCGCCCCTGCGGCGTCCCCCCAACCGGCGGCAAGCACGGTAAAACCTGCGCCTCTCGCCGCGCCCGCCGTGACATTGGCGCCCATCGCTACACAATTGGGCAAGACGCTGCAAAGCCTGGTTGGCGTGCCGTCGACGCAGCCCGCCGCATCGACAGCCACAGCGGCAACACCCGCAGCCGCGCCGCCCGATACAGGCGATGTCGATGACAGCGTCGGCCAGATTACCGATAGCTTTGCCACGACATTGCTGACCGCCCTGTCGCAGGACGTTGAAGAATTGAAAAAACACAGCGACGCATTGGCGCTGAATGTCAGAGCCATTCCCGACCTGATCAACTGGGTCACGACCGAATATACCACGCCGCGTCATTGGCCTTTGTGGCAGGATATCGAACATGATTTGCTGATTATCGTCGGCGTGCCGATGCTGGGGGCCATCGCCATCGCCCTGATTTTGTGGCCGATAAGACGGAATCTGCGCCGCAAGCGCCTGCAAACGCTGGAAGGCAAGTTTTTTGTGCTGATGGGCGTTTTGCTGCTGCGCCTGTCCAGCGTCGTTATCTTTTTGGGCGCGTCATTGTTGCTGTTAGGACAGAACGAATCCCATAACCTGCCCCGCTTTGTCGTCCTGAACATCATTTACGCTATCGCGTCGGTATATGCCGTGCGGCTGATCGCGCGGGCGGTTTTCGCGCCACGCACGCCGTCCATGCGTCTGATACCGTTGCCGACGCCGCTGGCGGTCCTATATTGCACATGGGTCAGCATTTTCGGCGGCATCATCGTCGGCGGTTATTTCGTCATTGCCGATGCCTATGCCCTGCGCATGCCCGAAAGCACAATTGCGCTGTTTGAAAATTCCCTGGCCCTTGTTCTGATCGCAATGGCCATTTTTGCCGTCATCCATATGCGCGCGCGGGTTGCGGCCATTCTGGTGGGGCACGCCCCCGAACAACGCAACCTGGCCCACGGCTTGCGCGCGACGCTGGCGGCACATTGGCATCAGCTAGCCATCGCCTATATGGTGATCGGCTTTGTGATTACCGTTCTGGGCATCAATAACGGCTTTGCCCTTTTGCTGCGCGGCACGCTGTTAACGCTGGTTATTCTGGGATCGGCGCGACTGGGTTTCCTGTTTATCGAAAATTGGAAAGATCCGGCAAACCCCGCCCTCGCCCACCGGCAGATTCTGGCCTTTTTGCTGCGCCCCATGCTTTGGATCGTTGTCGTCACTTCGATCGCGGCGACGTGGGGGTTTCAGGTTTCCAGCGTTATCGCCACCCCTGTCGGCCAACGCGTCGCCAGCGCATTTCTGTCGGTGGCCGTTACCCTGTTGATCCTGACCGTTCTGTACGAATTTCTGAACGCCGTTATCGAACGTCATATCAATCGCCGCGATCCGGACACCAAAGCCCCCGTGGCATCGGCGCGCGCGCGCACCCTGTTGCCGATGGTCCGCAACACCATATTTATTTTGTTCGCGGCGATTACCTTGCTGACCCTTTTGTCGGCGGTGGGTATCAATATGGCCCCCGTTCTGGCGGGTGCGGGCGTTCTGGGCGTCGCGATCGGTTTCGGGTCGCAAACTTTGGTCAAAGACTTTCTGACCGGACTGTTCATCGTCACCGAAAACACCGTCGCGGTCGGCGACATCGTCAAAATCGGCGATTTCGGCGGCGTGGTCGAAGCGATGAGCATCCGCACCATCCAATTGCGCGACTATGACGGGTCTTTGCACATTTTGCCGTTCGGCGACGTGTCAAAAATCACCAACATGACCAAAGGATACAGTTTTGCCGTGGTCGATATCGGCGTCGCCTATGACAGCGATCTGGATCGTGTGATGCAGGTCATCCGCGAAGTCGGCGCGGCCTTGCAGGAAGACCCCGTTTTCAAACGGGTTATCTTGGAACCCATCGAAGTCGCCGGTGTCGAAACGCTGGGCGATTCATCGATCACGGTTCGCGCGCGCATACGCACGCGCCCCGGCAAGCAATGGGATGTCAAACGCTTGTTGCTTCAACGGATCAAGGAAAGGTTCGATACCGAGAATATCGAGATTCCGTTCCCGATCGTGACGCATATCACCAAGGCGCTATAAGCCCATCTTCTTGCGCGGGTCATAGGCGTTTTTCTTCGCCCATTTTTCCACCATATCGGCCAGATCCTGCGGCACAGGGTCAGGCAGGAAGATTTTTAACTTCACAAACATATCGCCCGCGCCGTTCGGCGCCGGCACGCCTTTGGCTTTGAGCCGCAGCACCGCCCCCGTGTTCGCGCCCTGGGGGATTTTAACCGCGACATGGCCGGTCAAAGTCGGCACAGTGACGCTGGCCCCCAAAACCGCTTCGGGCAGGCTGACGGGGAGTTCCAGATGGATGTCATTTCCCTTGCGCGTAAAAAAACTATGCGGTTCGACCTTGATTTCCACCAACGCATCGCCGGGCGCGCCGCCGATGCCGGGCAACCCCTGCCCTTTGAGCCGCAATTTATGGCCGTCTTCACTGCCCGGGGGAATAGAGATGTCGACGGTTTTGTCGTTGGTCAGGGTAACGCGCGTTTTGCCGCCAAGACAGGCTTCGACAAACGGGACGGTAACGGTATAAGTGACATCGCTGCCGCGCACACCGCCGCCGGCGCCCGCGCCACGTTGCCGGTGACGGCCTCCGCCCAT
This sequence comes from Alphaproteobacteria bacterium, assembly GCA_028866275.1. GTDB lineage: Bacteria > Pseudomonadota > Alphaproteobacteria > UBA9219 > UBA9219 > CAIXLI01. Next base: position 94,994 of record JAGWIK010000006.1, read on the forward strand.
AAATTCAGCAAAGATGTCATCCATGCCTCCGAACCCGGCGAATGCCTCTTCACCCGGCGCACCGCCAAACCCGCCGCTGCGCGTATAAGCGCGCCCTCCGCCATAGCCGCCGCCGAAACCACCGCCAAAACCACGATCCTGCCCCTGCGCATCAATCTCGCCGCGATCGAATTTGGCGCGTTTGTCGGCGTCGGACAACAGGTCATACGCCGCCGTAACTTCCTTGAATTTCTGTTCGACATCCTTGCGCCCCGGATTGACGTCGGGATGCAGTTTTTTCGCGAGCTTGCGATACGCGCTCTTGATCTCGGCGGCACTGGCGGTTTTGGCGACGCCGAGGATTTGATAAGGATCGGGCATGGTCAAAAAGGGTTGGTTGTTTCGCCTTTATTATATAGGACGTTTGGCGGCGCAAACAACTGCGCCTTTATCGGCCTGCAACGACAGCCCAGCTGCCGTCGGGCTGCTGGCTGGCGGTGTCAAGGCCGGCATATTGCCTGCCATCGACAGTCAGGGTCTGCGCAAAAGTGCGGTAATAGGCCCCTGTCGCGCTGTACCCGTCGCGTACCGGCACGATTGTGCCCGCGTGGCCGGTATCGGGGTTGGCCCAGGTCTGTTTTTGCCCGATGGGGGCTGTATAGGCGCGATTTTCGGCCTGCAGGCTCTTTTCGCGGTCGTCGTCATCAAGCGCGGCAACGATGCCCGTCCCCGCCCATCCGGGCAGGAGAACGCCGGGGCTTTCATCAACCCGTCGGCGCGGCGCGGCGGGATGAACGGCAAAAGAACCGGCCGCGGCCATGTCGGGCGCATCGGCGACGGTGCCGGCATGGTCGGATTGACATCCCGCGCACAGGATCAACATGGCCGCGCAGGCCATGACCGATTTGCGAAGCATTTGCATCTGTGTTCCACACAATTTTAGGGGCTGCGCAATTTTAAGCGCAGGGCTATTCTTGAGGCAAGCTTTCTTCTCGCGCATCAGGTTTGTCTCCATGAATACCGATATCGTTCCGCCGCCGTCGCCCTGGGCCTTGTTTACCGAATGGTACGCGCTGGCGCAGAAAAACGAACCGTCATATCCCGATTGCATGATGTTGGCCACCGTCGGGGACGACGGCATGCCGACGGCGCGCGCCGTGTTGATGAAAGACTACGACGATAAGGGCATCGTTTTCTATACCAACCGCGAAAGCCGTAAGGGCCGCGAATTGGCGGCGCATGGCAAAGCAGGCCTGTGTTTTTACTGGAAGTCGATCCAAAGGCAGGTGCGCATCGAAGGCGATATCGAGAAAACCAGCGATGCGGAATCGGACGCCTATTTCGCGACGCGCCCGCGCGGCAGCCAGATCGGCGCATGGGCGTCGCAGCAGTCACGGCCATTGGACAGCCGCGCCACGCTGGAGGCCCGCGTGTGCGACCTCACGGCGCGCTATGAAGGACGCGACGTGCCGCGCCCGCTTTATTGGGGCGGCTATCGGCTGGTGCCGCGCTATTTCGAATTCTGGCAGGAACGCGACTACCGCCTGCACGACCGTATCGCCTATACGCGCGACGGCGCAACCTGGACAATCGAAAGGATGTATCCGTAATGGATAAACGGGAACTTCTGGCCATCGGCAATAACCGGCTGCGCCGTTTGGCGACTTTTGCCAGCATCACGGTATCGTCGACCCTGATTGCCGCCAAACTGGCGGCGTGGATCATGACGGGATCGGTGGCGATGATGTCGTCGCTGTTCGATTCCTGTTTCGATCTGATCGCATCTCTGATCACGGCCTTTGGCGTGGCGTCCGCCCTGCGCCCGCCCGACCGCGAACATCGCTATGGCCACGGCAAAGCGGAACCGCTGGCTGCGCTGGCGCAGGCCGTTATCATCATCGGGTCGTCGATCGTGCTGGCGGGCGAGGCCATCGACCGGTTTTTCTACCCTGCCGCACTGACCCACGAAACCGTGGGCTATGCCGTCATAGCGCTGGCCATCGTGTTGACGATCGGGCTTGTGTCGTTTCAGCACCGCGTCGTGCGCAAGACGGGGTCGCACGCCGTGCATGCCGACCGGTTGCATTATGTCGGCGATCTGGCCATCAATCTGGCGGTCGCCGCCGCTTTCGTTTTACAGCATTTCACGGGCATGCCGTGGTTCGACCCGGCTTTTGGCGTCGCCATCGCGTCGGGCCTTTTGGTGTCGGCCTACCACATCATTCGTAACGCGATGACCGCCCTGATGGATGCCGAATTACCCGAAGACGAACGCGAAAAAATCCGCGCCATCGTCATGAAACAATCCGGCGTTATCGGCCTGCACGACATGCGCACGCGGTCGGACAGCGACCGGATTTTTATCGAATTGCATGTCGAGATGGATCCCGACATGTCGTTGCGCGATGCGCATGATTTGTCGGAACGCATTCTGGATGCGCTTTATGCCGCAATTCCCCAAGCCGATATCGTCATCCACCAGGACCCGGCGGGCATCGAAGAAGACCGCCGCGACATGCGGATCGAAGCCCGGTGGCAGTAAGCCCTATTTGCCCTGCTGAACTTCGAACAAGTGCAAGCCGTGGATGAGGTCGAGGGCGCGGGCGAGCTGATAATCGAACGGCGCGGGTTTCTTGCCGTCTTTATCTTTGCCTTTGTCCTTGGCGTCATCGTCGGCGGGCATGCCGTCGAGATCGAGGTCGCCGTCGGTTTGATCGGCGTCTTCGGGTTTGGGTGCCTTGCCGTTTTTAAGGGTAGGATTGGACAGCGCGCCTTTCAGATCGGCTTCGTGCAGCCCCGGCCCCATGGCGATGCGTTCCAGCTTGGCCGGTTGCACAACGATATCGGGTTCGATGCCCAGCGCCTGAATCGACCGGCCCGACGGCGTGTAATAACGCGCCGTGGTCAGACGAATCGCGCCGCCGCCCTGAACCGGGATAATGGTCTGTACCGAGCCTTTGCCAAAGCTCTTGGTACCGATCAGGATGGCGCGCTTATGATCCTGTAACGCGCCCGCGACGATTTCCGACGCCGAGGCCGAACCGCCATTGATCAGCACCGCGATGGGCAGGCCATGCGTCTGGTCGCCGCCCTTGGCCACGAAGCTTTGATCGTCGTCCTTGTGGCGACCGCGGGTCGACACGACTTCATCGCCCGCAGGCAGGAAGGTTCCTGCCACCGACACGGCTTCGTCCAGCAACCCGCCGGGATTGTTGCGCAGATCGATGACATAGCCGATGAGCCTCTTGCCGATTTTCTTGTTGGCTTCGTCCAACGCTTGTTCAAGCCCCGGCTGCGTTTGTTCGTCGAACGATGTGATGCGGATATAGGCGATATCGTCCTTGGCTTCCCATTTGACCGACTGCACCTTGATAATGGCGCGGGTCAGCGTGACATCGAACGGATGGCCGGTCAGCCCGCCGCGACGGATGGTCAGGGTGATTTTGGTTCCCGGCGCGCCGCGCATGCGGTCGACCGCCTGATCGAGCGTGAAGTCGGTGATAATTTTACCGTCCAGATGGGTGATAAGATCGCCGGGTTGCAGCCCCGCCTTGGCGGCGGGCGTATCGTCGATAGGCGACACCACCTTGACGATGCCGTTTTCCATCGTGACTTCGATGCCCAAACCGCCGAATTCGCCGCGCGTCTGGGTTTGCATGTCGGCGAATTGTTCCTTGTTCATATAGCTGGAATGCGGGTCGAGGGCCGACAGCATGCCGTTCAACGCGTTTTCAATGAGTTTTTTATCGGTGACCGGATCGACATAATCGGCGCGCACCCGTTCCAGAACATCGGAAAACAGGGTTAATTGCTTGAAAGTGTCAGATGTATCGCCGTCGTCGCCCACCGTGGCCGTGGCCGTCGCCTGGTCATCCTGTTTCGCGGGGGCGTCCTTGGCAAATAGCGGCGTCGCGGCCAACGCGGCGAAGACGGCAAGAACGGCAAACAGGCGGAACAGGTTTTTCGGCATGAGGATTCCTGAAAAAGGCGGAAGAACGAAGACGCAGTTTAAGGTCTGCCCCGCGGAAGCACAAGCCATTCCATGCGTCGCATCGCCTTGTTTTTGCCACTTTCGCCCCTTGCGGCCAAGGCGCACAGGCGGTAGGAAGGGGTTCCTTTTTCTGTCCCCTTTTTCCTATCAAGGTTTGACCATGGCCAGTCCCCATAAAATCGCCCGCGCGCTTATTTCCGTTTCCGATAAAACAGGCCTGATCGAATTGGCGCGCAAACTGGCCGACCGTAAAATCGAGATCCTTTCCACCGGCGGTTCGGCGGAAAAATTGCGGCAGGCGGGCATTCCGGTGATCGAAGTCGGCGATTACACCGGCTTTCCCGAAATGATGGACGGGCGCGTCAAGACATTGCATCCGCGCATTCATGGCGGCATCTTGCAACGCCGCGACGTGAAAACCCATCAGGACGAAGCCGCCAAACACAATATTCCGCCGATTGATTTGCTGATCGTCAATTTGTACCCGTTTCGCGAAACCGTCGCCAAAGGTTCCGATTTCGAGGCTTGCGTCGAAAATATCGATATCGGCGGCCCGGCGATGGTGCGTTCCGCCGCCAAGAATCACGCCTTTGTCGCCATCGTCACCGATCCGTCGCAATATGACGATCTGGCCGCAGAAATGGCGCAACATGACGGCGGCACATCGCTGGATTTCCGCAAAAAACTGGCCGCCGCCGCCTATGCCCATACCGCCAGCTATGACAGCGCGATCAGCACATGGTTCGCGGCGCAGCTGGGCGAATCCTATCCCGATATTTTAACTTTGGCCGCCAAGAAACAGCAGGATTTGCGTTACGGCGAAAACCCGCACCAAAGCGCGGCATTCTACGTCACCGACAAGACGCGCCCCGGCATCGCCAACGCCATTCAGGTGCAGGGCAAGGAATTAAGCTATAACAACCTGAACGACACCGATGCGGCGTTTGAACTTGTCAGCGAATTCACCGACCAGCCCGCCGTCGCCATTATCAAGCATGCCAACCCGTGCGGCGTCGCTACGGGCGCGGATTTGCTCGACGCCTATAAACGCGCTTTCGCCTGCGACACGGTGAGCGCGTTCGGCGGCATTATCGCGTGTAACCGTCCGCTGACCGGCCCTGTGGCCAGGGCGATCACCGAAATTTTTTCCGAAGTCATCATTGCGCCCGACATGGATGATGAAGCCAAGGAAATTGTCGCGGGCAAGAAAAACCTGCGCGTATTGCTGACGCGGCAGATGGCCAACCCGACCCTGTCGGAAAAAATTGTCAAATCGGTCGCCGGCGGATATTTGCTGCAAACGCGCGACAATATGGTTTTGAATAAAGCCGATTTGAAATGCGTGACCAAGAAACAGCCCAGCGAACAGGAAATGCGCGATATGATATTCGCCTTTACCGTCGGCAAGCATGTCAAATCGAACACGATTGTTTACGCCAAGAACGGCGCGACGGTCGGCATCGGCGCAGGGCAGATGAGCCGCGTCGACAGCGCCCGCATCGCGGCGCGCAAGGCCGAAGACATGAAGCTGGACATGACGGGATGTGTCGCGGCGTCGGACGCGTTTTTCCCCTTTGCCGACGGGCTGGAAGCCCTGATCGCCGCGGGCGCCGTCGCCGTTATCCAACCCGGCGGTTCATTGCGCGACGCCGACGTTATCGCAGCCGCGGACAAAGCCGGCATTGCGATGGTTATGACCGGCGTGCGGCATTTCCGGCATTAGGGTCAGGCGACAAGCCCCTGCGCGCGGTCTTTTTCGGCGATCAGTTTATCAATCGCGGCGCGTTCGGTGGCGGATAGTTTCATGCTGGCGGATTTCAGCTGGCCACAGGCCGCCATGATGTCGCGGCCGCGCGGGGTACGAATGGGGCTGGCGTAACCGGCTGCGTTGACGATGTCGCCGAATTTTTCGATATCCGTCCATTCCGGACATTCGAATTGCGCGCCCGGCCACGGGTTGAACGGGATAAGGTTTATCTTTGCCGGAATGCCGCGCAACAGGCGAACCAGTTGTTTGGCGTCCGCCGCGCTGTCATTGACGCCTTTCAGCATGATATATTCGAAGGTAATACGCCGCGTGTTGCTGGCGCCCGGATAGTTGCGGCAGGCGTTCAGCAATTCCTTGATGGGGTATTTGCGGTTTAACGGCACGATCTGGTCGCGCAATTCATCGGTGACGGCGTGCAGGCTGACGGCCAGATTGACGTCCAATTCCGCGCCGCACCGTTCGATCATCGGCACCACGCCGGACGTCGACAACGTAATGCGTCGCTTGCCGATACCGATGCCGTCGCCGCTCATGATAATTTTCAACGCCTTGGCGACATTATCGTAATTGAACAGGGGTTCGCCCATCCCCATCATCACGATGTTGGTCAGCGTGCGGTTTTTTTCCTCTGCCGCCCTGCCCGGCACACCTGGCTTTCCGGGCTTCTTTGTCGCGGCGGTGTCGTTCCATTCGTTTAAATAATCTTTCGCCAGCATGACCTGCGCGACGATTTCGCCGGCGTCGAGATTACGCACCAGCCGTTGCGTGCCGGTATGGCAGAACCGGCATGTCAATGTGCACCCGACCTGCGACGATACGCATAACGCGCCGCGGTCGGATTCGGGAATATGGACGCTTTCGACTTCCTGCCCGTCGGGCATTTTCAGAAGCCATTTCTGCGTGCCGTCTTCCGATTTCTGGTGCATCGACACCGCAGGCCGCGCAATCGTGAAATGATCGGCCAGTTTTTCGCGCGCCGGTTTGGACAGATCGCTCATCGCGGCAAAGTCGCGCGCGCCGCGGTTATACATCCACGACCACACCTGCTTGGCGCGGAATTTTTCCATGCCCAGCGCGGCGAGTTCCGCCGTCAGTTCGTCGAATGAAAGACCGATAAGATTGCGCATTGCCCGAGCCCGTGTTCCCAACGGCTTGCTACTAGCAAGAAAATGCCCGCTTGCGCAACTATGGCTATATTTTCTTGCCTGTCACGGGGTCGACGCCGCGCATTACTTCCATGCGCGCGGCCTGTTTGTCGATATAGCTGTTAACCATGCCGACCTTGTTTTCGCGGATCAAGGATCGCACCGGGTCGCCGTTATTATGTTCTTCGGTAAAGACATAGCGCAGATAAGGCCCCGTGGCGTTGAGCGTCTGGTGCCACGCCGCCGTCAGCCCTTGCGCCAGCATGAAATTGGCCGCGCCGCCGATCGCCTGTTCGGCCAGATGCATCAGGCCCATAAAACTTTCCTCGACCGAGCCGGCATGGATGGTGGTGATGACCAAATGGCCCGTGGTGGCGGCGCGCAGAATCTGTTCGGCCGCGCGCGGCGAACGCACTTCGCCGACCAGCAGATAGCGCGGCGTCCAGCGCAACGCGCGTTTCAACGGCGTGGCCCAATCTTCTTCGTTATTGACCTGAACCTGATAACAATAACCGTAATCGCCCACCGGCCCGTCGAGCGCGTATTCGACCGGGTCTTCGACCGTGATGGCGACGCCGCCCAGACGTTTCAGATAATCGGCCAGCAAGGAAAAACACATCGTGGTCTTGCCGTGGCCCGTAGGGCCGGAAATCAGGATAAGCCCGTCGCGTTGTCCCAACCGGCGCAGCTGGGTCGCTAGATGCGGGGCGACGGACAATTCGTCCAGCGATGGAACCTTCGACGCGATGCGGCGCAGAATGACCCATTCCTGTCCATTCGCCAGCCTTTGATAGGATTGGCGGAAACGCATGCCGTCATAGACGTAGGACGAGTCCGGGTTTTCGATGTTCTTCAGCAGCTCTTCGGCGATAATATGGCTTTCGGCGCGGAACTGGTCGGGAAGCGTACGGCTCCAGTTATTACTGTAATCGCGGCCCGGCGAACGATAGCGTGAAATGCCTTTACCCATTTCATCGATACGGACGTATAAATCCATGAAAGGCAGGTCGCGCAACTTGCTGATCGCCGCGATATCGTCATCCTGAGCCCCGAAAACGTTCATGCTTTCCGCCCCGCCGGCATTGCCTGCGGCGTGTTTTGCAGCCGCGCCGCGATGCGGTCGATATAGGTCGACAGCATGCCGATTTTATCTTCGCGGATCAGCGCGCGGATCGGGTCGCCGGGCGAATTTTCTTCCGTATACAGATAACGGATATAGGGCCCCGTTTCCTTCATCGTCTGGTAGATGATCGAGGTCAAACTGCCCGCCAGCATGCTGCGCACGCCCGACCCCATCGCCTGTTCGGCCAGAAAGATAATCCCCATCAAGGCTTCTTCGATAGCGCCGGCGTGAACCGTGGTGATAACCAAATGGCCGGTCGACGCCGCGCGCAGCAGCTGTTCTGCCGCCTTCGGCGTGCGGATTTCGCCGACATAGATATAGCGCGGCGCCCAGCGCAACGCGCGCTTCAGGCACATGGCCCAGTCTTCTTCTTTTTCGACTTCGACCTGAAAACATTGGCCACCCGTGCCATGGCGTCCCGCCAGCATGAATTCGCACGGGTCTTCGATGGTCACCGCCGTGCCGCCGTAATTTTTCAGATAGTAGCCGAGCAGGCCCACGGCGCTTGTCGTCTTACCCGCGCCTGTCGCACCCGACACGACGATAAGCCCGTCGCGCCGCCCCAGCCCCAGCATATGCGGCAAAAGGGCGGGCGGCATGCCCAGTTTTTCGATGTCGGGGATAACGGTATTGATGCGCCGCGCGCAGACCCAGTGCGACCCGTCGGACATTTTCTGCCGCGACAGGCGGCAACGCACGCCTTCGGACAAGATCGCGCCGTCATTATGTTCCTGGAGCTTCTCATTCACATCGCGCATAAAGCGGTCGATGCTGAGTTGATATTCGTCAGGCACGAACTGGCTGATGGCGCTTTCGGCGCGGATTTTCGACCGGTAATAGGCCTTGTCCGGCTGATCCAGCCGGACATACAAATCAATGAACGGCAAGTCATTCAGCTCGACGGACATGATGTCTTCTCCGCTTATGTTGTCATGCGCCATCTAAGCGGCGACGGGGGAACGAATGGCGTTAATCTTTGCCCGTCCGGAGTTAAAATCGGCTTAATTTCTTGGGGGGTAGCATCCCTGACCAAGGTCACAACCCCTTCATTGACCGGCAACCCATAAAAAGCCGGGCCGTTACGGCTGGCAAAAGCCTCGAGATTGCCTAACGCCCCGGCCTCGTCGAAGCATTGGGCATAGAGTTCCAGCGCATGAGGCGCACAGAAAATGCCGGCACAGCCGCAGGCCGATTCCTTGGCCGTGTCGGCATGCGGGGCCGTGTCGGTACCGAGGAAAAACATTTTGCCGCCGCCCGTGGCCGCAGATACGAGGGCCAAACGGTGTTTTTCCCGCTTGGCCACCGGCAGGCAGTAAAAATGCGGCCGGATCCCGCCCGCGAACATGGCGTTGCGGTTGATAAGCAAATGATGCGGGGTGATCGTCGCCGCCAGCGTGCCCGCGCCGCCATTGGCGGCCACATAGGATGCCGCCTGTTCCGTGGTGATATGTTCGAACACGATTTTCAGCGCGGGGAAATCGCGCCGCAACGGTTCCAGCACGCGGTCAATGAAAACGGTTTCGCGGTCGAAAATATCGACATCATGATTTGTGACTTCGCCATGCACCAGAAGCGGCATGCCGATGCGTTGCATACGATCAAGCACGGGGCGGATTTTGGCGATATCGGTGACGCCATGTTCCGAATTGGTCGTGGCATGGGCAGGGTACAATTTCGCGGCGGTGACAATACCCTGCGCGTGCCCTTGCGCCAGATCGTCGGCATCGGTGGCATCGGTCAGGTACAGCGTCATCAACGGCGTGAAATTCGCGCCCGCCGGCAACGCGGCGAGGATGGCGTCGCGATATTGCGCCGCCCGAAGCGATGTCACGACGGGCGGGCGCAGATTAGGCATGACAATAGCGCGGGCAAAGCTGCGCGCGGTATAGGGCA
>JAGWIK010000070.1 GCA_028866275.1 Alphaproteobacteria bacterium
GACCCTGTACCATTTCCTGCGCATGGGCACCTATGTCATCGTCACATGGATGCCGGGATATTCGCCGTGAAGCGTGTCGTCCGTCTTGCCGTCTTCGTCGCCCTGCTGACGCTGGCGATTGTGTCGGGGCATCCGGCGCAGGCTCAGGTCGCGTCGGGCAACCCCGTTCCATATAATAACTGGTGGCGGAATTGCGCGTCTCTGGACATGGATTTCGTCCATGACCAATATTACATCAACCACAACACCACCTGTGACGGCACGGTGGGCACGACCTACAGCGGCGCGGCGATTGGCACGAATGTGCAGAATTTTATTAGTGGCACCGGCGCAACATTCACCCGCGCGGGCAGCAACGTCACATCCGTCGCGCCGCCTTTTTATCTGACCAGCCCCCAATCATGGGTCAGCCGCGCGGCAACGACGAACAACATCACATCGACCTTCGCGCCATTTTATACCAACAGCGCGCAAGGCCAGACATGGGCCAGCCGCGCCGCGACAGTGAACCATATCACCGCGACTTTCGCTCCTTTTTATACCAGCGCGGGACAGACATGGGTCAGCCGCGCCGACAGCACTGCCGTCGCCACCTACTTTGACAGCACAGGCACATTGCAGACGGCGGCCAGCGGCACGGCGCGCAGCGCAACATACAGTTATAACGGCACGTCGTGGGTCGCGAACAGCGGTACGTTGATCGAACCGGCGGCGACAAACCGCATACGCAATAATACGATGCAGGGCGCAGCGGCCGGCTCGCCCGGAACCAATCCAACCAATTGGTCCACCCAGAATCTCACCGGCTTTACGTTTACAATTGTTGGCACTGGCACTGAAAACGGGATCAACTACGTCGATTACCAGATATCGGGAACCCCCACCGCATCAGGTTCAGATGCCATATTTCTTGAAACACCGACCGGCATAGCGGCGAGTTCAGGACAAATCTGGACGGCGTCGGTTTATGCAAAACTTGTAAGCGGATCTCTGTCAAATGTCAGCAATCTGGTTCTTGGCCAGCAAGTTTACAACAGTTCGGGAACTTATCTTCAAGGGGCCGCAGGCACTGCGCTCTCGCCGACTTCTGCAAATCTCTCTACGCAACGCTATCTTTCGTCCTACACGATCGCAAACGGATCCACCGCCTATGTTCGCCCGCTGGTGGCTTTTACGCTCACAAGCGGTCAGGCCGTTAATTTTACTCTTCGTGTCGGCATGCCGCAGATGGAGCTTAGCAATTACGCAACATCGGTGATCGCCACATCGGGCAGCGTGGTTACTCGCCCTGCCGATGTGTATAATCAGGAAGCGGCAACCTATTTCGACGGCACAGGCACATTGCAGACGGCGGCCAGCGGCACGGCGCGCAGCGCGACCTACAGCTATAACGGTTCTTCGTGGGTCGCGAACAGCGGTACGTTGATCGAACCGGCGGCGACGAATTTGATCCTGTATTCC
>JAGWIK010000020.1 GCA_028866275.1 Alphaproteobacteria bacterium
CCGACGCGATGATGAAACGCCAGACGACGACGGATAGGTGCAAGGCCGCCGACGCGTTGCTGGACGACTATATAAAGGACGGCAAATGATTGATGACGCGGCGGCAGCGGCTTCGCCGCCCCCCTCCCTAACCCTCCCCGCTGGGGGGGAGGAAACAGGCTCTTATCGTGGCTGGTCGGTTTGTAAAACCATATGGTTTGCCCTGATGCTGGCCGGATGCGCGACGCCGCAACCGGTTTACAAACCCGTGCCCGTCGATATGCCGGTTTCCGTGCCCTGTGCCGCGCCGCCCGTCCCGCCGCCCGATTTCGCATTATCCCATGCCGCGCCGCGCGACGATGTATTTGTGAAAACCCGCGCGGCCCTGGCCGAACTGGACGAACGCAAGGCCTATGAAGCCGCATTGCGCGCGCGCATGGACGCGTGTTTTTAGGAACCTATGGATTGCCTCACTTGGTCATAGGTGACAATTTTCGTGCGCGTCATACCGGCGCAAGCCGGTATGACGCATTTCTGTTGCGCGATCGGCCGGAATCATCGACGGGTTTTGTCCCTAGCTCGCCGCGCGGCGGAACAAATGCGCGGGATAGGTTCCCAGTATTTTGACTTCGTGCGCGAAAAACGCCAATTCTTCGAGCGCGAGCTTGAAGCCCGCCTGTTCCGGATGGCCTTCGACATCGACATAGAATTGCGCCGCGGTGAAATGGCCGTCGACCAGATAGCTTTCCAATTTTGTGATATTGACGCCGTTGGTGGCGAAACCGCCCAGCGCCTTGTAGAGCGCGGCGGGCACGCTGCGCACGCGGAACACCAATGTCGTGATGCAGGGCGTCGACGGCGGCGGCACGTGCGGCGTTTTCGACAGAATCAAAAAACGGGTCGTGTTCTGCGGCCCTTTGTCGCCGCCGGTATCGGCGATATTTTCCGCCAGCACATCCAGCCCGTAAATCTCGCCCGCCAGTTGCGAGGCAATCGCCGCCGTTTTTTTGTCGCCGCGGCGGGCGATGTCGGCGGCGGCGCCCGCCGTGTCGGCGTGAATGACGGGTTCGATGTTATGCGTGCGCAGCCAGTTGCGGCATTGCGCCAGTGCCTGCACATGGCTTTCGACCCGCGTGATGTCGGCGAGCGTCGCGCCCTTGACGCCCAGCAGGCGGTGATGGATGGGTTGGTAATGTTCGCCGATGATGGCAAGCCCGCCCTGCGGCAGCAGATGATGCACATCGGCGACGCGTCCCGCCACCGAATTTTCCACCGCGATCATCGCCAGATCGGCATGCCCGTCGCGCACGGCGGCGAACGCGTCGTCGAAGCTGAAACACGGCACGGTGTCGCAGCCGGGATAGACGGCGCGGCAGGCAAGGTCGGAATTGGCGCCGGGCGCGCCCTGAAAGGAAAGTCTTATTTTCATTGTTACGCCTGTGCTGAACGGTTTTTTATAGCCGCGGGCCGGCATTGCCGCAAGCTACATCCCGTCGCCGATTGTGCGCCGCCAGCGCGCCAGCCGTTTTTTGGCGCGCGGCGACGGCGCCTGTAAATTCCGGTAAAATTGTTGCGTGCAGGCTTCCCACGAAAAATGGTCGGCAAAAGCGCGCGGCGCGGCGGGGTTGGAGGGCAAAGCCAGCGCGGTTGTAACCGCGCGTTGCAGGTCGGCGTCCAGAACGGCAAAGACGCGCGCGGCGGGGTCGGCGAAAATATCGCGCGGCCCCGGCGCGGGACAGGCCGCGACGCGCAGGCCCGACGCGCAGGCTTCGAGCAGCACGAGGCCGAACGTATCGGTCAGGGACGGAAACACGAACAGGTCTGCGCCTGCGTAATGGCGCGCCAGATTTTCACCCTGCATCGTGCCCAGAAAATGCGCAGCCGGATAGGCGCGGCGCAGCGCGTCGAAATCCGGCCCGTCGCCGATTACGATCTTGCTGCCCGGCGTGTCGAGATCAAGAAACGCGCGCAGGTTTTTTTCCGCCGCGACGCGCCCGACATAGAGCAGGATCGGCCGCGGCAGCGATGCGTATATGTCGGGCGCATCGCGGCGGACGCAGAACAAATCCATATCGACGCCGCGCGACCAGCGCGCGAGACGGTGGAAGCGGCGTTTTTTCAGTTCCTGTTCCATCGACGGCGTCGCCACCATGACTGCGCCTGCGGGCGTATGGAACCGGCGCAATCCCGCGTAACAGAAGAAGGAAATAAACGGGCGGAGAAAACGCGGCGCGCGCGCCGCGATATATTCGGGAAAGCGCGTATGATACGAGGTTGTGAAAGGCAGGCTGCGGCGCAGGCAGACCGACCGCGCCGCCCAGCCCAGCGGGCCTTCGGTCGCGATATGGATGAAGTCCGGATTCCAGTCGCGGATAATGGCGGCGATTCTTTTATGGGCAAAAAATTCGATCTTGATTTCGGGATAGAAAGGCAGCGCCACCGCCGTCAGCCGCGCCGCGTCCGGCCCCGTCACGCGCACATCGTGGCCCATGCGGCCCAGATGGCGCGCCGTCATTTCCAGCGTGCGCACCACGCCGTTGATTTGCGGCGTCCAGGCGTCGGAAATGATGAGAATCTTCACGGTTTTTGTCGTCCTGCCAGGCTGCCATCTTATGGCATAGAAACATTGATTTTTCTATGCCCGGAAAGATAGAAGCGGCGCGGGGGCGCATCGTTAGATCTTGAACCCGACCTGAAGATCGCGGCCGACGGTGCGCGTGCAAAGGTCTTCGATGGTTGCGAACGAAAAGGGTGTGTAGGTTGAAATGCTGGTCGAAAAGGTCGTCGGATTCGTCGTGCCCGCAAAATTTTCATAAATCACGCCAGGCAAAAATGTAAGGCTGGCCGCCAAGTGGATGCATTCATCGACTGTCACGGGCGTGAATCCGACAAGAATCGTATTAAGAGGCGTTTGCTGCACCCACACATTGACAGCCCCTCCCCACGGGTCGGTAGGGGTCGAACCGACCATCATGTCGACCGGAAAATAGCCCGCTTTGACCCCCAGCGACGTGACATTGTCCCACGACGCCACGCCCGCGCCGCGCGGCCCGTAAAGTTTGCGATAATTGGAGACAAATTCAATGGTCTGCTGGGTTATCAAGGCGACTTTCTTATTCATATAGACATCGGCGGCGGCTTCCCATATCGCCCCCAGCACAAGGCCCGCGATGCCAAGAACGATGGCGATTTCGGTCAGGGTGAAGCCGCGACGCAAGCCCGCCCGCCGGACAATTTCCCGAGGCGGTTCTGGCGCAAAACGCCGCATAAGAATGTGGAGCCCGAGCATAATCGCCATCCTAGAGCCGGCAGCGTTAAATTCCTGTTAAGAACCTGTTTGCGGTTGCGCGGCGTGCCGCCGTTTTAATCAATTTTTTATGATGAAGCGGCTAGGGTATTTTGGGCGTCGCCGGATCATAGACGGGTAGCTTGGCATGAAACAGATGATGTATTTTCCACGCGCCGCGGACGGTAAGGAACGCGGGTTTACGCTGACCGAAATCGCCATCGTTCTGGGCGTCGTCGGCATCATCGTCGGCGGCATCTGGGCGGCGGCCGACAATGTCAGCGAAACGCGCAAAGAAAACGACGCGGTGGCGGAATTGCAGACGATTGCCCATAATATGATGACTTTGATGGGCGGGCGCACCATTCCCCCACCGCCGACGGATAACGACATCACGGCGGCGATGATAACGGCCAATGTCATTCCCAGTTATTATACTGATCAGATCGCAACTGCGGCCGCAGATAATCCGTGGGATAACGGTATTGCAACCGTCCACGCCAACAGGGGTTTTATTATTTATCGGATAGGCCCGACGACCTTCCGCCTGTCTTTCTACAACACGACCTATGGCGGTTGCATTGCCCTGATTTTGGCGGCTACCGCCTGCCCGTTCGGGCAGCCCGAATGCCCTGTTGACGTCGTGCCCAATGACGGGGGCAGCGGCATCTATGGCCCCGGAACCACCAATTTACCGGGCACATGGACATCATGGGCGGGCATGACCGCGAGCGAAGCCAGCACATTATGCGCCATGAATCCGACGAACGGCGGTTCGATTGAATTCGATTACGCGACGCAATAATCAGGCGACCCGTTTTTGTAGAAATCCATCCATTGCCGCGTCACCGCTTCGCGGGTGTAGTCCTTGATATAAGCGGCGTAGCCCTGAGCGATGAGGGCGCGGCGCAGCGGTTCGTCGTCGAGCGCGCGGCGCAGGGCGCGGGCCAGCGCGTCGGCATCGTCGATGGGAACCAGCAGGCCCGTGACGCCGTCCTGAACATGCGCGGCCGGCCCTGCGCTGGCGCAGGCGACAAGCGCCGTGCCCGCCGCCCAGGCTTCCAGAATGACCGTGCCGAAAGGTTCGTAGCGCGACGGCAGGACGCAGACATCCGCCGCGCGCAATAAAGCAGCGCGGTCGGTGCGCCAGCCCAGAAAACGCACCCGGTCGAGCACGCCGAGCGTTTTTGCCGTATTTTCCAGTTCGCGCCGCAACGGCCCGTCGCCCGCCAGCCATGCCACGCAGTCGGGCAATCGGGTCAGCGCCTGCAAAAGCGTGTCGAGGCCTTTTTTCGGGTGCAGGCGCGACAGGGCGAGCAGGACTTTGACTTCGCGTTGCGTCGCCAATGTCGCGCGGTCGACCGGCGGCATCGGCGCGACGTCGGGAAAGGTGGGGATAAAATGGGCGTTTTGCGCGGGCACGCCGTTTTTGACCATATGGGCGACGATATCGCGCGTGACGCCGACGAAGACGCCGCAGGATTTAAATTTCGACGGGTCGTAGTAGCCGCCGAACCAGGCAATTATGCGGGGGGCGCGACTGCTCTGCGGTATACCGGTTTCACGGGCTCCCCGCAACCGCGACTGCGCCAGGCTCTTAGGCACGAGGCTTGCCGCGCGGCGCATCCAGCAATGGATAATGTCGGGCTTTTCCCGTTTGATCAGCAACCGCAACAGTAATTTCTGCAAGGGCCGGAACGGCACGGCCAGCACGCGCGGCGCCATGCGGATGCCGGCGCGTTGCAATTCGGCAAAGCGCGGCGCGCGCGGCGACATCACCACGCATTGGTCGACGCCCTGCGCATGCAGGCTGAGCATCACGTCGGTGGAATAGGTTTCGGCCCCGCCTTGCGTTTCGCCGGCCATGATGTGGAGGATGCGCATGGCCATGCCCCGTTTTATTCGTCGTCGCTTTTGGGCTGGCAGATCGGGCGGTCGGACGCGGCGCGGATAAAGTCGACGATCTGGGCGACCTGTGCCTGATTTTTATAATGCGCGGCGGTTTCTTCGATACGTTCGGCCAGCGTGCCTTCGGGTGCGAACAGCATGCGGTAGGCGCTGCGCAGCGCGCGGACGTCTTCGCGCGTGAAGCCGCGCCGTTCGAGCCCGACCATGTTAAGCCCCGCCAGATGGGCGCGTTCGCCCTTCACAAGGCCGAACGGGATGACGTCTTTTTCCACGCCCGACATGCCGCCGATAATGGCGAACGACCCGATGCGCACGAATTGATGCACCGCCGACAGCCCGCCGACGATGACGAAGTCGCCGAGCGTGACATGGCCGGCCAGTGTGGCGTTATTGGCCAGCACGACGTTATTGCCGACATGGCAATCATGCGCGACATGCGCGCCGACCATGAACAGCCCGTTATCGCCGACGCGCGTGGCCATGCCGCCGCCTTCGGTTCCGGGGTTCATCGTCACCTGTTCGCGGATCTGGTTGTTTTTGCCGATGTCGAGCGTCGAGGGTTCGTTTTTGAATTTCAGATCCTGCGGCCGCAGGCCGAGCGAGGCGAAGGGATAGACCACCGTGCCTTCGCCCACCGTCGTGCGCCCGCCGACCACGACATGCGACACCAGCCGCACGCGGTCGCCGAGCCGGACGTCCGCGCCGACGGTGCAGAATGGGCCGATATCGACATCGGCGCCAAGTTGCGCGGCGGGGTCGACGACGGCGGTGGGGTGAATGGATACGGTCATGGATTGATTTTTTCCTTAGGCCGAAGCTTCGGGAGAGACGTCGTCGCGCGGCACCAGCATGGCGGTATAGGTGGCTTCGGCGCAGAGTTTGTCGCCGACGAAGGCCTGGCCTTCGAATTTCCACACATTGCCGCGGGTGCGTTCTTTTTTCACCTTGATATGCAGCGTGTCGCCGGGAACCACCGGATGGCGGAAGCGCGCGCCGTCGATCGTCATGAAATAGACGATATGGGTGTCGCAGGTGACGCCGTCGAGCGAAGCGACGACCAAAGTGGCCGAGGTTTGCGCCATGGCTTCGACGATCAGGACGCCGGGCATGATGGGATGGCCGGGGAAATGGCCCTGAAACACGGGTTCGTTGGCGGACACGTTTTTGATGCCGGTGCAGCTTTCGCCCGGCACGATGTCGATGACGCGGTCGATCAGCAACATGGGGTAACGGTGCGGGATGCGCGCCATGATACCGGCGATGTCGAGCGAGGTCAGGGTCTTTTTGGTCATGAAGGGGCTCCGGAGTTAATCGCTACTTGTAGCGCAACTGGAGCCGGTCGTTCAAGAGACGGTTTGGGGCGTTTTTACAGCCTGGGAGTTTTTACGGCGCGTTTACCCCGTCACGACCGCCGTGGTCGAGGCCGGCTTTGTGGTCGAGGTATAAACGGCATCGATCGCGGAAGAAGACACCGAAAGCCCGTCGGCGATCAGATTGAGCGTGCCGTTGCTGTTGCTTTGCACGCCTGTGACCTTGGCCAGCGCCAGATAATCCGTCGGGGTTATGGTTTTGCCGCTGGAATCGGTCGCGGTGACGACGAAGCTGTAACTGCCGTCGGACAGGGTGTTGCCGCTGGCGTCGGTTCCGTTCCATGTGATGTAGTTCGTGCCTGACGACGTGCCCCCGGCGAAGGACGCGACCTGATTGCCGCTGGAATCATAGACCGTGACGGTGGAGCTGGCCGCGGCGCTGGGCAGCGTATAGCCGATTTCGGCGCTGCTGCTTTGCAGGGAAAAATCCGCCGGGGACGAGCTGGTTGCCGATTCGACGTAATTACCGATATAGCCGACCCCCGTGGCCAGCGCATTGGCGCTTTCCGCCGAGACCAGCGATTTGAGGTCGGTATCGGTATTGATCTGTTGCTGCACGCTTTCCATCGTCACCAGTTCCTGCGTGTACTGGTTGGGGTCGGTGGCGTTGGTGGGGTCCTGGTTCTGCAGCTGGGTGGTCAGGATTTTCAGATATTGCGTGAAGTCGAGGCCGAGCGCGGCGCTGGAGCTGCTGGAACTGGACGAGCTGCTGGAGCTGGAACTGGAGCTGGAAGAGCTGCCGCTGGTCGGCGTTGTGGCGGAAATCGTCATGATTTATTTCCTTATACCCGAATGTTCACGCCGCGCGGCGAGATGTAATAGGTTTCGGTCGTTGCCGTCACGGCGGATACCCCGCCCGCGTCGTCGTCGCCCGCAAAAAGATTTGCAGGAACCGTGCCATTGCCCCCGTTATTGGCCGTGCCGTTATTGTTGGCGAAGGCCTGTCCCGATTGGTTGCCCTGCTGGCCCGACGGGTCGCCGAGATTGAATTGCAGGCTGCCCGGATCGGCGCGCAGCCCGGCGTCTTGCAGGGCGCGTTCGAGATTGCGCGAGTCCTTTTGCAGCAGGGCCAGCGTTTGCGGATTGTCGGCGGTGACCGTGCCTTGCACCTTGCCGTCGGAACCGACATCGAGCTTGACCGTGATTTTCCCCAGTTCGGCGGGGTGAAGCTGCAGCGACATCTGGTCGTTGCCGTTTTTGACGCCGCGGTTGAGTTGCAGAACGACCTGATCGAGGAACGGCGCGGCATTCGAGGCCGACGATTCCGACATTGATTGCGAGGCCGCGAGTTGCGACGCGAAACTGGCGGCGCCCGTCCCCGCGGCATTATTGGCGCCCGGCGTCAGGCGCAGATCGATGCCCGCCGCCGCACCGTTATTCGCGGCGGCGTTCTGGCCGTTATCGCCCTGCCCGTTCTGGTTTGATGTCGTGCTGTCGCCGCCTGTCGCAGCTGCCACGAACAGCGACGGCGCGGATGTGTTTTGCGGCGCGGGCGAAGACGGGCCGGACGGCGTGGCGGCCAGCAAAGACGGGTTTTGCGTGGCATCCGTTGCCGGTTTGACGGCAGGATTGGCGGCAGGATTGGCCGCCGGCGTCTGGGCAGACGTCGTGGCGGATGCGGACGAAGCCGTCGCCGGAGATTGCACGGCGGCGGCTTCGGTCAATGCGGCGTCTTGTTTTTTCAGTTGCGCCAGCGCGGTGCGCAGACGCGCTTCGAGATCGGCCAGACTGGATGAATCGGTATTCGACGCGGCGGTTGCCGTGTTGGTTTTCGCCGACGCGGTGGCGGCGGCGGTAAGGGTCGTGGCGACCGCCGAGGCTGCCTTAAGCGTGGCGGCGAGGTTTTGCATCGCGTCGCCGCCTGATTGCCGGTCGGCCTGTTGCAACAGCGCGAGCAGTTTTTTCAGCGCGTCCGCGCCGGAACCGGATGATGCATCGGTATTTGTTGCCGCCACGGCGGCAGATTGGGAATCGGACTGCGCCGCCGCGGTCGTTGGCGCCGTGGCGTTGGCGCCGCCGGTCAGGGCCGCAAGCGCCGCCGCCAGCGCGGCCAGCCCCTGATTGAGATTTTGATTCTGGCCGGCGGGGTCTGTCGCGGCCGCGGCGCCGGTTGGCGCGCCGCCGGACGTCGCGGTTTTCGTTTGCGTCGTTGCCGTTTGCAGATTCTTGATCATATCCTGAACCAGCGCCAGCCATTGCGCCAGAAGCGAGGCAAGCGATGTGGTGTCCGACGACGAGGATGTGCTGTCGGATGCGGCGGAGGAAGCGTCGGACGCCGCCGAGGAAGATGTATCGGTTGCCGTCGTGCCGGATCGGGTCGATGCGTTTTGTTGCGACGCGGTGGATTCGTTTCCGTTTTTGTCGTTGCTTTTTGTCGATGAATCCGTTGCCGGCGGCGGCGCGGGGGCATTTGCGGCCGATGCGGCGTTCGCCGTATCGGCGGGCGGCGCGGCGGTATTGTCGGCGGTTTGCGTTGTGGTTTGAGTGTCGGCGGCGGGGCCGGTTGTAGTGGAATCGGCGGCGGGGCTGGTTGCAGCGGAATTGGATGAAGTGGCTGTGTTGGATGTATTGGCGTCGGCGTTGTGACGCAAGGTTGTGATGGCTTGCTGCAACGCGCCGGACAGGCCGTTGAGATTCTGCAACAGCGCATCGCCGGAAGAGGATGAAGATGATGATGACGAATTGGAATCCGTCGTTGACGACCAAACCATTGGCGACGCCGCGCCCGTTGACGCGGTCGATGTATCACCCTGCAACAGCAGAGCCGAAAAAGCCTGTTGCGTGGCCGCGTCCTGTGTCGCGCCGAACAGGCTGTCCATTTGCGACAGCAATCCGCCCAGAGACGCGGACGCCGTCGCTCCGAATGAAGCCAGCAGGTCGGTCGATGGGGCGTTGGTTGTCATGATGCTACCTTAGACCGAACGGCTGACAGCCACGGGCGGGCAGACCGGGCTGTAGATGCCGAGCTGCAGATGCGATTTGGCCGCGTTTTTATAGGGTTGTTTGTCCAGCACCTTGGTTTTGATCATGGCCATGATGTTCTGGATCAATTGCTGCGACGCGCCGATGGCGGCGCGCAGGGCGCGGGCGTTATCCGCCGCGGCGCGCGACAATGCCTTAGCCGTGTCGCGCAGAACCGTGCGGGCGTCTTCGGACAGGGTGGCGAAAAGCTGGGGCTGGTCGGCGAGCGCCTTGAGATTGGCGCGATAGTCGTTGGCGAGTTTCTGTTTGTATTTCAAGATGGCCGGATGTTCGTCGACGCGCCGTTTGATGACGATGTCGATTTCCTGAATCAACACGCGCGTCAGTTCTTCCATCAAAGCCACGGTGGCGGTGATGATTTTTGGCGCGCCTTCGAGAAGCCGCGCGGTTTTTTTATTGGACGGCGACATGGGCGTCTCCTTCTGCGGACGGTTCCGCCGGCGCGGCGGCGAGGGTGGCGTTAGCGTTGCGGGCATAGGCCGCGGCGGCGGACGCGGCGGCAGACGGCGCGGTTTTACGGCCGCGCAGCGCGCCGCCAGCCTGTTCCTGCGACCGCAGCATTTCCGCCTTGATTTGCGGTTCGATATGCAACGCGTCGGTTTTGGCGATGATTTTGCCGTAAGCCTGCAACAGGAACGACCGCATGACTTCTTCGCCGTGGCCGCCGCCAAAGGTTTTGTCGACCTGCATCCCGTCGAACATCGGCTGCAACATTTGCGTGGCGAACATGGCTTCGAAATTTTGCGCGGTGCTGTCGATTTGCGCCGACGTCGCGCCCGCCCCCATTTTCAGCGACAGGGCGGCGGGCGAGTCCAGCGCGCCCGCCAGCATCGCGGGGTCGGTCATCGCGCCGCCGGGCGCGGCAAGGGATGAAAGGGCGTCCATTACAGAATCTCCGGATCGGCTTGCGCCCGCCGTTGCGGTTGCGGCGCCCCTGAGGGGCGGCGCAGAGCGGTCGCGGACACATACAAAGCGGCGGGAAGAGCGGCGGCCATTACAGAATCTCCAGATCGGCTTGCAAGGCGCCCGCCGCCTTGATCGATTGAAGGATATCGATCATGTCGCGCGGCCCGATGCCCAGCGCGTTCAGGCTTTGCACCAGATCCTGCAGCGACACGCCGGTGCGCAGCATCGCCAGTTTGTTGCCGCTGTCTTCGCTGACGCTGATGCTGGAACGGGGAACCACCTGCGTGGTGCCGCCGGTCGACAGCGGATTGGGTTGCGATACCTGCGGCGTTTCGTTGATTTTAATCGTCAGGTTGCCCTGCGCGATCGCCACCGTATTGATATGCACATCCTGACCCATGACGATGATGCCGGATTGCTGGTCGATGACGACGCGCGCGACTTCGTCGGGCACGACGTCGAGCTGTTCGATGCCGGTCATGAAGCCGACGACGTCGCCGCGGTCGGTATCGGGGATATGCACCGCGACGGTGGCGCTGTCTTGCGCGTCGGCGATGGGGGCGCCTTCATGTTTATTGATGATATCGGCGATGCGCTGCGCCGTGGTAAAGTCGGGATTGCGCAGGGACAGATGCATGACCTTGAGGTCGGCAAGGCGGAAATCGATTTCGCGTTCCACAATGGCGCCGTCGGTGATGCGGCCCGATGTCGGCACGCCTTTGGTCACGCTGGATCCGCTTTGGCCGGACGCGCTGTAGCCGGAACCGACGGAACCCTGCGCCACGGCGTAAACCTCGCCGTCGGCGCCCTGCAACGGCGTGACCAGCAGCGTGCCGCCTTGCAGGCTTTTGGCGTCGCCCATCGCCGACACCACGACGTCGATGCGCGACCCTTGCGCGGAAAAAGGCGGCAGCGTCGCCGTGACCATGACGGCGGCGATGTCCTTGGTTTTAATGGTGGTGAAGTCGCTGCTGGAATTGATGCCCAGCCGTTCCAGCATGCCGATCAGGCTGCGTTCGGTGAAAGGTGCGTTGATCAGCGAGTCGCCGGTGCCGTTAAGCCCGACCACGAGGCCGTAGCCGACCAGCATATTGTCGCGCACGCCTTCGAAATTGACGATGTCCTTGATGCGCGATGCGGCGTGGGCGGCGGAAAAGGGAGCGAAAACCAGGAGTGTCATGACGACCGCCGCAAAAAGGCGGGAGAACCGGCGGACGCGTGCGAACTTTGCCGCCGGCTGGCGGGATGAAAAAAAATTAAAAGAAAACAAGTCGTACATGACAGCCCCTGGCCTTCCTGCGGGCCTGCCATGCGAGAGTCGTGCCAACCGCGCCGGACGGCGGATTCATTTTGTAATTCATTGGCGACGCTTGGTTTTTATCATGACTTTGACCCTGTCTTTGGGCTAGGATACAAACCAGGACAGGGTATTATTTGCCGGGTCGGTAAAGTTATCCGAAGACAGGTTTGCGAGGAAAGCGTGATCGACAAAATCGACGGATTGGGCCAGATACGAACCCCCCAGCCTATCAAGCGTCCCGCCAAGACGGAGGGGAGCGGTTCGACCAGTTTTGCCAAACATATCGACGAAGACAGCGAAAGCGCGGCGACCGGCGGCGTGATGTCGAGCAACGCCGTCAGCGGCATTCTGGGCGTGCAGGAAGTCGATGATGCGCTGGCCCATGCGTCCAAGGGCAAGGCGCGCGCCAACGACATTCTGGACAAGTTGGAAGATTTGCGTTTGCAATTGCTGACCGGCACGGTGTCGCGCGACAAATTGATGCAATTGAGCCAGATGGTCAATTCGCGCCGCGCGCAGGTCAAAGACCCCCGGCTGGCCGCCCTGCTGGACGATATCGATTTGCGCGCGCAGGTCGAATTGGCGAAATATGCCCGTTAGTTACCAGGTTTTTTCCAGCATAACCGCGTCGACGGCGCCGTGGGCGCGCGGATAGTAATTTTTGCGTTTGCCGATGGGACGAAACCCGTTTTTTTCGTAAAGCGCCAGCGCGGCGGCGTTGTCGGCGGCGACATCCAGAAACATGCGCATGATGCCTTGCGCCCGCGCGGCATGAAGGGCTTGGGCCAGCAAGGCATTGCCGATGCCGCGACGCCGCGCGGCGGGAGCGGTGCAAAAAGTCAGGATTTCCGATTCATCCCCTGCCATTTGGCACAAAATAAAGCCCAGCGGCGTTTCGTTTTCATAAGCCAGAAGGCCCGTCGTGGTCGGCAAAGAAAGGCTGCCGGATATTTGGGTATGCGACCATGGCGCGTCGGGAAACCCGGCCACATGCAGGGCGGCCAGAACCGGCGCGTCGCCGGCGACGATCAGGCGCGTTTCCATAACGGGTCTTTGATCGCGGCGAGGAAGGTTTCATGCGCGGCAAGTTCGCCGTCATGCGGGGCGTGGGCGCGCGGCGCGCGATATTCGCGGGTTTGCTGCGCCTGATTTTCCACGGCCTGCGCCACCGCCGTCGCCGCGATTTCAAGCCCCGGCTGCCGCCCGCCACGCAGTTCGAGATAGACCTCGGCCAGCAATTGGGCGTCGAGCAGCGCGCCATGCAGTTTGCGGTTGGCATTATCGACGCCGAAACGTTTGCACAAAGCATCGAGCGAGGCCGGTGCGCCGGGGAATTTGCGCCGCGCCATCATCACCGTGTCGATGGCGCGATCCAAAGGCAGGCGTTTGAAGCCGGTGCGCGTCAATTCGGCATTGATGAAATTCATATCGAACGACGCGTTATGGATGACCAGCGGCGCGTCCCCGATGAAAGCGAGGAAATCGTCGACTTTTTCCGCGAACACCGGTTTGTCGGCGAGAAATTCGTCGGTCAGCCCGTGCACCATCGCCGCTTCGGACGGCATGTCGCGTTCGGGGTTGAGGTAAACGTGGAAATGGTTGCCGGTGGCGACATGGTTGTGCAATTCGACGCAGCCGATTTCGACGACGCGGTGGCCGTGCAGCGGGTCGAGGCCCGTGGTTTCGGTGTCGAGGACGATTTCGCGCATGGCGGTCTTCCAATGTTTATATCGGTTTATATCGCGGTTTATGTTGCCTGCGCACGCTACCATAAAAGGGGATTCGACAAAACCGCATTTCGGTACTTTATTGAAGGCCGCGATTCGATCCGGCCTTCCCTATCCCGTCTTCCTTACCCCTATGACACATCCACAACAACGCATTCTTGTTATCCGCGCCGGCGCTTTGGGCGATCTGGTCATGTGCGGCCCGGCTTTTGCCGCCATTCGCGCCGCGCATCCGGGGGCGGAGATTGCCTTGATGACGCGCGCGCCGTTCGCCGATTTTGCGCGCGCGATGCCGTGGTTCGACCGCGTCATCGTCGACACCCACCCCGGCGCGTGGCAATGGCGCGGCTGGGCGCGGTTGATCCGCGCGATCAGGGAGTTCGGCCCCGACCGGGTTTATGATTTGCAGGGCAAAAGGCGGCAGTCGATTTTATATGCGTTGCTGGGCGGGCGGCGGTTCGGGCCGGCATGGTCGGGCGCGGCGCGGGGATGCGCCTTTCCGCGCGTTTGGCCGCCACAACCCGGCATGCATTTTATGGATTTTCTGGCCGCGCAGTTAAAGGTTGCGGGCGTCGGGCCCGCGCCGCGCGTGGATTTCGGGTGGATGGATGCGCCGCCGGAAGCTTTATCCAAATTCGCGCTGCCACCAGAATATGTTGTTCTGGTTCCCGGTTGCACACCCAAGGCGATGTATAAACGCTGGCCGCCGGAAAAATACGCCGATTTTGCCAACCGGTTGCAGGCCCGCGGCGTGCCGTGCGTCGCGGTCGGCGCGGCCAGCGACGGCGACGCCGTGGCCGCCATCCGGAAGACCGCGCCGCATGTCGTCGATTTAAGCGGCCGGACCGATTTATTCGAGCTGGCGGGAATTCTGCGCGGCGCGTCCTGCGTCGTCGGCAACGATACCGGGCCGGTGCATATGGCGGGCGCCGCGGGCGTGCCGACATTGGCGGTGCTGTCGGGGCGCACCGATCCTGTATGGTCGCGGCCGCCGGGCGACCGCGTGGTGTGGCGGCAGGCGGTTGAGTTGGCGGCGTTAAGCGTCGACGAGGTCTGGTTCGCGATGGTCTTGTTGCTGCAGCATACCAAAAACAAAGGCTGAGAGCGCGAAGGCCGCCCACAAAGCGTCCGTCCAGAAATCAAACCCGAACGACGCCGTGACCACCGCCGCCGTCCAGCCGCCCAAGGCGAAAGGCCGCAGGGACGACGATAATTTATCGGCGCCGCGCAATGCCAGCAGCATCAGAGCCAGCCCGCAGCCCAGCCCCGGCAGTCCCGTTTCCACCCATAATTGCGTGACGAAATTATGCGCGTGGGGCGCGGCGGCGGTGGCGTAATGATACAGGTTGCCATGCGGATGTTTGACATCGAGCGTGTGGGTCGTGCCCAGCCCCCAGCCCAGAAGGGGCCGTTCGGCGATGCGATAGGACAGATAGTCCCAGATTTCCATGCGGTGCGTCCATGACGGGTGCCATGTTTCGACGCGGGCATAGAAATCGGAAAAAATCCGTTGGGCATAAAAAGGCAAAGGCAGGATGACGACGGCGCCGGCCGCCAGCGCGCGGCGCGTCCAGACCGGTTGCCAGAAGCCAAAGCCGGTAACGGCGACGCCGAGGATCAGTGCGAGTTTGGCGGTGTGGGAGTCCGTCAGGCTGGCGGGAAATAACAGCGCAAGCGCGAGCGCAAGCGCAGCCGCGCGACGGCGGTGATGCCACAGCGCGGCCAGAACGGGAAAAGACAGGATGACCAGATGCGCAATGCCACGGTTATATTCCGTCAACGACGCGTTCGGCCCGCGCAGGGCATGCAGCAAGACGCCGCCGCTGGCAAGTTCGGCCCCCAGCGCCAGCGCGCCCGCCGCCATCGCCGCGGCGATAACGGACACAAAACGCGGCGAAAAACCCAGCTGCTGGGCGCGCGGCGCGGCAAGCCATATCAGGGGGATGAAAATGGATGCAAGATGCAGCCAGGTGCGCGCCGACAGCGCGACGTCGGACGACACAGGCAGTTCGAGGGCCCATAGCCCCAGCGTCGCCGCCATAAGGATGGAAAGGCTGCGCGGCGGCGGGGGGTATTTTCCGTCGATCAGGCACGCGGCGGTCAGGAACAGGATGCCGCCCCCGATGCCAAGGGCGCCCCAGGCGCCGCCATTGAACGCGCCGAGCGTCGCGGCGGCAACAAAAGTCAAAAGGCAGAGGATGGCGATCGGTTTTTTCATGGCCTGACCCTAGCCTTTTTCATCGGGACATGATAGCCATAACCCCCATGTCCATTGCGTCTTATTGTCTTTATCATCATCCGCTTGATCCCGCGTCGCGCTTTGTCCGTTTGGCCATGGCGGAAAAACACGCGGCGTGCGATCTGGTTCTGGAAAAGCCGTGGGACCCCAGCGAGAATTTGCGCGCGATCAACCCCGCCGAAGAAACGCCGGTGCTGGCGATTTTGATGGATGGCGGCGAGCAGATTCTGGCCGACGCGCGCGCGATTTGCGAATATCTGGAAGAAACCCATCCCGGCACGTTGCTGGGCAAAACCCCGGCGGAGCGCGCCGAGGCGCGCCGTCTGGTGGGGTGGTTCGACGGCAAGTTCAATAACGAGGTGACGCGTCTTTTGGTCGGCGAAAAGGCATTGAAGCGGTTGAAAGGCCAGGGCGAGCCGGACAGCGCGGTGATCCGCGCCGGATGCGCCAATATCCGCACGCATCTGGACTATATCGGGTGGCTGTCGGAACGGCGCAACTGGCTGGCGGGCGACGCGCTGACTTTGGCCGATCTGGCCGCGGGCGCGCATTTGTCGGTGATCGATTATCTGGGCGATGTGCCGTGGGATTCCTACACGCTGGCCAAGGAATGGTATGCGCGGTTGAAGTCGCGCCCGTCTTTCCGCGGCATTCTGGGCGATTATATTCCCGGTTTCCCGCCGCCGCGGCATTATGCCGATCTGGATTTTTAATGTCGTCGCAAGAACAAAAAACGCAGGCCGAAGCGTGGTTCCGCACTTTGCGCGACCAAATCTGCGTGGCATTCGAGGCGATTGAAGACGCGTTGCAGGGCACGGCGCATGCCGGTTTGCCCGCCGGGCGGTTCGAACGCACACCGTGGACGCGGGACAACGACGCAGGCGCAGAGCGGTCGCGTCCGATATTGAAGGGCGGCGGCGAAATATCCATCCTGCGCGGCCGCGTGTTTGAAAAAGTCGGGGTCAATATATCGACCGTTTACGGCACGTTTTCCGAGGAATTCCGCAAGCAGATTCCGGGCGCGGTGGAAACCGGCACGTTTTGGGCGTCGGGCATCAGCCTGGTCGCCCATATGCGCAACCCGCATGTGCCCGCCGTGCATATGAACACGCGCCATATCGTCACCGGCAAGTCGTGGTTCGGCGGCGGCGCGGATCTGACGCCGATGTTTTTCGGCACGCCGCAGAGCGAAGACGACAAGCGCGTTTTCCATGACGCGCTGCGCGCCGCGTGCGACAGGCACGGCCCCGATTATTACGCGCGTTTTTCCAAATGGTGCGACGAGTATTTTTTCCTGCCCCATCGCAACGAGGCGCGCGGCGTCGGCGGGATTTTTTACGATTATCTGGAAAATGACTGGGACGCCGATTTCGCCTTTACCCGCGATGTCGGAATGGCGTTTCTGGATATTTATCCGCGCATCGTGCGCGCCCATATGGAAAAAGAATGGACGCCGTCCGACCGCGCGCATCAATTGGCGCGGCGCGGGCGTTATGTCGAATTTAATTTGTTATATGATCGCGGCACGACGTTCGGGTTGAAGACCGGCGGCAACACCGAGGCGATTTTGATGTCGATGCCGCCCGAAGTAACCTGGGCGTAGGCGCCTATCCCATCAGCGGCACGAGTTTCATCAGCGGCAAGGCATTTGCGATCATTTTGCCCGCCCGAAGAACGCTGCCCGCGGTTTCGTGCGCCACGCGGTCGGGATGAACGCGCGCGGAGATGCGCCCGCGCCCCGCGATGAATGTCTGGGTTATTTCTTTTCGGCTGCCGCTGTATACCGACGCGACGCCCCACCCTGTCGCTGCGTCCGATTCATACAATTTGACGTCGTCATCGGATATGCGGTGCAGGCTCACGGAACGCATTTTGTCGCGCGCGGTGATGACAGATTGGCCGTCTTCCTTGTCATAGCGGATGACAATGGTCGCGGCGGGGTTGAGACCCAGAGCCTGAGCCACCGCCCGCTTCCAGTCCGGCATGATCTGGGGTTCGGGCGGCGGAAGGGCAAGTCGTTTTCCAGCCGGCGCGGCAGCGTTTTGTTGCGTGTTGCGGGGTGGGGGCGGCGCAAAGAGAATCGGTAAAAGGTCGCGGACATGGGCGACCATTTGCCGCAAGGCGTCACCGTCCCTGTGCGGGTTTTTGACCAGACTTTTCGAAGACCCGAGCAAACCGAGTGCCGCTTCCGTCACTTTACCGTCGGAAGAAAGCCTTGTTTCAATTCCATTGACGCGCCCATAGGTGTTGATGAGGGTCAATTGGAAATCAGGCCCGCCCGGATCCCCGGAATAGAAAAGCTTGCTGGTTTTATTGTGACCGTAATGCACGGTAATGGTGACGTCGGTTTGGCCGCTTTCAACGTCGACGCAAGGGTGTAACGGGTGCGCGTCTTCAAGGGTGCACCCTAAAACGGCCGCGGCGATTTCGCGCATCGCCGGAACATGGTAAGAAATTTGATGCGCGGGATCTTGTGTTTGCGCCATTTCCTGCAATGAAAAGTTGCGTTAAATAAACGAAATCAACTCAAACGAAGGCAATAAAAACGGTCTTGGAACGAATTTTCATCGTATAACCGATTCTTGAATTTTTCAAGAAATATTTTTGAAACGGCGCGTCAGAAATCGGCGTCGTCGCCGTGGCTTTCGGCGCGGATGGCGTCGGTCCAGCGGCGTTCGAGGCGGCGCAGCGTGGCGTGCGCGATGTCGAGATCGCGGTTTTCGCTTTCGCCTTTGATGATGCCGTCGGCCATGTCGACGTTCAGTTTCGCCAGCGCGGCGAGGATGTCGCGGCCCTTGGCCGACAGTTTCAGCCGCGCCGAACGGCGGTCGCGCGCCGAGGCTTGCCGTTGCACGTAACCGCAGTCCACCAGATTTTTCAGATTATAAGACGCGTTGGAGCCGAGATAGTAGCCGCGTTCGATAAGATCGCGGACGGAGATTTCTTCGTGCCCGATCGTGCCCAGCATCATCGCCTGCACCGGCGAGATGTCATGCGTGCCGCGGCGCGCCAGTTCGATGCGCACGACATCCAGATAACGGCGATGCATGCGTTCGATCAGGCGCGGCAGATCCTGCGCGATTTGCGCGGGCGGTTTGAGGTCGGCTGTGGATACGGTCATAACGCACCAAGAATAAGGGACAGAAAAATAACAATTGGTAAACGCGGCATTATCGGCCAAAATGGGCTGTCTTTCGCTTCTCCGGCATTAAGGATTTCCCATGCTGCGTTCGTTTGTTCCCGCCATTGGTTTGTGCCTTGTTCTGACGGCTTGCGCGGGCACGTCGCCCGAAGATGCCCATATGGCCGATGCGTTGTGCACGCAGGGCAAGGTTTTGCTGGCCGAAGGGCGCGCGCGCGACGCGCGCGATATTTACGCCAGCGCGACGAACCGCGACGCCGACAACGCCCGCGCGTGGAACGGGTTGGGGGTTGCCAACGACATGCTGGGCAAGCGTGCCGAGGCGGCGGATGCCTATCAACACGCCGCCGATCTGGCCCCGCATGATTTGGGCATCGTCAACAATATGGCGCATCTGGATATGGAAAAAGGCGATGCGGCCGACGCTGTCGCGTTATTGCAGCCCTATGCCGACGACAAAACCGCGCCGGCCGCGCTGCGCGCCAATCTGGACGCCGCGCGCAAGATGGCAGCGGCGGGCGCGGGCTATGCCGATCTGGGGTCATACCCCACCGAAGCCATGGCGCAGGCGCATGCGGCGCAGGCCAAAGGTCTGGCGGGCGACGATGGCGCGGCATGGCATTTCGATGTCGCGCCCGAAGTCAAGGTCACGGGCGGCATTCCGACATTCACCGTGCGCGTCACCGGCGCCAACCCGCAAGATATATGCGCGGCGATGATGGCGCAGGCGATGCCGTGCGTGGCGATGAAGGGGCCGGCTCAATAAGCCGTGATTTCGACCGTATCGGCGATCTGGCGCAGGGTCGATTTGGATTGTTCGGACACCGTCCATGCGCCGGGCAGTTCGATGTCGGCTTCTTCCGCGCCGTCGAGATCGAGCGCGAGAACGATTTGCGCGCGGCCTTTGGGCAGCGACGCCATCCATTTTTGAATGTCGGCCACCGCGCCGGGTTCGTATAATTTGATGCGGATGCCGCGCGCGGCGCGGGCGGCGACATCGTCGAGCGGTTCGATGCTGCGCGCGATAAAGCGCAATTCGGGCGGGCCGCCTTCGGCTTTCGCGCCGCCGCCCTGCCCCGCGCCCTGGGTGTTGGTTTGGGCGTCGACTTCGACCAGCACGGATTTGCCCGCGTCCATCACGTCGCGCCGCGCCGCCAGAAGTTCGGAAAACACCGTGATTTCAAAGGCGCCGCTGCCGTCGGACAATTGCACGAAGGCGAATTTGTTGCCCTGTTTGGAGGTGCGTTCCTGTTTCGACACGACGATGCCCGCCATTTTGAAACGGTTCGGGCCCATGGGGCGTTGTTTGGACGCGACCTGATTGGCGGCAACCGCGCCGATGCGGTCGAGGATGGGCCGGTAATTGTCAAGCGGATGCGCGGACAGGTAAAAACCCAGCGCCGCGAATTCGTGGTTGAGGCGCGTCATATCGTCCCAGTTTTTCGTTTGCGGCAAAGGCGGGCGCGACGCGCCGGCCGAGGACGCGAACATATTGACCTGGCCGCTTTGTTTTTCGTTTTGCGTTTGCTGGCTGTGTTTTTGCAGGGTTTCAATGGCGGCGATGGTTTGCGCGCGGTTGCGGTTCAGGCTGTCGAACGCGCCCGCCGCCGCCAGATTTTCCATTTGTTTGCGGTTGATGACGCTGGAATCCACCCGTTCGGCCATATCGAATAAATCGCGGAAAAAGCCGGCTTCGCGCGTGGCGACCAGATTTTGCATCGCCGCCATGCCCACGCCCTTGATCGCGGCCAGCGCATAGCGGATGGCGAGTTTTTCGCCCGTATCTTCGACGGCAAAGACGGGAAAGGATTTGTTGATGTCGGGCGGCAGCAGCTGGATGCGGTTGCGGGCCAGTTCCTGACGAAACACGTTCAGTTTATCGGTGTCGCCCAGTTCGAAATTCATCGCCGCCGCGAAAAATTCCACCGGATGGTTGGCCTTCATATAGGCGGTTTGATAGGCGACCAGCGCATAGGCCGCGGCGTGCGATTTGTTGAAGCCGTAGCCCGCGAATTTATCGATCTGGTCGAAGATCGCGCCGGCCTGTTCTTCCGGCACGCCGTGTTTTTCGCCCGCGCCCTTGATAAAGGCGGCGCGCTGCGCGGCCATTTCCGACGCTTTTTTCTTGCCCATCGCGCGGCGCAGCAGATCGGCCGCGCCGAGGCTGTATCCGGCCAGAATCTGCGCCGCCTGCATGACCTGTTCCTGATAGATCAGGATCCCGAACGTGTCTTCGAGAATGGGGCGCAGCGCGTCATGCAGGTAATGCGTTTCTTCGGCGCCGTTTTTGCGGCTGATATAGGTCGGGATATTGTCCATCGGGCCGGGGCGATAGAGCGCGACGAGCGCGATGATGTCTTCGAACCGGTTGGGTTTCAGTTTGCGCAGCACGTCGCGCATGCCCGAACTTTCAAGCTGGAACACGCCGGTGGTGTCGCCGCGCGTCAGCATTTTATAGGTTTTTTCGTCATCGAACGGCAGGCGGGCGAGATCGATGGCGACCCCGCGTTTTTTCACCAGTTCGACGGCTTGCTGCAGCACGTCCAGCGTTTTCAGGCCCAGAAAGTCGAATTTCACCAGCCCCGCGATTTCGACGGTTTTCATGTTGAATTGCGTGGCGGGCAAAGCCGAGCCGGGGTCGCGGTACAAAGGCACGAGTTCGACCAGCGGGCGGTCGCCGATCACCACGCCCGCGGCGTGGGTCGAGGCGTTGCGGAACAGGCCTTCGAGCTTCAGCGCGACATCCATCAATTGCGCCACCACCGGATCGGCGTCGCGCATTTGTTGCAGTTGCGGTTCGCCGTCGATGGCCTGGCCCAGCGTGACCGGATTGGCGGGGTTGTTGGGCACGAGCTTGCAGATTTTATCGACATAGCCGTAAGGCATGCCCAGCACGCGCCCGACGTCGCGCAGCGCGGCGCGCGCCTGTAATTTGCCGAAGGTGATGATTTGCGCGACGCGGTCGGCGCCGTATTTGTTTTGCACGTAAGAAATGACTTCGTCGCGCCGTTCCTGACAAAAATCGATATCGAAGTCGGGCATCGACACGCGTTCGGGATTCAGGAAACGTTCGAACAGCAGGCCGAAACGCAACGGGTCGAGATCGGTGATCAGCAAGGCCCACGCCACGACAGACCCCGCGCCCGAACCGCGGCCCGGCCCCACCGCGATGCCGTTCTGTTTCGACCATTTGATGAAGTCGGAGACGATCAGGAAGTAACCAGCGAAGCCCATTTGGATAATGGTGTCGAGTTCGAAGGTCAGGCGGTCCTGGTAGATTTTGCGGTCGGCGACCTGCGCGGCATCGAGGCGCGCCGCCAACCCGGCTTTGGCCTGCGCGCGCAGTTCTTCGGCTTCGTCGCGGCCCGCTTCGGTCGTAAAGGCCGGCAAAATGGGTTTGCGCATCGGCGGCATATAGGCGCAACGGCGGGCGATGACGACGGTGTTGTCGCAGGCTTCGGGCAGATCGGCGAACAAGGCGCGCATTTCCGCGGCGGATTTGAAGCAGTGATCGGCGGTCAGGCGGCGGCGGTTGGTTTCGGCGATGATTGTTTTTTCGGAAATGCACAGCAGCGCGTCATGCGCTTCGTACATGTCGGGTTCGCCGAAATAGACATCGTTGGTGGCGACCAGCGGGATGTCGAGCGCGTAGGCGATGTCGATAAGGTCGCGTTCGATGCGCGGTTCGGACGCGTCGCCGGGATGGCGCGTGATTTCGATGTAAAAGCGCGACGGGAACAGGTTTTGGTATTTCTGCGCGGCGGCGCGGGCGGCGTCGGTTTGGCCCGCCAGCAACAACCGGCCTGTTTCGCCTTCCGTTCCCGCCGACAGGGCGATGAGGCCTTCGGTATGCCGGGCCAGTTCGTCCGCCGTCACGTAAGGATAGGCGCGGCCCTGTTCGACATAGGAAAGCGTGACCAGCGCGCAGAGATTTTTGTAACCCTGTTCGTTTTGCGCCAGAAGCACGATCTGGTCGAAGCCGTCGCGCGTCATTGTTTTCAGCGTCGCCTGTTCGGGGCGCAGCACGGCGAGTTGGCACCCGATGATGGGTTGCACGCCGGCATCGGCCGCCGCCATGGCGAATTCCAGCGCGCCGAACAGATTGCCTTTATCCGTCAGCGCCACGGCGGGCATGTCGTGTTTGAGGCTTAATTTAATAAGGTCTTTGCGCGGCGCGGCGAACCCGTCCTTGGGTTTGTCTTCGACAATCTTGATAGCGCCTTCGGCCAGCGAATAGGCGGAATGGAGGCGCAGATGGATGAAGGACGGGGCGGCGGTCATGGGCGGTTTATTTTACGGCGTTCAGGTCGTCCCAAACATAGATGGTTTCGACCCATTTGTCGCCGGGGATTTCGGCGGCCTGACGCCCGCCCATATGGCGGTAAAATCCCTTGGCCTGTTCGTTCGCGGTCAGCGCCTTGAGCGCGACGGAGGCAAAGCCCTGCGCCGCGAGATGTTCGAGCATCGCGACCAGCAACCGGCCGCCCAGCCCCTGCCCTTGGGCGCGGCGCAGCAGGTAAAGCGTGGTGATTTCGGCGGGCGCGTAAGTTCCGGTTTCGCGCGCGGGGCCGCAATCGCCGAAACCGACGGCATCGCCTGTTTCATTTTCGACGATGAAATGCCCGTGGCGTGGCGTTGAAAAAGCAAAAATGTCGCGGCGCACCGCGGTGCGCGCGTCGACCGTCGATAATTTGGCGAAAATATCGGGCGGCATGATCGCCGCATAGGTTTCCTGCCACGCCTGCGCATGAATGCGGCCAAGGGTTTCGGTGTCGGCGGGTATCGCGGGACGGATGGTGCAGGGCATTTCGGACACAATTTTATGTTCTATTCTTGTTGTCACTCGGCAAAATCGTCATCCCGGCGCAAGCCGGGATCCAGAAATAAAGCTAAGGACTGGATACCGGCTTGCGCCGGGATGACGATGGCTCTGGTGGACATGATCTTTTCTATAATTGAATGATGTCTTCATACAAATCGCGCCAATCGGGGTTGAATTTCTCGATTATTTCCAGTTTCCATTTACGGTGCCATTCCTTCACGCATTTTTCACGATAAATGGCGTCGGTGATGTCCTCTGCAGCTTCGTAATAGACCAGCATTTTTACGTTATATCGGGCGGAAAATCCTCTGATTTAGCCGCTTTTGTGCTCGGCGACGCGGCGCACCAGATCGTTTGTCACGCCGCAGTAAAGCGTGCCATTGCGTTTGCTGGCAAGGATATAGAAATATCCCGGCATTTTCTTTCCAAAAAGAAAGATTTTCAATCTGGGTCCCGGCTTGCGCCGGGATGACGATCACTTTTAGAACGGGATGCTGTCGTCGAGATCGCCGCCGCCCGAAGAACCCGAACCGGCCGAAGGGCCGAAGGCGGGCGGTTCGTCGGAGCCGCCGAAGGACGCGCCGCCGCCGCGATTGTTGTTGGCGCCGTCGAGCATCGTCAGTTCGCCGCGATAGGGGCGCAGGACGACTTCGGTCGTGTATTGTTCCTGACCTTCCTTATTCGTCCATTTGCGGGTTTCGAGCTGGCCTTCGATATAGACCTTCGACCCTTTTTTCAGGAAACGTTCGACCACGCCGACCAGCGCGTCGTTAAGCACCGAGATGCGGTGCCATTCGGTGCGTTCTTTTTTTTCGCCCGATGTTTTGTCTTTCCAGCTTTCCGAGGTGGCGATGGAAAAGGACGCGACGCGGCCGCCATTCTGGAACGCGCGGATTTCGGGGTCGCGGCCCAGATTACCGACGAGGATGACTTTGTTGACGGTGCCTGCCATGGGATGTCCTTTTGTGTAAGAGTCGCGCGATTTTACCCCGCCGCGACGCAGAGTCTAGCGCATTCTGCGCGGCCAGCTATCCGGTTGCAATTCAGGCGCGTTTCATGCCGCGCATGCCGTGCGGCACGGGGCCGGTCAGAAGCGTGCCGGATTTGCCGTTTTTCTGTTTCGACAGCAGGCGCAGCACGCGGCCCAGCGTGTCGCGCAGTTCCTTGCGCGTCACCACGATGTCGACCATGCCGTGGTCGAGCAGATATTCGGCGCGCTGGAACCCCGGCGGCAGGGTTTCGCGAATCGTGCTTTCGATCACGCGCGCCCCGGCAAAACCGATCTGCGCGCCGCGTTCGGCGATATGGATGTCGCCGACCATGGCGAAGCTCGCCGTCACGCCGCCCGTGGTCGGGTCGGTCAGGATGACGATGAAGGGAAGGCCGGCATCCTTGACCATGTCGGCGGCGATGATGGTGCGCGGCAACTGCATCAGGCTTAGCGCGCCTTCCTGCATGCGCGCGCCGCCCGAGGCCGGCAGGACGACAAAGGCCGATTTGGTGGCGACGGCGCGTTTGGCCGCGGTCACGATGGCCTGCCCCACGCCCATGCCCATCGACCCGCCCATAAAGCTGAAATCGAAGGCGGCGATGACGGTTTTGACGCCGTCGACCGTGCCTTCGCCGACGATGATGGCGTCTTGCCGTTTGGTTTTGTGCTGCGCGTCGCGCAGACGGTCGGTGTATTTTTTCTGGTCGCGGAATTTCAGCGGGTCGATCAACACTTTGGGCACATCGACATTTTTGTACGCCCCTTCGTCGAACAGGCTTTCCAGCCGTTTGACGGGGCCGAATTTCAGGTGATAGCCGCAATGGTGGCAGACATTCAGATTGTCTTCGAGTTCGCGCGTGAACAGCATCGCGCTGCAGCCCGGGCATTTTTCCCACAAATTGTCGGGGACTTCCTTTTTGGGGCCGACAAGGGCGCGGATTTTGGGGCGGACGAAATTGGTAAGCCAGCTCATCAATCAAACCATTGGTTGTTAAGGTTTTCGCATGCGCGAAACCCTGAACCTAGCCGTTTCGTCGCGCGGTGACAATTCCCATGTCTCAATCGTTAGGGTCAGGACCTATTAATTTTAAGGATTTCTGTTTGCAAGAGAAGGAAAATCGGCCAGGCGACGAGCGCCGCCGTACTTTATGTACGGCAAGCGAAGTCAACCCCGTGTCGGGGCACGGGGCAGGCTGCCGCCGTTTTCCTTCTCCTGCAAACCCGCAGGGCGCGGCCACAATCTTCGGCGATGCGTTTGAAAAACTTGACTGTACGCCCAGTACAGCCTGCGTTTTTCAAACGCATCGCCAAAAATTCTGACCAGCGCAGAAACCTTGAAATTAATAGGTCCTGACCCTAATTTCCGTGCGCGGCATCGGCCAGCGTGGCGACGAAGCCCAGCACATCGGCCGTAAGCCCTTGTTTGGGTTTGTTATCCCCGTCAAGATTGGCGGCGATGCGGTTGACGATGGCGCTGCCCACCACCACCCCGTCGGCCACGGCGGCGATGTCGTGCGCCTGTTCAGGCGTGGTGATGCCGAACCCCACCGCGACGGGCAGGTTGGTATGCGGGCGGATGGCGGCGACGGCGCGGGCCACAGGTTCGGCGGCGGCCTGTTTGGAGCCGGTGATGCCGGCAACGGAGACATAGTACAAAAAGCCCCCTGCCCCGTTCAGAATTGTGGCGAGGCGATTTTCGTCCGTGGTGGGGGCGACCAGGCGCACGATGTCGATGCCGTGTTTTTGCGCCGCGGCGCGCAGGGTGGAATCTTCTTCGGGCGGCAGGTCGGCGATGATAAGCCCGTCGACGCCCGCGTTTTGCGCGTCGGCGGCGAAAGCGTCGATGCCATAGGACAGAATGGGGTTGATATAGCCCATCAGGATGATCGGCGTTTCGGCGTCGGCACGGCGGAACGCGGCCACGGCGGCGATGATTTTCTTCATCGTGATGCCGGCGGCGAAGGCGCGCAGATTGGCGCGTTCGATGGCGGGGCCATCGGCCATCGGGTCGCTGAACGGCATGCCGATTTCGATGAGGTCGCATCCGGCCTGCGGCAGGCCCGCCAGAATATGCGCGAAAGTTTCAAGATCGGGGTCGCCCGCGCTGATAAAGGGGATGAAGGCTTTGCGGCCGGCGGCCCTGAGCGCGGCGAAGCGTTTTTCGATGCGGGTCATAGCGTCACCCCCAGCCGGCCGGCGATGGTATAGATGTCCTTGTCGCCGCGGCCCGACAGATTGACCACAAGCAGGTTGTCGCGCGGCAGGGCCGGCGCGATTTTTTCCAGATAAGCCAGCGCGTGCGCGGATTCCAGCGCGGGCAGGATGCCTTCCTTTTTCGCGCATAGTTGAAACGCGGCCACGGCTTCGTCGTCGGTCGCGGGCACGTAATTCACGCGTTTCCGGTCGAACAGCCACGCATGTTCGGGGCCGATGCCGGGATAGTCGAGCCCCGCCGAGATCGAATGGGCTTCCTGAATCTGGCCGTCGTCATTTTGCAGGAAATAGCTGCGCATGCCGTGCAGCACGCCGTCGCGCCCGCCCGCCAGCGACGCCGCGTGTTTATCCGTGTTCAGCCCGTGGCCCGCGGCTTCGACCGCGAACATGTTGACCGACGGTTCGTTGAGGAATTCGTAAAACAGGCCCATGGCGTTCGACCCGCCGCCGACACAGGCGACCAGCGTGTCGGGCAGCCGGCCTTCGGCTTCCATCATTTGCGCGCGGGTTTCGCGGCCGATGATCGATTGAAAGTCGCGCACCATCATGGGGTACGGGTGCGGGCCGCCGACGGTGCCGATGATGTAAAAAGTATCGTGAACATTGGCGACCCAGTCGCGCAACGCCCCGTTCATCGCGTCTTTGAGCGAGCGCGAGCCGGATGTTACCGCTTTGACTTCCGCGCCCAGCAGGCGCATGCGGAAGACGTTGGGTTTTTGCCGTTCGATGTCGAGTTCGCCCATGTAAATGGTGCAGGGCAGGTTGAACAATGCCGCGACGGTGGCCGTCGCCACGCCATGTTGCCCCGCGCCGGTTTCGGCGATGATGCGGGTTTTGCCCATGCGTTTGGCGAGCAATATCTGCCCCATGCAATGGTTGATTTTATGCGCACCGGTGTGATTCAGTTCTTCGCGTTTCAGGTAGATTTTCGCGCCGCCGAAATGGTCGGTCAGCCGTTGCGCGTAATAAAGCGGCGACGGGCGGCCGACATAGTGTTTCAGATAGTAATCGAGTTCGGTTTGAAAGGCCGGGTCGGCCTTGGCCTGTTCATAGGCCTGTTCCACCGCAAGGATCAGCGGCATCAGCGTTTCGGCGACATAGCGCCCGCCATAGGGGCCGAAATGGCCGTGCGCGTCGGGTTGGGCGGTGTAGCTGTTAAGTTTGGTCATGGCATCACGGGAATGGAAAAAGAAAGAAGGGTGGCCGCGCCGCGAAAAGGATTTACGCGACTTTGGCGAATAAATCGCGCCACGATGCGGCGGGGATTTTGCCGAACGGGCCTTGGGGCGAGCGCCAGAATGTGACCATTTGCGGGAAGCCGTTCACGTCGCCGCCCTTGCCGCGCACCATATATTTGTCGTTGGGCAACAGGCGGATGCCGTCGAGTTTTTTGGCCGCCGCCGCGCTTTCTTTGTCGGTCAGGTTTTCATGCAGCACGGTGGCCAGCACCAAAGGATCATCCGTGCCGAGGCGTTTTTTGGCTTCGGCGCGGCGGGCGGCCAGCGCGTCGAGCGCGCGCGCGGCGGCATCGGCCACGTCGGTTTGGTCTTCGTCATCGCGGGCGATATAGGCGGCGCGGGCGATGTGGTTGAGTTCGGCCTGCGAAATTTCAGGCAGCCAGATCAGAATGCCGCCGCCCATAAGGCCGGCGCGTTCCAGCGCCACGACCTGTTCGCAAAAAGTGCAGGCGGTGACATAGCCGTCCGATGTCGGCACGACGCGTTGATAATGCGTAGACGAAAAACCGCAGAACCGGCAGGTATAGCCGTCGCGGTTGAGGATTCTTTCGGTTTCGGGCTTCGACGGCGGCCTGCCGCCGCCCTTGGCGTCGGGCTTTCGTCCGACGCCAAGGGTTAGAGGGAGGAAAGACAAAACAGCGCCTTACATGCCGCCGATATTGGTGAAGCTGGCACCACCGCCGGTCACGCTGACATTGTTAAGAGTACCGGTCATGGTCGAGGCGACGGCAGGCGCGGCAAGGAAAGCCCCGCCAGCCGCGAGTTTGCCGAGAGCCGGGCCGAGTTTGTTCTGGCCGGGGTTATCGGCATGTTTCTTGGCATCGGAAATGCCGACGACGACCATGACAGTGCCCAGGGCATAGCTGGCATAGCTGGCGAATTTGACAAACGGATCCATAACGCCGTTTTGCGCGGCAGAGCCGACAGCGGCGAGATTCTGGGCCAGCGCATCGGCCGGGACGATGGCCGTGAAAGTGGCCGCAATCATCAAGCCGGTCAACACATCGTTGAGCAGTTCTTGTTTCATGATGTTCTTCATCTGTCTTCTCCCTTGGGGGTTCAAGTTAAATCGATAAAATTTAATGTTATTTAGGTTCAATTTAAGCCTTGTTTGTTAACGACCGCTTAATTTGCACCTTCGTCCCAATGCTATCCGGATTCATATTTCTTGGCAATATGCGTTTTATTTTCAGGCGTTTTTGTGGGGTAGATCCTGACCCTAATTAAACAGCTGCGTCCCGAAAGTCGAATTCATGATCTCGAGGAACGAAAATACATTAATGGCCAGCACGCCGCCGACGATATGGGTGATGCCCTGCGCCATGGTGACATTGCCGCCGCCTTCGACGACTTTTTTCATCACCAGCCAGCCGCGCACGAAAGCGATAACGCCGATGATCTGGACAAAGGTGAGCGCGGCGGTCACCGCCGTCTGGAACTGCGCCGACGCGCCGCCCGCCAGCGATGCGGCGTAGGACCAGTTGATGACGCTGGAGGTTCCCAGCGTGGTGTCGCCAAAAACCGACGCCAGCATCACGTTAAGATTATCGCCGATTGTCATCAGCAATGCGCCAAAGACGATGTTGGTGAGGATGCTGTGAACGGAATAGGTCCGGGCATCGATGCCGTGCTTGGATGCCTTGACGAGGCCGTTGACGACCATGAAAAGCCCGGCGACAATCGCAATAAGGGAGACAAGGCTGATCAGCGGCGCTTTGATATTGCCGACGAAATTCGCCAACATGACGTCGAGCGTCGATGCCCCGCCGGTCATGCCCGGCGCGCCGCACACCAAAGATCCGCCCGAAGCCGATGCGCCGTAGATGCTTGCGATGACGCAGTCAATCACGCTCGGCAAGGCCAGGAGACACGCGCCCCCAAGCCACAGCATGAGAGGCCGTGCGAGGGAATTTTCAGTCGGGCGGTCCGTATGAAGCCGCAGATGATGGATGCCGCGGACGACGCAAAACACGCCCGCCACATAGGCCGCATACTGAAAAATAAAAGCGAATGCCTTGGTATTGGCAAAAGCGTCGCAGAACATGTCGCCCAGCGAGGCGGCGTCATAAGTCGCCGAGCCCGAGGCAACACCTGCCGCGCTTTGAGCAAAAGCCAGGTCGCCGGACGCGAAATAAATCGCCGCCGCCGCAAGAACCGTCAGGGCGGGAAAGGCGTTTTTTGTAAAAACATTCTTAAACAATGACTTATACCCCTTTGACGGGCGGTTTGGTGCCGGTTCCGTCGATGCGGCAGATGTTCCTTTTTACACTTCTGAGGGTATTTTGCCAATAAAGTAATTAAAAAGCTTTTAATTTCGTAAGTATGACGGGGGGTTGGCCGTCGCCGGGCTGGGGTCATCCCCCTGCGGATTCATACATTTTTCCAACCAGCGGGTACAGCAACCTGTCGCGGTCGTCGGCCCAGCGGATGATGGAAAGCTTGCCGTCGAAATCTTCGACCATCGCGGTGCAGGATTCGACCCAGTCGCCGTCGTTGAGATAAAGCACAGACCCGATTTGCCGCATTTCGGCATGGTGGATATGGCCGCACAGCACGGCGTCGGTTTTTTGCTGCGCCGCGCTTTCGGCGATAAAGGTTTCGAACGAGCTGATATGATCGACGGCGTTTTTGACTTTGTGTTTCAGGTAAGCCGACAACGACCAGTAAGGCAGCCCCATTTTTTTGCGCGCGGCGTTGAAGATGCGATTGACGAACAAGGCGACGTCATAGGCTTTGTCGC
Organism: Alphaproteobacteria bacterium; assembly: GCA_028866275.1. Lineage (GTDB taxonomy): Bacteria > Pseudomonadota > Alphaproteobacteria > UBA9219 > UBA9219 > CAIXLI01. The sequence goes on from JAGWIK010000020.1 coordinate 30,845, forward strand.
CCAGATGCGCGAGCCATGTGGCGTAACCGACAACGGCGTCAAACTGGTCGCCATGCAGGACAAGGATGCGTTTGCCGTCGGCGGTTTCGTGGATGGTTTCGTTGACGACATAGACGCCGCCGAAATGCAGGCCGCAGAAAGGCCGCGCCGCTTCGTCGTGATTGCCGGGAACGTAAAAAACCTTGGTGCCGTGGCGGGCGCGGCGCAGGATTTTCTGCACCACGTCGTTATGCGCCTGCGGCCAGTACCAGCGGCGGCGCAAATGCCAGCCGTCGACGATGTCGCCGACCAGATAGAGATATTCCGATTCCGTATGGCGCAGGAAGTCGAGCAGCCTTTCCGCCTGGCAACCGCGCGTGCCGAGATGGATGTCGGATATCCAGATGCTGCGGTAACGCAGCACGGGGTCGTCGCGGCGTTCCGAACCGGGAAGCGTATCGGTTTCAGGGACAGGCGCGGCGGGCGTGGGGGTCATCCATCCTCCAGATGTAAAAGCGCGGCGTTGGCCAGCGCCAGCGCGGCCAGCGGTATCGCCCACGACGCCAGCGCCACCGGCAAAGTCTGGTTCAGGCCCAGCGCGCCGACGACGTTGTTAAGCGTGTAGACGAAGCTGCCCAGCAGCACGCCCGCGATGATCATGCCCGTGACGCCGCCGCGCCGGTTCATGCGCAGGGCGAAACACGCCGCGAAAAAGACCATCGCGCACAACAAGACGGGCTGCGACAGCAGATCCTGAAACGCCAGCTGGTGCGCGGTCGGCGGCAGGCCGATGGCGCGCAGCGCGCGGATGAAGCGCGGCAATTCCCAGAACGAAATTGTGTCTGGCGATTGCATGCTTTCCTGAATCTTGCCGAAAGTCAGCGTGGTCGGCAATTGCCAGTCGTCGCTGTGCTGCGGCGGCTGTTTGTCCATATTGATCCAGGCGTCGCGCGCATCCCATTGGCCGTCGGCCAGCACCGCCTTGGGCGCGTCGACGCGTCCCAGATAATTGCCGTTATCGTCATAGATCAATGCCATCAACGGCGTCAGGGTCAACGGATTCATATCGACATGGTCGGCATGAAGCAGGTAACGCCGCCCGTCGCTCGACTGGCGCAGCCACAGCCCCGCGCCCGTCAGTTCGAGCGTCGGCACGCGGTCGAGATAGTGCATTTCCATCGCTTTATACCGCGCATTCATCACGGCGCCCGCGGGATTGACGACCGCGATATTCAAAAGGCCGAACGCCAGCGTCACCCATAAAGCGGGGGCGAGAAATTGCCACGCCGACACGCCCACCGACCGCGCGACGACCAGTTCCTGGCTGCGCGTCAGCCGCCAGAAGGTGAATAGTCCGGCGAACAGAACGACAAAAGGCAGGACGCGTTCGATGGTTTCCGGTAGTTTGTAAAAACCCATTTCCAGCACGATGGCAAAGCCGACATCGGGCCGTCCGCCGGCGCGGCGCATCAGTTCCGCCACTTCGAACAGATAGATGATGCCCGACAGCGCGAACAGGAAGGCCAGAAACCACAGCAGATATTGCCGTCCCAGATAGCGGTTCAGAACCCAGCGTTTGATCATGCCGGCCTCCGTCGCGCAAAGGGCAACAGGCGCAGCGATCCGATCCATTCGGCGTTGGCCAGCGCGAAGCCTGCCGGCGCGGGCAGCACGGCGACGGCATAAAGCAGCGGCGTCCACATCGTCGATCGCGCCGCCATGCTGGACGCGGTCATGAACAAAGCCTGCGTCACCACGATGGCGATGGCGGCGACAAGGATGCGCCCGCCCATGCCGCGGCGGTTAAACGCGCCCGCCAGAATCGCCGCCAGCCCCATCAAGGCATAGGACAAGGACAGAAGCGGCGTGGCGATGCGGGCGTTGAGTTCGCCGGTGAAATGGTCGATGGGGCCGCGGACGCGCAGGTACGCGGCGGGCGGATGCAAAAGCTGGCGGATGGTCATTTCGCGCGTATCGGGGATGCGGCCGCCCGGCGGCGCGCGCAGCGCGTCGAGATCGAGCACATATTGGTCGAACGACAATTCCGACAATTTGCCCGTGGCGCGGTCCAGTTCCTGACGGCGTCCGTTGAAGATGATCAGGTGCGGCTGGCCGCCTTCGTCGCTGACCTGTCCTGTCGCCGCCATGGTCGTGACGGGATCGTCGGGGTTGCGCGTGTCTTCGATCAGGATGCCCTGCAAGGCGCCGTTGGCCCCGCGTTTATTGGCGTAAAATGTCACGCCGTCGGACAGATCGTTGAAACTGCCGGGATGCGACAGGAAGACGGCGTAGCTGTCGCGTATTTTATATTGCAGTTCGACCAGCGCGCGGTTGGCGGCGGGCGTCATCCACAAAGTCAGGGCGTAGCCCAGAATGACGGCGGCGGCGGCCATCATCAACGCGGGGCGGGTCAGCCGCCACGGGTCGATGCCCGCGGCGCGCATCACCGTCAATTCGCTGTCGACCGCCAGCCGGTGATAGGTGAACACGACCGCGACCCCGACGCCCAGAGGCATGATAAGGGGCAGAAAAGTCAGGGCCGACAGGCCCATCAGGTGGAAAAACACCAGCATGGTCGAGGAATTTTCGATCACCAGCGACAACAGGCGAAAAGACTGGGTGAACAGCACGACAAAGGTGACCGCCCCCGTGGCGAACAGGAAGGCCCCGGCCAGTTGGCGCAGCAGGTAAAAGGTCAGGATGCGGTTCATGAGCCGGTTTTTAGCATTTACTGGACAAAATGCCTAACCGGTTTAAGCTGAAAAGGCAAATAAACATCCGAGGAATCGCCCCATGCTTAAAATCGCCTTCGCCGCCGCCACGTTACCCGGCCAACATGCTTTGATCGTAACCGTCGCCGACAAGAACATGTTGGGCGAACAGGGACAAAAATTGGACAAAAAGACCAACGGCGCGTTAAGCCGCGCGATGGCAGCCAGCCATTTTACGGGGGCTGCCGCGCAGACTTTGACCGTGCTGGCCCCGGCGGGCACGCGGTTGTCGCGCGTTATTCTGGTCGGTATCGGCGCCGCGGCCAAGGCCGATGCGGCGTTGTTCGCGCGCGTCGGCGGCGCGGGCGTCGCGGCCCTGACCGGCAAGGACGCGCAGGCGATGTTTTTGGTCGACCAGCATAAGGATCTGGCCCTGCCGGCGGGCGAAGCGGCGGCGCAAACGGCCTATGGCGCGCGGTTGCGGTCGTACCGTTTCGACAAATACCACACCAAATTGAAGGCCGAGCAGAAGCCCGCGCTGAAATCCTTGATTGTCGCGACCAGGGATGCCGCGGCGGCCAAGGCCGATTATGCGCCGTTGGGCAAAATTGCCGACGGCGTGTTTTTGGCGCGCGACCTCGTCACCGAACCGGGCAATGTCATCTATCCGGAAACGCTGGCGCAGGCGGCGCGGGGGCTGGCCGAACTGGGCGTCAAGGTCGAGGTTCTGGACGAAAAGCAGATGAAGAAACTGGGCATGGGCGCCTTGCTGGGCGTGGCGCAGGGCAGCGCGTTTCCGCCGCGTCTGGTCGCGATGTCGTGGATGGGCGATGCCGATGCCAAGGATAAAAGACCCGTTTGTTTCGTCGGCAAGGGCGTGACCTTTGACACCGGCGGCATTTCGATCAAGCCCGCCGGCGGCATGGAAGATATGAAATACGATATGGGCGGGTCGGCGGCCGTCATCGGCGCGATGAAGGCGTTGGCGGGACGGAAAGCGAAAGCCAATGTCGTCGGCATTGTGGGGACGGTTGAAAATATGCCGTCGGGCACGGCGCAGCGTCCGGGCGACGTCGTCACCACCATGTCGGGCCAGACGGTCGAGGTCATCAACACCGACGCCGAAGGGCGGTTGGTGCTGGCCGACGCCATGTGGTACGCGCAGGAAACATTCAAACCGCGTTGCGTGATCGATCTGGCGACGTTGACCGGCGCGATCCGCATCGCGTTGGGCAGCGAATATGCCGGTTTGTTCAGCAATGACGACACGCTGTCGGCGCAATTGACCGCCGCGGGCAAGATGGCCGAAGAACCGCTGTGGCGCATGCCGATGGGCGACGCCTATGACAAGCAGATCAACAGCGCGATCGCCGACATGAAAAATATCGGCGACGGCGGCGCGGGGTCGATTACCGCCGCGCAGTTCCTGCAGCGTTTCATCAAGAAGGGCACGCCGTGGGCGCATCTGGACATCGCCAGCATGGCGTGGGCGACCAAGGACAAGCCGTTATCGCCCAAAGGCGCGACGGCGTTCGGCGTGCGTTTGCTGGACCGGTTCGTGGCGGC
>JAGWIK010000007.1 GCA_028866275.1 Alphaproteobacteria bacterium
TGCGGCGTGACGTGAATCGCAGGACTAAAAAGCTGGAACCGCGATCGTCATGCCGCTTGCGGCGTGACGTGAATCGCAGGACTAAAAAGCTGGAACCGCGATCGTCATGCCGCTTGCGGCGTGACGTGAATCGCAGGGCCGAAAAAACAAACGGCCGCGCTTAAACCTTGCGCACCTGCATCTTGATCGGCCCTTCGGCGCGGCCGTTTATGAACTGGTCGACATAAGGGTTGCCGGAATGATCGATATCCGCCGTTTTGCCCTGCCAGATGATGCGGCCTTCGTACAGCATCGCGATACGGTCTGAAATCTTGCGCGCGCTGGCCATATCGTGGGTGATCGACAAGGCCGTCGCTCCGACTTCGCGCACGCATTTGACGATCAACTCGTTGATGACGTCGGCCATGATGGGGTCAAGCCCGGTGGTCGGCTCGTCGAAGAAAATAATTTCGGGTTTGGAGGCAATCGCGCGCGCCAGCGCCACGCGTTTTTGCATGCCGCCCGACAGTTCCGCCGGAAACAGATCGCCGACATCCGCGCCCAGCCCGACCGAAGCCAGCGTGGCGATAGCGCGATCCCTGGCTTCCTTGCGCGACATGCCGCGTGCCTGAATGAGCTTGAACGCCACATTGCGCCATACGGGCAGCGAATCGAACAGGGCCGACCCCTGAAACAACATGCCGAATTTGGCCTGATGCGCGTCGAGCGCCGCGCCGCGCAGGCCGACCGCGTTTTCGCCATCGACCTTGATGTTGCCTTTCTCGGGTTGCAAAAGGCCGAGGATGCATTTCAACATGACCGACTTGCCGGTTCCCGATCCGCCGATGATGACAACGGATTCGCCGCGCCCGACGGTCAGGTCGATGCCGTTCAGCACATGCTTGCTGCCGAATGATTTGGCAACGCCGGAAAGGTCGATTTTGGGAACGGAGGTCATGTTATTTGCCGCTAAAGAACAGGCCGGTCAGGATGTAATCGGTAACCAGAATAAGGATGGAGGCGGAAACCACGGCGTTGGTGGTGGCCTTGCCGACGCCCTGCGCCCCGCCTTTGGAATTAAATCCCTGATAGCATCCCATCAAGGCGATGATGAAGCCGAACACCGCGGCTTTCCACAGGCCCGACACAACGTCGCGGGTTTCCATATATTCCCATGTCTGCGAAATATAATTGGCGGCGTTGAATTTCAGCCCGTAAACGCAAACCATAAACCCGCCGAATACGCCGATAATATCGCCGATCAGCGCCAGAATGGGCAACATCAGGGTCGCGGCGATGATGCGCGGCGCGATCAGATATTTATACGGATTGGTCGACAAGGTCGTCAGCGCGTCGATTTGCTCGGTCACGCGCATGGTGCCCAGTTCGGCGGCGATCGAGGCGCCGATGCGGCCTGCGACCATCAACCCGCACATCACGGGCCCCAATTCGCGCGTGATCGATAACACCACAACGGTGGGAATCGCGCTTTCGGCGTCGAAACGGGAAAAACCGGTGTGGCTTTGCAGGGCCAGAACCATGCCGGTGAACAAGGTCGTCAACCCGACGACGGGCAGGGAATAATAACCGATATCGACGAATTGCCGCGCAATCTGGCCGGCATAAAATGGCGGCGAAAAGCAATGCCGTACCGCCTTGGCGGTAAAGCGGGCCAAATGGCCAACGGCAGACAGAAAGTCCAGAAGGGTGCGACCGATAAGGGCGAGCGGATTCATGGGAAAAACAGCTTGATAAGCGGAAAGTCGCCGAACCCTAACGGAGGGGCAGCATATCTGTCAAAGGAATAACAGGGCGGACGGGTGTTACCCAAAAAACACGGGCGGGCGATGGTTTTTGCGGCAGGGGTTGAGCCAGCCTTTTGATATTGTTATAGTGTACAGGTTTTTTGGGATATTTCCCTTTCGTTTGTCTTTTGCCGCGAGCCACCTCATGACCATTTTTTCCGCTAAAACCGCCGCTCTCGCCACCATCCTTGTTCTGGGGTCGCTGGTATCGACATCGGCCCATGCCGCCATTTTACGCAGCAGCGACGGCGTTCCCGTTCTGACGCGCGACGGCAACTGCGTCATCACCAATTGGGAAGGCAGCGACGAATGCGCCGCGGCCAAGGCCGCCGCGGGTCTTGGCGATGCTTTGCCGACGGCGGTTGCGCCGGTGGTCGAACATGAATCGTCCGTCTATTTCGCGTTCGGCAAGACGACGCTGAGCAAGCGGGCGATGCACGACCTCGATAGGCTGGCGGCGCATTTGCGTCCGCATTGCGACAAAATGGCAAAACATGACGGCCATCATCGCCACCACCATCATCGCTATCATCATCGCTTCCGCCATGTGTACAACATGCCGAACCTGATTATCGCCGGCTATGCCGATCGCATCGGCAACGCCGATTACAATCAGAAACTCGCGCTGCGCCGCGCCGAAGCGGTCCGCGACTACCTGATGAAAAAAGGCGTCAAGGCCAGAAGCGTGGAACTGCGTTCGCTGGGCAAGACGGAACCCAGGGCGGATTGCTCGGCCGATTTGCCGCGCGCCAAGCTGATCAACTGCCTGCGCGAAGATCGCCGCGTTGATATCGAAGTCTTGCGTCCGTAAGCTATCGTTTGTTCGCCGTTACCGGGCCCGGCTGACTTATTCAGCCGGGCCTGTTCTTTTCATTGGAAACTGAATGTCTTTTCACGCCGTCTTTCGCTATCGCCCTTTTGCCACGATGTGGACGGGCCGTCTTTTTTCCAACACCGCGACGCAGGTGCAAAGCGTCACCATAGGCTGGTGGGTCTATACGCTGGCGCGGCACAGCTATGACGAACGTATCAGCACTTTTCTGGTCGGCATGATCGGGCTGGCGCAGTTTCTGCCGATGTTCTTGCTGGCGCTGGTCGCGGGCGCGGTTGTGGATCGCTATGACCGGCGGTTGATTTTGTTCGGATGTTATGTGTTGCAGGCCGCGTGCGCCTTGATTTTTACCTTGCTGTCGCTGAGCGCGCTGCAGTCGTTGATCCCGATTTTTATCGTGGCGTGCCTGTTCGGGGTGTCGCGCACGTTCGGCATGCCGGCGGGAGCGTCTCTTTTGTCGGCGCTGGTTCCGCGCGAGGTTCTGCCCAAGGCGGTGGCGTGGAATACATTGTGCGTTCAGGGGGGAACGATTTTGGGGCCTTTGCTGGGCGGCTGGCTGGCCAGCGTTTCCGTAACCGCGGCCTGCGCGGTGGCGAGCGGAGGCTATGCGGTAGCCTGCCTGACCGGCGCGCTGCTGTTGCGCATGGACATCAATGCAAAGCCGCCGCGCACCGACGTGCCGCGCCTGACGATGATCCGCGAAGGGCTTGCGCATTTGTGGGACAGCAAAATCGTTCTGGGCGCCATTTCTTTGGATCTGTTCGCGGTTCTGCTGGGCGGGGTGACGTCGCTGCTGCCTGTCTATGCGCGCGATATTCTGCACAGCGGGTCGCAGGGTTTCGGCGAATTGCGCGCGGCCTTCGCCGTCGGCGCGGGATTAATGACGCTGGCGCTGGCGATGCGGCCGATTGCGCGCCATGCCGGCATGTGGATGCTGGGCGGCGTGGCGCTTTACGGCGTGGCCACTATGGTGTTCGCGTTATCGCAAAACATGGCGCTTTCGCTGGCGATGCTGGCGATTGCCGGAGTCGCCGATTCCATTTCGGTTTTCGTGCGGCAGAATCTGGTGCAAATCGTCGTGCCCGACCATATGCGCGGGCGCGTGTCGGCGGTATCGGGGCTGTTTATCAGCGCGTCGAACGAATTGGGCGAATTCGAAAGCGGCGTTGCGGCGCGATTGCTGGGCGTCGTCGGCGCGGCGGTGTTCGGCGGCGCAGGGTCGATTGCGGTGACGATGATCTGGGCGCGGATTTTTCCGGCCCTGCGCCGCGCCGATCATATCAAATCGCCGGATCTGTAGTCCTTCCACTGGTTGCGAAACCATGTCATCTGCCGCTTGGCATAGTTGCGCGTAGCCTGTTGCGCTTTGGCGGTCATATCGGCGCGTGTGATTTCATCGCGCAGATAGGCCGCAATTTCACGCAGTCCCAGAATTTTCATCGCGGGCAGGGCGGGGGACAGGTTGCGGGCCATAAGATCGCGCACCTCGTCGATCGCGCCACGATCGATCATCGACACGAACCGTTTGTCGCAGGCGGCGTAAAGCGCGTCGCGCGGCGGCAGCACAAGGCGTCGTTCGTATAGGTCATCGCCCGCCGTCGCCGCGGCCCCGTCTTGTTGCCACGCCGCCAATGCCTTGCCCGTGTGCGCGACAACCTCATAAGCGCGAACCAGCCTCTGCCGGTCGTTACGCGCGATGCGCGCGGCGGATTCCGGGTCTTTGCCGGCCAGCGCGGCGCGAAATTCTTCTTCGCCCAGTTGGTCGTATAAATGCGCGGTTTCAACGCGGACGGCATCGGGAATGGGGGGAATATCGGCCAGCCCGCCCAGCAAGGCGCGAAAATACAAACCCGTGCCACCCACCAGAATGGGGGTGCGTCCGGCGGCCGTAACCTGTGCGATGGCGTTTTGCGCTTGCGTCAGCCATTTGCCCGCTGACGACGCCTCGGCCGGGTCGGTTATTTCATATAATAAATGGGGGATTTCGGCGCGATCGGCAATGTCGGGCTGGGCCGTCAGGACGGGCAGTCCGGCATAGACCTGCATGGCATCGGCGTTAATAATTGCGCCCTTTTCACGGCGCGCAATCTGCATCGCCAGCGCGGATTTGCCCGATGCCGTCGGCCCGCCGATAAGGATGATTTTGCGCCGTGACATAGATGTTCCCAGTATGGATTTCACAGGCTATAGTCTTACCTTCCCATCGCAGACAAGAGGAAAAAATGGGGTTAAGCCTTACGCATATCATTCTGTTGCTGGTCGTCGTTCTGGTCGTGTTTGGCGTCGGCAAATTGCCGCAGGTCATGGGCGATCTGGGCAAGGGCGTGCGCAATTTCAAGGCGGGGCTGAGCGAGGACGCCAAAGCCGACAAAGTTGAAAAAACCGCCGAAAAAGCCGACCACAACGACACGCTGCCGCCGCCTGCGGCCTAGAGGATTTTTCACCGATGCTCGACATAGCCTGGCCCGAACTGGTGGTTATCGGCGTTGTGGCACTTGTCGCCATCGGGCCGAAAGACCTGCCCAAGGTCATGCACATGATGGGCAAATGGGTCGGCAAGCTGCGCGCCGCCGCGCACGACATCCACCGCGCGGTCGAGCATATGTCCTATGAAGCCGAACGCGCCGAGGAAGCCAGAAAAGCCGCATCCGCGCCCCCGCCCGATAAACCCGCGTCTCCCGACCATGACGGCTGATCGGGATACAGATCCGGCGCAACAGCCGCTGATGGCGCATCTGATCGAATTGCGCCGCAGGCTGATTTATGCGCTGTTGGCGGTGCTGGCCGGTTTTGCCGTTTCCTATGCCTTCGCGCCGGAAATCTATGCTTTTCTGGTGCGGCCTCTGGCGGCGGCGACCGAAGGCGAACATCGCCGCCTGATTTATACCGGCCTGACGGAAGCCTTCACGACCTATATCAAACTGTCTTTGTGGACAGGGTGTTTTGTCGCTTTTCCCGTCATCGCCGCGCAGATATGGATGTTCGTCGCGCCGGGGTTGTATCAACATGAACGCCGCGCTTTTTTGCCGTTTTTGCTGGCGACGCCGCTGTTCTTTCTGGCAGGCGCGGCCGTCGCCTATTATTTCGTGTTTCCCGAAGCGTGGAAATTCTTTCTGAGCTTTGAAATGCCGGGCACGACCGAAAGCCTGCCCATCCAGCTCGAAGCCCGCGTCAGCGAATATCTGTCGCTGTCGATGACGGTGATTTTCGCCTTTGGGCTGGCCTTCGAACTGCCGGTTATTCTTGTGTTGCTGGCGCGGGCGGGGATCGTTTCGGCCGAAAAACTGGCGTCGTTCCGGCGTTATGCCGTGGTTCTGATCTTTGTTTTTGCCGCAATTCTGACACCGCCCGACCTTATAAGCATGCTAAGCCTTGCCTTGCCGATGCTGCTGCTTTACGAATTTTCCATCCTCGGCGCCAGATGGGTCGGGAAAAAAGAATAATCAGGGTTTTATCAGGACAGGCCATGCACGATATCCGTTCCATTCGCGACAATCCCGACATGTTCGACGCCGGCATGAAACGCCGCGGCCTTGCGCCGTCCGCCGCCGACATCCTCGCGCTCGACGCCGAACGCCGCAGCACGCAAACCGACATGCAGGAATTGCAGGCCAGGCGCAACGACGCGTCGAAACAGATCGGCGACCTGAAACGTAAAGGCGAAGACGCCGAACCGTTGATGCAGCAAGTCGCGGCGATGAAAGACCGTCTGGCCAGCCTTGAAGACATGGAAAAACTGTACGGCAAACGGTTGAACGATTTGCTGACATCCTTGCCCAATATTCCCGCCGACGATGTGCCGGACGGCAAGGATGAAGACGACAATAAAGAACTGCGCCGCCACGGCCGGCCCGGCCTTATCAATAATCCACGTCAGCATTTCGAACTGGGCGAAGAACTCGGCCTGATGGATTTCACCCGCGCGGCGAAATTGTCGGGCGCGCGCTTTACCATTTTGCAGGGCCAGCTGGCGCGGCTCGAACGCGCGCTGGGCAATTTCATGCTCGACCTGCACACGGGCGAATTCGGCTATACCGAAGTGTCGCCGCCCTTGCTGGTCAAGGACGACATCATGTTCGGCACGGCGCAATTGCCGAAATTCGTCGACGACCAGTTCATCGCCTCGCGCACCAAATCGCGCGACGAATTGCTGGCCGAAGCTTTGGCGCATGCCGACACCGCCGATCTGGCGGCCCTGCAAAAAGGCGACATGACCCTGACCGACGTCGTGGCCAACGCGCTGTCGCGCGCCCCGACCAAGGAAGATTTGTGGCTGATCCCGACCGCCGAAGTGCCGCTGACCAATCTGGTCAACAACGAAATCGTCGACCGCGGGCAATTGCCGCTGCGCCTGACCGCGCGCACGCCCTGTTTCCGCGCCGAAGCGGGCGCGGCGGGCAAGGACACGCGCGGCATGCTGCGCCAGCACCAATTCTACAAAGTCGAAATGGTCAGCATCACCGCGCCCGACCAGTCGCAGGCCGAACATGAACGTATGGTCGACTGCGCCGAAACGGTGTTGAAACGTCTGGATCTGCCGTTCCGCACGATCGTTTTGTGCACGGGCGATATGGGATTTGCGTCGCGCAAAACCTATGACATCGAGGTCTGGCTGCCGGGCCAGAACACCTACCGCGAGATTTCCAGCTGTTCCAACTGCGGCGATTTTCAGGCGCGGCGCATGAATGCGCGGTGCCGCACCGCGGGCGACAAACAAACCGAATTCGTGCATACGCTCAACGGGTCGGGCGTCGCGGTGGGGCGTTGTTTGATCGCGGTCATGGAAAATTACCAGCAATCCGACGGGTCGATTGTCATTCCGCCGGTTCTGCGCGACTATATGGGCGGGCTGGAGCGTATCGGATGAAAAATCTGCTGAACAAAACCGTTTGCGGCGCGGTGCTGGCGGCGACATTGTCGGCCTGTACTTTCTACAACCCGCCCGCGCCTTATCTGCCGTCGCGTAACGGCATCGAAGCCGGCGAAACCATCACGGTTCAAGGCAATGAAAACATATATGCCATCGCCCGCGAACATAATGTGTCGATGCGCGAACTGATCGTTCTCAACGATTTGCAGCCGCCCTTCGATGTCAAGCCGGGGCAATCCCTGACGTTGCCGGCGACCGGCACCGGGTTCAGCACAAACAGCATGCCCGCGCCGACGCCCGCGCCTTTGGGGACGGTGGAACAATCCAACCTCGCGCCGATCGAACCCGCCGCCGTGTCGGCGCAACCGCTGGAACCGGCGCCGGTCGCGACCGCGCCGGCGAATACGGGGGCGACTGCCGCGCCCGTGCCGTTGACGGGGGATCAATCTTCGGTAACGCCGCAACCGCTGGCGACGCAGAATGGTTCCCAAACCCAACCCGTTCAGGCCCTGAACCAACCCACGCCGCCGCCGCAACAAGTGGCGACCACGGCGGCGCCCGCGGCGGCTGCCTCCGTGGCGACGACGGATACCCCCGCCATGGTCTGGCCGGTGCAGGGGCCGATTATATCCGGGTTCGGGGCCAAGGGGCCGGGCCTGACCAATGACGGCGTCGATATCGGCGCGCCGCTGGGCGCGCCCGTGGCGGCGGCGGCGGCGGGCACTGTCGTTTATGCGGGCGACGAAATGAAGGGTTTCGGCAATCTGGTGCTGATCCGGCATCAGGATAACTGGGTCACGGCCTATGCCCATCTGGGACGCGTGCTGGTGCACAAGGATTCCATCGTCGCCCAAGGCGATATGATCGGCACGGTCGGCAAAACCGGCAACGTATCCACGCCCGAACTGCATTTCGAAACGCGGCATGACGGCAAGGTCGTCGATCCGGCCACCGTTATCCAAGGCTGACGCGGCCTCTTTTCCCCATTCTGGCTTGGCCGGCGGCGTGCTATAATAAAGCACACCCCCTTGCATCCGTGCCATGACCCAACCCGCCGTTTTCGATATCGACGCCCGCCTTGCCGCCGTGGCCGCTTTATGCCGCGCCGACGAAAAACAATGTCTCGAACAATTGATTCCTGCCGCGCGGCTCGACGCCGCGGCCGCGCAGCATCGTACCGCGCGCGCCGCGGCATGGGTGGAAACCATTCGCCATATGCATCGCCCCTCGGTCACCGTGACCGACATGCTGGGACGGTTCGGCCTGACATCGCAGGAAGGGCTGGCTTTGATGTGTCTGGCCGAAGCTTTGCTGCGCATTCCCGACCGCGCCACGGCCGACGCGCTGATTCGCGATAAATTCGACGCGACCCATTGGGATCGGGCCATGGGCAACGGGATTGCGGGCGGCGACGCGTCGTGGTCGCTGAACGCCGCCGCGTGGGGGCTGGCTCTGACGGGCAGGGTGATCGGGCTTGACGCGCCGTCCTCGCCGGGGTCGGCCTTGGGCCGGCTGGTGGCGCGTCTGGGGCAACCTGTCATCCGCGAGGCCATTCGCGCGGCGATGCAATGGATGGCCGATCAATTTGTGATGGGGGAGACGATCGACACGGCCCTGCATCGCGCGGAACAGGATATGCGCGACGGCGTGCGTTTTTCTTTCGACATGCTGGGCGAGGGCGCGCGCACCGCCGAAGACGCCGCGCGCTATCTGGCCGATTATGAAAACGCCATCGATGCTATCGCCGCGCATCAGGTGCAGCACGGGTTTCCGCGGCCGTCGGGCATTTCGGTCAAATTATCCGCGCTGCACCCGCGTTATGAAATGGCGCAACGGGCGCGCGTGATGACGGAACTGGTTCCCCGTCTTGCGGGGTTGTGCGAACGCGCGGCGCGCCACGACATGCCCTTGACGATTGATGCCGAGGAAGGCGACAGGCTGTATTTATCGCTGCATGTCGCGGCGGCGTTGATGGAAAAATTGCGCCCCGACGCGTGGCAGGGTCTGGGTTTTGCCGTGCAGGCCTATGACAAACGCGCGCCGGCGGTGATAGATTTTTTTGCCGCGCTGGCCGCCGCCCATAACCGCCGCCTTCATGTGCGTCTGGTCAAAGGCGCGTACTGGGACACGGAAATCAAACGCGCGCAGGAACGCGGGCTCGACGATTTTTATGTCTATACCCGCAAGGTAAACACGGACATTTCCTATATGGCGTGCGCCCGGCGTTTGCTGGGCCATCGCGCATGGGTCAACCCGTGGTTCGGCACGCACAACGCGTTGACCGCCGCGCATATCGCCGAACTGGCGGGCGACGATGTGGGGCGCGTCGAATTCCAACGCCTGCACGGCATGGGCGACGAACTGCATGGCACCATGCGCCGCGAAGGATTGAAATCCTGTGTTTACGCGCCGGTCGGCCAGCATGATGTTCTGCTGGGCTATCTCGTGCGCCGCATATTGGAAAACGGCGCGAACGGATCGTTCGTGCATCGCATGTTCGACCCGTCCGTGCCGGTTGCCGACCTCACATCCGACCCCGTGCGCGACTGTCTGTCGCAGGACGATGTCCGCCATCCTGCCGTCAAACGTCCGGCGGATTTGTTCGCGCCGCAGCGTCGCAATTCCGCGGGCGTCGAACTGGCCGACCCGTTCGTCACCGACCCCCTGCTGGCCGACATCGCGCGGTTCAAACGGGAATCCTTGCCAAAATCTGCCTGTGATGTCGACGCGTCATTTGCCAAAGCGCGTGAAGCATTCGCGGCCTGGGCGCGAATGCCGGTCGATGCCCGTGCGGCATGTCTTGAAGAACTGGCCGACGCGCTGGAGACCAACCGCGCCGCGTTGATGGCTTTGATGATACAGGAAGGCGGCAAATGCATTCCCGACGCGCTGGGCGAAGTGCGCGAGGCGGCGGATTTCTGCCGTTATTACGCGATGCGCGCGCGCATCGATTTTGCGCGTATCGACCTGCCCGGCCCGACGGGGGAACATAATTACATGCGCCTGACGGGGCGCGGCGTGTTCGTGTGCATCAGCCCGTGGAATTTCCCGCTGGCCATTTTTCTGGGGCAAATCGCGGCGGCGTTGGTCGCGGGCAATGCGGTCATCGCCAAACCCGCGCCGCAAACGCCGGAAATCGCGCTGTTCGCCGCGCGGCTGGCCTACGAATGCGGCATCCCGCGCGATGCGTTTCAGGTCGTGCGCGGGGGTGCGGATATCGGCGCGGCTCTGGTCGCGCATCCGCATGTCGCGGGCGTGGCCTTTACGGGGTCATGCGCGGCGGCGCGCGCCATTAACCGCGCGCTGGCGGCCAAAGACGGGCCCATCGTGCCCCTGATCGCCGAAACCGGCGGCCAGAACGCCTTGATCGTCGATAATTCCGCCTTGCCGGAACAGGTAGTGGATGATGTCGTCACCAGCGCGTTTCGTTCGGCGGGGCAACGTTGTTCGGCGTTGCGCCTTTTGTGCCTGCCCGAAGAAACGGCGGACAAAATTGTCGCGATGCTGAAAGGCGCGATGCGCGAATTGGTCGTCGGCGATCCGGCGAATCTGTCGACCGATGTCGGGCCGGTGATCGACGCGACCGCCAAGGCGCGGCTCCTGGCGCATGTCGAACGGTTGAGGCGCGACGCGCGCGAAATCATGACCGTGCCCGTTGCCGTGCCGGGCCATTTCGTCGCGCCGCAAGCGTGGGAAATCCCGTCCGTTTCATTCCTGACCGACGAAGTGTTCGGCCCCATCCTGCACATCGTGCGTTATCAAACAGAAGACCAGGCCGCGCTGATCGACCGCATCAACGCGACCGGTTTCGGGTTGACGGGCGGCATTCACAGCCGCGTGGGCGACGCCGTAACCCGTGTCGAAGCCGCGCTTCATGTCGGCAATTTCTATGTCAACCGGTCGCTGATCGGCGCCGTGGTGGGCGTGCAGCCTTTCGGCGGCGAAGGCCTGTCCGGCACGGGGCCAAAGGCCGGCGGGCCGCACTACCTGCCGCGCTTCGCATCCGAACGCGTAACCTCGGTCAATACCACGGCCGCAGGCGGCAACGCCTCGCTGTTGGCGGCAGCATCCGAATAGGCTTATTTCTTGCGGAATTTGTCGAGGCTGATGATCTCGCCGCGCTTTTCGTCGCTTTCCTTGTCCCCGTCCTTGTCGCCGTCGGGGGGCGGGGGCGTGTCGTCGTCTTCGTCGTCGCCGGTCTGGAATTGCAAGGCGAAATTGACCGAAGGGTCGGCGAAAGTCGTGATCGATTCAATCGGCACGACAAGGTTTTCCTTGATGTTGTTAAAGCTCAGCGTGACATGGATGCAGTCGTTTTCGATTTTCAGTCCGAAAAACTGGTATTGCAGCACAATCGTCATTTCGTCGGGATATTGCTGGCGCAAATGGTCGGGGACTTTGACGCCGGGAAATTTGGTCGCAAAAGTGATGTAAAAATGATGATCACCGGGCAACCCGTCGCGCGCGACGGATTCCAGCGTTTCGCGCACGACATCGCGCAACGCGGCTTCGATCATCAGGTCATAGCGGAGCAAATCTTCGGACATAACACGGCAAAAAGGCTAGAGGATAAAACAAAGGCCGCGCCGCAGCACCGCGCCCTTCATGCAAAACTAGAGGGCATGGCCGCAAAAGCCAAGCCTAAAAGAACAAGCGCATGCGCCGCCGCAAAGGAAAAGATTGGGGGGCTTCTGTTGCCCGGCGCCCCCCGGGCCGCGATCAAGTGCTAACTACCTTACTTCCGCGATGCGGACATTAGGCAGCGATAGCAACATTGCTCATGTCAACATTGTCGTTGGCATTTATCAAAATGACCCGATAACGGCGGAATCATGCCGGGCAAAAACCATGTCTTTATCACGCGCGTCGATCCTGTTTCGCCCCCGTCTTGTGACCCGCCGCACGGGTCGCAGGGTGGAGGCGCCGGGTACCGCCCCCGGGTCCGCAGCGTCTATTCCACAAGGCGTTTATCGCCATAGCCAGTGAACTGGCAAAGCCATTGTAGCACAGCGTTGGTTAAGAAAAAAACAGGGTTTTATGGCTTTGTTTTCAGGCGGTCTGACGACGCAAACCCTTTAAATCGGCTCGTTTTCGCCGACCCTGTGGCTGTGGGCCATGATCTCCAGCGCGTCGGCCAGTTCGGGCTGTTTGCGCATCACGGCGGCTTCGCCTTCGTGAATGGCTTCCTCGGCGCGGTCGAATTCCAACAATCCGAAATGGCCCAGCCGCGGCGCGATATGCACGTCGGGCGGGTCGCCGGCCAGGCGCGAACGGGTGATGCGGTCCTGCATGATGTTTAGCGACGACGTCATGACGCCGAACACGCTGGGCCCGTCATAATCGCGATGGAAAACGCGGCGCGTGATGGTATCCATCAAAGACAGTTTTTCATGTTCGCCGTTTTCTTCCAGAAATTTCAGCATGTCGAAACCGGCCGCGGTGGGAATGGTGGAATCGCGGCGGCGCGACTTGCCGATCATATCGGCGTTCAGATTGACGGCAATGACCATGTCGGCGCCCAAAGCGCGGCACGCCGCCACGGGCAGGGGGCACACCAGCGCGCCGTCGGCCAGCCACCGCGTGCCGATTTTCACCGGCGGGAAAATGCCGGGCAGGGAAAAAGACGCGCGCATCGCCTCCACCATATCGCCGGTCTGCAGCCAGATTTCATGGCCGGTGACAAGGTCGGTTGTCATGGCGGCATAAGGGATGCCGTGATCTTCGATTCGCGCATGGCCCAGATATTTGCGCATTTCGTCGACCAGCTTGTTGCCGCCGATCAGCCCGCCATGGCGCAACCGCATGTCCAGATAGCTGATGATCTTGCGCTTGTTCAGGCTGCGCGCCCAGTCTTCAAGCGAGTCGAGACGCCCCGCCATATAGCAGCCGCCCGCCAGCGCGCCGACCGAACAACCCGTAATAACGTCGAATTCAAAGCCCAATTTGCGCAAAGCGCGGATAGCCCCGATATGGGCCCAGCCGCGCGCCATGCCGCTGCTTAAAGCCAGCCCGACCTTGCGGCGTTTGGGGGGCGATACGGGCGGTGTGACGGCATCCATCATAACGTTCCAGACCTTAAAGACGGGCTTTTCAATTGCGCTCTAATCTTTATGATAGCGCGGACTCTTTAACAATCCTTTAGAAAATCAAGCCGCGTGACCGAACAAAATACAGCAACATCCAATCTTGCCATGCTGCAGCGCGGCAAGACTCATAATTCGTGGGCGTTGCTTAAACGTCTGATCACGTCCTATTTGCGGCCGCACAAAAACATATTCATCGCGGCGATGGGGTTCATGGCCGTCGCGGCGTCGATGCGCGCCGCTTTTGCCAATATGTTGCAGATGATAACCGACGCGCTCGTCAAATTGCCGGGGCAGGCGCATATGATCAAGCTGGCGGGCATCGTCATCGGCATTTTTCTGGTGCGCGGCATCATGGCGTGGCTGCACACCGTTTTTTTGAACCGCGTCGGGCAACGCATCGTCGCCACGGTGCAACAGGAAATGTGCGGCCATTTGTTGCGCAGCGATCTGGCCTTCTTCCACGACAATCCGTCGGGATCGCTGGTGTCGCGGGTGACCAACGATGTCGGCATCATGCGGCAGGCGGTCAATGAATGCCTGCTGAATTCGTTCCGCGGCGGGCTTGAATTGATCTCGCTGATCGGGGTGATGATCTATCAGGACTGGCAATTATCGTTGATCGCCGTTCTGGTTTTTCCGGTCACCGCGCTTTATGTCGGGCGCATGGGCAAACGCATCCGCAAGGTCGCGTCGAACACGCAGAATGTCACCGGCAATCTTGCCGCGCGTCTGAACCAGACTTTTCAAGGCATCCGCCATGTCAAAGCCTATGGCAATGAAGGGCTGGAAATCGCGCGGGTCGGCGACATTACCGAGAATATCTATAAATTATCGCTGAAATCCGTGGGCATCGGCGCGGCCACCGGCCCGGTGATGGAAATTCTCAGCAGCATCGTCGTCGCGGGTTTGATGAATTACGGCTACTGGCAGGTCGAACATCATCTCAACACGCCGGGCAATCTCGTCGCCTTTATCACGGCGTTTCTGCTGGCCTATGACCCGATGAAGCGCATGGGACGCGTCAACACGCAATTACAGTCGGGGCTGGCGGCGGCGGAACGGGTCTTTACCTTGCTGGATGTCGAACCCGGCATCGTCGACGCGCCGCAGGCCCGGAGGATGGATACGGCGGATTATACCGTCGCGCTGGACGATGTGGTGTTCGCCTATGCCGACGGCACGCGCGCGCTCGACCATCTGTCGATTGCCGTCCCGCAAGGCAAAACGGTCGCGATTGTCGGCGCGTCGGGGGCGGGCAAATCGACCATTATCAACCTCATCCCGCGTTTTTACGATATCGCGTCGGGCCGGATTACCATCGGCGGCGTCGATGTCCGCGATGTGACGCTGGCCAGCCTGCGCAGCAAGATCGCGCTGGTCAGTCAGGAAACGGCGTTGTTCGACGACACTATCCGCGCCAACATCGCCTATGGCCGCCTCGACGCCACCTTGCAGGAAATAGAACAAGCGGCGCAGGCCGCCTTCGCCGACGGCTTTATCCGCACATTGCCGCAAGGCTACGACACGCAAGTCGGCGAATCCGGCGTCAAGCTGTCGGGCGGCCAGCGCCAACGCATCGCCATCGCGCGCGCGATGCTCCGCAACGCGCCGATCCTGCTGCTTGACGAAGCGACATCCGCGCTCGACAACGAATCCGAACGCGCGGTGCAGGATGCGTTGAAACGCCTGCAAATCGGGCGTACGACCATTGTGGTGGCGCACCGCCTGTCGACCATCGTCGATGCCGATATGATTGTGGTTCTGGATCAGGGGCGCGTGGCCGAACAGGGCACGCACGGCGAATTGCTGGCGCGCGGCGGGATTTACGCGCGGCTTTACGGTATGCAAAGGGAATAAACATGAAAAAAATGACGATGCATCATTTCTATCGCCGCGCGGGCGGGTGGATTTTAACGCTGGCGCTGGTCTATGTCGTCTTCATCGCGTCGCTGTTCGTGATGCAGCGCGATTTGATGTATTTCCCCGACAAAGCGCGTTTTGTGCCCTCGGAATGGGCGCTCAGCGAGATGCAGCCGCTGGAAGTGACGACGGAGGACGGCCTGCATCTGACAAGCTGGTATCGCCCCGCGCAGGCGCGCGACAAACTGACCGTGGTCTTTTTTCAGGGCAATGCCGGCCATCTGGGCTATCGCAATTATAAGGTGCGGCCGTGGCTCGACGCCGGCTATGGCGTGCTGATGGTGGGCTATCGTGGTTTCGGCAATCCGGGCGAACCGTCCGAGGAAGGGCTTTATATGGATGCCGAAGCCGCCATCAACGCGGTCATCGCCAAGGGCGTGCCCGAAGGCGGATTGGTGTTTTACGGCGAGTCGATGGGAACCGGGGTCGCCGTTCAAATGGCGACCGAATATGCGGCGGCGGGGCTGGTGCTTGAATCGCCTTATACGTCCGTTCCCGATGTCGGGGCCGACCGCTATCCTCTGGTTCCGGTGCATTGGCTGTTACGGGACAAATTCGATTCTATCGATAAAATAAAATCCATCCATATGCCGCTTTTGCTGCTGCACGGCGAAATGGATCAGGTCGTCCCGATCAAATTCGGCAAGAAACTGTTCGCCGCGGCCAATGAACCCAAGCAAGCCTATTACGTGCCCGATGCCGGACATAACAATGTCTATAACCTGAAGGTTCAGCAAATCGTGTTGAATTTCCTCAACAGCCTGCCGACGGATCAATTGCTAAACGCGGCTCATTGATAATCGCACCGCGATGTCGCCGTGCCGTCATAGGTGATGACGAGCTGCTGCGTTTGCCGCGTCGGCGCGGGGCATGAAATGGCTTGCAATGTGATGTCATAACGGCCGCCGATTTCGGTCAGGAATCCGGCGTCGTCGGGCAGATGGCCGGCGGTGCACAAAGCCGTCGCGCTCATGAAATATCCCTTGATCGTGCCGTCGTAACGCACGGCGACTTGTGCGGCATTGCCGCCATTGATGATGGCCGCGCCCTTGCTGGTCTGTACGATGCCGCGCACCGTCAGGATGCAGGATGTGGCGACCTGGTTCTGGCTGAGGCCGAGTTTGTCGTGAATGGTTTCGACATCCTTCGCGCCGAAAAAAGATTGCCCGCCGATGGAAATTGTCAGGCTGTCGGGCAGGCTCGCCGATTGCGCCGCCAGCATCGCCGAAACGTCCGCTTCGTGGATAATGGTGGTCGGCAGCTTGCCGGGGGCAAGGTGGGCGGCTGCGCTTTTGCTGACCGGGGACGTGACGCTTGGGGTGGCTATCTTGGACAGATCGAACGTGGTCGTTGCCGTGGACGGCACAGGGGTGGAAAGTTCGCCCGCGGACGGCGCGGCGGCAGGTGGCGCGGCAGGAGACGTTGCGGGGGCTGCCGGCGGTGCCTGCGTTGCCGGTGTCGGGGATGACGCGCTGCCGCCAAGCCCCAGATTGGGAAGCGTCGATGTATTGTCGTCGTTTTGCGAAGGCAATAAAACCCCGCCCCATGCCCAGGCCGGACAAGGCGCAAGCGTCGCGACAGCCAGCAAAATGCCGCACAGGGCGGTATAGCGGAGAGGTGAAAAAAGGCGCATAGTGTTGACCTTGCGTTTTGCCCTGTTCAAGATTCGGGGAATCTGGTTAAAAAAGCCATAATTTAATGTCGGATAGGCAGTCGGATGACCAAGAATACAGGGTTGATTCTCGTCGCGGCGGTTTTGATTGTGGGCGCGCTGCTGTGGACGATGTCGAGCGCGGGCCGTTCGGTCATGGGCGCGGCGGCCCGCCCTCAGTTTCAGCATGAAGAATTGACCATAACGCGCCACGACGGCAAGCGTTTTTCTTTCGATGTCGAAATCGCCCGCACGCCCGACGAACAGGCGTACGGGCTGATGTTCGTGACATCCCTGCCGCATAACGCCGGCATGATCTTTCCCGACAACCCGCCGCGGGTTGTCGCATTCTGGATGGAAAACACCTATATTCCGCTGGATATGCTGTTCATCAGGCCGGACCATACAATAGGCCGCATCGAAGCCAACGCGCGCCCCATGGATACGACGCCGATTCCGTCGCAAATGCCGGTGGCGGCCGTTGTCGAAATTAACGGCGGCGAGGCGGCGCGCGACGGAATCGCGGTCGGCGACAGGGTGGATTCGCCGTCTTTGCCGTGATAAAGCTTACGCATCCGCACCCTTTCACAGGAAAAACCCAGATGTCCAAAGATTCCGCCTATACCGACCGCAATCTGGCCATGGAAATGGTCCGCGTCAGCGAAGCCGCCGCTTTGTCGGCCTCGCTTCTGGTCGGGCGCGGCGACGAAAAACAGGCGGATCAGGTCGCGGTCAACGCCATGCGCCGGTCGCTGAACGTCCTCGATATCGAAGGCACGGTGGTCATCGGCGAAGGCGAACGCGACGAAGCGCCGATGCTTTATATCGGGGAAAAAGTCGGCACGGGCAGGGGGCCCAAGGTCGATATCGCGCTCGACCCGCTCGAAGGCACGTCGATCACCGCGCGCGGCGGGGCCAACGCGCTGGCCGTCATCGCTTTGGCGCAGGCGGGCGGATTTTTGCATGCGCCCGACGTTTATATGGATAAAATCGCGGTGGGCGGCGGTTTGCCTGCCCATCTGGTCGATCTGGACGCCAGCCCGGCGGAAAATATCCGCAATCTGGCCAAGGCCAAGGGCGCGGATATTTCCGACATTCAGGTCTGCATCCTCGAACGCCCGCGCCATGATGAACT
Organism: Alphaproteobacteria bacterium; assembly: GCA_028866275.1. GTDB lineage: Bacteria > Pseudomonadota > Alphaproteobacteria > UBA9219 > UBA9219 > CAIXLI01. The sequence continues at coordinate 18,279 of JAGWIK010000007.1, forward strand.
CATCGCCAAAGTCCGGGAAACCGGCGCGCGTATCACGCTGATCGGCGACGGCGACGTGTCGGGGGTTATCGCCACGGCGCAGGACGATACCGGTATCGACATGTATATGGGCATCGGCGGCGCGCCCGAAGGCGTGCTGGCGGCGGCGGCGTTGCAATGTATCGGCGGCCAGATGCAGGGACGCCTGTTGTTCCGTAACGACGACGAAAAACAACGCGCATCGCGCGTCGGCATTACCGATTTAAACCGCAAATATGACATGAATGATCTGGCGCATGGCGACGTGATGTTTTCGGCCACGGGCGTGACCGGCGGCGCGATGCTGCGCGGCGTACGGCGTTTTGCGGGCGGTGCCATCACCCATTCGGTGGTGATGCGGTCGAAAAGCGGCACCGTGCGCATGATCGAAGCACACCACAATTTCCGCCGGAAGCCGTTTGTGGATTAAAGAAAAGAAAAAACAAAAAGGGGGCTGGAGAAAAAATCTCCAGCCCCCTTTTTTTTACAGACAGGCCTTACGCCTTCTTTTTGCCTTTGGCAGTCGATGCCGAAGTCGTCAGCTTGATCTTTTCCGCAGGCGCGGCAGCGGCAGCCGGGGCTTCTTCAGCAGCGCCGTCTTTCTTGGAAAGACCGGCGAAACGCTTGTTGAACTTGGCCAACTGGCCGCCGCGATCGACCATGCGGTGCAGGCCGGTCCATGCCGGATGCGTCTTGGGATCGATGTCGAGATGCATTTTCGCGCCAGCCTGGCCATAGGTGCTGCGCGTGACGAATTCCGTGCCGTCGGTCATGATGACGGTGATTTCGTGATAATCGGGGTGCAGATTGTCTTTCATAGTTTTAAACTTTCTTGGTCTGAAACGCGCTCTCTTCTAGGAAAAGGCGGGCAAAAATGCAAGCCTTACGTAACTCCTTGCTCAAAAAGGGCTAAAATGTCCCGTGCTTATTGCGATATGGCCCCCGGCCACCCCGTCCACGGGGCTTATCATGACACCGAATACGGCTTTCCCGCCACCGATGAACGCGTGCTTTTCGAACGGTTGTGCCTTGAAATCATGCAGGCGGGGCTGTCGTGGGAAATTGTCCTGAAAAAACGCAAATCCCTCAACGCTGCGTTCGACCGGTTCAAGGTCGACAAGGTCGCGGCCTATGCCGCGTCCGACGTCCGGCGTTTATTGGCCGACGAAGGCATCATCCGCAACCGGTTGAAAATCGCGGCCATCATCCATAATGCCGGTGTGGTGCAGGGCCTGCGCGCGTCGCACGGGAAATTCGCGTTATGGCTCGACGCGCATCGAACCCATAACGGCAAACCGCGCGGCAAGGCCGATTGGGTCAAACTCTTCAAAAAAACCTTCAAATTCACCGGCGGCGAAATCACCGGCGAATTCCTGATGAGCATCGGCATTCTCCCCGGCGCGCATTGGGAAGGCTGCGGGATCTACAAAAAATTGCGGGACATACCTAGGCGGTAAGCCGGGCGGCGCGCGCGGCTGCCGTCGCCGCGAAATCCTTTTCGGCTTTCTTGCGCGCTTCGACGCGGTCGATGGACGCCAGAATATGCGGTCTGGCCTCGTCTGTCGTCGCGAACAGATAAATGCCTTCCTTGCGCAAGGCCAAAGGATCGCGCAGCAGTTCCTCAAATTTATCCTGCCCGATATAGCTGATGATTTCCTTGTGCATCGACGGCGTCTTGCCGACAAAGAAAATTTCCTTGCCGCGCATCAGCGGGTGGCCGAGCTTCTTCAAAAGCAGAACCTCGCCGGTTTCGAACCCCGTGCCGTTGCCGCCGCCCAGCGAGACGAACAAATCGCCCTTCATCAATTCATGCTGGCGCGGGCCGATAAGATCGTGCGTCGAATGGTGCGTAAATTCCGGCGCGACGGCGCCGTGCTTGGTTTCGGTTCGCGCCAACGCATGCGTCGTCGTGCCGTAAAGATAACGCGGTTTTTTGCCCAAGGAAGCCAGCTTTTCCAAATAAGCCTTAACCGGAAACCACATGGCGTGATCGTCGCCCGCGCCGGTGCGGATGCCCATTTCTGTATCGACGCTGCGTTCGGCCAGCAGGCCGCCAAGCTTTGTGCCGTTATTGTGATCGTCAAGCCTGTCGCTTCCCGCCGAGGCAAAAACCGTGACCTGACACACATCGTCCGGAATGGTCTCTTTGCTTTGCTGCGTGCCCAGCACTTCGCTTTCCAGCCGGCGATAGGTGCGCTGGTGCGCGAGGACAAGTTTGCTGGCCGCGGCGCGCATCTGATCCAGATCGGTACCGCTCAGCCTGTCGACAAAGCAATAGGCCGTGTGCTCGGTGTTGTTTTTCTTGCCCAGAGAAATTTTTTCCTTCAGCCCTTTATGCGAAAGCGGAAGCTTATATTCCTTGTTATACCCATCGGCATAGGCTTCGTGCGAGGCAAAGTAATCCTCATAACAGCCTTTGCCGGTTTCATCTTGCAAATCCATGACAAAAATCTGCATATCCTGACAGGCGGGATCGGTCGCCTTGGCGACATTGGCTGCGTGCAGCATCGTATAGTGATAGATGCGCGCGACCTCGTCATTGGGATCGAAGGGGCCCAGAACGACAATATCGGGATGGGTTGCATTTTTTTGTCCCGCAAATTCGAAACGCATGGATTTGGCGTTCAGAAAACCTTCGTCCAAACGCGCTGTATCGTCGGGGCGTTGCGCCGAGGCAAGGCCGGACAGGAAATCGACGCGTTCGACCCTGGTATTGCCAATTTTATAATGATCGCGCCCGTCCGAAGGGCCGGACGACATCTCCATCGCCCGCGCGCGCCGCGCCTTGCGCTTTATGTCTTTCCGGCCTAAGGTCACGAGCGACTGGCCCGACGCCTTAAAGTTGTCATTTGCGGATGACAAACCCGCCGGGGCCGCGAAATGCGCATTGATGTCTGCTTCGCGTTCCTTGATATAGGCCCATGCCTGATCGTGAATGTCGCGGCGCGCGCTGTCATTGAAAACATATGTGTCATAGATGGATGCCAGCGACTCGTCCGGACGGCCCGGCAGGCACAGGAAATGGTCGGCCGTGACAATGCGATCGGAAACCGGCACATCGACATTTCCCAATAAACCGTTCGGCGTGTACAGGTTGAAAGGCTTGCGCGCCGACAAAAGTTTATAAGGCGCATCGATAGGATCGGCGGCGCAGACAAGCGCGCACAAAACTTCATGATAAACGGTAACAGGCGCGCCGCTTTTATAGGGCTCGACTTGCGCCGCAGCATGCCGGACCATTTGCCAGAATTTGGCCTGTCCCACGGCGGCCAGAATGGGGCCGATATCCGTGACCGAAACCATTTCCTGCCCGTCAATTGTAACGGGCGCGGCTTTCAGGGATGTTGCGATGATATGTTCTGCCGCCAATTGAGGGCGCACAATATCCCAAATGGCTTTCGGGAAAGCTTGCGTCGTGTCGTCGGCCATCAGGTAAGTACGATGAAGGGCGGTTTCATCACCGCCCTTGAATTTAATACCGTCACGTTGAGCTTGTGCGACGAGGTTTTTAACTCCCTTGTTGCGAAGGGATTCCGCCGCCATGCGAACATTCCGGGCTTTGTCGTCCAGAATCTGGCGGGCGGTTGGCTTGTCCTCAACCGTGACGCCAACATAACCGTATCGAGAGAAGGGGTTGCAGACAATGCTGTGCGCAGAAAAAAATTCAAGAAAAACGGATCGTTGTTCAAAGAGCTTCCAAGGCGTGCCGGTGGTATGGGCAATAAGAGCTTGGCACTCGGTCAATTGGCGCATTTCTGACACCTGAAAAAAGATTAGTTAACCAATAAAAATAAACAACAAATTACCTGTTCGCCTTGTACACAAACGAAGTTGATTCGGGCAATATGATTCTTGCCCCGCTTTACTTTCACCCGCATTTTCAACCCGCGATTGATTCAAAAAAAATCGCCACCCTTTTAAGGGGCGGCGATTGTTAACCTTGGAATCAATGAAGAAGCGATTAGGTTCTGATCCTAAACCCCCAGCAACAACCGTTCCGGGTTTTCGATGCATTCCTTGACGCGGACAAGGAAGGTCACGGCCTCGCGGCCGTCGATCACGCGATGGTCATAGCTCAGCGCCAGATACATCATCGGGCGGATCTCGATCTTGCCGCCGACGGCGACGGGGCGTTCCTTGATCGAATGCATGCCCAGAATGCCCGACTGCGGCGTGTTGAGAATCGGCGTCGACATCAACGACCCGTAAATGCCGCCATTGGTGATAGTGAATGTGCCGCCGGTCAGTTCCGCCATCGACAATTTGCCGTCACGGGCTTTTTTGCCCAGATCGCCGATCGATTTTTCGATATCGGCAAAGCTCAACGCATCGGCGTCGCGCACCACCGGCACGACAAGCCCGTTGGGCGTGCCGACCGCCACGCCGATATCGTAATAATTTTTGTAAACCAGCTCGTCGCCGCTGATCTCGGCATTGACGGCGGGCAGTTCCTTCAACGCCTGAATGCAGGCTTTGACGAAGAAAGACATGAAGCCGAGCTTGACGCCGTTCTTCTTTTCAAACGCGTCCTTGTGCGCGTTGCGCAACGCCATGACGTGCGACATGTCGACTTCGTTGAAGGTCGTCAGCATCGCGGCGGTGTTTTGCGCTTCCTTCAAACGTTCGGCGATGCGCTGGCGCAGGCGCGTCATCTTGACGCGTTCTTCGCGCGCGGCATTGCTGCGCGGGCCGGCCGGTTGCGCCGGGGCAGGGGCTGCGGCCGGCTTGGCGGCAAAGGCCACGACGTCTTCTTTCATCACGCGGCCGTCTTTGCCCGAGCCGGGAATGTCATACGGGTTCAGGCCGCGATCTTCGGCCTGTTTGCGCGCGGCGGGCATCACGGCGGGTTGCGCGGCGGCGGGCGCATTGGCCGCGACCGGCGCGGGGGCAGGCGGTGCCGCCGTGGTCGCGCTGGCGGTAGGGGCGGAAACTATGGCCGCGCCGCCCGCCTGAATCTGGCCCAAAATGGCGCCGACGCCGACGGTGCTGCCCTGCGGCGCCTTGATTTCGCTGATGACGCCCGCGGCTGTCGCATTGACTTCCAGCGTGACCTTGTCGGTTTCCAACTCGACCAGCGGCTCATCCATCTTGACCGCATCGCCGACCTTTTTCAGCCATTTGGCGACGGTGGCTTCGGAAACGGATTCGCCCATGGGCGGAACGACGATTTGAGTAGACATGCAAGGCCTCGGACAGGGAAAGGGAAGAATCTGTGCAGCAACAGATACTCCCAATTTAACCGAAGTTAAAGGGGGTAGTTAACGATAGGGTTTATGACGGTTGCGGCCCGCGATAAGTAACCGTCAGCCGCGCCGACTGATAACCGGGAATAGGCTGATGCAGAACCAGGGGATGGTGTTCCCGAAGGGCCGTCGTGGCGCCGGCCATATCGTTCCGAGATTGGGAAATCTGGGCCAATCTGATATCCGGAACTGAAGATGCGCCCAGAAACGCAGCTTCCACCACAGGTTTATGCGCCGCCGTCGCCGCCGCTACAAATGGATTGCCGGTGTAAAAACGCGCGCCACCCTGAACGTTAGCGTACAATTTGACCCAGGCATCCAGCGGCATCACATGAACGCCGACGCCGCCTGCGCTTTCGGCGACGGATAAAACGCCGTTTTTGTCCCTGATGACGATGGCGACGTGGCTGATATTGTTTTTACGTCCCGCGGCAAAAGATTCCTGACGGTGATCAAATGCGAATCCGATGATCGTGCCCGGCAATAAGGTTCCGGCGCGCGCAGATGCCAACAGATCGCCTCCCGTTATGCTGGGAATTTTGCTGTCTTTGATGAAATCTGCGTGGCCGTCGTTCAACTGCGTGGCCAGCACCATATTTTCCGAGGTGCCGATGAGATACGGTTGTATCGAACCAATGTCAAAAACCGGATCATTATTTTTGTGGTTGGCGGCGGCCATGGCGGCCAAAACAACCCGTGCGACGAAAGTCGAACAATTGACGCCTTTTTGGTCATTCAGGCTGTATCGTTCGCCCAGCATATGATGGGTTTTTTGCAGCAGGGATTCATTGACGCTCTCGGCCAGAATGGCCGCTGCCGAAGGGGCTGTCGATGCCGGCGCGCTTGCCACTGTGTGTGTGATCTCCCCGGGGGCGGCGGCAACGGGTTTTACCTGCGCCGGGGCAACGGCTGCCGCTGCCGGCTGCTTTGGCGTGGCGTACGCATGCGAGGCTACCGGTTGCATGACGGGGGCCGGGGGCGCATAGGCGGTGCGGCCGTTAAACATATTGGCCGGGTTGGGCGCAAGCGAGACAAGCGCAGACGCGGCCAGCGCGAACAGCAATGACATTGTGGACAGGTGCGACGCGCGCCGGCGTTGCGCGGCGAGGACATCGCGATGCTGGCCTGTTCTTGCCATGGCCATCGCCGGGATGCCGAAGGTGATTTCCATGGCGTAAGACAGTGACTCCAAAACCGAAGCGTATGGAAATGCGGACTTTCTTACTATGCGTTTTGTCGCATTGGACAGAACGCGCGATACGCCAAGCGGGGGGCGACCAAACGAAGAACGATTCGTATGATTGAATGACCTTTTGCACAGCAGACGCATATTGGGGTTTGCACGCAAAATTGGATATATAATCGTCATTATCAAAACCCCGATTATGATCTAGCGATATGGCGTCTTAAAATATAACGTTGCAGAGAATACCCCATTTAATGGTAAGAAACTATTTAATTCCTTGGGTGTTTTTAGGGCAAAAAACAACCGGCGGCGTTAAAAAACACCGCCGGTTGGCAGTAAAATACTTTAAAATCAGGCTTTAAGTGCCTGATCTATAAGCTCGGCCTGTTCCTTGGTGTGGCGTTTCAACGACCCCGTCGCCGTCGCCGCCGAAGCCGGACGTCCGACATAACGGGGACGGGCGACGCGGTGTTTGACCGACGCCAGCGTAGCCTCGATCCGGCGGTCGACGAAAGTCCACGCCCCCATATTTTCAGGCTCTTCCTGACACCACACGATGTCGTCGGCCTTGGCGTAACGCGCCAATTCGACCGCCAGATGTTTGGCCGGGAACGGGTAGAATTGTTCCAGCCGCACAATGGCGACATCGTTGATCTTGCGTTCCTCGCGTGCCGCCAGCAGGTCGTAATAAACCTTGCCGCTGCAAATCACAACGCGGCGAACGCGCTTGTCATCCGCCATATTGGGCGCGCTTTCGGGAATGACGTTCAGGAAGGTCGATGTGTCGGCCATATCCGACAGCTTCGACACGCACAATTTGTGGCGCAGCAGCGATTTCGGCGTCATCAGAACCAACGGCTTGCGGAATTTGCGCCGCACTTGCCGCCGCAGGGCGTGGAAATAATTGGCGGGCGTCGAACAATTGGCGACCTGCATATTGTCTTCGGCGCACATCTGCAGATAGCGTTCCAGCCGCGCCGACGAATGTTCCGGCCCTTGCCCTTCATACCCGTGCGGCAACAGCAGGGTCAGCCCCGACATGCGCAGCCATTTGGTTTCCGACGACGACATGAACTGATCGACGAACACCTGCGCGGTGTTGGCGAAATCGCCGAACTGGCCTTCCCAGCAAATCAACGCGTTCGGCTCGGCCAGCGAAAAACCGTAATCGAAACCCATCACGGCGGCTTCGGACAACGGGCTGTCATGCACATCATATGTCGCCTGTTCGGTACGAATGCCGTTCAACGGCACATAACGATGTTCGTCCTGTTGATCCGTCAGCACCGAATGGCGTTGCGAAAACGTGCCGCGGCCGCAATCCTGTCCCGAAAGACGCACAGGCGTGCCTTCGACCAGCAACGTGCCGAACGCCAACGCTTCGGCCGTGGCCCAATCGATGCCCGCGCCCGTCGCCATCATCTCGCGCTTGGCTTCAAGCTGCTTGGCGATCTTGGGGTTGATGTCGAAACCTTCGGGCACGCGCGAAATGGCGGCGCCGACTTCGCGCAGCGTGTCCAGCGCCACGCCGGTCTTGCCGTCGCGGTCGTCGCCGGAGGCGACTTCCAGCCCCTGCCATTTGCCTTCCAGCCAGTCGGCCTTGTTGGGTTTGTACGTCGTCGCCGCCTGAAAATCCTGCTCCAGCCGCGCCCAGAAATCGGCGTTGATCTTGTCGGCTTCGGCCTGCGGAATCGACCCTTCGCCCGCCAGACGCGCGGCATAAACCTCACGCGTCGTCGGCTGTTCCTTGATCTTTTTATACATGACCGGCTGGGTGAAAACCGGTTCGTCGCCTTCATTATGGCCGTGGCGGCGATAACACACCATGTCGATGACGACGTCATGGCCGAAAGTCTGGCGATAGGCTGCGGCCAATTCGCTGACGCGCACCACCGCGTCGACATCGTCGCCGTTGACGTGGAAAATCGGGGCCTGAATCATTTTCGCAATGTCGGTGCAGTAAATGCCCGACCGCGAATATTGCGGGCTGGTGGTGAAGCCGACCTGATTGTTGATGACGAAATGGAACGTACCGCCGGTGCGATACCCGCGCAGCCCCGACAGCATCAAGGATTCCGCCACGATGCCCTGACCTGCGAATGCCGCGTCGCCGTGGATCAGCAAGCCCATCACCTGTTTCAACGCATCGTCGGTCACGACGGTCGCGCCCGACCGTTGCTGCTGCTTGGCGCGCACGCGGCCCATGACGACGGGATTGACCCATTCCAGATGGGACGGATTGGCGTTCATCGTCAAATGCACGGTCGTGCCGCCGAAATCGCGGTCGATCGAGGTGCCGAGATGGTATTTGACGTCGCCCGAACCCTGCACGCTGTCGGGATAGGCCGACACGCCCTGAAATTCGGAAAACATCGCGGTGAACGGTTTGCCCAGAATGTTGGTCAGCGTGTTCAAACGGCCGCGATGCGCCATGCCGAACACGACTTCGCGCAGCCCCATTTCCGCCCCGCGGGTGATGGCGGCCTCGATGCCGGGCACCATCGCCTCGCCGCCTTCAAGCCCGAAACGTTTGACGCCGACGAATTTGGTGGCGAGGAATTTTTCGAACGCTTCGCCCGCCGTCAACCGCGTCAGGGTGCGCCGTTTAGTGTCGACGCTGAAGGTTTCCGGGTTTTCGATGCGTTCCTGCAGCCACTTCAATTCTTCGCGATCCTGAATGTGGGCGAATTCGCACCCGACGGTGCCGCAATAAAGCTCGTTCAGGCGCGACAGGATTTCACGCAGCGTGGCGCGGTCGAAACCCAGCGTGCCGTTCATGAAAATGGGGCGGTCGTAATCGCCCGCCTCGAAGCCGAAGCTGGCGGGGTCGAGCTGCAATTCCTCGGGCGAAGGAATGCGCGACAGGCCCAGCGGGTCGAGATTGGCCATCAAATGCGCGCGCTGGCGATAGGCGCGCACCAGCCACACGGCGCGGATACTGTCGATAACTTCCGACGACGGCGCCGCTGCGGCGGCCGATTGGGCAAAAGTTTTTGCGGCGGCGGCGGGCGCCGCATTTTCGTTGGCGATGACTTTGTCCGCTTTCGACGGCGCCCAGCTTGCGCCCCTGATTTCGCTTAACGCCGCGCGGGCGTCCTGATGCAACCCGTCGAAGAACGAACGCCAGCTGACATCGACCGAGGCCGGGTTGGCGGCATAACGCTGGAATAATTCGGCGATGAAGTCGGCATTGGCGCTGTACAAAAACGAATTTTGATCTTGGGGCATGATATTTGCGGGCGGCGATGGGCCGCCTGTCCTTTGCGGTTAGGTCGAGACCGGCATATTAACCAGTTTACGGGTTATGTTAAAGAATATCTTTTGCCTTTTATCGAAGGGGTGAAATGGGGTAAAATCAACGCATGACCGAACTGCTTGACCGCGCCTTCAAAACCGCCTCATCCTTGCCGCCCGGCATGCAGGATGAAATCGCCCGTCTCATGCTGCAATGGACGGGGGATGAAGGGGCGGGTGTGCGCATGACCGAAGACGAAAGCCGCGCCGTGGCGAAATCAAAGGCCGCCGCCGCGCAGGGGGATTTCGCGTCCGACGCCGAAGTCCGCGATGTCTGGACCAAGTATGGCTTATGAAAATCCGTTACACGCGCCCCGCGCTGGCGGATCTCGATTCGATACTTGATTATATTGCCCAGCGCGAGCCGCAGGGCGCGCGGCGGGTTCAGGGGCGCATTTCGGAGTTTATCAACCTCTTGTCGTCCCATCCCCTGATGGGAACGCGGACCGATGATGCGTCCGTCCGGCGTCTGGCGATCGTGCCTTACTCATATCTTGTTTTTTATGGGGTGACGCCGGACGCAATTATCATACACGCCGTCCGCCATATGGCGCGCAATCCGTCGTCGATGCCTGGGTCCGCATGATCGAACCGTTATCCGCCGCCAACCTATCCGCCCTCCCGCGCGTCAGGCACGCGTTTTTCACCCGCGCGCACGGCAATGGCGGTTTTTCGGGGCAGGAAAACCCACAAGATGTTCACGAAACGCGCGCGCACATGGCCGCGCATTTGACTGTTTTGCCGGAAAATCTGCTCAGCGCCTATCAAATCCATTCGCCGGACGTCGTTGTCGTGACCAAAATCTGGCAAGCCGACGACAGGCCGCGCGCCGATGCCCTTGTGACCGACAGGTCCGGCATCGCATTGGGGGTGTTGACGGCGGATTGCGTGCCGGTTTTGTTTGCCGATCAGGACGCAGGCGTTATCGGGGCGGCGCATGCGGGCTGGCGCGGCGCGGTGGGCGGCGTTCTGGAAAACACGCTGGCGGCGATGGAAAGGCTGGGGGCCGGGGCAGGGCGCGTGCAGGCCGCGCTGGGGCCGTGCATCTGGCAGGCGTCATACGAAGTCGGGCCCGATTTTCCCGCGCCTTTTATCGCGCAGGACGCGGCCTATATGAAATTCTTCGCGCCATCGGTAAAAGACGGCCATTATATGTTTGATTTGCCAGCCTATATCAGGGAAAGATTACGGCGGGCCGGGGTGGCGTCCGTGGCCGCATCGCCCGGCGACACCTGCGCCGCGCCCGACAGGTTTTACAGCCACCGTTACAGCACGCTGCACGCCGAAAAACGCGACGGGAATTTGATGTCGGCGATCACGTTGCTGCCCTGATAGGAAAAACCATGAAAGACCTCATTATCAATTCGCTCGAACTCTTATGCAAAATCGGGGTGTTTTTATTGCTGGCCTGCGGGCTGGGGGCGGGGATTCTGGTTGGGAACCCCTTTGTCGCGCTGGCGGGGCTGATTATCGCTTTTGTCATCAGCGTGTTTCTTTTCGGCCTGCTGTTCCTGCTGATCGACATTAACGACAATATCCGCCGGCTGCGCTACACGGTCGAAAAAAACAGCGAAAAATAGCAGGTTGCTTGAAACCACCGCATTTCTATGCTCAAAGACGGGGCCTGTTTGACCCTAAATGAAACGCTTATGACCGACCAGTCCCATATCCGCAATTTTTCGATTATCGCCCATATCGACCACGGCAAATCGACGCTCGCCGACCGGCTGATCCAGCAATGCGGCGCGGTCGAATTGCGCGATATGAAAGAACAGATGCTCGACAATATGGATATCGAGCGCGAACGCGGCATCACCATCAAGGCGCAAACCGTGCGTCTGAATTACACCGCCAAAAACGGCGAAACCTATCAATTGAATCTGATGGACACGCCGGGGCATGTCGACTTCGCCTATGAAGTCAGCCGGTCGCTGGCGGCGTGCGAAGGCTCCATCCTCGTCGTCGACGCGTCGCAGGGCGTCGAAGCGCAAACGCTGGCCAATGTCTATCAGGCGCTCGACAACAATCACGAAATCGTGCCGGTTTTGAATAAAATCGATCTGCCCGCGGCCGAACCCGACCGCATCAAAAAACAGATCGAAGACGTCATCGGCCTCGACGCTTCCGACGCGGTGCTGATTTCCGCCAAAACCGGCATCGGCATCGACGACGTGCTGGAAGCCGTCGTCACGCGCCTGCCGCCGCCGCGCGGCAATCCCGACGCGCCGTTGAAAGCCTTGCTGGTCGACAGCTGGTACGACGCCTATCTGGGCGTCGTCGTGCTGGTGCGTGTCGTCGACGGCGTGCTGAAAAAAGGCCAGAAGGTGCGTTTCATGGCCACCGGCGCGGCGCGCGAACTCGACCGCGTCGGCATCTTCACGCCGAAAAAAATCGAAACCGGCGAACTGCATGCGGGCGAAATGGGCTTTATCACCGCGGGCATCAAGCAGATCAGCGACACCAAAGTCGGCGACACGCTGACCGACGATAAAAATCCGGCGGCGGAATTATTGCCGGGCTTCAAACCGTCGGTTCCGGTGGTGTGGTGCGGCCTGTTTCCGGTCGACGCCGCGCAATTCGAATATCTGCGCGAATCTTTGGGCAAGCTCGCGCTCAACGACGCCAGTTTTAAATTCGAGGCCGAAAGCTCGATGGCGCTCGGCTTCGGCTTCCGCTGCGGGTTCCTCGGCCTCTTGCATCTGGAAATTATTCAGGAACGGCTGGAACGCGAATTCAACCTGAACCTCATCACCACGGCCCCGTCGGTTATTTACAAAGTCTTCCTGACCGACGGCAGCATGAAGGAACTGCATAATCCGGTCGACATGCCCGACCCGGTGCGCATCGACCATATCGAAGAACCGTGGATCAAGGCGACCATTTTAACCCCCGACGAATATCTGGGCGGCATTCTGGCCCTGTGCAACGACCGCCGCGGCGAACAGGTCGAGCTGACCTATGTCGGTACGCGCGCGATGCTGGTCTACAAATTGCCGCTGAACGAAGTGGTGTTCGATTTTTACGACCGGTTGAAATCGATCAGCCGCGGCTATGCCAGCTTCGACTACGCGCTCGACGAATACCGCGACGGCGATCTGGTCAATATGTCGATACTGGTCAATGCCGAACCGGTCGACGCGCTGGGCATCATCGTGCATCGCTCCGTCGCCGAAAAACGCGGGCGCATGCTGTGCGAACGCTTGAAGGAACTGATCCCCAAGCAATTGTTCAAAATCGCCATTCAGGCCTCGATCGGCGCCCGCGTCATCGCCCGCGAAACCATCTCGGCGATGCGCAAGGACGTCACGGCCAAATGCTATGGCGGCGATATCAGCCGCAAACGCAAACTTCTCGACAAACAAAAAGAAGGCAAAAAACGCATGCGCCAGTTTGGCGAAGTCGAAATCCCGCAAAGCGCGTTCATCGCCGCGCTCAAAATGGATGACCGCGGTTAATCGCGTCATAGCCCTTGCGGCGGTTTTTATCCTGCTGGCGCCGGGGGGAGGGCATTGCCATGCCGCGCCCAAAACGGCGCCGGCTCCGGCGCCCATCCTGTCGCCCCGCCTGCAAAGATGCCTGCAACGCGCCGACGACCTGCCCGATATCGCCGCGGCGGAATCCGAAGCCTGGATCAGAAGCGGCGGCGGCAACGACGCCCATTTGTGCCGCGCTTTCGCGCAATCGAACCGCGGCATGCACGAAGACGCCGCGCGCGAATTCTGGTATCTGGCCGCGGCCTATAAAAAGAAAGACCCCGCCCGCGCGGTGCAGATGCACGACATGGCGGGGCGCGAATTCATGCGCGCGCAGGATTATAAAAACGCCGACCGCCAATATGCCCGGGCGATGGCGATCGATCCGCGCGACTCCGACGCGCTGATCGGACAGGCGGAAACGCGGATGCAATCCGAACATTACTGGGACGCCATCAGCGATCTCAATCGCGTGCTGAAAACCGACCCCGACAATATCGAAGCCCTGCGCCAGCGCGGGCGCGCATGGGCGGAACTGGGCGACGACAGGGACGCGCGCGAAGATTTAATGCGCGCGGCCAATCTGGAAGGCGGCGGCAAAACGCCATGACCGTCACCCGCTTTGCGCCCAGCCCCACGGGGTATCTGCATCTGGGGCATGCGTGGTCGGCCCTGTTCGCGCATCGCGCCGCGCAGGACGGCAATTTTTTGCTTCGCATCGAAGACATCGACCCCGTGCGGTGCAGACCGGCATTTACCGCCGCCATTTTCGACGATCTGCGCTGGCTCGGCCTGACATGGCCGGAACCGGTGCGGATCCAGTCGCAGCATATGGCCGATTATGCCGCCGCGCTCGATGCGCTGCGCGGCATGGGGCTGCTTTATCCCTGTTTCTGCACGCGCCGCGAGATCGAAGTCGAGGCACGGCGGGCAGGGGCCGCGCCGCACGCCGAAGACGGCGGCTTTATCTATCCCGGCACATGCCGCGCTTTGCCGGCGGCGGAACGGGCGGCAAGGCTCGCCGAAAGCGCACAGGTCAACTGGCGGCTCGATATCGGGGCGGCGATGAAGCGCACAGGCGCGCTGTCCTGGCATGACCGCGCCAAAGGCCATATTGTCGCGCGGCCCGATTTGTTCGGCGATGTCGTGCTGGCGCGCAAGGACGTGCCCGCCAGTTACCATCTGTGCGTGACGGTCGACGATCATCTGCAGGGTGTCACGCTGGTGACGCGCGGCGAGGATCTCTTCGCATCGACCGATATTCACCGGCTGCTGCAGGCTTTGCTTGGGTGCGGCACGCCCGACTATCACCATCACCCGCTGCGCACGGATGCGGCGGGGCGGCGTTACGCCAAACGCGATCAATCGGTCACGCTGCGCGCATTGCGCGACGCGGGCAAAACGCCGGAAGATATCGAAGCAATGATTACCTGAAATGATAGCCGATGCCGACGCGCGTGGTGGCGTCGCTGGTCATGCTGCCGGGGGCGGACGTTGTCGTGCCGGTGGCGGCATCGTAATTCAGCGGGCTTGCGCCGGAATGGAAGTGGTCATAGTCGAACGTGGTGAACAGTTCCACGTCGCGCGTCAGGTCATAGCCCAGCTTGGCTCCGGCCTTTTCCATGCCGGTGGCGCCCAGATCATAGGTTTCGTTGTTTGTCGCCGTCATTCTGCCGCCGACAGTCGTGCCGCCAGACCCATAAACCGACAGCATCAAACGGTCGGTCGGGGCATATTGCATCATAACCCCGCCCAGCACGTCGAAATTGTGATAATCTTCCGATTGGCCCTGACCCAGATCGCGTGTCCAGTAACGGAAACCGCCGTCGATATAGGGGATAAACATGACGCTTTGGCTGACCTGCAAGCCTTGGCCGATTTTGGCGTCGATGGTCGAAATGGTCTGATGCGCCGACGACCCCGTCAGCGCGTTAAACTTGCCTGTGGCGGCGTCGTAAGATGCGCTGTCATGCGCGTTGCCAAGCGAGATCGACCCGTCGAAGGACAGATACAGGTTGCCGTGCGTCATATAGCTGCCGCCACCGGCCAGCGACGGCAACCAGCCATGTTCGCTGTTGCCGACAGGGCTCGAGTTTTCCTTGTAATTGAAAAAACTGGTTCCGGCCGCAGCCCACAATTCGTTGTCAAAGTGATAGAAGCGCGTCGCGGGCAGTTCTTCTTCCGTCGGCTGCGCCATCGTTTCGGGCGAGATGGTGGCGTTCTGCACGTCGGGCGTAATGTTGCTGTATTGAATCGCGTCGCGGTTAACGGCGTAATAGGGTTGATAGCCCTCATCGGCCCGCGCCGCGCTTGCGCCAAAACCGGCAAAAACCGCCAGCGCCAAGGCTGCCAGCGACGATGTTTTGGTCAAAATCTGCTTTGTCGTCGAGCGAGTCATGTAAGTCTCCGGCGCAAATGGATAATTCGATGATGCCCTTATGCCACGGCAAAAGATAAGAAAATATTAAGGTTAAGGGGGCTGTTTCCGCGCCATGACATAGCGCATTTTATCGACGGCCAGCCGCTTGATTTGTATCGGGTTGGCCGATAACGGGGCCTGAAAGACAACCTCCGTGCCGGTTGCGGCATCGACGGCGGTTACGCGCAGGCTGTGGCCGAATTGACGCGTTTCAATAAGAATTTCGTGTTTGGACATGTTCCGACTTTATGCGGGACGGGGAAACGCGGCAAGATGCTACCCGCACGGGGACGACAAAGCACGAATATATTCCGACGCTAAAGCCCCCTTGCTGTAGCGCGTCGCTTCGGCTAAACACCCAAGCTTCATCTTTGCAAAATTGAGGCCACGCCATGACCGATTCCGCCGCTTTATCGCCCATCCAGACCGATGCCGTCATTATCGGCGCGGGGCCGTGCGGCCTGTTCGCCGTATTTGAACTGGGGCTGAACGACATCAAATGCCATCTGGTCGATATTCTCGACAAACCTGGCGGGCAATGCGCCGAACTGTATCCGGAAAAGCCGATTTACGACATTCCCGCCGTGCCGGTTTGCACGGGCACGGAATTGACCGAACGGTTGATGGAACAGATCAAACCCTTCCACCCGACCTTCCATCTGGGGCAACAGGCCGAAAGCCTCGCCAAACTGCCCGAAGGCGGCTGGCGCCTGACGACGGACGCGGGAACCGTGATCGACGCCAAGCTGGTCATCATCGCGGCGGGCGGCGGCAGCTTCACGCCGAAACGCCCCCCCATCAAGGGCATCGAAGACTATGAAGGCAAATCGGTCTTCTATGCAGTGCGCAAAATGGAACAATTCCGCGGCAAAAACATCGTGGTTGCGGGCGGCGGCGACTCGGCGCTCGACTGGGCGTTGAATTTGCAACCCATCGCCAAACGCGTCACCCTGATCCACCGCCGCGACGAATTCCGCGCCGCGCCCGACAGCGTCGGCAAAATGCGCGCGCTGGTCGCCGAAGGCAAAATGGATCTGAAAATCGCCAATTTTTCGGGCCTCAACGGCGCGGACGGACAGGTGCAAAGCATCACGCTGGTCGATGATGCCAAGAATGCGACCGACTATCCGTGCGACACGATTCTGGCGTTCTACGGCCTGACGATGAAGCTGGGGCCGGTCGCCAATTTCGGTTTGAACCTGACCGAAAACATGATCCCCGTGAACACGGAAAATTTCGAAACCAGCGAACCGACCATTTTCGCCATCGGCGACATCAACACCTATCCGGGCAAGATGAAGCTGATCCTGTCGGGCTTCCACGAAGCGGCGTTGATGGCCAAGAAAGCCTTTACCTATATCCATCCCGATCGGCGCTATCGCTTCCAATACACGACATCGAGCAGCGATTTGCAGGGCAAGCTGGGCGTCGAAAAAGACTCGTCGAAAGACGCCGCGTAAAATACCGAAACTCCAAAGCAGAAAGACCGACAATGAAAATCTATTTGACCGATATGGAAGGCAAGGAACACGAATTGATGGCGACCGAAGAATGGACGGTCATGGAAATCATCCGCGAAGGCGGCATTCCCATTCTGGCGCAATGCGGCGGATCGTGCGCCTGCGCTACCTGCCATGTTTATGTCGACCCGTCATGGCAGGGCAAACTGCCCGAACCGAACGAGGAAGAAGTCGGCATGCTCGACGGCGCCTTCGACGTCACCCACGACTCGCGCCTCGCCTGCCAACTTATCTTCACCAAGGATCTGGACGGCTTGAAGGTCAAGCTGGCCGCCGGTTCCGTTTAAAAACCCGCTGTTATGTGAAGAGGAGGCGGTCGTAACCGCCTTCTTTTTTGCCCTTTACAACTAAAAATAGGCAGTTTAATGTCTAAAAATGGTATTCAGGGCGGTGTGTCATAAGGAGAAAGCATTGAAAGTTTCCAACACAGAAAATGATACGGCTTTATTCGAAGGCATTGATTTCGCCGAATTGGAAGACCGGTTCGGCCAGGACAGCGCGCGCGCCATTTTGCGCACGCTGGAACAATTCGAAGGCATCCCCGAATTTCGCGTCGCGACTTTGTCGTGCGAAGACAGAATGCGCAACGTGATGCAGGCGATGAAAGACAACATCCGGTTTCAAACCAGACATTAAACCGCGGGCCCATCGTGTTATATGAAGAACTTCATCGCCGTTACGGAACCCATGTGTCGCAACGCGTGAAACGCGAATTGACGGCAAGCGATTTCGACGCCGTCGCTATCGACGATCTGCCCGAATGGCTGGAGGCGCGCGCCGAAGCCGCGCATGACGAATACCGCCAATTGCTCAACAACCCGATCTCGATGGCCAGCGGCGACCAAAGCGCGGCGGGCGCCGCCTGCCGCCGCTGGCGCGAAGCCGAAGATCTGGCCTATTTGATCGCCGTGGCCGAGGATGTCGGCGCGGCGGTTCGCATATCGTAACGGCCGCAACTAATTATTATCTTGTATTACGGATGGGTGCGGCCTACATTGCGCCGCAATATGGCGGGTATCTTCTTCGGAACAGTCTTCCTGAAATCGTAACGCGCCAAAGGGGCAGGCCTATCATGTCGATAAAGGCCGCTAACGGAAACGACCGCCGCCCCTTGCGTGAATGTACGTGTTACAGCGCGTGTTACAGTGCGTGTCGAACAAGGACAATATGACGATCGATTTCAACGGCCTTGGCTTGCCGCCAAAGCTTCTTCACGCCTTGGCGCGCATGAATTTCACCGCGCCGACCCCCATTCAGGCGCAAGCCATCCCCGCGGCCTTGCAGGGCCGTGACATTCTGGGCTCCGCCGCGACGGGCACGGGTAAAACCGGCGCGTTCGGCATTCCGCTGATCGCGCATCTGATGGAACATACAGATCATGCCGCGCTGGTGATGACGCCGACCCGCGAACTGGCGGCGCAGGTCGTCGCCTCGCTGCAACAAATGATCCCCGTGGCCGGCATCAACACCGCGCTCCTGATCGGCGGCGAAGCGATGCCGCGCCAGTTGCGGCAATTGCAAAAACATCCGCGCCTGATCGTGGGCACGCCGGGCCGCATCAACGACCATCTGCTGCGCCGCAGCCTGTCTTTGGCCAATGTGCGCTTTCTGGTGCTGGACGAAACCGACCGCATGCTCGATATGGGCTTCGGCGTGCAGATCGACAAGATCGTCGCGCATCTGCCCGGCGAACGCCAGACGCTGCTGTTTTCCGCGACCCTGCCGGCGGGCATCGTCAAGCTGTCGTCGAAATACATGAAAAACCCCGAACGCATCAGCGCAGGGTCGACCGTCGCCGCCGCGCCGAACATCAAGCAGGAATTGATACAGGTCGGCGATCACGAAAAATACCCGACGCTTCTGGAACAGCTGCGCGCGCACGAAGGCTCGGCGATTATTTTCGTCAAAACCAAATGGGGCGCCGACAAACTTGCCGAAAAACTGTCGCGCGAGAAATTACAGGCCGACGCCATTCACGGCGATTTGCGCCAGTCGCGCCGCGACCGCGTCATCCAGTCTTTCCGCGACAGGAAATTCCGTTTTCTGGTGGCGACCGATCTGGCGGCGCGCGGCCTCGATGTGCCGCATATCGGCCTTGTCATCAATTACGACCTGCCGCAACAACCGGAAGATTACATCCACCGCATCGGCCGCACCGCGCGCGCGGGCGCGTCGGGCAAGGCGATCAACTTCCTGACCTCGGCCGACCGTCCGAAATGGAACGCTATTCATCGCATGATGAATCCGGGCGCCGCGCCCGAACGCGCGCCGCGTCAGGAACGCAGCTATAAACCGGCGGAAAAAAGCAGAGAAAAACGCAGATACGATCACAAATCCCGTGACGGCGACGCGCGCGACCATAAATCGCGTGAGCACGGGCCGCGCGATCATGGGCCACGTGAGCACGGGCCGCGCGACCACACGCCACGCGACGATAAAGCTTATGGTCACAAACCGCGCGATCATAAACCCCGCGACCATAAACCGCGCGATGGCGAAACGCGCGACCCTCACAGCCGCGACCGGCGCGCGCCCGCGGCGCACGGCCATGAACCGCGCAGCCATGAATCCCGCGGCCACGAACCGCGTGCGCATGAATCGCGCGGGCATCATCCGCGCGGCGCGGAAATGCGGGGGCAGGACGGCCCGGCCAAGCGCGCCGACGGCACCCATTTCTCGCGCGACAAAAAACCGCATGGCAAAGGCTGGGGCGCGCGCAAACCCATGAACAAACAGGGCGGCGGCCACGGCAAGGCGTAAAGGTTACGGGTTATGTGGCGGATTATTTAAGATAATCCGCCACCAACGCTTCGGCAATCTGCACGGCGTTCAACGCCGCGCCTTTGCGCAGATTGTCGCCGACCACCCATAAATTCAGCCCGTTCTCGACGCTGATATCCTAGCGGATACGGCTGACGCGTGCATTTGCTGATGTGATTCCAGTTCCACGCTTGGTGCGCAAGTAATTTTGTTCTTTCATGGCGAAGCGCGTTAATATAGAAAGCCAATATGTGCGTATTTTTAAGGAAAAATTATGAATCCTATTGAACAAGCCTTTCATGCTGCGAAAGCCATTTGCGGCCCTGTCTGCAAACTTGCCAATGAATGGCGCGATACCTTGTTGTACACAGGTATCGCCGTTGGACTTGGGTTTGCCCTGGTGCATGGCGGTGGCAGAGCGTCGGCAAACATGGCCCAAAACATTGTTCTTCAACGTGAGTTGATTAGAGCCTTGATGTGGAATTTTGGTAAATTTAAGAAAATAGCCGGATACGATCCGGTTCCTGTGGATAGAGCAAAAAACTCTCTTGCCGCGCTCTTTGTGGTCGCGTCTGTGGGGATGGTAGGTGAGATGCCTCCGCTTTCGACGCATGTGCATACATTTGGCCTAACGGTCCAAGTTGTCGCTGGTACCTTGACGGGGCTTGGTCTATATGGACGTGGTTCCGGAGTTCGCGATATTCCCGCATTGTATTTTCATGATCAAACCGGCATGTGGGATTGGCCGCGCAAGCAGGGCGGCGGAACAACGCAGACGCAAAAGTTGAAAAACGCGTTCGGAAAATTTGGCAGAACGCTGGCGGGGTACGTGCCGGTTCCCCGCCCTGCCTATAGTCCGTCTCCTGTTGCGAGTCGTTCTTCTGCCGAGGTGGGCTAAGAAAGACGATCACGACACAGTCAACGGCGGTTGCCCGGCGAAACCCTATCCCAAATAATCCTTGGCAAGCAGCTCTGCAATCTGCACGGCGTTCAACGCCGCGCCTTTGCGCAGATTGTCGCCGACCACCCATAAATTCAGCCCGTTTTCGACGCTGATATCCTCGCGGATACGGCTGACGAAAACATTGTCTTCGCCCGCGCACTCAACCGGCGTCACGAACCCGTCTTCGTGATGATGGTCGATGACGGTAACGCCCTTGGCCTTTTTCAACGCCGCGCGCGCTTCGCCCGCGCTGATGGGGTTTTCGAATTCGACATTGACCGCTTCGGCATGGCCGATGAAAACAGGCACGCGCACGCAGGTCGCCGACAGTTTGATCTTGGGGTCGAGGATCTTCTTGGTCTCGGCCATCATCTTCCATTCTTCCTTCGTCATGCCGTCATCCATAAAAACATCGATCTGCGGAATGACGTTGAAGGCGATCTGCTTGCGGAATTGTTCCTTTTTCAACTCGTCGTTGACGAACACCGCGCGCGTTTGCGTGAACAACTCGTCCATCGCCTCCTTGCCCGCGCCCGACACCGATTGATAGGTGGCCACAACGATGCGCGTGATTTTGGCAAGGTCATGCAAAGGCTTTAACGCCACCAGCATCTGAATGGTCGAACAATTGGGGTTGGCGATGATATTGCGTTTTTTGTATCCGGCAATGGCTTCGGGGTTGACTTCGGGCACCACCAGCGGCACATCCGGATCCATGCGAAATTGTGACGTGTTGTCGATGACGACGCATCCGGCCTTGCCCGCGCGCGGCGCGAATTCCGCCGAAACTTTCGCCCCGGCCGAAGACAGGCATATGTCCGTGCCTTTGAAATCATAGGTCGCAAGATCTTGCACCGTCAGCACATCGTCTTCGCCGAAACTGACCTCGCCGCCCGCCGAACGTCCGGATGCCAACGCGATAACGTCCGCCACCGGAAAGCCGCGTTCGGCCACGGTTTTCAACATTTCGCGGCCCACGGCCCCGGTCGCGCCGACAACGGCTATTTTGTATTTTTTCATGATGTTAAACCTGTGCTTTGATGTGCCTTGCGAACCCAGACTACATAATATCTTTCGCAATTGCAGCAACGGAAAAGGCAGGGGAAAAACACGCGTTTTAACTCTTTGTTCACGGCCGTTAACGCAAGATAGGGTGAAACTTTTCGGAGTCCTTCCATGAAATCCGTCGTGATAGCCGGTTACGTCCGGTCGCCCTTCTGCCTCGCCAACAAAGGCGAACTGGCCAAAACGCGCCCCGATGACATGGCCGCGACCGTCATTCGCGCGTTGGTTGAACGCAGCAAGGTAAACCCCGCCGATATCGAAGATTTAATTCTGGGCTGCGCCTTTCCCGAAGGCGAACAGGGGCTCAACGTCGCGCGGCTGATCGGATTTCTGGCGCAACTGCCGCCGACCGTCGCGGGCACGACGGTCAACCGTTTTTGCGGCTCGTCGATGCAAAGCATCCATATGGCGGCGGGCGCCATACAAATGGGCGCGGGCGACGCCTTCATCTGCGCCGGCGTCGAAAGCATGACGCGCGTGCCGATGTCGGGGTTCAACCCGATGCCGAACCCCGCGCTGGCCGAAAAATACCCGGCGGCCTATATGAGCATGGGGGCGACCGCCGAAAACGTCGCCAGAAAATACGGCATTTCCCGCAAGGATCAGGAAGCCTTCGCCGTGCTGTCGCAGGCCAAAGCCGCCGCCGCGCAGAATGCCGGAAAATTCGCCGATGAAATCATCGCGGTTGCGGGCGTGGACAAAGACGGCTGCCCGCGCCCCGGCACCACGGCGGAAAAACTCGCCGAACTGAAACCGGCTTTCGACGAAAAGGGCAGCGTGACGGCGGGCACATCCTCGCCGCTGACCGACGGCGCGGCGGCCACGCTGGTGACGTCCGAAGATTACGCGCGCGCCAACGGGCTGACGATATTGGCGCGGGTCAAATCCATCGCCGTGGCGGGATGCCTGCCGGAAATCATGGGCATCGGCCCCGTGGCGGCGACGCAAAAAGCGTTGAAACGCGCCGGATTGACAATCGCCGACATCGACATCATCGAACTCAACGAAGCTTTTTCCAGCCAGTCGCTGGCCTGCATCCACGATCTGGGCATCGACATTTCGCGCGTCAATCTCGACGGCGGCGCCATCGCGCTGGGCCATCCGCTGGGCGCGACCGGCGCGCGCATCACCGGCAAGGCCGCGTCGCTTCTGAAACGTGAAGGCAAAAAATTCGCGCTGGCCACGCAATGTATCGGCGGCGGGCAGGGCATCGCGACCATTCTGGAGGCAGTGTAAGTCATGACCGCAATCAAATCCGTCGCCGTCATCGGTTCCGGCGTTATGGGCAGCGCGATCGCCGCCCACATGGCCAACGCGGGCGTGCCCGTGCTGTTGCTCGACATCGTGTTGAAAGACAAACCCGACCGCACTTTTCTGGCCAAAGGCGCCATCGAACGGTTGTTGAAAACCGACCCCGCGCCCTTTATGCATCCGAAAAACGCGCGCCTCGTCACGCCCGGCAATCTGGAAGACGATCTCGCCAAACTGGCCGATGTCGACTGGATCATCGAAGCGGTTCTGGAAAACCCGGAAGTCAAATCCGACCTCTACAAAAAAATCGACGGCGTCCGCAAAGCGGGTTCCGTCGTGTCGTCGAACACGTCGACCATTCCGTTGCATGTGCTGACGGGCGGGCAGTCGGAACAATTCGCGCGCGACTTTATGATCACGCATTTTTTCAACCCGCCGCGTTACATGCGCCTGCTGGAACTGGTGACGGGGCCGCAAACGCGCGCCGATGCCGTCGATGTCATCCGCGATTTCTGCGACCGCAATCTGGGCAAGGGCGTCGTGCCGTGCAAGGACACGCCGGGCTTCATCGCCAACCGTCTGGGCGTTTTCTTTTTGCAATCCGCCGTCAACGCGGCGATGGATATGGGCCTGACGGTCGAAGAAGCCGACGCGGTGTTCAGCAAACCGACCGGCATGCCGAAAACCGGCGTGTTCGGCCTGCTCGACCTCATCGGGCTGGATCTGATGCCGCTGATCGCCAAAAGCTTTATGGCGACCTTGCCCGCCGACGACGCCTATCGCGCCGTCAATATCGCCCATCCGCTGATCGATAAAATGATCGCCGACGGTTACACGGGCCGCAAGGGCAAGGGCGGTTTTTACCGCGTCAACAAAAGCGAAGGCGGCAAGGTCAAGGAATCCATCGACCTTCAAACCGGCGAATACCGCCCGTCGCAAAAAGCCAAACTCGCCGCCGTCGAAAACGCGGGCAAGAATCTGCGCGCTTTGTGCGAGACCGACGACAAAATCGGCCAATTCGCGTGGCGCGTGCTGTCGCAAGCCCTGACTTACGCCGCGTCGCTGGTGCCGCAAATCGCCGACGATGTCGTCGCGGTCGATGCCGGCATGCGGTTGGGGTTCAACTGGAAATTCGGGCCGTTCGAACTGATCGACCAGCTCGGCGCGGCGTGGTTCGCCAAACGCCTGCTGGCCGAAGGCAAAACCGTGCCCGACCTGTTGCAAAAAGCGGTGGGGCAAAGCTTCTACCGCGTCGAAGCGGGACGCCTCGAATATCTGAACACCGAAGGCTTCTTCCGTCCCGTCGTGCGCCCGTCGGGCGTGTTGCTGCTGGCCGATGTCAAGCGCGCCGCCAAACCGCTGTTGAAAAACGGCTCGGCCAGCCTGTGGGACATCGGGGACGGCGTGGTGTGTTTCGAATTTCACACCAAAATGAACGCCATCGACCCCGATATTTTCGCGCTGCTGAAAAAATCCATCGCGCTGGTGGGCGACGGCAAAGGCAAATATAAAGGCATGGTCGTCCATAACGACGCCGACAATTTTTCCGCCGGCGCCAATCTGGGCCTTGCCTTGTTCGCGCTGAATATCGCGATGTATCCGGCGATAGAAGATCTGGTCAAACAGGGCCACGAAACCTATCAAATGCTGAAATTCGCGCCGTTCCCGACGGTCGCCGCGCCCGCAGGCCTCGCGCTGGGCGGCGGATGCGAAATCACGCTGCACTGCGCGGCGACGCAGGCCTATGCCGAAACCTATATCGGATTGGTCGAAGTCGGCGTCGGCCTGATCCCCGGCTGGGGCGGCTGCGCGCAAATGCTGGGCCGCGCCTTCGGCCGGAAAAAACGTTTCGGCGGCCCCATACCGCCGGTGGCGCAAATTTTTGAAACGATCAGCACGGCCAAAGTCGCCAAATCGGCGCAGGACGCGCGCGACTTGATGTATCTGCGCGACACCGACGGCATCACCATGAACCGCGACCGGCTGCTGTTCGATGCCAAACAACGCGTGCTGGAACTGGCGAAGGATTACAAACCGCCCGAACCGCTGGTGCTCAACCTGCCGGGGCCGACCGGCCGCGCGGCCTTGGGGCTGGCAATCGATGGCTTTAAAATGCTGGGCAAAGCTCTGCCGCACGATGTCACGGTGTCGAAAGCGCTGGCATCCGTGCTGTGCGGCGGCGAACGCGACTTCACCACGCCGACGACCGAGGCGCAGATTCTGGAAATGGAACGGCGCGAATTCATGCAGCTCGTCCATACGGACGAAACCGTGGCGCGCATCGGCTACATGCTGAAAAACGGCAAGCCGTTGCGGAATTAGCTCCCGGCCTTGAGGGCGCTGTGGTGGGACGCCTTCTGGTGGTCGGTGCCCTTCGGCCGGGGCGGCGCTTCGGTGCCGGTGGCCGCGGCGATGGCGACACGAATTTTGTGTATTTCATCCCAGGTTAAATTTCCGCCAGCCTTATTCATCATCTGAAGATCGGTCAGCTGTGCGAACTGATCAACATATTGGAATTGGTCGTGAATAAGCCTGAAAAATCCGTCGATCTTGGGGGAAACATGCAAAGATAGAACCGAAAACAGGATGCGCTTTTCCGGCGTGTCGGGCAGGGCGACGCGACGACCGAACACGATGTCCATTGCCTGACGCAGGGCGGCCATTCTTACGTCGCCAAAATTCTGGCACTTGCTCATAATGGACTCATCCGACAGGTGTTCTACCTGATCTATGGAAAGAAACCCTGCCTGACGAAGCCTGTTGACGACGCTACGGCCGTTTTTTCCCATATAGGGAAGGAGGACTTCAATGGATGTAAGTTGAGAAGTGGACGCCCGTTTCTTTCTTGCCATGATATCTATCCGCCTGAATAATTCTCTTAAGATGTTGTTAGCGGTTGTAGGCCTAGCATAAAGCCGCTGTCATCCTGTTTTTTACTTTCGTGCCTTTAAGGTGCTTTTTATGGTTAAATTATGACCGTTCTGGAAGACATCCGCACCGCCTTCTGGCGACTAATCTCCAAAATCCTATGGCGGGTTTTCACTCTGCTGTACGGAAAACGCATCCGGTAATTGAGGTCGTCATGCCCACTTATAAAGCCCCCCTCGAAGACATCCGCTTCATCCTCAACGAAGTCATCGACGCGCCCGCGCTGGCCAAATTGCCGGGCTATGAAGAAGCGACGCCCGATAATATCGACACGGTTCTGGACGCCGCCGCGCAACTGTGCGAGGAAGTCCTGTTCCCGCTGAACCAGTCCGGCGACGCCGAAGGCTGCAGCTTCGACAACGGCAATGTGAAAACCCCGGCGGGATTCAAGGATGCCTACCAGATTTTCCGCGAAGGCGGCTGGACAGGCCTGTCCTGCAACCCCGCATTCGGCGGGCAGGGGCTGCCCGTCCTTTTAAACTGCGTCGTCGATGAAATCGTCAGCAGCGCGAACATGTCGTTCGGCATGTATCCCGGCCTGTCGCACGGCGCGTACAACGCCATTGAAAAACACGCCACCGACGAATTAAAGAAAATCTACCTGCCCAAACTTGTCGACGGCACATGGACGGGCACGATGTGCCTGACCGAACCGCATTGCGGCACGGATCTGGGGCTTATACGCACGAAAGCCGATCCGTCCGGCACAGGGCCGTCGAACCAATATAAAATCACCGGCACGAAAATTTTCATCTCGGCGGGCGAACACGACCTGTCGGAAAATATCATCCATCTGGTTCTGGCGCGTTTGCCCGACGCGCCCGCAGGCGTGAAGGGCATCAGCCTGTTCGTCGTGCCGAAATTTTTGGTTGGGCGCGACTGCTCTGCGCCCGCCGCGGGAGCGTCGGTCGCAACCGCGACTGCGCCAGTACGTAACAACGTCACTTGCGGCAGCATCGAACATAAAATGGGCATCAAAGCCTCGGCCACCTGCGTGATGAATTTCGACAACGCCACGGGCTGGCTGGTCGGCAAACCGCACAAGGGCATGAGCGCGATGTTCACGATGATGAACGAAGCGCGCATGGCCGTGGGGCTGCAAGGGCTGGGGCTGGCCGAAGTCGCCTATCAAAACGCCGTGATATACGCCAAAGAACGTCTGCAAATGCGGTCGCTGACGGGCGTAAAATTTCCAGACAAACCGGCCGACCCCATCATCGTGCATCCCGATGTGCGCCGCAATTTGCTGACGATGAAGGCGCTGGTCGAAGGCTGCCGCGCGCTGGCCCTGTGGGTCGGGCGCGAACTGGATGTCGAAGCCAAACATCCCGATGAGGCCACGCGCGCCGCGGCGGGCGACTTCGTCGCGCTGATGATCCCCGTCATCAAATCGTTCCTGACCGACAGCGGATTCGACGTCGCGAATATGGCGGTACAGGTTTACGGCGGCCACGGCTATATCCGTGAACATGGCGTCGAACAATATGTGCGCGACGCGCGCATCACGCAAATTTACGAAGGCACCAACGGCATTCAGGCGCTCGACCTTGTGGGCCGCAAAATGGCCGAGGATTACGGCCGCCTGATGCGCCAGTTCTTCCACCCCGTCGCGGCGTTTCTGGCCGCGGAAAAGGATAACGGCGCGCTGGCCGAATTTCTGCCCTCCTTCATGTCGGCCTTCGGCAAATTGCAAATGGCGACGCTGACGGTGGCGGCGCGCGGCATCGGCAATCCCGACGAAGCGGGCGCGGCGGCGACCGATTACCTGCGCCTGTTCGCTTATGTCGCGGTCGGATTCATGTGGCTGAAAATGGCCAAAGTCGCGGCGGCAAAAATGCCCGCGGCGGGCGACCGCGCCGGTTTTTACGATGCCAAGCTGAAAACCGCGCGTTTCTATTTCGCCCGCATCATGCCACAGGTCAACGCCTTGAATCTGGCCATCCTGTCGGGCGCGAAACCGATGATGGATTTTCCGGTCGAGGCGTTTTAAAAACCGGCAAGCAGGGGAGGGGCGGCCTGTTTAATCGGCGGGTTTCAGGTGGCTGGCATCGCGGCAGGCGGTGTTGAATCTGTCCGCCAGCGTTCTAAGTTCGGCCTCTATGCGGGCGGGCCACACCCAATCGAAAATTCCCTTGGGGCCAAGCCCGTACTGAAGATTGGCCAGCCGTCCGGCGCGGCGTTCCGCGGTTGGGGCCGACACATAATTATCCAATCCGTGCTTGAGGATAAGGCGCGCCTCTGCCGCGCGGGCGGCATCCGGAGTATCGTGCAGGGTGTCAAGATACGACATCACGGCGTCAACGGCTGCGGCAATCGCATCATTCGACGACGGCGGAGAGGGGGTATTCATCCCTGCGCGCCCAGCATGAACTGTTCGCGGACGATACGTTCGCCCAGATGCAGGTCGGGGTCGAACAGCAGATGCAAATGCTTGCTGCGGTCGAGCCTGACTGTCGCGCGGGCGGCGTTGGCGATGACGCATAAACCGGCTTCGATTTTCACCGGGCGTTTGGGCAATTCCTGCGCTTCGATATCGACCACGACATCCTGCGGCAACACGGCGTAACGCCAGCCGCGCGGGCGGTATCCGCTGATCGCGGTCATGACCAGCGTGTTGGAATCCAAAGGCATAATCGGCCCGCCGCACGAATGGTTATAAGCCGTGCTGCCCGCGGGGGTGGAAACCAGAATGCCGTCCCCGCTGTAACTGGCAATACGTTCAATGCCGTCGACGGAAATCTTCAACCGCGCCGCCTGCGACGTTTCGCGCAGCACGGAAATTTCATTGATCGCCCATCCGGTATGTTCCGCGCCGTCCGCCGCCACGGCGTCGATGCGCAAGGGGTGCAGGGTGACGCGTTGCGCCTGAACAAGGCGGGCCGGCAGATCCATCTCGTTAAAATCATTGCACAGGAACCCCACGGATTCGGTGCGGCGAATGGCAAAAACCGGCTTGCCGCATTCCATCGATTCATAAAGCGTGCGCAGCACCTGCCCGTCGCCGCCCAGCGCGACGAAAATATCGGCCTCGTCCTTGCCCGCCTGGCCATAACGTTTGGTCAGTTCGGCAAAGCTTTTCTGCGCAAGCAGGGAATGGCTGGATGTGAAATGAATCTTCATGTTTTTTAACCGATTTTAAGCGTCTTTTAACGACTCGCGCCTAATCCTAAACCTCTTGTTAAAGATACACAAATTTCCCGTAAGAAACCACGTAAAGCGAGCCGGCCGATGCAGATAGACATGCGCGTTATGGAGCTTCTGGCCTCCAAATTGTGCCACGACCTCGTCAGCCCCGTCAGTGCCATCAACAACGGGGTCGAACTGATCGAGGATATCGGCGGTTCCGTCGTCGACGAAGCGATGAAGCTGATCGGCGACAGCGGCCAAACGGCATCGCGCCGCCTGCGCCTGTATCGCATGGCCTATGGCCGCGCGGGCACGGACGAAAATCTGGCGGTGCGCGATGTGCGTCAGATCGCCGAACATTACCTGACGGGCGGTAAAATCACATTGGCGTGGCCCGACGGCGTGCCCTCGGAAGAAGTCGCGACCCGGCGCGGTTTTTTAAAAACCGTTCTTAATCTTATCGTATTGGGCGAAGAAACGCTGGCCTATGGCGGCGTCATCTCTTTGCGGTCCGATGGGTTGGCGTGCCGTCTCGAAATCGTAGGCCGCAACGCCCATTTAAACCTACAGCTTCAGGAAGCCCTCGAAGGCGCCAGCGCGATCGAAGAACTGACGCCGCGCAGCATTCAGGCCTATGTCACGGGGCGTTTCGCCGCGCATTTCGGGTTCAAAATCACGCATGACCACGCCATTCCGGATCGGCTCGATTTAATCCTGACGGTAACGGAGCCACAGGCGGCATCCGCGCCCGAATCCCCCGCGCTGGCTTCCTGAAACGCACGCATGTATGCGGCTAAAAATCTTCTTGCCCCGCGCGCCATAAGAAGACTGTAAATGGGTTCTTAAGGATTTAACGCCAGAATCGACTTCTGGTCTTTTTCCCGCGATGGTTGCAATTCCCGGCCACGCCAAATCTAAGGAACCGCCATCATGGATGATCTTCTTCGCGAATTTCTCACTGAAACCGCTGAAAGCCTTGCCACTCTTGACGTCGAACTGGTGCGTCTCGAACAAAATCCCAACGATCCCGATCTGATCGGCAGCATTTTCCGCCTTGTCCACACCATCAAGGGAACCTGCGGCTTTCTGGGGTTGCCGCGGCTTGAACATCTGGCGCATGCCGGCGAAAATGTTCTGGGCAAATTCCGTGACCGCGAACTGGATGTCACGCCGGCGGCCGTTGACCTGATCCTGAAATCGATCGACAGGATCAAAGCCCTTCTGGCCTATCTCGAACAAAACGAACATGAACAGGCCGGCGATGACGAAGATTTAATCGCCAGCCTCAACGCTATGGCCGAAGGCAAAACGGCGACGTCTGCTGCGCCGGCGGCTCCGGCACCGGCCGCCGCGCCGGCCGACGTCGGCGCGCCCGACGAATTCGGGTTCGTTCCGGTGCGCGCGGGCGACATCGCAACCATCGAAGCCAATATGGGCGGCGCGCAGGCCAAGCCCCCCGCGCCCCCCGCCGCCAAAGCCGAACCGCCGAAGGCCGAGCTTGCCAAGGCCGAAGAACAGGCGGCCAAGGGCGGCGGCGCGTCGGTTGCCGACCAAAGCATCCGCGTCAACGTCAACCAGCTCGAAGCGTTGATGACGACCGTCAGCGAATTGGTTCTGACGCGCAACCAGCTGTTGCAGATTTTGCGCGGCCAGAAAGACAGCGCGTTCACGACGCCGTTGCAACGGCTCAATCAGGTCACGTCCGAATTGCAGGAAGGCGTGATGAAAACCCGCATGCAGCCCATCGGCAACGCCTGGGCCAAATTGCCGCGCATCGTGCGCGATCTCGCGCACGAACTGAACAAGAAGATAGACCTCCAGATGGTCGGCGCGGAAACGGAACTCGACCGTCAAGTGCTGGAACTTATCAAGGATCCGCTGACGCATATGGTGCGCAATTCCGCCGATCATGGCATCGAATTGCCCGCCGACCGCGCGCAGGCCGGCAAACCCGAAACCGGCACAATCACCCTGAACGCCTATCACGAAGGCGGGCATATCGTCATCGACATTTCCGACGACGGCCGCGGGCTGGCGCTGGAAAAAATCCGCGCCAAGGTCTTGGAAAAAGGGCTGGCGACCGACGCCGACCTCGCGGCGATGTCGGAACAGCAGATCATGCAGTTCATTTTCAAGCCGGGCTTCTCCACGGCGGCGCAGGTCACCTCGGTGTCGGGACGCGGCGTCGGCATGGATGTCGTGCGCACCAATATCGAACGTATCGGCGGCACGGTCGATTTCAAATCGGTCGCGGGCAGGGGGTCGTCCTTTTCGATCAAGATCCCGCTGACCCTGGCGATTGTGTCGGCCCTGATCGTCGAATGCGCCAACGAACGCTTCGCCATCCCGCAGATCAGCGTGGTGGAACTGGTCAAGGCGTCGCCGACCAGTGAACACCGCATCGAATTCATCAACGAAACGCCGGTGTTGCGTCTGCGTAACCGGTTGCTGCCGCTGGTATCGCTGCGCAAGACCTTGCATCTCGGCCGCGACGACATATCGGCCAACGGCCACGCCTTTGTCGTGGTGGCGCAGGTGGGAAGCTCGACCTTCGGCGTTATCGTCGACCGGGTGTTCGATACCGAGGAAATCGTGGTCAAACCCGTCGCGCCCATTTTGCGTTTTATCGACATATTTTCGGGAAACACGATTCTGGGCGATGGCAGCGTCATCATGATTCTGGATCTCAACGCCATCGTGTCTCGGGCGGGCGATGTCGGCGCGCACGAAGCGCAAACGCGCATTGCGGCGTCAAGCCGCGTCAGCCACGGCGACAACCGCCAGTCGATGCTGTTGTTCCGCGCGGGCGACGGCGCGCAAAAAGCCGTGCCGCTCGCGCTTATCGCGCGGCTTGAAGAAATCGACCGCGCCACCATCGAATATTCCGAAGGCGCGCCCGTCGTTCAATACCGCGACAAACTGATGCCGTTGGTTTCCGTGACGGCCAATGCCGATACCCCCAAGACAGGGCGGCAATCCGTTCTGGTTTTTGCCGACAAGGACAAACATATGGGCCTTATGGTCGACGACATCATCGACATCGTCGAAGAACGCCTGCAGGTCGATCTGACGGGGCGGCGTCCGGGCACGCTCGGAACATCCATCGTTTCGGGCAAAGCGACCGACGTCCTCGACGCGGCCTATTATCTGGCGCAAGCGTTTCAGGGCTGGTTCGGCGAAGACGACGGCGCGTTCGAAGGCAGCATGTCGCGCCGCGTGCTTCTGGTCGACGACAGCCCGTTCTTCCGTAACTTGCTGTCTCCGTTGCTGTCGGTCGCGGGGTATGACGTCACGGCGGTGGAAAGCCCCATGGAAGCATTGGAGCTGCAGGAAAACGGCGCCCATTTCGACGCCATCATCAGCGATATCGAAATGCCCGGCATGAACGGGTTCGACTTCGTGTCGAAACTGCGCGCCGGCAGCTCGGAATGGAGCCGCCTGCCGATCTTCGCCATGTCGTCGCACGCCACGCCGCGCGATTTCGAACGCGGGCGTCAGGCCGGCTTTACCGACTACGTCGCCAAGCATAACCGCGACGCGCTGTTGAACGCGTTGCATGAAAATCTGAAACAGGGGGTATCGCAACATGACTAATCTGCCCGTTTCCGCGACAGGCACGGCCGTCGCCTTGTCGGAAAGCGCCACGCAGGGCATGTTCGTGACGATGACCGTCGCGGGCCAGCTGTTCGGCATACCGGTGCTCAAGGTTCAGGATGTCTTGGGCGAACAAACAATCGCCCATGTGCCGCTGGCGCCGCCGGAAGTTCTGGGGTCGCTTAACCTGCGCGGGCGCATCGTGACGGCGATCGACGCCCGCACGCGCCTTGGCCTGCCGCCGCGCGGCGAAGGCGAACAAAGCATGAGCGTCGTCGTCGAACACGACAACGAACTCTACAGTCTGGTTATCGACAGGGTCGGCGAAGTTCTGAGCCTGCCCGCCAGCGATTTCGAACGCAACCCGTCGACGCTCGATCCGCGCTGGCAGGACGTTTCGGACGGCATCTACCGGCTTGAAGGCGTGCTTCTTGTCGTGATCGACGTCGCCCGTTTCCTGCGCCTCGATCAGGCGCGCGCCGCTTGACCTTTATTTGGGGACTGAGAGCTGAAAAATGAAAACATGCCTTATCGTCGACGACAGCAGGGTTATTCGCAAAGTCGCCCGGCAGATTTTCGAATCCATCGGTTACGCCTGCACCGAGGCCGAAGACGGCAAAGTCGCGCTCGATGCGTGCAAGACCGTCCTGCCGCAATTCGTGCTTCTCGACTGGAATATGCCGGTCATGAACGGATTGGAATTTCTCCGCGCCCTGCGCCAGCTGCCGGGCGGCGACAAGCCCAGCGTGGTTTTCTGCACGACGGAAAACGATCTCAACCATATTCAGGAAGCGCTGGGGGCCGGGGCCAATGAATATATTATGAAACCTTTCGACGCCGACATCATTCGCGGCAAGCTGGAACAATTGGGGCTGCTCGACTAGGGCAGGGGGTATTTTCATGTCATTCGGCCCATCCTTGGCCAACGCAAAAACCGCGCCGGTGCGCGTGCTCGTTGTCGACGACTCCGCCATTATCCGCGGCCTGATCACGCGCGCGCTGGAAGGCGACAGCGACATCAAAGTCGTGGGCAGCGCGGGCAATGGCGAACTGGCGATCGACATTTTAAAACGCGTGCCCGCCGATGTCGTGGTTCTCGACATCGAAATGCCGGTCATGGACGGGTTGACCGCCATACCGCGCCTCAAGTCTATCGACCCCGCCGTCCAGATCGTGATGGCCTCGACGCTGACGCAGAAAAATGCCGAAATCAGCCTGAAAGCCATGGCGCTGGGGGCGACCGATTACGTGGCAAAACCGTCGTCGCGCGAACTGGCGACGCCCGGCGATTTTCAACGCGAACTGATCGAAAAAGCCAAGACGCTGGCCGCATTGGCGCGCAAAAACGGCGTGCGCGAAACGCCGCCCGACGCGGCGGGACGTGTCGCACGCTTTACCCCGCCGCCCGCGGAAAAAAAGAAAGTCGCGCTGCGCCCGCATCCCGTGCCGCGGCCCGACATTATCGCCATCGGGTCGTCGACCGGCGGGCCTCAGGCCCTGTTTCAGGTCATCAAGGCGATGGGGTCGGGGCTTGCCCAGCCTGTCGTCATCACCCAGCATATGCCGCCGGCTTTTACCACCATTCTGGCCGACCATATTTCCAAACAATGCGGCGTAACCTGCGTCGAATCCGCCGACGGCGACATTTTGCAGCCGGGCCGCTATTACCTCGCTCCCGGCGATTATCATCTGCTGCTGGTCAAAAAAACCGAAGGCGTGGCCGTGCGCCTGACAAAAGACGCGCAGGAAAATTTCTGCCGCCCTGCCGTCGACCCGATGCTAAGATCGCTGGTCGCCGTTTATGGCAACC
Source organism: Alphaproteobacteria bacterium (assembly GCA_028866275.1). Classification (GTDB taxonomy): domain Bacteria; phylum Pseudomonadota; class Alphaproteobacteria; order UBA9219; family UBA9219; genus CAIXLI01. Next base: position 52,909 of record JAGWIK010000007.1, read on the forward strand.
GCGTTCTGGCCGTTATCCTGACCGGCATGGGACAGGACGGATGGAAAGGCTGCGAAGCGGTGGTTCAGTCCGGCGGCGGCGTTATCGCGCAGGATGAAGCGACAAGCGTCGTCTGGGGCATGCCCGGTGCTGTGGCCACGGCCGGCATTTGCTCGGCCGTGCTGCCTTTGCCGGAAATCGGCCCCACGGTCAAACAGGTTGCGGCGCGGGGCAAGCCATGAAACAGGAAGATTTCGACCTGCTGTCGACTTTGGTCAGACAAAGATCCGGCCTCGTGCTGACGCCGGAAAAAGCCTATCTGCTGGAATCGCGCCTGTTTCCCGTCGCGCGCAAGCATAATATGAAATCGCTGGAAGATCTGGCGCAGGCCCTGCGCGCGCGGCGCGACGAAACCCTGATGTTCGACATCACCGAAGCGATGACGACCAACGAGTCGTTCTTCTTCCGCGACCAAAAACCGTTCACCCTGTTCCAAAAAACCATCCTGCCGCAAATGCTGGCCGCGCGCGCGGCGAAAAAACATTTGCGCATCTGGTCGGCGGCGGCGTCCAGCGGTCAGGAAGCCTATTCGCTGGCGATGGTCTGCGCCGAAGAAGCGGCCAAACTGCAAGGCTGGAAAATCGACATTATCGGCACGGACCTGTCGCGCGAAATGGTCAACCGCGCCAAGGCTGGAATCTATTCGCAATTCGAAGTGCAGCGCGGCCTGCCTGTTACCTATCTGGTCAAATATTTCACCCAGATCGCCGGCGACAAATGGCAGATCAAAGATAATATCCGGCAAATGGTGCAATATCGCGAAGCCAACCTGCTGGCCGATTTCGGCCCCATCGGGTCGTTCGACATCGTCTATTGCCGCAATGTCTTGATCTATTTCGATCTGCCGACCAAAGGCAAGGTTCTGAACGCCATCGGCAACATCATGACGCCCGACGGGTTCTTGCTGCTGGGCGGCGCGGAAACGGTGCTGGGCGTGTGCGACAGATTCAAGCCCATGCCCGGCGAACACGGGCTATATTGCCTGTCCGCAGCCTATCCTCAAGGCGTCAAGGCGGTCGGGTAATTCATCCCGGCTTTATCCCAGGCAAATGCCCAACCCGCGCGCTGTCTGCACCAACGTGCCGTCTTTTTCCACGGCCTGGTTGTGATGAATGGCGTCGGCGATGGGCACGTCGATAACCTTGCGGTTCGACCACGCCACCATACGGTCGAATTTGCCTTCCTGAATCAAATTCACGGCATGCACCCCGAACGCCGCGGCGATCAACCGGTCATGCGCGCTGGGCTGCCCGCCGCGCTGCACATGGCCCAACACGGTGACGCGGGTTTCGGCCTGACAGGCTTCGGCGATTTTTTCGCCCAGAATATGGCCGATGCCGCCCAATCTTTTCTGCCCGCCGAAAAAATCGTGGCTGACGCTCTGCCCGTCGGGTGTAAGCACCGCTTCCGACACGACGACCAGCGCGAAATTGCGTCCCCGGTCGCTCAATCCCTTGATATGCGCCGCGATGTTTTTCAGGTCATAGGGAATTTCGGGAATCAAAATAACGTCCGCGCCGCCCGCAATGCCCGCGGTCAGGGCGATATGCCCGGCATCGCGCCCCATGACTTCCAGAATCATAATACGGTCATGGCTCGCCGCGGTGGGCTGTAAACGATCCAAAGCCTCGGTCGCCACAGCCACGGCGGTGTCGAACCCGACCGACATTTCGGTTATGCCCAGATCGTTGTCGATGGTTTTGGGAATGCCGATCAGGGGAAAGCCGCCCTGCCTGGCCAGCCGCGACAGAATGGCAAGGCTGCCGTCGCCGCCGATGCCGATCAACGCCTCGCAACCCAGATTTTTGAACGCCGCGATAATCTCCTCCGACCTGTCGCGCAACGTGCCGTCGGGCATGGGATAGGCGAACGGATCGCCTTTGTTGGTCGTGCCCAAAATCGTGCCGCCCTGACGCATGACCGTGGTATCGACATTGCCGCTATGCAACACGGTGGCCTGCGGCGGTTTGGACAACAGCCCGTGCGTGCCGTCGTGAATGCCGATCACTTCCCAGTTCAGGGTCTCGGCGCGTAAAACCACGGCGCGAATAACGGCGTTAAGCCCTGCGCAATCGCCGCCGCTGGTCAGGATGGCGATGCGTTTTGATGGGGTGGTCATGATATCCTCGAAAATAATGGCAACGGCCGGGGCAGGGGCGTAATTGTAATGAAATGCAGGAAATAGGCAACAGAAGCATGGCATTGCAGGCGTTTTTCTGCTATACCCCGTCGGCTTGAAACCCCGAAACAAACCCGATCCATCGGGCAAAAGCGGTTAAAATCTTTTCGGCTTTTCAAATTCGCGCAAAATGTACGGCGCGCCCGTATAAGGAACAGCTTGGGATGAATGAACAGGAAAAACTGCTGGAATTGCTGGCCGCGTTGAAGGCCGAACATCGCGATCTTGACGACGCCATTCACGCGCTTTCAATCCGTGCCGTTCCCGATATGTTGCAGGTTCAGCGGCTGAAAAAACGCAAATTACAATTGCGCGACGAAATCATGCGCGTCGAAAGCAAACTCCTCCCCGACATCATCGCGTAAAACCTGTCCGCGGCTTTCAAAACCGCCGTTACGCGCAAAATCCAAAAATTCGGAAAAACAGGCGGCAAGCCGCCATAAGCCATAGGCCATGGTGCGGCGGAAATGCCGCAACCCCGATTCTGCTTTGATTCCGCTTTGATTCCATCTTGTAGACACCCGGAAAAACGGCGGCAAACAAAGCCGGCGCCGCCCTTCGCCACGCCGCCTATTTTTCATATTGCAAATGAGAATAATTATTAGTATTAAAAATAGACAGCAGCCAAAAAACAACCTAATGCATTGATAAATAAAGAAAGACGAAAAAAATGACCCCGTCGCGCCGTCTGGCTCTTATTCTCATAACGCTTTTGGCCCCAACCCCTGTCTTGGCCTCGCCGCCCGCCATGACCATGTCGACGGCCAGCGATTCGGACGATCAGGATATCGCCAGCGGCAGCGACGAATTATTCGGCTCGCGCAGCCAATCGGCGCTCGGCGACATGGGCGGCCTGCGCCCGTGGCTCAGCCGCTACGGCACATCGTTCAATATCGAGGAAACCAGCGAAATTCTGGGCAATGTATCGGGCGGCACGCATCAGGGATTCGATTATGACGGGCTGACGCAGATGGATCTGCAAACCGACACGCAGGCGGCGTTCGGCTGGTACGGCGGCACATTCAATATCAGCGCGCTGCAAATTCACGGGCGCAATCTCAGCGCCGACAATCTGCAATCCCTGCAAACCGCCAGCGGCATCGAAGCCGACAGGGGATTGCGGCTGTGGGAATTATGGTACCAGCAAAAATTCCTCGACGAAGACCGCATGGATGTCAAAATCGGCGAACAAAGCCTCGACACCGAATTCATGACCAGCCAGAACGCGTCGCTGTTCGTGAACACGATGTTCGGCTGGCCGATGCTGCCGTCCGCCGACATGCCCGACGGCGGCCCGGCCTATCCGTTGTCGGCGCTGGGCGTGCGCGTGCGCGGACGGCCCGACAATTCATTCACAATTCTGGGCGGCGTTTTCAACGGCAGCCCGGCGAACAAATCCGGCGTCAACGACTCCGGCACGGGGTTTCCGCTCGATGGCGGCACGCTGGCGATCGCGGAAATCCAATATGCCTATCCGGCGCTCGGCGCGATGGTCAGCCCGGATCAGGGCGCCACATTGTCCGGCACCTATAAACTCGGCTTCTGGTATGACAGCGAAGATTTCGCCGACATGCATTACGACGCGACCGGCCAGTCGCTTGCCAACCCCGCCGGCACCGGCGACCCGCGCATGCATCATGGCGACTATGGCATCTATGCCGTCGCGGACCAGATGCTGTGGCATTCAGAACAATTCGACAACCGGTCGTTAAACATCTTCGGCCGCGCGATGGGAACGCCGCAGGCCGACCGCAATCTGGTGAATTTCAGCCTGAATGCCGGCCTCACGCTCAACGAACCGCTGCCGCGCCGCGACGACGACACGATCGGCATCGGCATGGGCTATGCCAATGTCAGCTCGGCTGCGGCGGCGCTCGACCGCGATGCCGCGCTTTATAGCCCCGGCACCTACACGCCGGTGCGCGGCGGCGAAACTTTTGTCGAAGCGACCTATCAATATCAAATCACGCCGTGGTGGCAGCTGCAACCCGACGTCCAATATGTCTTCAATCCTGGCGCGGGCGTCGCCGATGCCAACGCCCCCGGCCAGCGCGTCGGCGACGAAGCCGTGATCGGCTTGCGCACCAATATTCTGTTCTAGGAGAATCCGATGCCCGTCTTCCGCCGCGTTTTTCTCGCCGCTGTTTTCACCGTCTGCGCCGCAATATCCGCCCGCGCCGACGATGCGCCGCAGGGCTTGCTGCAAAATATCCATAAACATGTCACGCTGGCCTCGACCGCCATCGCCAACGGCGACCTGAATCCCTATGCCGTCATCGTCGCGCCGGTGTCGGCGGGCAAAATCCACAAAGACGATGTGCTGATCGACAATTTCAACGACATCACCAATCTGCAAGGCACGGGCACCACCATCGTCGATTACAACCCGTCGACACAGCAAGTCAGCCTGTTCGCCAAAGTGCCGAAAAGCCTGCCGCAATGCCCCGGCGGGGTCGGGCTGACCACGGCGATGGCCATGCTGACAAGCGGGTACATCATCGTCGGCAGCGCGCCCAGCGCCGACGGCACGGCCGCGACGCTCGGCAAAGGCTGCCTGATCGTGCTGGACGCCCAGGGTAAAGTCGTCACGACATGGTCTGGCCCCGACATCGCCGCGCCGTGGGGCAATATGGCGGTCATCGATAAAGGCGCGACGGCGCAGTTGTTCGTCAGCAATGCCGGCTTCGACGTCACGGGGCCGGATAAAATCGATCCGGCGACCAGCCTGCCTGTCGTCGCCAATAAATCCACCGTGTTGCGCCTCGACCTGTCCATTCCGTCCGGCAAAGCGCCGGTCATTAAAAACCGCACTGTGATCGCCGACGGTTTTGGCGCGCGCGCCGACCGTGACGCCTTCCTGATCGGCCCGACAGGGCTTGCGCTCGCGCCCGACGGCACCACGCTTTATGTGTCCGATGCGGTCAATAACCGCATCGTCGCCATCGACAACGCGCCGTCGCGTCATGACAGCGCGGGCATGGGCCGTATTGTGGTCGCAGGCAAATTGCTGAAACGGCCCTTGGCGCTGGCATTGACGCCGCAAGGCCATTTGCTCGCGCTCAACGCGCTTAACGGCCAAATCGTGGAAATCGATCCCGTCGCGGGCAAGGAACTCTACGCGCAATGGATCGACAATGATCAGGCACAAACCCCGCCCGGCCACGGCGATTTGTTCGGTCTGGCAATGACGCCCGACGGCAAGGGCTTTTATTACGTCGAAGACGACATGAACACATTGATGGTGGCGCAATGAGCGGCTGTCCTTTCCATTTTTCCCGCCGCGGTTTTTTGTCGGCCTTGGGCATCGCGGCGGCGGCCGGCGGCGCGGGGCTGGGGGCGGGCATCGGCGCGACGGCCGTGGCCGACGCGGTGTCGGGCGGCCACGGCAAGGCCGAACCTTTTTACGCGGCGCAACAAGGGGCGGCGCATCAGGGCGGCATCGCCACGCCGCCGCAAAGCCATACTTATTTCGCGGCCTTCGATCTTGTCACCGACAAACGCGACGACGTCATCGCGCTTCTCAAAAAATGGACGGAAAGTTCGGCGCGTATGGCCAAAGGCATGCCCGCCGACGCCATCGCGCCGGAAAATGCCGCGGATACGCATGACAGCGGCGACGCGCTGGGCCTGCCGCCGTCGCGCCTCACGATCAATATCGGTTTCGGCCCGACCTTCTTTGTCAAAGACGGCAAAGACCGTTACGGGCTGGCATCGCGCCGCCCCGAAGCCCTGGTCGATATGCCGGCTTTTTCCGGCGACCAGCTTGTGCCCGAACATACCGGCGGCGATATGTCGGTGCAGGCTTGCGCCGACGATCCGCAGGTGGCCTTCCACGCCGTGCGCCAATTGGCGCGGCTGGCCGATTACACCGCGCAAATCCGCTGGACACAGGCGGGTTTTGCATCGTCCCCGCCCGATGGCGGCACGCCGCGCAACCTGATGGGGTTCAAGGACGGCACGGTCAATCCCGCGCGGCCCGATTACGATAAAGTGGTCTGGGCGGGCCGCGAAGCGCCGGACTGGATGCAGGGCGGCACCTATCTGGTCGCGCGCCGCATTCGCATCGCTTTGGAACATTGGGACAAGATGAAAGTCCCGTTTCAGGAACAGGTTTTCGGGCGACAGAAATTATCCGGCGCGCCGCTGGGCGGGAAAAAAGAATTCGACATCGCCGATTTCAACGCCACCGACGCCGACGGCAACAGCGTCATTGCCGAAAATTCGCATATGCGCCTTGCGGCCGCCGTCAATAACGACGGCGCGCAAATTCTGCGCCGCGCTTATTCCTATAATAACGGCGTCAATGTCACGGCGGAACGCTGGCCGCCGTGGCGCGAAGGCATGGAATATGACGCGGGGCTTTTGTTCCTGTGCTATCAACGCGATCCGCGCACGGGGTTCATCAAGATCTTCGACAAAATGTCGAAATTCGACATCATGAACCAGTTCGTCACCCATGTCGGCGGCGGGCTGTTCGCCCTACCGCGCGGCGCGCGCCAGGGCGAATTCATCGGGCAGGGGCTGTTTGTGTGATCTTCGATCCGTGTGACTTTTAACTCGCGCGGCTCTTAACGCGGCGCACGGGTCATCGACGCCGCCGCTTCCTTCAAACCCGTCGCGATATCCTGATTGTCGCGGAACGTGTATGCGCCATAGCTGACGTGAATATCCGGCTTGCAGCCGTGAATTTCGGCCAGACCGCGTTGCAGCGCGTTGGCCAGCTGTTCACCCTTGCGCCACGCGAATTCATTGTCGCATCGCATCAGCAGCACGCCGAATTCGTCGGGGGCGAGCCGCCCGACAATGTCCGACCCGCGCACATGATGCACCAGCAAAACGCCGATTTCGCGCAACGCCGCATTGGCCACGGCGCGGCCATAATTCGCGCCGACGGCGTCGAGATTATCGAAATTGAAATAAAGCACGCTCGACATGCCGCCATAGCGTTCGTCGAAAGCCAGCATGCGCGCGACCTCGCGGTTGAATTCGGGGCGGGTCAGAACGGTCGGTTCGCTGTCGGCGGCCGATTGTTCCAGCATATGCAGTCTTTCCTGCAATTCCTGATTTTTGGCCCGCGCCGACGCCAATTCGCCGCGCAGCGCATTCCACGCCCGCCGCTGGTCGGGGGTCAGGGGGGCGTCGGCCAGCCAGTCTGTCGCAAAATCGAATTGGGTCATGGCGTAATCATTCTACCAATTTCGTGAAAAACAGGTTAAGAAAGCCTCTTTCCCGTATGTTGCCGAGAGGTAGAAATGGCCGTCAAATCCGCCCCCCCGCCCCTGATCAGCGTCGTCATGGGCAGCCAGTCCGACTGGGAAACCATGCAAAACGCCGTCCGGATTCTGGACGATTTCGGCGTGCCGTTCGAAACGGGCATCGTTTCCGCGCACCGCACGCCCGAACGGCTGGTGGCTTACGCGCAAACGGCGGCGGAACGCGGGCTGTGCGCCATCATCGCCGGCGCGGGGGGGGCGGCCCATCTGCCGGGCATGATCGCGGCGCTGACCACGCTGCCCGTGCTCGGCGTGCCGGTGCAAAGCAAATCGCTCGACGGGCTGGACAGCCTGCTGTCGATCGCGCAAATGCCCGCGGGCATTCCGGTGGGCACGCTGGCCATCGGCAATGCCGGGGCGACCAATGCCGGCTTGCTGGCCGTCTCCATCCTCGCGTTGCAGGACGCCAAACTGGCGGCCAAACTGGCAAAATGGCGCGCGAAACAAACCGCTGCCGTGGGCACAAAACCCGTGAAGGGCAAAAAGAAAAAATGAAAATGTTCCCCCCCGGTTCGACCCTCGGCATTCTGGGCGGCGGCCAGCTGGGCCGCATGACCGCATTGGCCGCGGCCAAGCTCGGTTATCGCTGCCATATTTTCTGCCCCGGCGCCGACGAACCGGCGGTGGAAGTCGCCGCCGCGCATACGCAGGCCGCGTTTGACGACACGGCCGCGCTGGAACAATTCGCCCAAGCCGTCGATGTCGTCACGCTGGAATGGGAAAATGTGCCGCTGGCGGCGGTCGATACCGTGGCCCGCCACGCGCCCATGCATCCGGGGCGCGATGTCTTGCGCGTGGCGCAGGACCGCGAACAGGAAAAAACCTTCGCGCGCGGCATCGGCATCGGCACGGCGGATTTTGTCATCGTGCGCAGCGCGGCGGAACTCGCCCGCGCGTTGGAAAATGTCTCCTTGCCCGCGATCCTGAAATCGACCCGCATGGGCTATGACGGTAAAGGACAGGTGAAAATAACCTCCGGCACGGACGCGGCGCAGGCATGGCGCGATATGGGCAGCGATACCGGCATTCTGGAAGCCTTCGTCGATTTCGCCTGCGAAGTTTCGGTTATCGTTGCGGTGTCGCCGTCGGGCGAAACCAAGGCCTTCCCGACCGTCGAAAATCTTCACCGCAACCAGATTCTGGCCGAAACGCACGCGCCCGCCACAATCAACCCCGTCATCGCCGCCGAGGCGGAACAGACGGCGCAAAAGCTGGCGCAAAAACTCGGCGTCGTCGGCTTGCTGGCGGTCGAATTTTTCGTGCTGCGCCATCCGAACGCGCAAGGACAACATGTGTTGATGAACGAAATCGCGCCGCGCCCGCATAATTCCGGCCATTGGACGATGGATGCCTGCCCGTGCGGCCAATTCGAACAGCTGGTGCGCGCGGTGTGCAACCTGCCGCTGGGCGACGTCACGCCGCACAGCCGCGCGGTCATGCATAATCTGATCGGCGACGACGTCAACCGCTGGCCCGATCTGCTGAAACAGCCGCGCGCCAGCCTGCATCTGTACGGCAAGACCGAAACGCGGGCAGGGCGCAAAATGGGACACGTCAACATATTGGGCGAAAACTGGACGTCATGACCCGGATTCCCGGCGGCAATCTTGTCTTTCTGGTGCGCATGGTGTGGCGTTACGCGGGGGATCAACGCCGCGCCCTCGCGCTGGCTTACGGGCTTTTTCTGGCGGCGAATATCGCGCTGGCGTTCCAACCGGTCATTCTGGCGCAGCTGATCGACACGGCACAGCGCGGCGGGGCAAATTTTTTGCCGCATATCGTCGCGCTTTCGGTGCTGTATGGCGGCATTTCATTCGTGTTCTGGGGGCTGCACGGCCCGGCGCGCGTCATCGAACGCCGCGCCGCCTTTCAGGCCAGCCGCCGCTTCGTCGCCATGCTGTACCAGACGGTCACCGAACTGCCGCTGCGCTGGCATCAGGATCACCATTCCGGCAACACCATCAACCGCATCCGCAAAGCCGAAAAGGCGTTGTTCACCTTCGGGCAGGCGCAATTCGTGCCGCTGCAAATCATCGTGCGCTTTACCGCCAGCACGGCGATGCTCGCGCTTTTCTCGCCGTGGGTGGCCGCCATTTCCGTCGCCGCCAGCCTTGCCATCCTCGCCGTGGTGCGGCATTTCGATAAAACCCTGATCCCGCTGGTTAAAAAAACCAACGACGCCGAACATCATCTCAGCAGCGCGCTGTACGACTATATCGGCAACATCGTCACCGTGCTGACCCTGCGCATGCAGGGCAACACCGGCGCCGAAATCCAGTCGCGCTATGAAGGCATCAAGGAACCGTTCTGGCGCGAACAGGTCGTCAACGAATATAAATGGGGCTCGATGAGCCTGCTGCAAATCACGGCCCAGGCCGCGATCGTCGGCGGCTACATCGCCGTTACGGTGGCAAAGGGCGACGCGGCGGCACTGGGCGCGGCCGTGGCGATTTTCCAGTATCTGCAAATCATCATGCAGCAATTTTTCCAAGGCAGCCTGACCTTCGAACAAATCCTGACGCAAAGCATCGATGTGCGCGGCATCGACGGCCTCGTCGCCGACCATGCCCGGTTGGTCGCGCAACATCCTCCGGTCGCGCCGCGCCCGTGGCGCATCATCGCTATCGACAACCTCAATTTCACCCATGACGAAGGCGTCGACGCGCTGCATCATTTGCGCGGCGTGTCGCTGTCGCTGCGCGCGGGGCAAAAAATCGCGCTGGTCGGCAGCAGCGGGTCGGGCAAAACGACGCTTCTGACCCTGCTGCGCGGGCTTTACGACGCGCAATCGGTCGCGCTGACGATAGACGGCGAAGCCTTTTCATCGCTGATGCCGTTGTCGGGCTTCACGACGCTGATCCCGCAGGACAGCGAATTATTCGAAAACACCGTGCGCTATAACCTGACTCTGGGCACAAAAACATCCGAAGCCACGGTGCGGCAGGCCCTGCATATCGCCGCCTTCGACGAAGTCCTGCCCAAATTGCCGCGCGGCATCGACACCGATATCCGCGAACGCGGCGTCAATCTGTCGGGCGGCCAGAAACAACGGCTGGCGCTGGCGCGGGGGCTGATCGCGGCGCGGCAATCGTCCTTGCTGTTGCTGGACGAACCGACCAGCAGCGTCGACCAAATGACCGAAGGCCTGATCTTCGACCGGCTGTTCCGCGACTATGCCGATAAAACGATCGTCGCCTCCGTGCATCGCCTGCATCTGCTGCCGCGATTCGACCATATCGTGCTGATGCGCGACGGCGTGGTGGTAGAGCAGGGCGACTTTACCGGCCTTTTGGCGCGGCAAGGCGAATTCGCGCGTCTGTGGCTGGCGCATCTGGCGCAGGTCGAGGTCGGCTAGCGGCCATTTGGCGGGCTTGTGCCCGCGCGCAGGCTTTTGTAAGCTCGGCACTGACAATCAGGAGGAAAGCCGATGGCCTACGATTCCAACAACATCTTCGCCAAGATCCTGCGCGGCGAAATCCCGTGCAAAAAAGTCTATGAAGACGATTTCGCGCTGGCTTTCCACGACATCAATCCGCAGGCGCCGACGCATATTCTGGTCGTTCCCAAAGGCCCTTACGTCAATTACGATGATTTCGTCACCTCGGCGGAAACGGAAGAACTGGCGGGCTTCGCGCGCGCTATCGGCAAAACCATTGCAGAAGCCGGCGTCGCGCAGGGCGGCTACAGGCTGATTTCCAATTCAGGCGTCGACGCGCATCAGGAAGTCCCGCATTACCACATTCACATTCTCGGCGGCCGCGATCTCGGCGCGATGCTGGAAAAAGCCGAAGCCTAAATCAGGCTTCATCCGCCATCGAACGGATCAGCTCGTAAACCTTGCGGCGTTGCTTGGCGTCCTGAATGGCGTAATAGGCGCGCACCAGTTCCAGCGTTTCGCGCCGATACAGAATATCGGCGTTCCTGTTCGCGGGCGTTGGCGTGTTTTCCAGCCCTTCCTGTTCGCCTTCGGCAAAACCTTGCTGTGGCGCCATGACGGCGGACGGCATTTCTTCAAAGAAATAGCTGATGGGGACAGACAGAATCTGCGCCACCTGAAACAACCGGCTCGACCCCATGCGGTTGGTGCCGCGTTCGTATTTTTGAATCTGCTGGAATGTCAGGCCGAGCGCCTTGCCCAGCTGTTCCTGACTTAACCCGATCAGGTTACGCCGCACGCGCATGCGCGCGCCAACATGGATATCAACGGGATCGGGCTGTTCGGAACGAAGAGGGGGCTTTTTCATTTGTTTTGCGGTGTTGTCCAACATGTCGAATATCCTTGTATGATAATAATGGTGCTAATGTGGCCTTGTCAGGTGTATTCGTCGAAATTATGAAACATGCTGCCGGTTCGGATTTTAATTATGCCCTTGATGAAGCGGCCATTTTCCGTTTCAGAAACGGTGCGGCAAGGGTCATAAGGAATAAAAAGATGAACGCAACCAGCGCGGGCATATCGCGCCATTTGGCGTAAAAAGTCAAGGGTAAAGGTGCCGGCAAGGAACCGTCGATAAAGCCGCGCTTTTCCAATCCAAGCCTGTCGTTAACGCGTCCCAATGGATCGATGATGCCCGATATGCCGGTGTTGGCGGCGCGGACAAGGGGCAAGCCTTCCTCGATCGTGCGCACGCGGACAATGGCAAAATGCTGATAGGGGCCGATGGTATCGCCGTACCAGCCGTCATTGGTGATGTTGATCATCAGCGACGGCCTGTCGGCGGCAACGACGACATGTCCCGGGAAAATCGCCTCATAGCAGATCAACGGGCTGAAAGGCGGCAGGCCGATAATGCGCAAAGTCCGCGGGCCGGGGCCGGGGGTAAAATCGCCGCCGCTGGCAGCCAGCGCCTCGATGGGAATATATTTACGAAACGGCATATATTCGCCGAACGGCACCAGATGCGCCTTGTCATATCCGGCGACAAGCCGCCCCTGCGCATCGATCACGACCATCGAATTATAAAAACGCGTGTTTCCCATACCGTCGAGATCGCGGCGAATAACGCCGGTGATAAGATCGGCATCCGGCGACAGGCGCGCGGCGATGGCGTCGCGATGAAATGCGTCTTCGCTCAGATAATAAGTCGACGCCGTTTCCGGCCAGATAATATAATTGGGCGGCTTCTGCCCCGCGGCGGGCGGCGCGGCGGTCAGGTCGAGCAGACCCGCAAAATCTTCGGCCCGTTGGGATATCCGCCATTTGCCGGCCTGCGGAATATCCGGCTGCACGACGCGCAGGCGCACGCCCGGCACGGTGCCGACATGCGTTGTTTGCAGCCGCACTTCGCCCCACGCCGCCAGCGCGACGAACAAAACAAACGATGCCGCCACGGCGCGCCGCGCCGACGGGCTGTTCGCGATCAATGACGCGGGCAGGGCCGCGCCGACACAGGTCAACAAACTCAACCCGTATATGCCGGCAAAACTCGCGGTTTGCAGCACGGGCAAAACCCCCGACCACGCATAGCCGGTCAAATTCCACGGAAAGCCGGTGAACATATGGCCGCGCGCGTCATCGGCGGCAAACCACAACAGGCCGAATCGCACCGCCCCCGCCACGCCCGCCATGCCGATGCGCCACGCCAGCGCCGCCGCGATCCCGTAATAAAGGGCAAAAAAAGCGGGCAGGCCGAACACGGCAAAAGGAATCGCCCACCAGAAAGCCTTCAGATCGACCATTGTGGACGCGGCGATCCAGTAGAGACTGAAAACGAAAAAACCGAACGCGAAAATCCAGCCGGTGACAAAGGCTTGCCACAGGTTTTTCGCGCTTTGCAGCAGGAAAATCAGAAAAGGCAGGCCAATCCACAACAAAGGAAACAGGTTGTAGGGCGGCATCGACAGCGACAGGACGCCGCCGCACAAAAAGGCCCACCCCGCGCGCCGCCAGCCTTGCGCGCTGCGCAAACCGGCGATGATGTTGTTCAAACAGAGACGAATCCGGTCAAAAATCATGCGCAAGGGATGGCACTCATGGGCGCGCAGGTCAAATCGAAAAATCAGGCTTTGATTTGCGCGCGCACTTCCGCCGCGGTGGGTTCGGGAACGCGGCGCGGCGTGCGGATGCGCAGACGGTTGATGCGGCTTTGCTTCATTTCCAGAACGTCGAAGCTCAGGCCGGATTCGGACGCGATATTTTCGCCGACCATCGGCACGCGTCCGGCCAGATGGGCGACATAGCCGCCCAGCGTGTCGACATCCTGGCCGTCCAGCGGCGGCAGATGCAGCCCCGTTTGATGTTCAAACGCCTCGATCGTCAATCGCGCGTCGGCCAACAACGTGCCGTCGGCGCGCGCGATGATGGGGGGCGCGCCGGGTTCGTCATGTTCGTCGTCGATCTCGCCGACGATTTCCTCGACCAGATCTTCGATCGACACCAGCCCGTCGATGCCGCCGAATTCGTCGATGACCATCGCCATATGCTGGCGCGTGTGGCGCATTTGCAGCAACAGCCTCGACGCGGGCATCGACGGCGCGACATACATCACGGGGCGCAGCAGGTCGGCGATGATGCAGGCGCGGCCCTGCGCCAGACAGGGCACGATGTCCTTGACATGGACAAAGCCGATAACGTCGTCCAGCGTGCCGCGGTAAATGGGAATGCGGCTATAGCCGTTGGTCGTCATTTCGTCGACCAGTTCGCGGATCGGCGCGCTGACATCGACCGCGACGATATCGGCGCGCGGCACCATGCAATCGCCGACCCGGCGTTCGCGCAATTTGATAATGTTGGCCAGCAGCATCCGTTCGGCGGGCGAAATGCCGGACTCCGACAAAGGTTCTTCCATCAAATCCTCGACGACTTCGCGCAGGGCGTCGGCGTCGGCGGGCGGGCTGATGACATGGATGGCGCGCCGCCATATGTCGCGCCACAGACTTCGCGGCTCTTCGGGTATCGGCAGCGCGGGCGCGGATGTCGTCGGGGCGGCGTGACTGTCGTTCATGGGCGGCGGCGGTTTTTCTTTTTAGCCTTGGCGTCAGGGCGCGCGCCCGCTTCCCCGGCATAGGGATCGGGCAGGCCGAGGCTGCGCATAATCGTGGTTTCCAGTTTTTCCATCCTGTTCGCCTGAGCGTCCATTATATGATCATAGCCGAAAAGATGCAAAAGACCATGAACAACCAGATGAATAATGTGGTTAATCAATAACTTGTTGTTTTCTTTTGCTTCTTTTGATGAATAAGCCAGCGCGATGGCGATATCGCCAATCTCTACCGGCTCCGGACATTTACCCAATTCGGGCAGGCGGCGCGGTTCGAACTGGGGGAAAGACAGCACGTTGGTCGGCTTGTCGATGCCGCGGAAATCGTGATTCAGCCGGCGTACCCGCGCATCGCCGGTCAGCAGCAGCGTAGCGTTAAAGGGAATTTGCAGCCGTGCCGGCAAATGCGCCAGGGTCGCCGCAGCCGCCTGCTGCAGGCGCGCATTCAGACGCGGGATTTTTTTCCACCCTTGCGCATCGACGATCAGGGTGAGGCGGGAAGTAAAACCGGAAGTGACGCCCGCGGCGGGTAAGGATTTTTTTGCCATAACCCTTTATAGTTATTCTTTCCGCATCGCCGCCAGCAAAATTTTGCCTTTGCCTGAAGGCTCTGGCCTCGGTCAAAGGAATGGGCTAAGAAACAGCCCGAATATAAGGATGGGTGGTCGAGTGGTTTAAGGCTCCGGTCTTGACGACCGCGTCAGCGGGCGCGGCGAAGCGGAGCGAAGCCAATACCGGCGTCCGCGTAGCGGCTCTGGCCTTGGCCGGAGGAATGGGCTAGGAAACAGCCCGAATATAAGGATGGGTGGTCGAGTGGTTTAAGGCTCCGGTCTTGAAAACCGGCGTGGGGGCAACTCCACCGTGGGTTCGAATCCCACCCCATCCGCCATTACCTGCCTTACAACGATCGGCCTCACGACGCACCAATTTTTATACAATAATATCAACATGTTGGATGCGGCGCGTCGCCCGCGCGGCAAATTAACGGTTCCTTTAACCCCTTCTGATAGAACGATATTGTATCCATTTTTTAAAAGGGACAGCCTATGTCAATCGCAAAGAATTTACGCGCCGGCGGCAAGATGGTTCTGTTGTCGGCTATCGCGGTAGGCATGGCGCTGCCCGCCTATGCCCAGAGTCAGGGCGGTTTTAATTCAACGACCGATGACGTCACTTTTTCGGCCAGTGGCGTTCCTATCATGGGGTTGCATGACGGCAAGGGAACGACGCCGTTCGGCGCGACTTTCTCGGGGCCGATCACCGAAGGCGCGACGACCATCAACACGGACGGCAGCATGGTTGTCGGCAGCAATAACGGCACGACTCCAACCCTTGTCGTCAACGGCCCCATTCAACCCGGGTCGTCGAATATCGTCGTCGGCAATGCCTGCTCGACCGAGGGCACTCTGGCCTACGATCCGTCCAATCACGAACCTGTCTATTGCAGCAAGTCTGCTGTTTGGACGGCCATGGCCGGGGGGGCGACTTTCTCATCCATGAGCAGTTTCGCGCCGGCGTCCGGGGTGTTGTATGCCAATTCGACGGGGGCGGCAGTGTTCCTGTCGTCCGTTTGCCCCAATTCCCCTTTTAAGTCGGGGTATCACGAGACTGTAGATTTTTATGTTTATGACAGCGCCGGCAATACCGTACAAGCATCGCACGGGCAGATACAGGAAGGCGGTTCTGATGCAAATTTCTCGGCGGCGCCATATGCCTCGGTCATGGTGCCGGCGAACGACAAATGGTCAATCGTTTGGTCGCCGTCGAATATTGCCTGCCGTGTGACGGCGACGGCGAATACGCCTTATCTGCCGTAAGGCCTTATCTGCCGTAAGGATCGCGTTCTGGAAACCGGGCAAAAATGCGGTTTTCGACTTCTATTTCCCGTATTACGGCGAAGCGCCGGCTTTATCAAAATGTTAGGGTGCTTGTCCTGACCGTTTGATTCCGGGGCGTCTGGAAATATGCGGGCTGATATTTATGCGTTTGCAAGGGGCTTTCTTATGCTAAAAGGGCCGGAATCGTTTTTCTTGCCCTTTTTCAGCCATGTCACAATCGCAATCACAGCCTCGGAATACCCAGCCTGAAACATCCCTGATGTCCCGCCTGACCGCTTTGTGCAAGCGGCGCGGCTTTATCTATCCCGCGTCGGAAATCTATGGCGGCCTTAACGGGTTCTGGGATTTCGGGCCTTTGGGCGTCCTGCTGAAAAACAATCTGCGCGACGCGTGGTGGCGCGACATGGTTTTGTGCCCGCCGCTTGGGCCGGATGGCGAACCTTTGTCGATCGTCGGCATCGACACGTCGATTATCCAGCATCCGAAGACGTGGGAAGCGTCGGGGCATGTCGGCGGGTTTTCCGACCCGATGCAGACCTGCCGTAAATGCAAGAAATTGTTCCGCGCCGATCATATAGAGGACATGCTGGGCGACGCCGAATGGGTAAAATCCTTTGCCGATGCGATGAAGGTCGGCGCGGCGGGGACTTTGCAGCTTGGCGGGTTTCTGACGGGGCAGACCCCCTTTGATGGTGTTGCGGCGCGGCAGTGGGCACAAAAACAGGGCAAGAAAGCGGCCCCCGGATTGGCCCTGGTGCGGAACCCCGCCGTAACCTTGTCCTGGATCGACGAAGATATGCGCGCCGATCCGGCAAAGACATTTTCGTTTATGGATCTGCTGCGCTATGTGGCCACCGAACAGAAAAATGTAACCGGCCTGCAAACGCCTTGCCCCAATTGCGGCGGCGATTTGACCGAACCGCGCCAGTTTAATTTGATGTTTGAATCGCGCGTCGGCGCGGTGGAGGCCGATGACGATTCCGGCAAAGTCTATCTCCGCCCCGAAACGGCGCAGGGCATTTTCCTGCAATATAAAAACGTGCTGGACACTTCGCGCGTGCGTCCGCCTTTCGGCATCGCGCAGGTCGGAAAATCCTTCCGCAACGAAGTCACGCCGCGCAATTTCATTTTCCGCACCCGCGAATTCGAACAGATGGAAATGGAATTTTTCGTCCCGCCCGAAGACGGCATGAAATGGTACGAATTCTGGGCGGCGGAACGCATGCGCTGGTGGAAGGACATGGGCTTGTCCGAAGCCAATCTGTTCCGCCACGAAATCGGCGACGGCGACCGCGCGTTCTATTCGGCGGCCACGGCGGATATCGAATATAAATATCCCTTCACCGCGCCGAATTTCGGCGAACTGGAAGGCGTCGCCTACCGCACCGATTACGACCTGAAACAGCATCAGACATTCAGCAAAACCAATCTGGAATATATCGATCAGGAAAACAGCCGCCGCTATTTGCCGCATGTCATCGAACCGGCGGCGGGGCTGACGCGCGGCGTTCTGGCTTTGCTGTGCGAGGCCTATCAATATGACGAAAGCCGCGCCTCGCCCGAATGGCTGAAGCTGAAACCGTCGCTGGCCCCGACCAAAATCGGCATTTTCCCGCTGGTCAACAAGGATGGCATGCCGGAAATCGCGGAAAAACTCTATCTCGACCTGCGCCGTACCTATACGTGCCAGTACGACGCCAAGCAAAGCATCGGCAAGCGTTACGCGCGTATGGATGAAGCGGGCACGCCGTTCTGCATCACCGTCGACGGCGAAACGGCGAAGGACAATGCCGTGACGATCCGCGACCGCGACACCGCGCAGCAGGAACGCGTGGCGCTGGATCAAGTTCGCGCTTATGTCGCCAAGAAACTGACCGACTGAGGCAAAAAACACATGCGTCCATACGGCACAAACATTTTTTCGGGCGCGGCGGCGTTGCTGCTGATCCTGGGATGTTGTGCGGGGACGGCACAGGCGCAGGACACATCCGGCGCCAGGGTCATGCTGCAGAAAATCTATGAAAGCTATGAAGGCAAAAGCGAATTGCCCGACACGGAAGGCGACGCGTTTTTCACCGACGGTTTGCAGGATCTGATGGACAGGGACGGCGAACTGGCGGAAAAAAACGACGAAGTTCCCTATATCGACGGCGATCTGTTCTGCGACTGTCAGGAAGAAAACGGTGTTTTGGTCCTCAAGCAGATTAAACTCGCCCCGCCCGCGAACGGCCATGCCCGCGCCGACGTGTTTTTCGCCCTTGGCGCGGAAACGCGCCATGTCGGTTTCGATATGGCCGATGTCGGCGGAAAATGGCTGATCGACGATATTTACGCGCACGGCACGGACAGCCTGCGTCAGGGTCTGCAACAGGATATCGAAAGCAAGAGCAAAGACGGCAAGAAATCAGGCAAGGTTTCCGACAAATAACCACAACGGAGAAAGCATCATGACCACGCATAAATGGGTCTATTCGTTCGGCAACGGCAAGGCGGAAGGGCGCGCCGACATGCGCAACCTTCTGGGCGGCAAGGGCGCAGGGCTGGCGGAAATGTCCAATCTGGGCCTGCCGGTTCCCCCGGGCTTTTCCATCACCACCGAAGTCTGCACCCATTATTACGCGCATGCCAACAGCTATCCCGCCGAATTGAAGGATCAGGTCGCGGCGGGCCTGGCCGAAGTCGAACGCATCACCGGCGCCGCATTCGGCGACGTCAAAAACCCGTTGCTGGTTTCCGTGCGGTCGGGCGCGCGCGCGTCAATGCCGGGCATGATGGACACGGTTTTGAATCTGGGCCTCAACAAGGAAACCGTCGAAGGGTTGAAGGCGCAAAGCGGCAATGCCCGTTTCGCCTATGACAGCTACCGCCGCTTTATTCAGATGTATTCCTGCGTCGTGCTCGACCTCGAACACCACATGTTCGAAGACATCATCGACGATGTGAAGCGCGCCAACAAATATACCCAGGATATCCAGATGACGGCCGAAGACTGGCAGGATGTCATCAAAGGGTATCTGGCCGCCGTCGAAAAGAAACTAGGCAAACCGTTCCCGCAGGATGTCAATGAACAGCTGTGGGGCGCCATCGGCGCGGTGTTCGGGTCGTGGATGAACAGCCGCGCGATGACGTATCGCAAATTGAACGACATCCCGCATGATTGGGGCACGGCGGTCAATGTGCAGGCGATGGTGTTCGGCAATCGCGGCGAGGATTGCTGCACCGGCGTCGCCTTTACCCGCAACCCGTCGACGGGCGAAAACGCGTTTTACGGCGAATATCTTGTCAACGCGCAGGGCGAAGACGTCGTCGCCGGCATCCGCACGCCGCAGCATCTGACGATCAAGGGCAAGCAGGAACACGGTTCCGACCTGCCGGCGATGGAAGAAGTCATGCCGTCGGTGTTCGCGCAATTGAACGATGTGCGGCTCAAGCTGGAAAAACATTACCGCGACATGCAGGATATCGAATTCACGGTGCAGCAGGGCAAATTGTACATGCTGCAAACCCGCACCGGCAAACGCACGGCGGCGGCGGCGTTGAAAATCGCCGTCGATATGGTCGAAGAAGGCGTGATCGACAAGGCCGAAGCGGTCAAGCGCATCGAACCCAAATCGCTCGACCAGCTGCTGCATCCGACGCTCGACCCCAAGGCGAAAAAACAGGTTGTCGCCAAGGGTCTGCCCGCCTCGCCGGGCGCGGCGTCGGGCATCGTGGTGTTCAGCGCCGACGAAGCCGAAGAGCTGACGGCGCAGGGCAGGAAAGTCATCCTGTGCCGCATCGAAACCAGCCCCGAAGACATTCACGGCATGCATGCGGCCAAGGGCATCATCACCAGCCGCGGCGGCATGACCAGCCACGCGGCGGTGGTGGCGCGCGGCATGGGCCGTTCCTGCGTCGCCGGCGCGGGCGATTTGCATATGGACTACGCGGCGCGGCACATGTCGGTCAAAGGCACGGTGGTCAAGGCGGGCGATACCGTGACGATTGACGGGTCGACCGGCGAGATCATGCTGGGCGAAATCCCGACGGTACAGCCGGAATTGTCGGGCGACTTCGCCAAATTGATGGGCTGGGCCGACGCATTGCGGACGCTGAAAGTGCGCGCCAACGCCGAAACGCCGCTGGACGCGCGCACGGCACGCAAATTCGGCGCCGAAGGCATCGGGCTGTGCCGCACGGAACATATGTTTTTCGACGCCGACCGCATCACCTTCATGCGCGAAATGATTGTCGCCGACGACGAAAAAACCCGGCGCGCCGCCCTGGCCAAGCTGGAGCCGATGCAGAAAAAAGACTTCGTCGATTTGTTCACGATCATGGAAGGGCTGCCGGTGACCATTCGCCTGCTCGACCCGCCATTGCATGAATTTCTGCCGCAGGCCGACGCCGAAGTGGCGGCCGTGGCGGCGGCGGCCGGCGTATCGCCGGATAAGGTGCGCAAACGCACGCATCAACTGCATGAATCCAACCCCATGCTGGGGCATCGCGGATGCCGTCTGGGCATTTCATATCCGGAAATTTATGAAATGCAGGCGCGCGCCATTTTTCTGGCCGCCGCCGACATGGCCAAACAGGACAAAGCGGTCGTGCCCGAAATCATGATCCCCTTAATCGCCACGAAAAAGGAACTGGATATCCTGAAGGCGATGGTCGACCGCGTGGCCGGTGAAATCATGACACAGGCCAATGTGAAGATCGCTTACATGGTCGGCACGATGATCGAATTGCCGCGCGCGGCGTTGCGCGCGGGCGACATTGCCGCCAGCGCCGAATTTTTCAGCTTCGGCACCAACGATCTGACGCAAACCACATTCGGCCTCAGCCGCGACGACGCCGCCAGCTTCCTGCCCGATTATTACAATGCGGGCGTGTTCGAACATGACCCGTTCGCGACGCTCGATCAGGAAGGGGTAGGGGAATTGATCGAAATCGCCTGCACCCGCGGCCGTAAAACGCGCAAGGATTTGAAACTCGGCATCTGCGGCGAACATGGCGGCGATCCCCATTCGGTGAAATTCTGCCACCGCACGGGGCTGGATTACGTTTCCTGCTCGCCTTACCGCGTGCCTATCGCGCGCCTTGCCGCAGCCCAGGCCGCCATCGAAGGCGACAAGGATGTGCAGGCGCGTCTGAACGCGGCGTAAACAGGCCAAACAAAAAGTGTCATTCCGCAAAAGTTTCTCTTCGCTCTTCCCCGCGATAGCGGGGAAGGCGAAAGAAACTTTATGCGGAACCAAGTTGGCCTCTCCGTAAAAAAGGGGAGTGCCTGAGGGAAATGCAAACCAGGTTCCGGATAACATCGCATTTGCACGGGCAAATGCGATGTTTCCGGAATGACAAGCCTGAGTGTGGTTTGAAGCTAAATCATCGTATCCGTGGCGAACAGCCGCCGGTGTTCCTGAACCGCGAAACGATCGGTCATGCCCGCGATGTAATCGGCGATGATGCGCGCTTTGGCGACATCGTCGCCGCTGCGCGCCTTGACGGCTTCCGTCCATCCCGCGGGCAGGCAATCATCATGTTCCATGAAGAAATCGAACAAATCGCCGACAATCTGTCGCGCCTTGGCGCAAATGCGGTTGATGCGATGATGCCGGTACAGCCGCGCGAACAGGAATTTCCGCAATTCCCCGACATGCAGGCCCATGGCGGGGCTAAACGCGACGACGGGTTGCGTTGCCGCGCGAATATCCTCGGCCGATTGCGGGTTCAGCGCGGCCAGATTGCGCCGCGTTACGGCCAGCACATCCTCGATCATCAACCCGATGACCTCGCGCACCGCTTCATACATTAAACGCGGCTTTTCGGCCTGCGGGTAACGCGCGCGCGCGCCGTCGATGGCCGGGCCGAATAACGGCAAATCGCGCAAATCGTCCAGACGGAAAAAACCGGCGCGATGGCCGTCGTCGATGTCGTGGGTGTTATAGGCGATGTCATCCGACAGCGCGGCGATCTGCGCTTCGATACCGGCATAGGTGCCGATCTCCAGATCCCATTCGGCGTTGAACGCGCGCAGGGTCGGCAGTAAATCCTTGGGCCGCACGGGGCCGTTATGCTTGACGACGCCTTCCAGCGTTTCCCATGTCAGGTTCAACCCGTCGAAACGCGCATAACGGTTTTCCAGCCTGGTAAGGATACGGAATGTCTGTTCGTTATGGCTGAACCCGCCATAGGGCTGCATCGCGGCGGCAAGCCCGTCTTCGCCCGCATGCCCGAAACAGGTATGGCCCAGATCGTGGGCCAGAGCGATGGTTTCGGCCAGATCTTCATCGACGGACAAAGTGCGCGCGATCGACCGCGCGATTTGCGCGACTTCCAATGAATGGGTCAACCGCGTGCGGTAATAATCGCCTTCGCTTTCGATAAAGACCTGCGTTTTATTGCGTAATTTGCGGAATGCGCCGCTGTGGATGATGCGGTCGCGGTCGCGTTGATATTCGCTGCGCGTCGCGCTGGGGGCTTCCGCAATGCGCCGCCCGCGGCTCCGCATCGCAAGAGTGGCATAGGGGACGAGTTTAGTGCTATCTTGAAAAGGCGGGGTCATGCGCCCACATTACCATCGGCCCCGTAAAAGAAAAGGCTGGAAGATATGACGATTTCCCTGACCGAAGCCGCGGCGCGGCGCATTCACAAAGTCATGGCTGACGCTCCGGCGGCGGCCGGCGTGCGGCTCGAAGTGCTCGGCGGCGGCTGTTCGGGCTATCAATATAAATTCGGTTTTGCCGACGCAATCGACGCGGGCGAAGATGTTGTCGTCGACCGCGACGGGGCAAAGCTGGTCATCGACAAAACCTCGCTCGGCCTGCTCGACGGCAGCGAGATCGATTACGGCGAAAGCCTGATGGAATCCGGTTTTCGCGTTGTGAACCCGCAGGCCGTTTCAAGCTGCGGTTGTGGAAGTTCGTTCGCGGTCGGCGAATCGTGACGTGAAATGATTAATTCCGCATTTTAGCCTTGCTTCGGCAAAGCGCGACATTCTACCCTGACCCATACAATTTTCGGTTCACTTTTTCATATGGGATTTTTTATGGTCGATCAGACAAATGGTAATCAGTCTCGGGTTAAAGCGGCAGGCAAAGAAATTGTTCAAAATTCAAAAACCAACTGGCTTTTTCTGTCGCCGCCGCTGTCAGCCGACGATCTAGACGCCTATGGCATTCTTGTCGAACCTGACAGAAATCTTAAAAGAATTCTCAATCAGCATTTCGGCCAATTATCTTTTGCGGTTGTTCATGATCGCATCGCCGTCGCGCAAGAAGGGCTTCCGATAGAATCGGCCCTGAAGTTGGTCAGCACCTTCGCTTCCTTGAGCTATATCGTTCAGGGCGGATCGGTCATTAACACCGAAAATGTCACGCAGGCCATTACGCAAGCCTTGGTCGCGCAAAATAATGCGGCGGATGGAGTCGTTGAATTCAGTCGCGAAGGCAAGAAGGTCGATCGCGTTGACGTGGATATGCCCGAATTGAGAGGCAGCTATATTTTCGATTCGGTCATCACGCGGAAATCCAGCGTCGAAGATGCGTCTTATATTCCAAGCGAGGTTTTGAAATTTTTCCCCAAGGCGTCCGGCCTTTTTTCCAGATTGAATGGCGATAACGGGTATTTTTTCAAAGCCATCGCCAAATTGGGATCCGACATAAAAATTGATGTTTTCGCGGGAAAACCGTCTTATGTGACTATTCACGGCGAACTTAAAGAAATCGAGCGTGTCCGTAAATCCTTAATTCAAGCCGCAGAGCTGATCTCGGATCGCGACTACGATAAGCCCCATCATTTTGATCTTGCCGTATTGTGTGCCGCCGGAAAAATGTCGCCCGGACAACTCCCGGAAAAAGGCGCAATCAAAAAAGGAGGCGCCAGACCGGCGATTGACGCGCTTGCCGGCGATTTTCATTTTTATGAACCCGACTCAAAAAACCAAAGGCGTTACGTCGCACTTTTGGAAAGCGGGTTGCCGGGGGTCATGGCCCAAGGCCCGGCCGGTACCGGCAAGACCAGATTTTTTCTTCAGCATGCCATCAAGGCATTGGCCGACCATTACCGGGGCGTGCCCGGAGCTACCCATAGCAAGCTGATTCTTTCCATACCGTTGGTCACGGTGGGCGGGCGGGATTTAGGCGCGATGCCCGGCGACATGGCGAAGAAAACCTCCATGTGGTTCGACACATATTACGAGCAGATCATTGACATCCTGTCGCCGCCCGGCGCGAACGGGACAAGGAATGAAAAACAGGGTGAAGCCAATCTCAAGGCCTTGATGGCCGAGGGGGTTATACAAATCGCACCGCTGGAATTCTTGCGCGGCAAAAGCTTGCGCAATGCGTTGGTCGCACTGGACGAAGCCGAAAACACGACATTGTCACAGATGAAGACTTTCCTGACGCGCAGCGAAACGACGTCCAGAGCTTTTGTGTTCGGCGATCTCGAACAAAAAGATCGCCCGGATTCCAAACTTCCCCAAGGGGATGCGTTCCTTCTTCCTCCCAATATACATGTCGAGAAGGATGGAAGCGTATGGCTATACAAGGATAGTCGCCGGCTTGATCTGGGGTCGCATCTTGATTTCGGACATTTTGTCCGTCAGGCAGACGGCGGGCTGGCGCTGCACCCGTATAATGGATTTGCCGCGGCTTGGATTATTTTGCCGCCTTCCCCTCATGTGGGGTGCACCACGCTTGATATTTCCGACGTTCGTCGCAGCGATCTGGTGCATGATGTGCTGGCGCTGTGGTCGGGGTTGCGTTGCCAGACTCCGGTGGCGGGCCGCGAGATACTGTCGGGGCCTGGCTCGGCTCCGGCTGATCAAATTTTAAAGGACGCTCATTTGCGCCGTCCGAACAGCGGGGCTGTTGTCCCCTTTGCACGGAAAGGGGCAGCCCCTCGCCAGGGATGAGCCTATCTTCCCACCAGCTTGGCAGGGTCGGTATGGGCGTGGGCGATCAGTTCCTGCGCCATTTCCTGAATGACCACGGATGTCGCGCCGGATTCGACTTCGCCTTTTTCGGTGCGCAGCACGACGCGGCGGCGTACTTCCTGTCGCGCCGACCCGCCGGGGAAGAATTTCGCCAAAGCCTGACGCGCCGCGGGCGCGCCCAGCGCGGTATAAAGCAAATTGCGCAGCGTCACGTCTTCGACCGACGTCGACAACGCCCATAATTCAATCGGCCCCAGCGTGTTGACCAGATGCTGTTCGTATCTGCCTTCATTGGTCGACAGCAGCATCAAAACCGGCGCGCCCGACGGGCGCGGGCCGGTTAAACGATAACGCATGACCCATCGCGCGGTGTCGGACAGGCCGAAACGTTCCGCCGTATCCGAAATGGCGCGGTCGGAAACGGCGGTGCCGCAAATCCATACGCCGGTGGCCAGATCGACCATATCCTTGGTAAAATCGTCGAGCAATTGCGAGGCCAGCACGATCTGCACGCCCCATTTGCGTCCTTCGCGCACGTCGCGGATCACTTGCGCGCGCACGGCGTTGGTCTTGCTGGTGCGGTGGAATTCGTCGAAACAGATGCGTTTCGGCGTTTCGCGAATATCGCGGATGCGGGCTTCATGATAGGCGCGGTATTTTTCCGGCACCGAGCGCAGCATATCCGGCCCCAGCCACCACGACCGCACCATGGCGTGGCGCGCCAGCATATACATAATGGCGGTCTGGCGGTCGGCCAGCGCGTCGCCTTGCGGCGCGACGTCCTGCAGATCGACGGCGACGACGCGCGCGCCGCCGATGTCATAGCGCGTAACGGACGCCAGAATGGGGAATTCGCGCACGGCGGAGGCGATCATGCGCTCGAACGCGTGAATGACGGTTTCCGCCGACGCGCCGATTTGCGTTTCTTCGAGCAGGGCGCGGATCTGCGGCCGTCGTGCGGCGGTCACGGCGTCGACAAGGGTAGGGGATGCGTGCCGTTGCGCCAGCATGGCGGCGTGATACGCGCCATGTTCAAACAGGGCGTCGACGACGTCCCACCAATAAGGATCGCTTGGCAAATGGATATTGTGCCGGGCCAGCGCGTCGTCGACTTCGCTTTCGATGCGCACCAGATAGGGGCGCGGTTCGGTATTGGCGCCGCTGTCGTCGCGCCAGCGATACATTTCGTCGATGCACAGCCCGACCAGCTGCGTCATGCCGTCATAGGCTTCGGGATGTCCGGGCGGCGTACACAGCAAGGTGATAAGTTCGGTCAGATAGGCGCGTTCTTCGGCCAGTGGATAACGGCACCCCAACTGCGTATCGAACGGGTTGATCGCGTAATCGGGCGTCATGCGCAATTTGAAATGCAGGGCTTCGTGCCGGCGTTCCAGCGGCAACGCGTCGCGGATAAGGGAAATAAGCCCCGCCGAAGACGGCCCGATATCCAGAATGGCGACATAGGGCAATTTGGCCGATCCCGGCGTTAAAATCGTGCCGAGATTGAGGGCGTTCATCAGAACCGATTTACCCGCGCCCGGCTGCGCGAAAATCAGATCGAACCACAGGGATGTCAGCGTCGACCCGGCCTGATACGGCCACATGCGCCCGTCGGGGGTGCGGAAAATGACCGGCCCTTCCTGAAAGGGCGAGGATGCGCGTTGCCACGGCAGCAATTTGACGGTTTCAAAAAACGGCATGATGACCGGCGGCGCGGTCGACGCGCAGGCGATGCCCAGCGCCGACGACATGACGACGGCCAGCGGGTCGCCGCCCGCGCTCGATGCCTGGCAATATCCCCAGGATTCGATGGCCTGCGTCAACGCGCCCATGCGCGCTTCCATTAATTTGCGGTCGTTCTGCGGCGCATAGGTGGCCAGCGACACGCGCATTTTGACGACGGGTTCGCTTTGCGACAATTTCTGCAGCGCCAGCAGGGACTCGCGGATTTGTTTGTTGACCTGATTGGTGAAACCCAAAACCCCGGCGGCAAAAGCGCGGAACGACGAGCCTTGCGCGCCCGCGCTTTCGATCAGGAACGACATGCGGAACGGCACATCGTTGTCGATCAATCGCGCCAGCAATTGGGGGAAAGGCGCGGGTTCTGCCGGCGCCAGCGTCATATCGACGCCCCCCCATAACAGCGGGCCGATACGGACGATGCTGGGCGACACCACGGCGGCGTCGCCGGTGCAAAGCTGGCGGCGCAGCGGGGGCCATAACAAATCGGACGCATCGTTCTTGTTCTGAACCGGGGCGCGCGGCAAGACCGGATCGCCGGGCAGATTGGCGCGCCACGCGTCGTGGCCCAATTGCGGGTACAGGCTCGACCGCACGGCGGCCAAGGCTTCGTGCGTCGACATGACGGCGGCTTTCATGCCGATTTCTTCCAATGCCGCGGCGATGGATGAGACATAGCTTTTATGCCGCGTGCGCAACGCTTCCAGCGCCTGCATCGGGAATTGGGCGTCGGCGGCGCGGACCCATTTTTTCTTGCCGCGTTGTTTGATAGCCTGATCGAGTTCGGCGGGCGTCAGCACCGAAGGCCGCGTCCACAAAGCCAGATAGATTTCTTCATGCGCCATATAGCGCGACAGATGCCGCCGCCGTTCGTTGAACAAATCTTCGAGATCAAGCTCCATCGCCCGCGCCGACGACCGGTTGCCCTTCATCACATTCTCGATGTCTTGTTCGACCGTCGACGGGTCGCGCATGAAATAGACCTGCATCGCATAGCCGGGGCGGTCGAAGCGCGCGCCCAGTTTCAATGTCGCCTGATCGATGATCCAGGCATATTCGGCGTCGCCGATGATCTGTCGCGCGCCGAACAGTTTGATGCAACTGACCAAAGACCCGTCATCGGCCACCAGCGTGATGCGGTCGTCCGCCGTTTCCAGCCGGATAAAAGATTCGACTGGCTGACGCAGCGACATCATGAACGAGGCGAAAGTCTGGTCAAAAATATCGAACATGGGGGAACGATTGTTGGGGCAAGCGGTTACAGTTGAAAAAGACGGACAGAATCGCCTTTAAACTAGACCATATTTTATGAACAAATAACTAATCTTAAGAACGCAGAAAATATCAGATACGACAAAGGGTTGGATGCAGCACATCCAACCCTTCCTTTTTCGTCTGTCGCACGCTTGTTTTACAAAAAATTTACGCTTTGTTTTTGGCCAGATCGGACAACTGGCGTTGCAAAGCCGCAATTTTATTCTGCACCTCGTCGCCCGTCACCGGGGCTTGCGCGGCGGCGGCCTTGGTTGTTTCCGGCGTGGGGATGGCGGTGGGGCCTTTTTTCGCCGGACCGCTTTTGATGCTCGGCGTAAACGCCGCCTCCTCCGCCTTCTCCTGAAGGTCTTCCTTGGTGGGGGCGGGGTCGGCTTTTTCCGACGTATCTTCGACTTTTTCGGCGTTCACGAATCCGCCGGCCGACGGCGCGTCGGCGCTGGGCTTCGGCATCGCGAAAGGCGAGAACATCTGCATCGTGCGTTCGAACATCGCGATGTTCTGCTTGCTCATCTGTTCCAGCGTGGTGCCGAACGGAAACATGCCGCCCAGCGCGCTTTGGAAATAATCGCGGATCTGTTCCTGGTTTTTGCTCAACGACTGCATGCTGTGTTCCAGATATTTGGGCACAAGCCATTGCATATTGTCGCCGTAAAAGCCGATGAGGCGGCGCATAAAGCTGATGGGCAGCAGGTTCTGGCCCGATTTGCCTTCTTCTTCGACGATGATCTGGGTCAAAACGGCCCGCGTCAGGTCTTCGTTGGTCTTGGCGTCGTAAACGTTAAATTCGGTGCCTTCCTTGACCATCTGGGCGAGGTTGTCGAGCGTCACATAGGTGCTGGTCGCGGTGTTGTAAAGCCGCCGGTTGGCGTATTTTTTAATAACCACTGTTTCATTTCTGGACGCGCTCATGGGGGCCTCGTATGGTTAATTTCTGGTTAATTTCTGACAGGTTGCGCGGGGGAATTCAAGTGTTTTGTTGAAGCTTCCGGCACGGGCTGGCCTCGCGGCGCGCTTTGTGCTTGAATCCCCTCATGACGGCATCCAAACAACCCGATTTCGCGGAACTGAACGCGCTGGCGATTGAAGCCTGCGACATGTGGCAGGAACATCTGTCGACATTGGCGCAGGATCCGCAGGCGCGCGCCGAACTGACGCGCTTTCTGGAACCGCAACGCCGTTTGTTCGCCGATTGGGCATCCATGATGCAAAAAGGCGCGACTTCTTATCAGAGGGGAGGCGGTCATGACGGCAACGGCGCATCGCACGCAGGCCCTGCGGCAACATCACCCGCGGGAACAACCGCAGAACCGTCAACCCGGCCGCCAGCCGAACCGTCATCGCGCGGCGCTCAGCATGGGGACGACTCTCTCCGCGTTGCTCAGCTTGCCCTCCGTGTGGCCGAGCTTGAAAAACGCCTCGCCAGACTTGAAGCCCGCGCCGCTCAACCGTCTCGCGGAACTCAGCGTTCGGCATCCTGATCTCGCGCCGTATTTGACGCAGGAAATGGCGCGCCGCGCGCGCCAGTTTATGAATGGCGTCAATCTGTACCGCCATCATCCCGCGCGCCGGACGGTGGATGAAGCGCCGGTGATCTGGCAATCCGGCACAACGGTGGTGCGCGATTACACCGCGCAGGCCGCGCCGCGCGCGCCCGTTGTTTTGGCCGTGCCGTCGCTGATCAACCGCTATACCGTGCTTGATATTCATCCGCGCCATTCCTTTTTGCGCATGCTGGCGGCGGCGGGGTTTCGCGTTCTGACCGTCGATTGGGGCGACCCGTCGGAGGCCGAGCAAAAATTTACGCTTGGCGACTATGTTACCCGGCGGCTGATCCCGGCATTGAATGCCGTGTCGCCGGACGCGCCCGCGCATATCGTCGGCTATTGCATGGGCGGGTTGCTGGCCTTGGCCTTGGCGCAGGCGCGGCCCGGTCAAACGCGCAGCCTGTCGCTGCTGGCCACGCCGTGGGATTTCCATGCCGGTTTCGCGGCGGCGGGGCAGGCGGGGCAAAGCATCGAAGACAAATTGCGCCCGTGGCTCGACGCCGATACGCCCGTGCCGGTCGATGTCGTCCAGGGCGTGTTCGCGGCGATGCAGCCGATGCAGGCTTTCCGCAAATTTTCATCCTTTGCCGCGCGCGACCAGTCGGGTTTCGAGGCCGAATGTTTCGTGTTGACGGAGGATTGGCTGAATGACGGCGTGGCGCTGGCCGCGCCCGCCGCGCGGGAATGTTTCGGCGATTTATGCGGGCGCAACGCGGCGGCGGCGGGGAACTGGCGCGTCGGCGGCGAGGTGATCGATCCGCATAAAATCACCGCGCCCGTCTATGCCGTCGTTCCCGGCCGCGATCGCATCGTGCCGCCGGAATCGGCTATGCCCCTGGCGCGGTTGTTCCCGCATGCCGTGCGGCATGAACCGATGCTGGGCCATATCGGCATTATGGCCAGCCTCGCCGCGCCGCATCAGGTATGGAAACCTCTGGCGCAATGGCTGGCGGCGCATTGATATCCTGTCGCCATCCGCCCTTTCACCGCCGCGTCAATTATTTGGCGGTTATTTCCGTAATGAAATTGCTGACTTCGCGTTTAAGGATGGATGTCTGTTCCGACAGGTCATGCGCGGCGGTCAGCACCTCGCGGGCTGAATGTCCCGTCCTGTCCGCGGTTTGACGAACCTGTTCGACGTTGTTCGACACGCTGTGCGATCCGCTGGCTGCTTTTTGGACATTATGCGCTATTTCGGACGTCGCCACGCTTTGTTGTTCCACGGATGTGGAAATGCCGGAGCTGATCGTGCTGATATTGTTGATGGTTTTGGCGACGCTGACGATCGCCTGCACAGCTTGCTGTGTTTCCGACTGGATGGCGTTGATCTGATTTTGAATATCTTCCGTTGCATGCGCCGTTTGATTGGCCAGAGCCTTGACCTCTGACGCCACGACGGCAAAACCTTTGCCGGCCTCGCCCGCGCGGGCGGCTTCGATTGTCGCGTTTAAAGCCAGCAGGTTGGTTTGCGCGGCGATGCCATTGATCATCTGGACGACCTCGCCTATTGAATTCGCCATGCTCGCCAGGCTTTCGACCGTTCCGTTTGTTCTTTGCGCTTCGGCGGTGGCGTCGGCGGCGGTTTTTGCCGACTGGCTGGCCTGAGCCATAATTTCGTCGACGGAACGCGACAGTTCTTCGGCGGCAGCCGCGACATTTTGCACGTTAATTGTCGTTTCTTCCGAGGCGGCGGCCGCGCCGCCGCTTTGCCGGACGGAAGCTTCGGCGTTTTTAACGAGGTCATCCGCCAGCAGACGCATTTTTTCCGCGGCAGTGGCGACCTTCTGGACGGAGCCTTCGACCTGATGTTCGAAGGCCGATGCCAGTTTCTGCAGACTTTCCGCGCGCTCTTTTTCCGCATGCTGGCGCATGGTTTCTTTTTCGCGGGTGGCCTTTTCTTCGTTTTCTCGCGCCCGTTGCGCCAGCGCGGCGCTTTGTTCGGACGCAGCCCACAGGCTGGACATCTGATGGGTAAGCCACATCAAAACGGCGGCTTCCAGAATGGCTATCGACGCATGCAGGATAACGCGCCCGAAATCGGAGCCGTTCGGGAAAAGCGCGCTCGGCAACAAAAAATTCAACGTAAGATGCTGAACGGCGATTGTCGAGGCGGCCAGAAGAATGACGCTCCAATCGCAGTAGGCAGCCAAGATCGCCATCGCCGCAAAATAATACATATGCAGATCGATCTGCCAATGCGTGCCCGACATGACATAGACCAGCAGGGAAACGAGAGCGACATAAGCGACCGCATCGGTTAATCTCGCGGCGCGGCCATACCCGTTTTTCAGGTGGACGAAGGACGATATGGCGCAAAAAATAACGGCCATAATCGTCGGCAGTTTCCAGTCATTGCCAACCAGAACGGCAACGGCCGGAATGATGGCGATATGGGCCCATAATAAAGGCTGCAGTAATTTGCTGGTCGATTTTTGCAGTGTTTCGATAGACGACATCTTGTGTCTCCGTTGTTCCGTGTGTCACAAATTCGGCGGCCGCATGGCCATGCAATTGCCGCGCCCCGAGGCATCCAGAACCATCCAGGCTCCGGCTTCATGCAGGCGGCGGGAAAAATATGGCGCGTCGGACTGAACGATAAGGGCAAAAGGAAATCTGCTTTCCGTTACGATATTGGCCCCGATATTTTCCGCGATGCGGCGCGTTTGATCGGCAGTTAGAAAGGGAGAAAACACGGCAAACACCGGCGACCCCGTATATTGGGGGCGGTATTCCATCCACCCAAGAATGGCCGTGCTGCCTATCAGGAGGCAAAGCGCCGGCAAAAGGTCGCGAAAGTTCATGACGGATTCCAAAGATGCGGCAAACGCGAGGGAGGGAAACGAAAATCTACCGATGCTATGGAAGGGAATATTAATAGCGGGTTAAATAAAATACGCACGCATGCGCATTTTTATTGTGCACCGCATTATGAACCGAGGCATCTGGCCCTAGGCATCATCCCGCGTGTCGCGCCCGTAAATCTCGCGCTTGCCGGTGGCGTTGGCGGGACCGATGAGGTTTTCGCGTTCCATGCGTTCGACAAGGTTCGCGGCCTTGTTGTAGCCGATTTGCAATTGACGCTGGATAAAGCTGGTCGAGGCCTTGCGTTCGCGCAGCACGATATCGACGGCCTTGTCGTACAAATCGTCGCCCGACCCTTCGCCGCCGCCGAACAGACTGGCGCCGCCGCCGTCGCCCGACCCGCTGCCGTCATCCTCGGTGACTTCGTCCAGATATTCCGGTTCGCCCTGCGCCTTCAGGAATTTGACGATTTTTTCGACTTCGTCATCGCGCACGAACGGCCCATGCACACGGGTGATGCGCCCGCCGCCCGCCATATAAAGCATGTCGCCCTGGCCCAGCAATTGTTCCGCGCCTTGTTCGCCCAGAATGGTGCGGCTGTCGATTTTCGACGTGACCTGAAAACTGATGCGCGTCGGGAAATTGGCCTTGATGGTGCCGGTGATAACGTCGACCGACGGGCGTTGCGTCGCCATCATGATATGGATGCCCGCCGCGCGCGCCATCTGCGCCAGACGCTGGATGGCGGCTTCGATTTCCTTGCCCGCCACCATCATCAGGTCGGCCATTTCGTCGACGATAACCACGATATAGGGCAATTCGGTGAGGTCGAGCGGCTGTTCTTCGTAAATCGGCTTGCCGGTTTCGCGGTCGAAGCCGGTCTGCACCGTGCGCATCAGGTTTTCGCCCTGTTTCGACGCTTCGCGCAGCCGCATATTATAGCCGTCGATATTGCGCACGCCCAGTTTCGACATGGCGCGATAGCGTTCTTCCATTTCGCGCACCGTCCAGCGCAAAGCCATAATCGCTTTTTTCGGTTCGGTGACGACGGGAGCCAGCAAATGCGGAATGCCTTCATAGACCGACAGTTCCAGCATTTTCGGGTCGATCATGATAAAGCGGCATTTCTGCGGCGGCAGGCGATACAGCAGCGACAGGATCATGGTGTTGATCGCCACCGATTTGCCCGACCCCGTCGTGCCTGCGATCAGCAAATGCGGCATCTTGGCCAGATCGGCGATAACGGAACCGCCGGCGATGTCTTTGCCCAGAACCAGCGGCAGCACGGCCTTGCTGTCATTATACATATCGGTCGTCAGCAGTTCGCGCAGGTAAACGGTTTCGCGTTTGGCGTTGGGCAGTTCGATGCCGATGACATTGCGCCCCGGCACGACGGCGACGCGCACCGACGCCGCGCTCATATTGCGGGCGATGTCGTCGGCCAGTGAAATAACGCGCGCCGCGCGCGTGCCCGGCGAGGGTTCCAGTTCGTACAGCGTGACGACGGGGCCGGGGCTGACTTTCAGAATCTGGCCGTTGACGCCGAAATCCTGCAGCACGGTTTCCAGAAGCTTGGCGTTTTTCTCCAGCGCGTCTTCGGAAATCACCGTCTGCTGCCGCGCATTGTCCGGCCATTGCAGCAGTTCCAGCGGCGGCAGCATGTCGTCGCTGTCGGGGCGCAAGGCAAGCTTGGCCTGCCGCGCGGTGGCGGCGGGCCGTTTGACCAAAGGCGGTTTGACGCGCGCCGGTTTTTGCGCGGTCGGCGTTTCGTGCGGCGGTTCTTCTTCCTCTTCTTCTATCTCTTCGTCGTCGGCGTCTTCTTCCTGTTCGTCGTCCGGATCGTTGTCGTCGTCGAGCGCGCTGTGTTCCCGATGCAGAAGCCGCCACAGGCTGGCGCCCAGCCGGTGCGCCATGCCGGCGATCCATGCGATGATCCGATGCAGCGTTTGACCCACGAATTGCCATTCCTCGATCGACAGCGCGCAGGCCAGATAAAGCGCGAGAACGGCCGCCAACGCAAAAAACGGCGCGAACAGAACGACGCCCCACGGGAAAGGCAGGATGCCCACCAGCGCGCCGCCGATAATCTGTCCCAACGCGCCGTCACGGGGCGGATGCATCCACCCCAACGCCGGATGCAAGGCGCCCAGGGCCGTGCTGGCCATCACCATGGAACCGACAGCGGCGACCAGCCGCCAGCCCAGCATTTCAAGTTCCTGTCCCGACGCGACGCGCCAGCCCCATGCCGCGACGACGACGGGCAGGGCAAAAGCGCCAAGCCCGAAAAACTGCCACATCATGTCGGCGGCATAGGCGCCGAAAATGCCGCATAGATTGTGAATGGCGGGGGTGTCGGGCGCGGTGGCGGCGTTCCATGACGGGTCGTGCGGGTCATAGCTGAACAAGGTTATGGCAATTGCCAGCGCGATAATGATGACGCCGCCGCCCGCGGCCATACGGATAAAGCGCATGACGCTTTCCTGAAGGGATTGCGGCAGCAGCGATGCTTTTTTGCGTTTGCGCGAACGGACAAGAGGACGTGGCATAGACGATAAAAATCAAGATTCGGGAATTTGACCGAACGCAGTATGTCAGCGGCTTGCCCCGACGGCAAGGGACGTCGGGCCGAAGAAAATTCAGAAATTACGCGCTGGCGTAGCGTTCGTGGCCATAGCCTGCGGAGGACGGAGGCGTACGGACGACAGGCGCGGCTTCCACGACGCCGTGGTGGAAATCATTCGCGGCTTCGCGTTCATAGGGGCTGGATTCGATCGCGCCCTTGCCGCCGACGACCACCAGTTCGTTGATCTTGCCCGTGGTGGAAAAGCTTCCGCATACCAATGGCCCGCCGCGGCCGCATCCGCCGTCCAGCGTTACCGCGGCGTCGTCAAGATCAGCGCCGCCATTGACGGAATCGAATCCGCGGACAATCCGGCTATAGGCTGCCTGGGCGCGGCCGCTGACGCGGAACGGCGCGGCCGTCCACCATAGCGATTCCCCCTGATCGTCGAGCGAACGCGACGCGTCGAAATTGGCGGGCACGAATAAAACGCGTTTCTGGTCGGCGGTTGCCGGCGCGGTAAAGGCGGCGCGACGCGTGGTGCAGGCCAGTTTTTCATGGCCCGGCGTGTTGCGTTGAAGCGCGCGCAATTGGTTGGTCCAGCGCGTGATGGCAAGGCTGCCGGCGCGCGCGATCGACCGCGTGTCGCTGACGCTGACGCCATACAGGCGCAGATAGGCTTCGACGCCCGAGGCCAGAAGTTTTTCCAGCGCCTGATGCGGCAGGGGCGCGAATTGCAGGCGCAGCAGGCGTTGCCACGCTTCCTCGGCCGGGCCGCGCAGATAGACGATATCGGACGGCTCAACCCCCGATTTGCACAGCAACGCCGCGCGGAAGGCCAGAATTTCGTCCATCACGGCGGCGTTGTGCCGCGATTCAACGCCCAGATAATTGCCCAGATAAACCAGACGGTCGCGCACCGAAAAACGCGTGGCCAGATGGTCGTGCAATGTGGCAAGCCGGTCAACATCGCCATGGATGGCGGCGACGGTCCAGATGCGGCGCGGGGTTCCCAGCTCGGCGAATTTTTCGTTCACGGCGTTTGACCTTATGTCCGGGGTTGCGGGCTATGGTGGTTAAAAATCCGTTAACCGAGTGTGCCGGGCGAATCGCGTTAAACGCAACGATTCGATTCGCGTCGCGAACAAAGAGTCGTGGATAAGTTGTGGATGACGGCAACCGGCATGATATGCGCGCCGCGCACACCGATGTAGGGCCGGGATAAAGAATGTCTTTACGCCGCCCCTGATAATACGCGTAATAATTGTGCATTGTTTTTTATCAACAACCTTTGGTGATGTCGCGATGTCGATACGTTCGGTCTTTATCCTGTCTTCGATCGTCGTTCTGGCCGCCATGATGATGGCGGGCGGGATGTTTTACGCGCACTGGCAGGATCTGGGCGATGCCGCATTGTTTTGCGCCGCTCTTTTCGTCTGGGGCGTCATCTTCGCGCTTTACCGCTGGCTGACGCCGCCGATCGACCGCGCCGTGGCGGTCGCGCAGGAAATAGCCGCGGGACGGTTCGACGGCGTTATTGAATCCAAAGGCCCGCCGGAAATCGCCGCGCTGCTTGAGGCGTTGCGGCAAACGCAGGAAGCCATCGTCGCGGGGTTGCGCCGGACGGAGGAACAGGCGCGGCGGCAGGTCGAAGAACGGGCCGCGGAACAGGAACGCCACGCGCGCGAACGCGACGCCGAAAGCGAACGGATGCGTAAAGAGGCGATGCGCGATATTGCCTCGTCCGTCACGCATCAAACGAGCGGGCTGAAAATTTCTTTTCAGGAAATCGCGGTGCAGGCGCAAAAATCCGCGGACACGGTCGGGCAGGCGGTGGGCGTCAGCGAAATGACGAACCAGAATATGGCGGCTTTGTCGGCGGCGGTCGATGAAATCGCCGGCGTTGCAGGCCTTATCGCCAAAATCGCGGAACAAACGAATTTGCTGGCGTTGAATGCGACGATCGAAGCCGCGCGCGCAGGGGATACCGGCAAAGGTTTTGCCGTCGTCGCCAATGAAGTCAAGGTTCTGGCCAAGCGGACGGCCGAAGCGACCGAACGCATTTCGGGCGAGATCGCGCTTATTCAGGCCAAGACCGGCGACGTCGTCGGCGGCGTCAGGGAGATATCGAGCATCATCCTGCAGATCAATGATTTCTCGACCTCGCTGGCGGCGGCGACGGAGGAACAAATCGCGGCGACGCACGACATCGACCGCACGCTAAACACGCTTGGCGAAATTTAGGGTCACCAGCAATTGTTCAAGACCGTGCCGATGACATTCGCGCCCGACAGCAAATGCAGCGAGCGTTTCAGGTCGTCGGCCCGCGTAATGCCGTCGCGCACGACGACGAGAACGGCGTCGACCTGCGGAAGAAAGGCGATGGGGTCGTCCTGCGCCAGCACGGGCGGCATGTCGTAGATCACAAGCCGGTCGGGATAGCGTTCTTTAAGTTCGCGGGCCAGCGCGATCATGCCGGGCGAACCGATCAGTTCCGACGAATTGTCGAAAGCGGATCCCGCCGGCAGGGTGTTTATTCTTTCGAAAGCCGGACGCGTCAGGCAATCGGCCAGAGGCACGCCGCGCAGTAAATGATCGGTCAGGCCGGGTTGGGGCGGCGCGCC
Source organism: Alphaproteobacteria bacterium (assembly GCA_028866275.1). Taxonomy (GTDB): domain Bacteria; phylum Pseudomonadota; class Alphaproteobacteria; order UBA9219; family UBA9219; genus CAIXLI01. Next base: position 90,680 of record JAGWIK010000007.1, read on the forward strand.
CATATATTGGTGCAAATTGGGTTTGCGCAGATCGAGATCGACCATCAAGACAGTTTGTTTCAGATCAAGGGCGATGCTAAGGCCCAGATTGATGGCCACCGTGGTTTTGCCGTCGCCGTAATGCGGGCTGGTGATGGCCAGCGTTTTAAGCCCCGATTTTTGCATGATGTGCAGGATCTGGGTTCTGAGCTGGCGGTAAATATCGGCTTCGGGCGTGCGCGTGCGGTGGGCGATGATGCGGTTTCTTTCCAGCAGCGCCTCGTCCGGCACTATGTCGGGTTTCGGCTCGGCATAGGCAGGCACTGCCTGGACGACGCCGTGGCCGGCAGGCGTCATGCCGGCGTTGATCCGGTCTTGCCGCGATTTTTCCAACGCTTTTTCCAACCTGTCCATAGAGCCTAGGCCTTTCCTGAGGATTTGATCGCGGTGAAGCGGTGCGCCACCCATCCGCGCGCGCCGGCGACGCAGTCACAGGCGATGTAAATCATGGATCGGGCGCGGTCGCGTTCCTCGCGGGTGTAAATATGGGGGATGGAAATCAAAGGCGCGACGCCGACGACGGATTCCAAAGATGCGGCGCCGACGACGGGTTTGCGGATTATCTGCGCGGCGGCGACGCTGGCGATGCCGCCCATGAACGACAGCATAAATCCGGCGATGAACAGGACGATTTTACGCGGATGGGTGCTGCCCGGCAATTCAGGCGGGTCGATCAGCGTCAACCGCGCGCCTTTGCGGTCCTGCTGCATCTGCAATTCCATATCCGCGCTCATCTTTTTTTCTTTCAATTCGCGATAGCGCAATTGGGCATTGTCGTAGTCGCGGGTCAGGGACGCCATTTCTTCCTGCGCTTGCGGGTTTTGCATCACGGCTTTTTGATATTGCGCCTGTTGTTTTGCCAATTGCGCGCGTTGCGCCTGCAACGTGGCGAGCTGGTTTTCGGCGGCGCGCACCTGCAGCGAGATTTGAAGATAGGCGGGGTTGTCCGCGTCGGCGACGATGCCGTCCCCGTTATTTTCGGGCGAGGGTTTGTGGCGCGCCAGATCGTCTTCAAGATGTTGCAGCTGGCGGTTCAACGAAACCACGTCGGGATGGTTGGGGCCGTAGGTTTTTTCCGCGGCGGCAATGTTGGTTTTAAGATCGTTGATTTGCGCCTGCAGCTGCGCGATATCCGGCGCCACATGCCCTCCGACCGCGGCTTGCAAAGCGTCGATCTGGTGGCGCGTTTTCACGACATCGGGATAATTGGGGCCGTATTGCGCGGTGAGGGTGTCATATTGCGCCTGCAGCGCCTTCAATTCCACGGCGGGCGAGGTCAGAACCTGCCCGTCGGCGATAACGCGCGAATAAGGGTCGACGCCGGCAAGCTGCGCCCGCAAATTGCCGATGGCGCCTTCGGTTTGCGTGATCTGGCTGTCGAGATTTTGCAGGTTGAGCGTCAGGGTTTCGGCGGCCTGTTGGTTGAAGGCCAGATCTTCGGGGCGGGTGACGCCGTTCTTTTTTTCGTAATCGGCGATTTTCTGTTCCTGTTCGGCCATGGACTGTTCCAGCGCCTTGATCTGGGTCGCCAGAAAGGCGGATGTCGATTCCGTTTCGGCGCGTTTTTCTTTGAGATCTTCGTCAAGAAAGCGGGTTACCAGATCGTCCGTCACCTGTTGCGCTATCAGGGGCGTTTTGTAGTCGAAGCTCAACGTGAAGGCGATCGCCGGCATGTCCGTCGAGCTTTTGGCGCCGGAGCCCGCGCCGGATATGTCGCTGTCGATCAGCGCGATTTGTATTTTTTTGCGCATGCCGGCGGCGAGACCGGCGATAGGGACGTTCTGTCGCGCCGCCGGATAAAGGTTGAATTTGGTGATGACGTCGATCAGCGACGATGTGGACAGAACTTTTTCCGCGATTTCGTTGATGCGGCGGTCGGCTTCGGATTCTTCTTCGTCTTTGGGCGTCATGCCCAGCGGCAGCGCGGTGTTCGACGCGATTTCCGGCGATTCAACCTGAACGACCGCCGTGGCGCGGTAATTCGACCAATGCAGGCAAAACAGCGAGGATAGAATGACCAGGGTCGCCGTCGTCGCGATAAAGAGCGTTTTCCACCGGCGCAGGATCGCCAGATAGTCAGACAAGCCGATTTCTTCCATTGTTTTCTTCCCTTTGTGCGCCGCAAAAATCTAGGGGTTTAATGTGATACTGTCCATATATTTGGATGATAGACGAAGTTGAGCATAACGCGGTTGTCGCGCGCCGTGCCGGCATTGCTGGTTAATGTTTCATAGCGATACTGGTAAGACGCTTCCAGATCGATCCGTTTGGTGGCGTGGTACGTCGCGCCGCCCGTGCCGCCGATCAGGTTTTGCACGCTGCCGGGCGTGTTGATCTGGTAGCTTGACGTCGTGTAGTTCGCATCGACATCCAGCGAGAAACGGTCGTTCAGGGCGTGGCTGTCGGTGAGGTCGATGCTGGTTTGCAGGGCTTCCGTGCCGTTGCCATAGGGAAATTGGACGCGGTTTGTTGTCAATGCCGCCGAATCCTGAATGCCTTTGAAGGTTAACCCGCCCGAAAAGACATATTGCCATGCCCATGACGTTGCCGCTTGTCCTGCCACAAAGCTGCGGCTGGTCTGCGCGCCTATGGCGATATTCCCGCTCAGCCGCGGAGAAAAAGTGGTTGTCCAGCCGATCATGGGGCCGACGGTGTCGATATGTTCCGCCACATTGTCGAGCGTTTCGTAACGCTGCGCCTGCAGAGTCAGGGACGCCGCGTTCAAGGGATCGAGGCGGCGGGTATAGGAAGGGGACAGGCTGTAGGTGGCATAGTCGGTAAAGGCCGTGCTGGCATAGGTCGATCGGCTTATGGATCCGGCCAGCGCGAATTGGTCGGCGGCGGTCGGGCTGTAGGTTATTTGCGGCGATGCCGACAAACCGGTATGCCTGACATCGCTGACGTTAAGTCCATAGGTTGATGGTTCGCTGGTGCGGGTTGTATCGTAATCGGCCTGTTGTTGCGATCCTATCGACCAGTTTTGCCCTTTCCAGGTGTAGCCGGCGGCCGAGTGCAGGTCTGTCGAGTTATAGGACGTCTGGTTGAAGCTGTTGACGTCGATCCTGTTGTCCAGTTTTAACAAAGATGTCGGCGTGGCGTCGTTGATAATGAATTCCGGCGTCGTTGTGGACCCGATAATGGATTTCGTCGGCCCGACGGATAGAAGCGGGTTCGACGAAGACATGCCGGTTTCCGTGCCGATGGCGGACAGCGATAATCCGCCGGGTGGGCCGCTGGGTGATCCGTTGTCCGATGCCTGCGTGTAAGTCTGCGCTTGCGCCGCAAGCGGCATAAGCAGCGCAAGCAGCATAGGCAGCAGGGCCGCGGCGGCTGCTGTTGTCGGGCGGCGCAGATTCATCGACTAGAGCAGGCTTGCGGTGGGGACGACCACCACGTCGCCGGGTTCAAGCGTGATGTCTTTGTCCAGATCGTCGCCATCGGCCACATCGTCATAAGGAAACGGAATCGATGTTTCCGGCTGGCCGGGGCTGCGGCGCAAGATGATGATGCCGCTTTCGCTGGCATAGGGGGTCAGGCCGCCGGCCTGGCTGAGCGCCTGCATGACGGTCATATGCTGGCCCATGACGAATTCCCCGGGTTTTGTCACTTGGCCGATGACGTTGACAGTGTGGCCCAGCGCGGCCTTGACCGCCACCGTTACCGATGCATCGGGAATAAGCTGCGCCAGTTTCTTTTTAATAAGCGCGCGCAGGTCGGCCAGCGATTTGCCCTGGGCCTGAATTGTTCCGATCAGGGGAAAGGTGATGCTGCCGTCGGGCAGCACCAGCGTTTCGCGGTCAAGCCCGTCTTCTTTCCATACCGTGATCTGCAGAACGTCACCCGGGAGTATGATGTAACTGCTTGGAGATGCCGCTTCGGGGGCGTCTGCCGCCAGGGCGGGGCTGACAAGAGGGGAAAAAGCGGGAAGGCAGAAGGTAAGAAATAAAATGATATATTTCAGTGTGTTGGGCATGTTTTCCTCTGTGCGGCGTCGGATGACTGCGTTTTTTGGCAATATATATTGTAATTGTCGCGCGAGGTCAAAGCGATAGCTGTTGGGATGACACGATTTCGTTGTTCTTTGTGCATCATTCTGATACAAATTCAAAACTTCTGTCGATTCTTTTAAATTCCTCTGTCCCGTGTGAGCGTTTACAATGACCTTGCTTCGCCTGTGCGCTGTTGCCCTGATTGCCGCCTTTGCTTTTGGGGGCGTCGCGCGAGCTTCCACGGTCGATTATACCGGAACCCAGTATGACGCCGGAACCGTTTCCGCCGGCCAGAGCGGTACTATTTCCACCACTACCTCTACGCAAAACGGCATCACGATGCATGATTTGCTCAGCGGTTATCTGCCTGCCGACAGTGAAATCATCTTCACCTATACGCTGCCTTCCACTTTGCAGGCCGATACGAGCCTTTATGCTTATGCAGCGCAGGGTCAGCATAACGCTTCGGCGACGGCGACGGTCACACAGGGGCATGGTTCTTCGGTTTCGTCTTCGTCCAACAGCCTGATCGTGCTTGCGTCGGCCAACTTCGACAGCAAGAAGAGCGGCACCACGACGATCATCAACAATTCGTCGACTGCGGCGTTTTTCAGCAGCGTTCTGGAGTCGGCGGCCAATTATAAAAACCTGATCGTGACCTATACCGTCCAGTCTTTGGCCGCCGTTCCGCTTCCCGGTTCGATGGTTTTGTTCGCGGCGGCTCTTGTGGCCCTGTTTGGCTTTGCCTATCGCCAGAAGGCGCGCAGCGTGGCATAAACCGGCCGCTGGTTGGTAAGATGTAAGCGGGGAAGCCAGTTGTCGGCTTCCCCCTT